>JAGXGA010000024.1 GCA_024636975.1 Mariniphaga sp.
ATTTATATTGAAGTCCTTCGGACTTGTGCTTACTAAAAACCCAGAATGGGTTTAATCTGAATAACCGTGGGTGTTAACCCACGGGAAATGAGGGATGTAATACAACAACCCTGAAAGGGTTGAACTGGAATGCGTTTTGAACATACCGAATTTAAACAGTCTCTAAACCGCAAGCGGGAAAAATAATATCAACCCGAACAACATGTTGGTTAGTTTTGTAGCCTATGCGCCTATATTATTCCTATTTTAATCAAGTTCATTATAGATTGATTATTGCTTTTTCTTGTCGTAAATATTTTTCAAATCATTCTCAAACAAGGTATACGGATCATGATAGAACTTCATAAAATCAGGGACACTAACCTGACCTGGGAACGGCGCATAATAATGAGTTGGACTGGTTTTATCGTTGCGCCAAACCAACACATAGCACAGTTTCATGTCGTGCATACGCATTGTTTTTAGCAAGGTTTTGGTCCACCAGGTTGTATCAGGAATCGATTCCAGCCCGGTTTCGGTAAATGCCGCCAGTTTTCCCGATTTAGTAGCATAATCAGAAACAATCTTTAACTTTTGGGCGGCAGTTTCAATGTCATAACGATCGCGTCCCATGTCGCCATAATTATCCATGCCAACCATGTCGACCCACTCGTCTCCGGGATAGCGATCGAGAAATTCGGCCTCAGATGTAAATTTATTATCTGGTGAAAAGGTATAAATGAAGTTGTGAACATCAAGGCTGTCGCGCAGATAAGAGACTGTAAATTGCCAAAGAGACACAAACTCATCTTTGGAACAGTACGGTTCACCCCACCAAAACCAACCACCGTCAAATTCATGGTATGGCCTGAAAATAACAGGAGCCAAAGTGCCATCAGTACCTTTCAAACTATGAGCCCAACCCGCAATGGTTTTCAGAATCTCTTTGTATTTTTCATGCGCTTCCCCTCCAGGAATCAAGTATTTCACCGCAGGTTTCGAAACACCATCCTTCCAATAAAAACCACCTTCTGAAACGGGATTGGAAAAGTGCCATGCGACGGTTGTTACCCCTCCCCTGTTATAGGTATCAACAACTGTATTCTTGAGATCCTCTTTATTTTTCTTTATGGATTCGGGAGATCGGCCAGACAAGCCAGATAAATCAACGCCGATTACACCTGGGTGCGAACCGCAAACCGATTTCACATCCGAGCGGCCTGCTTCATCTGACCACCCATGACCATATTCAGTGGCATGCTGATGCCCAAAAAGCGTATGCTTCTTCGATAATTTTTCGAGATTTCGGAACAGTGCTTTCGTTTCGGCTGTAGCCTGATTATCAACCATTTTGGAATCTTTCGTATAAGCTTGTACTGAAATAAAAGCTAAAAAGACAAATGCAAATAACTGCTGGAATATTTTTTTACTCATAACGTTTTTTTAAATAATCGTTTTTTTCTACTGATTTGGCAGGTTTACTACCAATTTTTAATTTCTTTTATGAACTGTGATAACTCTCCGGCAATTTCGGTATGCTGGGATATATCAGGATGACCTCCGCATCCGTTATTATAATGTTTAGAGAAGAAATACGAGGTGATATTTTGATCACCCTCATCATTCAGACAATCTACAATTGATACAAAATACTTTTTCATAACAGCTACTAACTTTTCATCAGCCATGGGACTGGTGAGGCAAATGATGGTTGCTTTCTCATATTTGGTACGAAGCTGGTGTATATAAGCTACATAATTTGAACAAAAAACTGTTGAATCCTGGATACCATCGTTTTGCCCAAGGGCAATGGTCACCACATCGGGCTGATACTTAGAAAAGTTCCATTCCAATTTATT
This sequence comes from Mariniphaga sp., assembly GCA_024636975.1. Lineage (GTDB taxonomy): Bacteria > Bacteroidota > Bacteroidia > Bacteroidales > Prolixibacteraceae > Mariniphaga. The sequence continues at coordinate 1,839 of JAGXGA010000024.1, forward strand.
TTCCCGAAGATTGACTTTGTCGTACACATCAGGCATAACAATGTCCATATTGCAACAGCTATGCATTAATCCAATACCAGAAACCGAAGTCAACATCCATTGAGCATTTAACAAACGGGCAGTAACCGGTCCATAGCTCATATAGGCATTGTGCTGATCGTACCACTCGCCTGAATCACACGGAACTTCCGATGTATCACTTCCTGTTCCGCAGGTAATCGAATTACCATAAAACTCGATTTTCCGGGTTGGTTTTGGCTCCGGTTTTAAGAGCTCTTCACATTTTATACCTGCAAATTCCAGGTATCCAATACCTGACTCTGAACTTTTACAAATCGTAACTTTGTGATTTCCAGATCCTAACCGGGAATCCAGATTAATAATATTTACTTTCTCGGTGAGTTTTATGCGCTGTACCGGCTGATCATCAAGAACAATTGATATATAATTGTGCGATGTTCCCCATAACAACTCATCATTTACAATAATTTCACAAGTTTTCCCACTAAACCAAGCCTCAACATAGACTCCTGGCGACCAAAACCTTGGAAGTTCATTAGTTGAAAAATCAACGCGCCCTGTAAACTGAATGAATGAATTTTCGGCTGTGTATAAATTAGATTCTTCTATTTCTTTTGACAAATCTTTCGCTGAACAGGAGCAGTAAAAAATGACTGCCAACATCATATTCACATACAAGAATTTTGTAAAAAAAGGTGCCATATTAATATGTCTTTTATGATTTAATTTATTATTCATAAACTTCTCGGTAAAATAAATTGCCCTGAATTAAGTTTGTGACGATTCATAGAATTCAAAAAATATAGCTCCATACGATTACCTTTCTCGAATATAAATAATACAACAGACCGGGATACTCCTGCTGAATGCCTCAAAAAACGCACTGATTACCGGACAGATAAAAGCCATGATCATCCGAATTTTGTTCTATAAAAGCGCTACCCAAAACCCCGTTTCGTGCATTTAATTATTTTTACAAACCAAGAAGTTCAACTAAATATGAAATACTTTAGTTTTTTGATAACCTTAGCATTAATACATCGTGCCCCGGCACTTCTTCTTTTAAACTCCTTTTGGTATTGCCCAGATTCTTTTTAGTCCACACATCGAAAACTTTATAAACCGTTTTCTCTGCGCTTAAATCGTGCTTTGAGAAATCATCATATACTTTTGTTTTCCAATCAAAGTCGATTTTCGCAGGTTTTGAAGAACGGTTCAGAAAACAAACTGCCCAATCTCCATTTTCAAGCGGCTTAAACCATGTTTCAACACTGTCTTCAGCTGAGAATTTAAACCCTTGTATGCCAAGTGCATCCTGATCGATTGCAATTGCATCAGCATTGGTCAGAATTTCAAGGGTCTCCTCGCTCATTGATGTTAAATCATTTCCGGCGATTAACGGAGCTGCCAGCATGCACCACATTGAAAAATGAGCGCGGTCTTCATTCACGGTCATTCCCCCATTACCTACTTCGAGCATGTCTGGGTCGTTCCAGTGACCTGGGCCTGCATACGTTCTAATTCCTTTTTGCATATCCAAAATCTTCATCACTCCCCAACTGGACCATGAGCCATGGCTATATTCACAATCAAAACAGTCATAGATATCACCGGTTGTGCGCCACATATGGCCAACATCAGTACCCCATTCCCAGGGTTTATTCCCTCCCCACTCGCACATACTGAATAAAATTGGACGGCCTGCACTATATAAAGCATCACGCATGGTTGTATAGGCAGCCTCTGCATTCAAACCATCTGTATCGCACCAATCGTATTTTAAATAATCCACTCCCCATTGGGCATAAGTAAGCGCATCCTGGTATTCGTGGCCACGACTTCCCGGACGTCCGGCGCAGGTTGTATTTCCCGCACAGGAATAGATTCCAAATTTTAATCCTTTCGAGTGAATATAGTCTGTTAAAGCTTTTATTCCAGAGGGAAAATGCTCCGGATTCTCATGAATAAAACCAAGACTGTCACGCTCACCATGCCAGCAATCATCGACAACAATGTATTCATAACCAGCATCACGCATGCCACTTTCAACTATCACATCAGCCATCTGCATCAACATTTTTTCATTTACGTCACAGGCGAATTTATTCCAACTATTCCAGCCCATTGGAGGTGTTTGTGCCAAATCTTCGAACTTTTGTGCCGAAGTAAAAACAGAGGCAAATACAAATAATAGGATTACAATTTTTTTCATTTTCTATTTAATTTTATTGATTTATATTTTATATTAATGTAAGTGAATGGCTGTCAGTAAATAACCTTTAATTCTTTTAACATCATTATTTGATGATTAGCTTTTGGGAATATGCCAATCCCTTTTCTATTATTTTAATCACGTAGATTCCTGTCTCAAATTCATTTTCTAGCCTAATCGTATTATTAACAAGAGCACTTTCCTGAACAATTCTACCATTTACATCATAAATTGCAACACGGGCATCGTTTGCTAAGTTAATTCGGGTAATTTTTATGACACCATTTTCCCTATCAACCGGATTTGGATAAATACCGAACAAATTTGTTTCGTCGATTTCAACAACAGCTGTAAGTGCAAGTGTTATCGTATTCGATCGTTCGGAGGAACATGTATTTGAATTAATAATTGAATAATAATCGCCACTTTGTTCCGGATTTAGTGTATCGCTTTTTGCATTGTTGATGGGAGTACCTTCAAAATACCATTGGTTTCCATTTTGACTGTCCGATATCAAAATGCCATCAATCTCAGCAATAACCGGAGCCAGAGGAATTGAATTTACGGTAAGCTGAAAAGTATTTTCAAATCCGGTTCCGCATTGGTTTAGCCCGGTAGCTTTAATGGTTCCCGACCCGGCAATTTCACTGAAATCAACAAGTATCGAATTTGAATTACCGCCGGATACAATGGTTGCACCTGCCGGCAACTCCCAGATGTACGAATCTGCTGAAGAATCGGGCGGTAAACTTAATTGAATGTTTGTAGCTCCCTGACATACCTCATTGGGGCCGGTTATTGAGGACCCTGTTACGGGGGATTTAAGGATTACCTTCACCGGAATTCGTGGAATCTCGCTTAGAGAATTATTGTATGAGGCTTCAACGTAATAGGTCGTTGTTTCGGAAATCACAGGAGTAGTAAAATGTGTGCCGGAATGAACGGGTGTACCTTCGTTTTTCTCCGTAAACCAATTTACAATTCCAAAGTTTGCCTCTGCCTCAAGTGTTACACTCTCTGGTGAACAGATATTCTGATCCGGGGCTGAAACAATCAATGGAAAAGTATCATTTTCGAGTGTAATAACTCTTGGATTTGAGAAAACATCAATTAAATGTGATGTTTCATTTCTGGAAGCAACCATATCACCCCAAGACATAAAATACGACCATGGTGCGTCAAAATCAAGACAGTCATCAGGATCCGGGATTGCTCCGTTTTCAGTCATGGCAACAATTTTTTCTCCATCTACCAACTCGAAATACCGATCAAAAGTATTTTTTTGAGTGGAGTAATTATATTGACCCGGATATGAGTCCATCCCCACAATATCAACCACATCGTTTCCAGGATACCATTCTTCTTCGTAAGTTGACCATGCCCAAATTAAATTATGAATATTGTGATAATTGGCTATCCGATCGAATATAATCTGATAAAGTATTTTACATGCATCTGCACTTTCTCCATCTTTGTTTCCACTCCACCAAAACCATCCGCCTCCAGCTTCATGCAAGGGACGAAAAATAACAGGAACATTGGCCGATTCCAGCTTTTTTAACTCAACAGCAATGGCATCAATATCGCGAATTAATAAGGCATAATTTGGTGAATCTTCCTGAATTGCCTCTTTGATATCAAAAGTAGTGTATTCGTTGTAAAAAGTATTTGTTCCTACTGTACCTCCACTTGGCGAATGCCAGTGCCAGCCAAAACCAACAATCCCCTTTCTCCCGGTACTATTATACCATGCTATTGCATCTTCTGTAATGTTCAGATTCGGTGGGATGCCAAAAGAATGACTACCGTTCTCCCATAAATAGGGATAACCTTCGGTATAGGGTTGGAAATCCCAAACGCGATGAAGGGGCGTTTTTCCAGTAATACCGACTAACTCATCAAAATAATTAAAAAATTGTCCCGAGATTATTCGTCTCCCGTATTGCGAATAAAGGAAATTATAAACCGATTTTGCACTGACTGATGCCCCAGAATCAACCAATTCTGTTGCTGTTTTTTCGTATGAATTTGTCTCGGCACGATAAATAATAAAATTATCAATTTCTGTCCAACCCCAACCTTTTTGAATGGTTATGGTGTTTTCACCAACATTCAGGATATGTTTTCCACCACTTGTATATGTAAATCCAATGTTCGGCTCAAAATCAACACTTGAAAAATCACCTCCGTTAATACTGATGTTTTGCGATTTAAAATCGCTATTATGATAACCAATCATGATTATATAGAACGCTTTTTCCGGGACTGAAACCGTTACTGTAAGCTGGTCGTTTGTATCATCTAAACCGGTAACATAACCGGTACCTGAAAAACCCGAAAGACTATTTCCTACGTGTACATCTGTTAAAATACCATCTTCCGCTTCTACGGTATCGACAGGCATACTTGTTTGTGAAAAACTATTAAGACTGCTTAAAATCAGCATTAAAAGAATTAGTCTATACTTAATATGTAAAATTGAATTTTTCATTTTCCTCATTTAAGAATAATCATTAATTCTGGTGCTTGTGTTCCTATTTTTGTCATATAGGTGATTAAGTGGTATTTGTTTTAATCTTATCCCCATCATAAGCATCCATATTTTCAGGAATTTCAGCATAAAGTTTATCATTGGGGCATGAATATAAACCTTCACATATTTTCTTCACCCCTTGGTTGTGGGATGCAACGTGTGTCTTTCCTGTGCGCTAATGAATTACGGCATCCGGTCAAAACAGACTGAATGCAGTATTGGTGCATCCCATAAAATTATTACGCTACTTAACATTCTGAACATCTTTTAAGAACAAATATCGCTTGTTGGCTTTCATCATTTTCAATAATTCTTCGGGCTTCGGTTGTTTTAACCAACGCTCATAGGCTTCGCGTCTTTCGGGGGACATTTTTGCAATGTCCTCCTTTGTCAAAGCCGCACGGCGTGGACGATTGCCACGAGGGGGGGCGTTACGCCAGGTAAGAGCGTACAATGATTCATAATTGGCAAGGATTTCCTGTAGATCGGCGCTAAGTGGGCCACATTCACTCAAAGCATGTAGTTTCTTTTTTTGCTTGGCAAGCTTGGTTGTAAATCTTAGGGCTTCATCTATGTCTTTATTAAACTCTTCACCCTGTCCATACCAATCGATCGACAATACATCAATGTATTCATCACCTGGATATCCGGCAAGATATTCTTCAGGAGAATATACCTTATCGGTATTGTACATATATAGGATGTTGTGCAACCCTTTATTACGAAAATACTTTACTGTGTATCGCCAAAGTTCAACAAATTCTTCTTCGTAGCGGCGCGTACGTCCCCACCAGAAAAAGCTGCCAGAATGTTCGTGATACGGGCGGAACAAGAATGGGATCAGGTTGTCATGATCGTCTTTCCATGTAAGAAAGAATTTGGCTAATCTATCCAACCACGAATTATACATTGCATGATTGAAACCACCAGGCAGTATGCTTCTTACTGCATTCTGACCATTGGATGAAAGAAATCCTACTTCCCATGCCGAACCGGCTCCATTTGGTTCTTTAATTCCCGGCCATTGCGATGAGATAGGATTCACACAGTGCCAGCTAACAGTGATAATGCCGTTTTGTTGGGTGTACCACCATTTGGCGCGTTCGGCCATGGAAGAGAAATACACTGAATCGAGGCTGTATTTGCCACCTAATTCTAATTCACCCAGTTCAAATCCTACTACGGCAGGATAATCTCCCGTGGCTTCTTTAGTATCCGAACGATAGTTATCTTTCTCGTACCACCAGGTATTGCCGGTTACCAAGTCGTCTTGATGGCCATACATGATTCCTTTGGCTTGAATTTGTTGCAAGCGTGCAAAGAGCGCTTTAGCTTCAGGTGTGGCTTCAGGGTCGGCCGGCTGCCATTCCTGAGCAGAAAGAAATAAACTAAAGCACAAAAGGAATAAACTAACTAATTTTCGTTTCATATTCAAAAAATATTTTCACATGTAAATAATTCTATTGAGAGCTTTGGGATACAGCGCATCAAGAAGCACAGCCTTTGCGTCGGGGGCGCGATATTTATATGTTACGCTTTGGTCGGGGTGAACCTCGGGCAAAACGATTGGAGTATCAAAACGACGCGATTGTGCCGTACACATAATTGTAGTGAGAAGCCCCAGCAACATGAAGATTAGTCTCATGTTCATATCATTGTTATTGAGCAATATGTAATTCAAGAACAGACCCCGGAAGGTTTTCTCCTTTCACCTTCAATTGTACAGTCCCAGGTTGTGTTTTAGACTGTATCAGTATCTGCGCCAACCCATTGAATGTTTTGATGTGGAACGTACGTGCATCGGCATTCGTTGGACGTTCAATATCCCGAAAAGCCGGATCACCATTGCCCACGCCCAGAATACGCGCTTCACCAACCAGTTCGAAGGTTAGTGGCACACACGCATCGGGAACAAAGCAGCCTTTCTTATCTTTTAATTCCACTTTGACCACTGCCACATCTTGTTGGTCGGCTTTCAGTCCGGTTTTGTGGGCACTCAGCACAATCTCTGAAGGTGAATCGGTTGTTGATACGGTTTGGGTCAGAATACGTTTACCGTTCTTGTAGCCAACTGCCTTCACAACCCCGGGCTGATAGATGGTTTTCCATGACAGGTGACCGTTCTTCTCCATCTTTTTCCGGCCCAGGTTCTTGCCATTTACAGTCAGTTCCACTTCATCACAGTTGCTATAAGCCCAAACATCAATGCTATCGCCTTCGTGTCCCTTCAGATTCCAATGCGGAAGTATGTGAAGTACGGGCTCATCTGTCCACCACGACTTCAAATAATAAGCTTCGTCTTTTTCAAATCCGCAATAATCCAAAATCCCAAACTGAGAACCGGTAGCCGGGAAGCTGAGTGGATTTGGCTCGCCACGGTAATCGAATCCGGTCCAATAAAACAATCCACACAAATAGGGCCGCTCATCGTAAAATTTCCATCCCCGCTCAATGACATTGACAATACCTCGAACCCCGCTACGATTTATTGACTGCATGCGTCCATTCTTCTTATCATCAAAATAAACACCACGCGTACCTGAACCGGTAGTTTCTTCGCTTCCCAATGCTTTCCATTCGGGATTCTCTGCATGGTACTTTTCTACTGGGTTTTGTTTTATGTAGTTGTAACCTACCACATCCAAGGATTTCAGTAATTGATTGCCACCACTGATGCCGGCAGTAACCATGCGGGTTGGGTCAATGCGGTGAGCATATTCACGCATGGTTGCCGCGATACGGATCCCCAATTCATTGCCCTCGATACCCCACTCTTCGTTACCGATGCTCCAAAGAATGACACTTGGGTGATTGCGATCGCGTTGAATCATTCGTTCAAGCAGATCCAAATGTTCCTGATTGATTCCCATCAATCGATTTTCGGAAATCACAAGTATTCCTTCGCGATCACAAACATCCAACATTTCCGGGGTCATGGGGTTATGAGATGCTCGATAGGCGTTGCAACCAAAACTTTTAAGTTGCTTGATACGATACTCTTGCAATGCATCAGGAATAGCGCTCCCAACTCCAGCATGATCTTGGTGCATATTGACACCCTTTAGTTTTACATTTTTACCGTTAAGAAAGAAACCGTTATTGGCATCGAAACGAATATGCCTGATTCCGGTTTTTGTTGAATACGAATCAACCAGTTTACCCTGTTGATATACTTCTGTTACGACCGTGTACAAATAAGGATCATCCAAATTCCACAAGTGCAGATTTTGAACAGTTATCTGCTGCACAGTTCTGTTTTTTTCTTTGGGAAGAAGTTTTCTCCCATCTGTTTCGGCATGAGCTACTTCATGACCACCAGCATCCACTAAACGCTGAACAACTTGATAATCGGCCGCTTCAAGCCCTGAATTCTCAACGGTAGTTTCAATTATCATCCGGGCTTGTCCATAGGGTGCTTCCAATTCACTATGCACAAACGTCCCAAAAGGTGCTACATGAACGGGTGATGTTTTATGCATCCATACATGCCGGTAAATACCTGCTCCTTCATAAAACCAGCCTTCTTCAAGGGTTGCATCCACACGTACGGCAATCAGGTTTTCGCCTCCATAATTCAGGTAATCGGTAATGTCATACACCTGTACGGCATAGCCACTGGGCTCGTTGCCCACGTAAAAACCATTGACCCAAATTGTAGCATCACGGAAAATTCCATCGAACTGTACCGTAATATGTTTCCCCAGATCTTCTTTTCCAATTTTAAATGTTTTGCGGTACCAGCCCACGCTTGTTTCAGGGTATTTGTAACCAACCGTCTTATACCCATGGCTATGGCTTGCGTTTGGCGAGAACGGTAAATCAACGACCCAATCGTGAGGTAAGTTTACATGCTTCCAATCCGATGCGTCAAATTTAGATGAATATGGACCATTGTTATGAATGGAGTTTGCTTTTGCAAAATAATTGAAATATTCGGTTCCTGCACCAAAATCCTTAACCGGATCGGAAGCGTTTCCAAATGCAAACTGCCAACTTTCATCTAATAAAATCTTTTCGCGCTTCTTCTCTTTTAGCTCGTCAAGAGTAATTACGGACGGATGGTGGTATATGCGGCGCAACTCGTCTTTATCCATCTTGGTTAAATGCATGGTATGCCAAAGCATCCACCACGACCACATCGTGTTATTCTCTAAACAGGTATCAGGGTCAGGGATTGTACCGCACTCATGCAAAGGAATAAGATTCTCTTTTCCATACATATCCGCAATTGCATGATACAACGGTTCTTGTGAATCTTTTGAATAGGTATCCGGCCCCGCAATGTCAAAGTATTTTTTGTCCGGAATATAAGAAGCATCTATTTCACCACTGTGGCAAAGCACCCATATAAGGTTGTTTAGCTTTCTGTCTTTTGTAAAGTAATTATACATGGTTTCCCACAGTTGAACAAACTGCTTACCACCACCTTTTCCATACCAGAACCATTTACCGTCAAATTCATGCATCGGCCTCCACAAAACAGGTACGTTTGCATCTCTTAACACGGTCAACTGGTCGGCAACTCGCTTCAAATCCTCCCACATGGCTTTGTGTTCGGGAGTACCCTCTATAAAGCATTTCGATATGTCTATTGTAAGCTTGCTCTGCTCGTAGCCTTCGCCCAAAGAGGGAGCCCCCCAATGCCACATCAATGTTGGTATTCCGCCCCTACGATACCAATCGATCAACAATTCTATTTCGCGGGCGTTACTCGATTCATGGATTAAGTCGTGTCCTCTTAATGCTGGATACTTTCCGGTTACTTCATAAATATATTCGATCTCGTCAATACCCCAAGGCGCCCACATTTGCCCCGACACTATTTTTTTATCGGCATGATATTGCAAGAGCCGGACATACAGATCGCGTGCCTCTTGGCTTGCATATGGATTCGATAATTCATGCTGAACCCTGCCAACTGTGTTCGTTTTGTGTGCTTGTGCCAACCCTTGAAAAATAAACATTAGCAAAAGTGTTGCTGCCACTAAAAGTCTTCTACCCATAAATCTTCTAAATTAAACTGTTTAAGAATACTTGTTCCGATTCTAAAATAGCACATATCTTTTAAGGAGAAATTCACATCAGTATCATTTATAGCCAATAATACTAATGAGACAGTATTGAAATACATTTGGGCTATAGAAAGTCAATTCTGCAAATGAAAGAATAGGAATAATAGCTAATTTTATGAGATCAGACATTTCGATAATAAGAAAATGAAAAAATACATCATTCTGTGTTTGCTACTAAACGTCATTTGTGCTTTCCCAACACGAGGATACGATTTCAAATGGCTTGATGTGAAAACTGGCTTAGCCGACAATGCCGTGAATAGTATTTTTAAAGACAGCTATGGCTTTATGTGGTTTGCAACCGACAACGGACTGAGCCGCTACGACGGCTTTCAGTTTAAGCATTATTATACCGTTCCGATTGGTTCATACAGCAATAAAATATTCTACATTGGCGAAGATGCTGCAGAGAACATCTGGGTACACACTGCAGATGAGCTACTATTCTACAATAGAGAGAAAGACATTTTAGAGAAAGACATAAAATCAAGGCTCAATTGGCTTAATTTATCGGGCAAAGTAGAACATTTGTTTGTTGACTACGATCAGAATTTATGGTGCGTAGCTAGCTCAACTTTAATCTATTACAATTACAATAAAAAACAGAAAAGAGTTTTTTCGCTTCCAAAAAATGAACAGATAAAATGGATGGAATGCAGAGATGGCCATGCATTCATTTTATTCAAAAGCGGCTTAGTAGGAAAAGTTGATTTCAGTACGAACAGTATTAATAGTGAATTGACTGTCGAGTTGTCGTCCTATTTTCACCACAAGATTTATATAGACAACGCCTATAATGTATGGTTCTACACCGCCTATTCGCCTGAAAATGTGCTGCGCAGGTACAACCCCAAAACCAAGGAGTGGAAAGTATTGACCGATAAAACGAAACACATCTGCGATTTTATCACCTCGATTAACGATGTTGGGAATGGCGACATTTGGATTGGGACGGTCTATGCAGGAGTCTCCATCTACCATACCCAAACCGATGACTTTACGAACCTGGCCTATGAAAAAGACAATCCCTTTTCACTTCCAAGCAATCACATCAATTGTTTCTATAAAGATAAACAGGATATGATATGGGTGGGGACCAGCAAACGCGGCATTGCCTATACAAGCCTTAGTAAAATCTCCTTCGAAAGGGACAAACTTTCTGAATTAAACGACGTCAGTTGCATCGTTGAAGATAAAGAAGGCAATTTATGGTTGGGATCGGACGGAGAAGGTCTGGTGCGGGTAAATACTTCAACCAATAAACGTACCCATTTTAGCGCCGTGAATGGGGACATACCCATAAATTTGATAATCTGCTCATTTCTTGATTCGAAAAACAGGATCTGGTTTGGAACGTATGGAGGAGGCGCATTTTATCGTGAAAACAACAGCTTCGTTAGCCTCAATATCAAAAACCAACAGTTAGCCGGTTTACTTAAGGACATTCGAAGTATAGAGGAGGATGCCGCCGGCAACATCTGGCTGGGAACCATTGATAAAGGATTGTTTCGCTATGACACCAAAGGCAATATCGAACATTATACCATTGAAAATACATCGCTACCAACCAATAGTATTACTGATCTTTATTGCAATTTCGACCAATCTCTATACATCGCTACAAGTTCAGGCTTGTGCATCATGAATACGCAAACGCTAATGTTGTCTGTAATAAAAAGCAACAACAAAGGAACGCAACAATTCCCCAACAAATTAATCAATTGTATTTTTCGCGACAGTCGCAACCGTCTATGGATTGGGGAACAGCGCGGACTACATGTTTTCGACTCTGTACTAGATTCAATCTTTCATCTCACAACGGAGGAGGGAATTTCACATAATTATATCAGGGGAATTGCAGAAGATCAAAACAATAACATCTGGATTACAACGAACTTTGGCATCACAAACATTGTAGTGGTGAACGACCCTGTAAGAGCTCCAATATTTAGATACTATCGCTATTTTGACCAAGATGGGCTTGGCAATATTGCATTCAACAATCATTCAATTTTTTGCAACCGAAAAGGAGAAATTCTCATGGGAGGAATGGGAGGAATGGGAGGATACATTAAGACCACTCCTACACCCATTCAATACAAGCAATCTAACTCAAAAGTGATATTCACAGCATTGAAAATTAACAACAATCAGATTGATGTGGGAGAATCCATTGGAAACAATCGTATTATTTTACCCAAAAACATACAATTGGCAAGAGAGATAACACTGGATTATTCGGACAACAACTTTTCAATTGATGTTTCATCCATGAATTATGAATCCACACACAAAACAAGATTCGTTTACCGACTTTCGGACGATTCCAATTGGATAAAGTTGGCAGGAAACACAATCTACTTTAACAAACTTCCAACTGGTGTCTATAACCTTCAAGTAAAAGCAAGCAATAATGGAGGAAATTGGATCAATAAACCTTCTAACTTAATTATTCGTGTGAATCCACCATTTTGGATGTCTACCCCTGCGTACATTCTTTATCTGTTAGTCTTTTTCATAAGCAATGCAGTTTTAATTATTCGGACCCAAAAGAAGATCAAATTGAAAATGCAAATGCAAACATTAGAACTGAACGTTGCCAAGCAACAAAAAATCAACGAAGCGAAAATGCGCTTTTTCACCAATATCAATCACGATTTGCGAACGCCACTTTCCCTTATCATCACACCGCTCGAGAAAATTTTAGGAGCAGGTATTACGGATAAAAGCATCAAAGAAGATCTTGAACGAATTCATCGAAATGCGGTATTTATGGTTGATGAAGTGAACCAATTGCTCGATTTGAGGAAATTGGACATCGGAGACAATGTACTGGACCTGTCACACGGCGATCTGCCAGTGTTTGTAAACGAAGTATGCAATACATTTGATTATCATTCCAATAAAAAGGGAATTCGCATTGAAGTGATCCTGAAGTATAGTTCAATTCAAATGGACTTTGATAGAAACAAAATTAAACGTATAGTGATGAATCTGTTATCCAACGCTTTCAAATACAATATTGAAAACGGACGTGTTGTGGTAACGGTTGACCGCGTTTTAGGTGCAGAAGGTGAGCTTGCGAGAATTCAGGTTGTCGATACAGGAGTTGGTATTCTTGACAAAAACAAAACAAAGATTTTTGAACGTTTCTATCAAGAGGCACACGATACGGCCCACATCGGAAGCGGCATTGGTTTACACATCGTACAGGAGTATGTGCTGTTACACGGCGGAAATGTTGAAGTGAAGGACAACATCCATCAGGGCAGTGTATTTATCGTTACATTACCCATTTCAACAACACTTCAGAAGCTTGAACCAGAAGAAGTACAGAACGACGAACAAACCATGGAAGAAAGCGATGCCGAATTGCCAATTCTTGTGGTAGAAGACAATGATGATTTCAGGCAATTCATCATCAACTCCCTCAAAGAACACTATCCGGTAATAGCCGCACCTCACGGACAGAAAGCACTTAACATTATGGCCAAACAACCGGTACAAATGGTAATCAGCGACGTAATGATGCCAGTAATGGACGGACTTGAACTATGCAATCGCATCAAACAAGATATACGGTTTTCGCATATTCCTGTGATATTGCTGACAGCCCGCACAGGCAACGAACACATGCTAAAAGGATTGGAAGAAGGTGCTGATGATTATATTACCAAACCATTTAACCTAGATATTTTGTTACTAAGGATTAATAAAATAATCGAATGGGGAAAGAATAGCCACAAAAAATTTAAGGTAGCCGAAATTGAACCAAGTGAAATAACCATCAGTTCGCTTGATGAGCAACTAATTAGTAAAGCTATTGCATTGGTAGAAGAGAATATGAACGACCCCGATTACTCTGTAGAGAAACTTAGTACTGACTTAGGAATGAGTCGTGGGAACTTTTACAAAAAACTCATTGCAATAACAGGTAGAGCCCCTATTGAATTTATCAGAACTTTACGAATAAAGAGAGGACGACAATTTATTGAAAAAAGTCAACTAAACATATCGGAAATAGCGGATAAAGTAGGGCTTTCGCCTAAGCAGTTTGCAAAGTATTTTAAAGAGATGTACGGAGAACTTCCATCTTCATATAATAATAAACAGAAGTTTCGCTCCATATAATTTCTAAGTGTAACGATATGCAATACTTGGAACTTGTTTGTGATATTTTAAATCTATGTTTTATGTTTTCCATTTTCGTTATGAGACTTTATTCAATGGGATAGAGTCATCCCTAGGGATATAGCTTATCATTTGATAAACCATTTTACCCTGAAAAATTTCTCATGTAGTTTCTGTTCATCAATATTGTTCATCAGTACTTAATCGACCATAAAGCTCGAGGATATTACTTTTCTTAACATCTTTATGGCACTATCTATTTTTGAAATGTAGTCCTTGTTCTTGAATTTAGTTGTATTTTACAAATTCCTAAATACTATTATTTTGGGGAGGATTCAAAGAAAGAACTTGTTCTCGACATTAGAAAGTATTAGGTGTTCCTAGTCATAACCTTTGGCTATGTTGGTGTCGATGACCTTCATCGTAACGATGCGAACATTGTCCAGAAAAGCAACAATATGAGATTTGTTTGAGTGATCGACTTCCACTCCGACAAGCAAGTTCATCTTGAAAAGTCAGAACTTTTTTATCCCAGAACTCAAATAGGTCAAAGGTTCTATCCCCCCAAAAAACATTAAAGCCAATACCGAATGCACCACTGTTTGCAAGTATGTCGGATTTGAAAATATCACCGATTGGAATCAGGTCGATATCATGCAACTGGTCAAGAGGATATAAAAAGGACTGTTTTATTGCAAAAAAGCACACATCTGGTATAAAAAAACCAACACCGTAAAAGATAGGTTATTGGTGGTATCGAGTATATAGCCCAGTTTTAGACAAGAAAATGGCTATTGTGGCACCATTAAATAATACTAAAATGTTGGTTGAAAGTTATTTGCTCAAGGAAAAATTACAGAAAGAAGAGGAGATGTCCCTTTTGTACACATGAGATATTGCGGAATCTTTTGGACTAAATTTTATAAGTAAATAATATAAGAGCGGCTACTAAATATCTTAAAAGTATGCCATTAAAAGAGGTGATGTGATATAGTGTTCTGTTATTCAGGGTGATAAATTTTAAAGGTTGAATAAGATATAATTCCTGTTTTTAATTGAAGAATTCATTTTCAATATCCCGAATGTATATAATTACCATCTCATCTGTATCATTTACTATAAAGGATACCAACGGGAACTTGTTTCAAAAAGGTGCAGACTAGTTTAGCAGTTGTTAACCAGTAAAATATCGTTCTGTAGATATCGATTTTTCTAAAGTGAAAGGAAGGCATATTAAAGTTTGGCTTAGCTGCTAATTGATGGCATTAGCGTAAACGGGTCAATACAAGTTCTTACTTTTTGCGATGGAATGGGAGAGGTTTTCTACACGATAAAATAACTAACTAATTTTAATCTGAAATAAATGAAAAGAAGCAAACTTAAATTGTGGGGTTTTCTTGTAATATTAGCAATGTTACCCCTATTGAGCAATGCGCAATCATCCATTACGGTGCAAGGTACTGTTAAGGATGAAACTGGCGAATCTCTGATTGGTGTTTCGGTTCGAATAGGATCCACATCAGCAGGTACTGTTACTGATGTGGATGGTCATTATTCCATTACAGCTGATCCTCAGGCAACACTGGTGTTTTCTTACATTGGATATCAGGCCAGAGAAGAAGCTATTGGGGGGAGAAAGCGTATTGACGTGACCTTGACGCTCGATCAGCAAGACCTTGATGAAGTAGTTGTTGTTGGTTATGGTACACAGAAAAAGGTTACCTTAACTGGCTCTGTTTCCAATATTGGGGCTGCTGAAATTATGAAGTCTACATCTCCATCATTAGGAAACTCCCTTGCTGGTAAACTGCCTGGCGTTTCAACTGTTCAATATTCTGGTTTACCTGGGGGAGATGATCCTTTAATTTTAGTTAGAGGGGTTGCCACACTTTCCACAGAAGGATCAGCACCATTGGTGTTAGTAGATGGTGTAGAACGTAGTTTTACACAAATTGATCCCAATGAGGTAGCTGATATTTCTGTCTTGAAAGATGCCTCAGCTACTGCGGTTTTTGGTGTTCGCGGTGCCAATGGAGTTATTTTGGTCACCACTAAGCGTGGTGCGATTGGAAAGACTCAGATTTCTGCTTCTGCCTCATATGGTATTCAAGCACCAACCACTTATTTAGATTTTGTAAATAGTTATGAGTATGCAAATACTTATAACGAGGCTCAAAGGCGTGATGGCGATACCGAGCTGCGCTTTTCGCCAGAAGCTATTCAGCATTACAAAGATGGTGATCTTCCTATACTTTATCCTGATATGAATTGGGTGGATTATGTTATGAAATCTACTGCCCCGCAAACACAGCAGAACGTTAATATTTCAGGAGGAAATGAGCGTATTAAGTATTTTGCGTCTGTTGGTATGTTACAGCAGGATGGATTGTTTCGGACTTTCGCAACTGATCCGAGTGAAAATTTTTCTTACAATCGATACAACTATCGCACTAACTTAGATATTAAAATAGATGAAATAAGTTCTGTTGCAATAAATATTGGCGGGCGAGTTGAAGATAAGACTTCCCTACCAAGAGGCGAGGGCGATATTTTCGAAAGTATATTGTTTTCAGCGCCAATGACAGGGGCTGGTATTGTTGATGGAAAGCGAATTGTTTCTAATCCAAATTATGTTGGTCAGGATATGGATGGTGATCCGATGCGTTTTTATGGATCTGGCCATGTTGACAATGTCATTAATGTCTTAAACCTTGACGTGCAATACGATGCTAACTTAGACGTATTAACTAAAGGTTTAAGTTTTAAACTTAAAGGTTCCTATAATAGTGCACACTCTCATTATAAGGAATGGGAAAATTATGAAGCCTATCCCACTTATCGGCCATATATGCTAGATGATGGTTCAATAGTTTTAGAAACTTCTGGTGATAAATGGCAGCCAGCATATAGTGAGGAAAATAATACCTCTACCGGTGGCGTTGTTATTTCCAGAGACTGGTATGCAGAGACTGGGTTTAATTATACACGTAAATTTGGAAACCATGAAGTATCGGGACTATTCCTTTACAACCAGTCTAAATACTATTATCCAAACCCCTATCGTGATATACCTCGTGGATATGTTGGATTGGTAGGAAGAGCCACCTATAATTATGCTTCTAAGTACTTATTTGATTTCAACGTTGGGTACAATGGGTCTGAAAACTTTGCACCTGGCAAACGTTATGGAACTTTCCCTGCTGGTTCAATAGGGTGGATTATGACTGAGGAATCTTGGATGAAAGACCAAAATGTACTCTCCTATTTGAAGTTCCGTTATTCGTATGGTATTGTTGGAAACGATTATATGAATAATCGACGTTTCCTTTATTTATCGCCCGAATACAGCGTTCGTGATGGCTATTACAACGGATATGGTGGCGGCCAGCATGGTTATAATTTTGGAACAAACAATACGACCTATGTTAAAGGTGCAACAGAAGACACCTCCGGGAATCCTGATGTGACCTGGGAGAAGGCTGTAAAACAAAATATCGGATTAGATATAAGAACGCTTAGAGATAGGTTAAGCATAAATGTTGATTTATTTAAAGAGAATCGCAGAGATATTTTAATCAATAATGAATCTTTTATTGCAGCCCCATCATCGCTAGTTGCTTCTCCTATTAACTATGGTAAAGTGGATAATAAGGGTATTGAAGTAGCTTTGACTTGGGCTGATAATGATGGAGCTTTTAAATATTCTGTTTCACCTACCTTTTCGTTCAATCGCAATAAGATTATTGAACAGGCTGAAGTTCCCAAGAAATATGATTACCTATATAGAACAGGTCACCGGGTAAATCAACCTTTTGGTTATGAGTTTTTTGAATTTTATCAAGCAGGTAAAACTGAAGATGCTTATTTGGCCAAATATGGTGAGCCGATGCCAACTCAACTTGGTCAGCCAAATCTCCAAGATGGAGACAACATTCATGTTGATTTAAATGGAGACGGTGTAATTTCAAGTGAAGATCAACATGCCATAGGCTATCCTAATTATCCTGAAATGGTTTATTCTTTAAATGTTAATTTTAGTTTTAAGAATTTCGACTTCTTCATGTTATGGAATGGAGCAACCAATGTTTCTCGCTCTTTATCTTGGCCATATAACCCACAGTTTGGACAATTTCATGATCAATCATTAGTTCGTTGGGTGTATGACAATAGTTGGACGCCTGAAACGGCAGAAACAGCAACACTTCCTCGAATTACTTTTAAGAACGAAGCAAATAACTCTGTAATGTCAAGTGTTTGGATGACTGATGCTTCATACCTCCGTCTTCGAAATGTAGAGTTAGGGTATACTGTACCACGGTTACCTTTCATCAGTTCAACAGCTAATATGCGGGTCTATATTAATGGATCCAACCTTTTAACCTTTTCTAAGTTTGAAGGAAACGACCCCGAAAATAAAGGCGGAGGTTATGAAAATGCCGTTTCTTATCCTGTGTTGCAATTGTATAACATAGGCGTAAAAGTTAATTTCTAATAACTTAAATTTTTAGATCCAATGAAAAATTTTTATATTTTAAAAGCCTTAGTTATTAACATATTACTTGGTGTAGGACTGCTTACATCGTGTGTTGATGAATTTAAGGTTGGGGATGGTTTTCTTGAGAAAGCGCCTGGAGTCTCAATGAATGAAGACTCCGTTTTTGGACGTGCTGAATATGCCCGTGCTTATTTATGGGAAGCTTATGGAAAATTGTATCATCCATTTAGCAGTAATGTTAGATATAACATAGGGGATAATCCTATGGATGCCTTGTCAGATGTAATACAATCCCGCTTAGGTTGGGGTGACGTTAAAGAAGTTTGGTACCCTGGTAACTACAACGCTGCATATGCCTCAGATTGGGTTCGGGATCGCCAGGACTTTAATAGAATATGGGCGCCAGTTCGTAATTGCTGGAACTTTATAGAAAACGTTGATAGAGTGCCTGATATGACAGTGGATGAGAAAGAGCGTTTGAAAGCAGAATCTAAAATCATGATTTCAACTTTCTATTATAGTTTATTCAGACACGTAGGTGGACTTCCTATTATAGATCATGCCTACTTGACTACTGAGCCATATAATGCTCCGCGTGCTTCAGTAGAAGCGACTGTTGACTTCATGGTTAATTTATTGGATGAAGCTGCTGCAACGCCTTCATTACCATTCAGTACAGCAGAATCTGAAAATGGGCAATGGGCTGGCCGTTTAACAAAAGGGAGTGCATTGGGATTCAAAGCAAAAGTATTGCTTTTTGCTGCAAGCCCTTTGTTTAATAGCAATGAACCCTATTCTACTCAAGAACCTCAGATCGCTGTGGATAGTTTGCAGGTATGGTATGGAGGTTATAAAGCTGAATTATGGGAACGTTGTTTGGCGGCATGTGAAGACTTCTTTCAAGAGAATCAAAATCATGGTAATCCATTTGCATTGCTTCAACCTACAGCAAATACAGAAGCTGGGTATATGGCAAACTATCGTAATGCCTATTGGAATAGAGGAGATAGTGAAAAAATTATTGAGGTGCATACAGTCACATATCAAACTGAGTGGGGTGATCAACTTCCTGCTAACGTGGCGCATCAGGGATCATTTTCTCCTACCGTTGAATTTATGGAAATGTTTCCTATGGCAGACGGAAAACCGTTTACTGGTATGAGCGTTTATAATACCAATAATCCTACCAATATTGATATTTTCGAGAATAGAGATCCTCGTATGTATGAAACTTTGTTGACACCAAAGAAGGGTCGTAGATGGCAGAATTACAACCAAATTGAAGTTTGGGAAGGTGGTAATATTGAGGATGCAACTGGTTGGTATAATTCTACTATGATGGGTAATGGCCTTGGCCCCTTCAAATGGATTCTCGATTTTTGGAATCTTGGTGTTGAACCAGTTCAATTCTCTCTTCTACGTATGGGAGAAATGCATTTGATATATGCAGAAGCACTTGCTGAGACTGGAAATCTTGTGAAAGCATGTGACGAAATTGACAAGGTACGCGCGCGCGTTGGGCTTGGTCAAATTGCAGTCAGCAATCCATCATTGAATTTGACCTCAAACAAAGAAAATCTTATTAATGAGATTTTGCGCGAAAGAACTTGTGAGTTAGGTTATGAAGAAAGTCGTTTCTTGGATATTTGTAGAAGAAAATTGTCCGATAAATTTACCACACCTCTTCATGGTATCAAGATATATCGTAAGGATGGAGGAGGTAAATTGGCTGAGGGAGAAGCTTATCCAACTAACTTTAGATATGAAACGTATGTGTTTACCAATAATGCCAGAGCATGGTGGAATGAAGGTTTCTTCACCCCAAAATGGTACTTACAAGCTTTACCTATTCCTGAGATCAATAAAGAATATGGGTTGACTCAAAACCCAGGCTGGTAATAATGCATGTTTACTAATAAAAAAAATGCAATGAATAAAAGTAAAATATATAAAAAAGTTATCTGTTTGGGGTTAAGCAGTTTCCTTTTCTTCTCAATAAGTTTCGCTCAAACAAAAGATAGTTTGGTCGATTTGGGAATAGGAATACTTCAAACGAAAGAAAAATCTACAGCTTCAACTTATACAATAAGTAGTGAGGATTTAGAAAAAACGGCTGCGATAAGCTTACAAGATGCACTTTATGGTAAGCTATTGGGATTAACTTCCTTAAAAAATCCAGGATTTTCAGGCAATGGTGGATATGGTGGCTCTTTTAATATTAGAGGCACTCAGACGACAACCGAGAATAATGTGCTTATTTTAGTTGATGGTTTGGAACGACCAATCGATCGAATGTCGGTGGATGAAGTTGAGCATGTTATTGTTTTGAAAGATGCTGCAGCTGTTGCACTATATGGCTACAGAGGAATAAATGGAGTCATTTTAATAAAAACAAAACGCTCTCTTCAAGAGAAGTTAACCGTTTCTGTACGTTATGATCATAAAATTCAAAGTAGACCCGATCTACCTGAATTTCTTAATGCTCATAATTATGCTAAAGCGTTAAATGAAGCACGCTCGATGGATGGTCTTTCACCTGCATATAATCAGTATGAGTTGAGTGCTTTTGAGAATAATACGTATCCCTCTGTCTATCCAAATGTTGATTGGCAAAAAGAGGCTTTAAAGGATAAGGCATATGAGAATCAGGCGACATTGAATATTTCAGGTGGAAATGAAAATCTCAAATATTTGACTCTTCTAAATTATGTTGATGCAAGTGGGTTACTCAATGGAACTGAAGCCAATGATGGGTATTCTACTCAACTGAAGTATTCAAAAGCCAACATTCGAACCAATCTCGACATTAAATTAACAAACACTACCACAATGCAGATTAATGTAATGGGTAGTTTTAATGAAACCAATCGTCCCACTGGGCTTGAGGCTAATGACGCGTTTAGTTTTATTTACAATACACCTGCATCGGCCTATCCGGTTTTAATGGCTGATGGTAGAACATGGGGGGGGACCAGTGCCTATGGCGACAACAACATTATTGCTAAAATACAAGGAACTGGTCATTCTAAAATTCATGAGCGTTCGTTGTTTGCTGATGGAAAATTAGTTCAGGATTTAGATAAAGTTTTGAAGGGATTAAGTGCCTCCATACGTGTTGGTTATGACAATCGGACGACAAATACTGAAGAATGGAGTCGTTCTTTTGAATATGGCAGCAACGCGTATGTGTTTAATGAAAGCGGTAATGTTATAGATACAACGCAGTTTTTAGGGGGTAGTAAATCTGATGCCTTAGGGTTCGGGTATTGGATAAATGATCAGTGGCGAAGCTCAAATGTTCAATTGGAATTTGACTATGTCAATAAGGTAGGTAATCATAACATTGCCTCTTCTTTGATCTATTCTACTAATTCGATTGTCTATACTGGTCAGTATAATAAGTTTAACAGAGCAAATTTATCTCTTTCAGGTCATTACGATTATGACAATAGATATCTTGTTGACGTTGTTCTTATGGCTTCTGGTTCAAATAGATCATGGCCTGAAAAGTATGCATTCTCTCCTACCGTTTCTGCAGGATGGGTATTGTCCAATGAAAGTTTTTTGAAGGATAATAGCTGGATTGATTTGTTTAAGCTGAGAGCCTCTGCTGGTATTTTGCATTCTGACTATGTTCCAAGAGTAGGATTAAGTCTTGAAAGCTATGGAGGCAGCGCAGGTTGGTTTACTTTTGGTCAAGGTTATAGCGAGTCATGGGGTACTTTTTTGAGTTATTTCCCCACAAAGAATTTTGATTTAGAGCGTGCACAAAAGGTTAATATTGGGATGGATTTACGTTTTTGGAATAGTCTTGACCTGACTTTTGAAGGATACTATCAGCGCCGTGATAACATATTGCAATCGGCTGATGAATTAAACTCATTGGTAGTAGGTATTCCCTCTTCTTATTTAAATAAGGGAATTGTGGATAGCAAAGGTGTTGAGTTGGGCATTAATTATCAAAAAACAGTGGGCGATTTTGCAATCAATTCAGGTTTTTTGGTCACTTATGGCACTAATAAAATTGTTGATATGGTTGAACCACCCCAAGCTTTTCCTTATTTATCGCGCATTGGTTTACCAGTAAATCAGTCATTTGGTTTGGAGGCCATTGGTTTTTTCAAAGATGAGGCAGAAATTGCATCTAGTCCAGTTCAGGAATTTGATGCTGTTAAGCCAGGTGATGTTAAATATAAGGATACAAACAAGGATGGCGTGATTAATGAAAACGATGAGGTTGCTATGGGATATGCGGGTACTCCTGAAATTAATTATGCATTCAACTTAGGATTAGAGTATAAAGGCATAGGTTTTAACTTTTTATTCCAAGGAGCTTCAAATTATACTCAATATTTAGGTACACAAGGCATTTTTACGCCATTGGTGAACAATTCGAATTTGTCGGCTCATTATATGGAGAATGCGTGGCATCCAGGTGCGGATAATAGCAATGCTATTTATCCTCGACTGACTTCTTTAGCTAGTCGCAACAATTACCGGGCAAGCTCAATATGGTATAGCGATGCGTCATTCATAAAGTTACGCCATTGTGAAGTTTACTATAGATTGCCTCAAAGTTTGTTGAGTCAGGTGAAAATTCAAGAGTTTAAGATTTATGTAAAGGGAGAAAATCTCCTAACTTTCGATAATTTACCTGCCAATATTGATCCTGAGAATACATGGGGTGGCTATCCTATTATGCCAGCTGTGAGTGTTGGTGCATCAATTGTTTTTTAAATTTAAACATTAATCTCATGAATTTTAAATTAAAATATATTTTCACGGCATGTTGTTTGGCATTGTTGACAAGCTGTGTGGACCTGGACTATTCAGAAGTAACAACTGCGGACAAAGAATATATCTATAGTTCGCCAACAAGAGTCTCTGGGTTAGTCTCCAATGTATATGCTCATGTACGTTATGATTTAGGTCAGTTTGATGGAGCCATGAAGGCCTCTGCTACTGACGAATCAGATTTTACTAATTCTATTTCAGAGATCCATACATTTTATAATGGATCCTGGAGTCCCATTAATCCTATGGAAGAAACTTGGCGCAACAATTATTCAGGCATTGCCCAGGCGAATAATTTCCTTGAAGAAATAGATAGGATTTATGAATCATTAGAAGAGTATCGATACAACGTAACGGTAAGTCCATATGAGGATTTGCGCAAGCAATTTGAATTGTATGAGTACGAAGTACGATTCTTAAGAGCCTATTTCTACTTTGAGTTGGTAAGAACCTATGGAGATGTTCCTTTAGTGACCAAAGTTATGACCAACGCTGAGGCAAATGAACTAACACGCACGCCAAGTAGTGAAGTCTTTAATTTCATTGTTGATGAGTGCGACGCAATTGCAGATAAACTCCCTATTACTTACGAGGATGAACCTAATCAGCAGTTTAATCGTGTCAATCGCATTACGGTGTTGTCATTAAAGGCAAGAACTTTGCTTTATAAAGCTAGTCCCTTATTCAATCCTACTGATGATGTTACTCTATGGGAAGATGCTGCAAGAGCAAATAAAATGGTTATTGATTTCGCTTCAATTTCTGGTGTTGAACTCGGAAAATATTCAGATTTGTCTGGTGCAAGTAGTTATGCAAATCAGGAAATGATTTGGGTAAGAGGTACTGGAACTCCTGCTGAGTTTCGATATAATTCAGTAGAGCAATTTAATTTTCCAATCGGAGTGGAAAATGCCGAAGGTGGTAATTGTCCTACTCAATCATTGGTTGATGCCTATGAATTTAAATCTGGCCCAGATGCAGGTAAAACTTTTGGGGAAGTTTGGTCAGCTAACACAATCAATCTATCAGACAACCCTTATGATGGATTAGATCCACGATTTGGAAAGACCATTGTTAAAAATGGTGATGTTTGGCCAACTTATGTTGGGGTAGCCGTTGAAACTTTTGAAGGTGGTGAAAATGCGTCTCCCATATATCGAGCTACTCGAACTGGATATTATTTGAGAAAATTGAGTGATCTAAATGCTAATATTTCAACTAATAATCCTTCACCTCAGCGACATAATTTTATATTATTCCGACTAGGTGAGTTCTATTTGAACTATGCAGAAGCCATTTTTCATACTACTGGAAGTGCCAATGCTACTGGGGATTTTGGAATGACAGCCAATGAAGCAATAAATGTAATTCGTGGTCGTTCAGATGTCGAAATGCCTGATTTTAATGGAAATGATGGTGAGTTTTTAGTTCGGTACATGAACGAGCGAATGGTTGAATTGGCATTTGAGGATCATCGCTTCTGGGACGTTAGACGATGGAAAAAAGGAGCCGAATTTTTCAATACCATAAAGATTGTTAATTTGGATAAAGGAATTGATCAATCCATTGTTATGACTAGAGACGAGATCAATAGAGGGTGGGATGAAAAGTATAACTTCTTCCCAATTCCATTCTCTGAAATACAGAAAAATCCAAAACTCCAACAAAATCCGGGATGGTAATAATTTAATTTAACAGTTATGAAAAAAATACAATCAATATTCATGCTTCTACTATTATTAATTACACTTTTTGCTTGTGATGATGATAATGAAGGAATTTCAAGTGTGGATGGAACTTCCATAGAAAAAGTTTATCCTGAAAAAGTAGTTACTGGCCAGGAAATAATTATAACCGGTAATCATTTCGAGGATGTAAACCAAGTAATATTACCTGGAAATATTACAGTTGCAAATTTCAAGAAGGTAGGTTTTAACCGAATTACAGTAGTTGCTCCCGAAGGGATGACAGACGGCTTCGTTATTTTAAAAGCCGGAGATATTGAAATTGAGGCGCCTAACGAAATAAGGGCTGTAGTTCCCGAGTACATTCGAGTTTTTCCGGAAGAAGTGGCGGTTGACGAGGTGATTACGGTTAAAGGAGAAAACCTGATCGAAATTCAGCAAGTTATTCTCCCCGGAAATATGGCTATTAATGCCTTAAATTTTAAGCGTAAGTCCGATACCGAGTTACAAATTATTGTTCCTTCTGGAATTACTGGAGGTATGGGGAGTTTGAAAATTATTACATTAGCAGATACCGAGCTAATTACCGATGAGATTTTCTTTAAGGAAGAAGAAATTGTACTACCTTCTTTGGTTGACCCAATTACTGAAAATACCATAATTTTATTGGATTTTGAACAACATGGTGACCATAATGGCGATTGGGATAATTCTTGGGGCGGCAATACTGAGATTGTTCACGATGATGAAGCCGGAAATACTTACCTTAGAATGACCGGTGACGCAACAGGTAACTGGTTATTAAATTGTAATCATCAGGGCAATATTGGCGATGGAGCTACATGGCCTTGGACAATTGATAATGCAGAGAACTATGTCGTTAAATTCGATGTACTCATCCCATTTGATGTAGATGGAGCTGCTTTTAAAGGGATTCAGGTTGTTTTAGGTGACCAATGGAACTATTGGGGCGGAGATGACCTGTTAGCTGAAACACCAAAAGGCGAATGGGTAACCATAAGAATCCCATTCACTCAATGGGGAACAACAGGTAGTTTAGACTTTAGTGCTGGAACAAACGGACTTTCCGGTTCTGCACCTCAAGGTTTGGCAATTGACAATTTGCGAATAGATCCTTTATAGTTAATTAGTATAGTTTAGTAACATTTACAACAATGTAAATGAAAAAAGGACCGTCTCGAGACCAGCTTTTGAGATGGTTCCTTTTAAAGCTTAAAAGTCTTGCTTAAAATTTTTGAATTGTAATGAGTTACATGAACTCCGGGGGGGTAAGTGACTTGGTTTTATTTTAAAAGTTCAACGAATAATTATTGCTTACGAAGATGGAACTGATACTTCACGCAATGTAATTCATATTTGTTGAGACAAGGTGAGTTTTTAATCAATTGAATAAAAATGGTAACTATTCAGTCTGCTTGGGATTCTGGACCAAGAGTTGCATAGCAAGATAGGGATTCTGTTTATTTTTTATGGCCGTATCAATAATGGAACGGAGCACGGCATAGATTTCAGCCCCTTCAAAAGATTTGAAAAACCCACTGTTCTTGAGCTTGACTTTAGCGTTACGGATCGCGCGTTCCGAGCCGTTGTTGTCGGGCGGGACATCTGGATGATCGAGAAAAGCAAAGACATAATCCTGGTATTTGACCATGCGCTTTTGAAATGCAAGCAGTTCTTTGATATTTTTGGTTGTTGCAGGTTC
>JAGXGA010000002.1 GCA_024636975.1 Mariniphaga sp.
ATTCAATTGGCTAATTGAAAAAACAGATATACAAAGAGCGTCTAAAGTACGGTCAACCAAAGGACTATTAATTTATGTCTTTGGTCGCTTGGCCGCTGCTTTTATTCATCTAATTTTTTAACTCTTAATTCGCATAATTTACTTATTATCAGAATAGGTATTACCCTGCTGATTGCCTTTCCCCCGGTTCTTGGAAAGGCCCAGGTAAAATCTATAGGTATACCCAGTATCCATAATTACTCAAAACTCGATTATGAGGCAGGAACCCAAAACTGGGACATAACCCAGGATAATAATGGGTTTATGTATTTTGCCAATAACGAAGGTGTTTTACGCTTCGATGGAATACATTGGGACCTGATAAAAGTTTCAGAGTCGTCCCCTGTCAGATCAGTACATGTTGATACTGATAATAATATATTTGTCGGATTGTTTAACGATTTCGGATTACTTCATATTAAAGAAACAGGAATCGTCTCATTTAAGAGCCTTCGAAATTTGTTGCCTCCGGAAATCGATGATTTTGATAATGTATGGAAGATACACAATACAACACAAGGTATAGTTTTCCAGTCTTTCAAATACATGTTTATCTACAAAGATGAAAAGATAAAAGTTATAGAGCCTGAAGAAAGGTTTCAATTTTCTTTTATTGTTGGCGACCGGCTATTTATACATGAACCGGAAACCGGACTTTATGAGTTGGTTAAAGGGGCAGCCGATAAGGTGGTATGGGCTGATCAATTAATTGGAAAGGAAATCTGGGGAATGTTGGAAATCCAGGAAAATAAATTATTGATCGGAACAAATAATGACGGTATTTATATATATGAAAATGGAAATTTGTCGAAGTGGAACTCACCTGTAAATGATTTGGTTGAGCAATACCAGCTATATAGTGCAGTACCATTAAACGGAGGGTACTTTGCATTTGGTACAATATTAAATGGGTTAATCATTTCAGATAATCAGGGTGAAGTTGTTCAACATATCAGCATTGATTCAGGATTACAAAATAATACAGTCCTTAGTGTTTTTACTGATAGTAATCAAAATCTCTGGCTGGGCCTTGATAGTGGTATTGATTACATCGAAATTAATTCTCCTGTTAGTTTTAATTTCAAATTCGGAAAGTTCGGTACAGGTTATACTTGCCGGATTTTTAATGAAAATGTTTATTTAGGTACAAATCAGGGCCTTTTTGTGAAATCACTCAGTCAATTTTCTCCTAAGGAGGAAGAATTTAAGCTGGTCGAAAATACCGTCGGACAAGTTTGGTCGCTCGATATATTTGAAGGTCACCTGATTTGCGGACATAATACGGGGACTTTTCTCATTAGAGGTAACACAGCCTTTAAAGTTGGGGAGGAAGAAGGAGTTTGGAAATATATTTCATTGAATGATAAACGTGAGATGCTTTTGGGAGGACATTACAATGGTCTTTCAACATTAAAAAGAACTGATAACGGATGGGAGTTTAATGAAAAAGTTAAAGGTTTTGATGATTCCAGCCGGTTTCTGGCACAAGACTCTACCGGGGCAATATGGATAAGCCATGGCTCAAAGGGTGTTTTTCGTTTATTGCTAAATAATGAGCTCGATAGTGCAATCAATATCAAGCTTTATACTTCGGAACATGGGCTGCCTGCTGATGAACAAAATATCTTGTTCAGTTATAATAACAAAGTGTATATCTCCACTGTGAATGGTATTTATAAATATCAGGGAGAAATGGATCGTTTTATAACAGACGACCAGTTATCCCAATTCTTTAATTTTGAAGGCCAGCTTAAAACCCTTGAGGTAGACAGTACTGGCAATATTTGGTTTATAGCTGAAAACGAATCGGGTGTATTTCGAATAAATGAAGATTTAACCTACACAAAAATAACATTGCCCTTTAAGCCTCTCGATAACCGGTATGTTAATGGATTTGAATTTGTTTATTCTTACAATGACGATCATACATTTTTTGGCATTGACAATGGATTTGCGCACTATTCAAGTAAGTTTAGTAAACTCTATACAAAGCCATTAAATGCATTTATTACAAAGGTAGAGATCCCATATATGGATTCTACGGTTCAGCTTATAAATCATGATATTACAAACAATTATAAATTTCCACATAATAAGAATTCTTTTAGGTTTCATTATACTGCCCCATTTTATGAAATGCAGGAGCAAACAAAATTCAGTTTCCTGCTTGATAATTATGATGAGAAATGGTCTGACTGGTCAATTACTAATTATAAAGACTTTACCAACTTACCCCATGGGAACTATAACTTTCAGGTAAAAGCAAGAAATATATATGGTGTGGAAAGCAGTGTTTCTTCATTTCCATTTAGAATTATGCCCCCCTGGTATAAAACAACTGCAGCAAAATATGCCTTTGTTGTGCTGTTATTGGGTTTCTTATTTCTGGCATTGAAGTTCTTAGATTACAGAATGGAGCTGTCAGAGAAAAGAGTTATTCAAAAACATACAATGGAACTTAATCTGAAGGAAGAGAAATACCAGCTTCAGAAACTGATAAATGAAAGAGAAATTATTCAGCTGCGAAATGAAAAACTTCAGGGGGAAATGGATTATACGAACAAAGAATTGGCGAATCAAACCATGGGGATAATACAAAAAAACCAATTTCTTGTAAATTTAAAGGATGATTTGCAATATATTCAGAAATCAGTATCCGATGGAAAAGTTAAGAAGAACTTATCAGGTATTACCCGAAATATTAATAAAGAAATTAACAATAAGCAGCAGAACCAGGTTTTCGAAACTTACTTCGATGAGGTTCATAAGGACTTCTTTAAGCGACTAAAGGCTAAATATGCCGGGCTGACACCACGTGACATGAGGTTGTGTGCTTATATTCGGATGAATTTAACTTCTAAGGAAATTGCCACCTTGTTAAATATTTCCGACAGGGGCGTGGAAATAAGCCGTTATCGATTAAGGAAAAAAATGGAACTGTCACGTGATATCAATTTGTCAACATTCCTCTCAAATATTTAATAAACTATAAGTGCATTTCAGTGTTGCTTGATTCTTAAACACACCCTTAATCACACAAAATTAAATTTTATTCTCTTGATTTTCAGGCGTTAATAATTGAATGATGAGGTTTTGATGTATAATTATCTGGCCTGTGAAGTATATATGTTGCAGTACTTCATGCGTTTAATAAATATGAAAATTCCAATTTCGAAACCCAAAATTCAAAAATTTTATTAAAAATGTTAAAATGAATTCTATGAAAAAAGTAATTTTTTTCTTTTTATGCTCATTTTTAACTCTCGGTGCGTTTGCCCAGGATATTACTCTTCAGGGAGTAGTTACTGCGGCAAATGACAACCAACCCTTGCCGGGGGTTTCAGTAGTAGTAAAAGGAACGACAACAGGTACTGTTACCAATTTTGATGGGGAATATCAGCTTCAGGTAAGTCCGGATGCGGTATTGATCTATTCATTTATTGGGATGGAGTCACAGGAAATACCTGTGAACGGACGTAGCGAGATAAATGTTGAACTGGAAGGCACAGCATTTGATGTTGAGGAAGTTGTTGTAGTAGGTTATGGTGTTCAGAAGAAGGCACTGACAACAGGTGCCAACGTCAATATTCAGGGCGATGATATTGAAGAACTATATACAGGTTCAGCTATGGAAGCCCTGCAAGGTGTTGCCGCTGGTGTAAGTATTACCAGAAACAGTGGTGCACCTGGCTCCGGAACAAGAGTTACTATTCGTGGCCTGGGAACAATTGGTAACTCTGAACCTTTATATATTGTTGACGGAGTTGCTGTTGGAGACATCAACTATCTGAACCCATCTGATATTGAATCCATTGATGTTTTAAAAGATGCGGCTTCTGCAGCGATATATGGTTCGAGAGCAGCTAATGGTGTTGTTCTGGTTACTACAGTGAAAGGTAACAAGGGCCAGCAGGCTCAAATAACTTATGACGCCTATTATGGAGTTCAAAATATATATAAAAACCTGGACCCTTTAACAGCACAGGAATATATGTATATAATGGATGAAGGCAGGGTAAATGACGGACTTGCACCTTTTGACTGGCAAACAAATATTAAGAACAACAATTGGCTCAATAATAATTTTGATGGAAATTTGGGCACACAATTAGGTGAGGAAGTATGGCAATCCCTTCAAAATGGCTGGGAAGGTACCAACTGGATTGATGAAATGACTTCCAGGAATGCTCCGCTTCAAAGCCATGCTGTAAATATTACAGGCGGAAGTGAAGATATTACCTATTCTATGGGTGTTTCCTATTACGATCAAAAAAGTATTATTGGAGGTGATATAACCGATGCGGGATATAAACGATTGACAACACGGTTAAATACCCAGATGGTGTTAAAAAAGAATGAGGAACACAATATTCTTACCGTTGGAGAAAATATTTCTTATACAAACAGTGAAAACAGAAGCGCAAGAACTGGAAATATCTATTGGAATGATTTACACAATGCCCTTGTTCAGCATCCGTTAATGCCTGCTTACTGGCAACCGGCTATTGAGAACAATATCAATGAATTCGGATTTACACCAACAATGGATGGTATAAACCAGCATACAAATCCGATTGCTTCTATGTATTATGCCACAAACTATAATTATGGAAAAGGCAACAGGATAGTAGGGAATGCATTTGCCGAGCTTGAACCAATTAAAGATTTAAAATTAAGGTCTTCTTATGGAATTGATACCTGGTTTGGGCATAGCAGATCTATGAACCCTACCTATGCATTGGGAACACTTTATACTGACCAGGTGGACGGAGCTCAGCAAAGCATGAATTTTGGCAACAACTGGACATGGACAACTACTCTTTCCTATGATACCCAAATTGGTGATCATGGTATATCTGGCCTGGTAGGTTATGAATTGCTGCAAAACCAGATCAATAATGAAGTAGGCGGTTCAAGAACCAATTTGTTGTTCCCCGGAGATCCTCGTTACGCGTATATTAACAATACGAAAAGTCCCGGATCTATAAGTGATATCAACACCTGGGGTGCCGATTGGGCCGCAGGAGGCGGAGGCCTGGTATCGTATCTTGGCAGGGCACAATATAATTACCTTGAAAAGTACCTTCTTTCTGTTATTATGCGTGCGGATGGTTCTTCCAATTTCGCTGAAGGTCACAGATGGGGTTATTTCCCTTCAGTAGCTGCAGGTTGGGTAGTTACCAGCGAAGATTTTATGCAAAGTGCTTCTGACATAATTGATTTTGGTAAGCTAAGAGTCAGTTGGGGACAAAATGGAAACCAATCCATTCCTAATTTTATCTATTCTTCGCAAATAGCCTATGTATTTCCTGGTTACTTCTTTGGTGATACAAAACCAGTATCCGGAACAACTGCTTATCCGGAAAGAGTTCCCAATCCCGATGTAACCTGGGAGACTTCAGAACAGTTGAATATTGGCTTTGATGCACGATTAATTGATTCAAGAATGGGAGTTGCTTTTGACTGGTATAAGAAAACTACAAAAGACTGGTTATTGGAAGCACCTATTTTAGGAACTTCGGGTGCAGGAGCTCCGTTTATTAATGGAGGTGACATTGAGAATACCGGTGTAGAAGTGGTAATAAACTGGAATGACAATATTAGTGATTTCAGATATGGTATAACCCTTAGTGGAGCGCATAACAAAAATGAGGTTACAAGAATTGCCAATACCGATGGTATTATTCATGGACCACCACACGTATTATCGCAAGGTACATCTGCAGTTTCAAGAGTTGAGGTTGGGTATCCAATCGGGTACTTCTACGGATTCGAGACGGATGGAATTTTGCAGAATCAGGATGAAGTAGATGCTTATGTAACTCCTGAGGGAACGCCCTATTTTAATGATCAAAGACCTGGTGATGTTCGTTTTGTAGACCAAAACCAGGATGGTTTAATTGATGAAGAAGATAAAGGTTATCTGGGTAATCCAAATCCTGATTTCGAAATGGGTTTCCAATTAAACATGGAATATAAAGGTATTTACCTTAATACAACACTGACCGGAAAATTTGGCATGCAGGTGATGCAGTCGTATCGCTCATTTGCCGATAATTTTACACAAAACTATACTTCAGGTGTATTTGACAGATGGCATGGTGAGGGAACCTCAACCAAAATGCCCAGGCTGACCTACGGATCAAACAGAAATCAGCAGTTCATTTCTGATATCTACATGCAGGATGCAGATTATGTAAGGGTTAGTAACTTAACCGTGGGTTATAATTTCGGAAGCTTAATTTCTGATTTTAATGCCATATCAAGTCTGAAACTATATGCTGCAGTTAATAACCTGTATACCTTCACTGGTTATGATGGAATGGACCCGGAAGTTCGTTTTGGACATGATGTAGGCTGGGCTTCAGGTATTGACCTAGGGTTGTATCCATTACCCAGAACAGTCATGTTTGGATTAAGTGTTGGCTTTTAATAAAAAAATAAATTATCAATATGAAAAATAAATTAATATATATTACAATTTTTGCAGGCCTGGTGCTTGTATCAGGTTGTAACAAGGATTATTTGGATACCGATAATCTATACGGAAAAAGTCTGGAAACTTTTTATCAAACCCCGCAAGACATAAGTGAAGCTATGGCGGGGGTCTATAATGCAATTTATACAGTAAATGTGCACAGTAACGAATCTGTTGCCGCCAGCCTGATGTCTGACCTGATGCTCGGCGGAGGTGGTCCGGATGATAAATCAGCAAAATGGGTCGATAATTTTGAAGATCCGGTAGAGGATACATATCGTGATATGTGGGTTCAGAGCTATAATGGTATTGCAAGAGCAACTGCAATTATAGAAAATACTGCTGAAGCTGATTTCACTTCTTATTTTGATAGTCCTGAGGAAGCTCAGAATTTTAAAGACCAGGCGATTGGCGAAGCTTTATTTATGCGGGCTTTTTTCTACTTCAGATTGGGTAAATTCTTTGGAGGTGTTCCTCTGATTGTTGCACTTGATGATCCAAGAGATGCACCAAGATCAACCTACACCGAAACTTTTGCCCAAATTGCTTCAGATCTTAAGCTTGCCATTGAAACGTTGCCGGCCATTCCATTCCCGGAAATCCCTACTTCTCAGTACGGTCATGCAAATAAATGGGTTGCAGAGGCTTATATGGGACGGGTTTATTTGTTCTATACAGGTTATATGACCAATATCGAAGGTCAGTCTACCAGTGAATTACCATTGGCTGAAGGTGGATCGTTATCAGCTGCTGATGTACAGAACTATCTGGAAGACGTAATGAATAACAGTGGTTATCGGTTGGTAAGTGATTTCAGAAATCTGTGGCCCTACTCATATGTAAACATTGCATCCGGCGATTCAACCATTTTACCATGGGCGAACGAAAACGATCTTTCATGGGTCGGACAGGATGGACATTCTCCTACTTTCGGTACCGGAAACTACGAAACCATGTTTGTTCAACGGTTTTCTTTTGGAGACTGGGGATGGTCCAATGGAAATATTTATACCAACAGACTTTCCTTGTTTACTTCCATCCGTGATAACTCACTGGTGCCATTTGGCCAGGGCTGGGGATGGGGTACTGTTAATCCCAGGTTATTCAACCAGTGGGACGATAACGATCCCAGAAGGCTGGGTTCTGTTCTTGAGGTTGGGGAGCCAAGTCAGGGGACTGAGGATTATCAGCAAGACAAAGGTGATCATGAAACAGGACTTTTTAATAAGAAATATACTGCTCTCCAGTACCCCGACGAATCCGGTACCAATGTGGGCATGTTCGTTCAGTTGTACGAATGGGGAAATGCGGATATGCAGTTAATGCACGCTCAGGATTTCATTTTTATGCGTTATGCCGATGTATTGTTAATGCATTCGGAAATTTCTGAAACAGCTGATGGCTTGAATGAGGTTAGGGCCAGGGCTGGTTTAGAACCTGTTGAGTATTCATTGGAAGCGCTTAAGGAAGAAAGGAAGCATGAATTGGCTTTTGAAGCATTACGTTGGTTTGACCTGGTGCGCTGGGGAGATGTCAATACTGCTTTTGACGATGTAATTGACGTGAGAAACTCTGGGTCTGCTGCCAAATATTCAGTTAATTACAGACCGGAAACAAAGGGATTAGTTCCTATTCCGGAAACTGAAATGAGATTATCTAACGGAGTTTACGAACAAAACCCGGGATGGTAGATACACGATTAAATGCTAATATTTAAAAAGATATGAAAAGAAAAAATAAACTATTCAGTCTGTTAATTGGATTGATGATACTGATGGTTTCATGCGAATCAATAGTTGACGAACAAAGCCTTGAAAACACTACAACTGTTGAAGAAGTTGAATTGGTTGCAACCCAAAATGAAGCCAATGGAAATCTCATTGAATTGAGCATGAATACCCCCGGAGTAACAGGCTACTGGGACTACAACCTTGGTAAAGCTCTTACAAACAGAGTAGAATTTGTTTATCCTGTTCCGGGAACATCAACCTTTACTTTTGTGGGAACTCTGGGAGCAGAATTTTTTGAGAAAACTATTGATGTTCAGGTTGATGTGTTGGATGTGGCACTCGATCAGGATTGGTACGACCTTGTAAGTGAAAACACAGCCGAAGGCAAAACATGGGTGTTTGCAGGTGAAGGTGGAGATGAAGGTTTATGGTGGTTTATGAGCCCTCCGGATAATCCCGACAGTTATATGTCGTCATGGTGGAATGCAGGGGGAACCTGTTGCCCTCCTGAAGATGCCGGAGGCAGAATGGTTTTCGATCTTGATGGCGCAGCTAACTATACCTATTATGCCGGCCCTGATGCAGAGCCGGTTCCTGGAAGCTTTGTGCTGGATGTGGAAAACCAGACCCTTTCCGTAAGTGGAACTGATATACTTGGGGCTCCCGATGACAGGAAAAGCCCGACCGGCGTGTATCAGATTATGTCGCTTACCGAAGAGGAATTAATTTTGTACGTACCAAATAATGTCGGCGAAACAGGTTGGACATGGGTCTTTCGATCTGAATAATCAGACTACATTAAAATTTAAATATTAAATAGGAAGCGGGGAGTATTTTCTCCCCGCTTTCGTTTTAATAATTCCGCTGGTAATAAGCTCGATTGCTGTTATATTCCTTGTTCATATTTCAACCATAGTGTTCATCTGTTATATTTTTTAAAATAGTAATTCAAGACCCCTTATGTCTCTGGAAAACACAGCTCAGCATACCCTCCCCTGAGCTTTTAGAATTATTTTAATTGATAATTTTTAACCTTTCTACACACTCCACTTGAACCTTTAATATTTGTTAATTGTATTTCTTCTGACACTTTTTTAACACACAAAAAAAAATAAAGTATAATTATTAAAAGACTATACTATGAAAAACATGTATGCCTTATTATTAGGGATTTTATCCCTTTGTTGCATAGCAACATCTTCTAAAGCACAAACCGATACCATTCCTCCGGAGGTGTTGGATTTTCAAATTGAATTCACTGATGATGCATTGACTGATTCAGCTGACGCTGTTTTTACAATAACCTACAGTGAGGATATTGAGCTGATTGATACCTTCACTATTGTGACCCACTATTTTTCTGATGGCGCATGGGAGGAATACGACAGGTATGATGATGCTGAAGTCGTAATTGAAGGTAATGTCCTGACTGTTCGCTCTGACCGTTCCTTCTGGTCCCAGGGCAGGTATGAATTTGTAATTGCTGCCGGTTCGGTGCATGATTCGGTTGGAAATTACGGCGGATCATTTACCCGTACCTTTATGGGCGATGAGAATGCACCTGAAGTTATTGAGCACAGCATTGAATTGA
Organism: Mariniphaga sp.; assembly: GCA_024636975.1. GTDB lineage: Bacteria > Bacteroidota > Bacteroidia > Bacteroidales > Prolixibacteraceae > Mariniphaga. The sequence continues at coordinate 9,839 of JAGXGA010000002.1, forward strand.
CCGATAATGAACTGAATGATTCGATAAATGCCGTATTTATTTTAACTTATAGTGAAGATGTTCAGCTTGCCGATACTTTCCAGATAGTTACTCATGTATTAACAAATGGTGCATGGGAAGAATACGCCAGGTTTGATGAGTCAGAAGTGGTGGTTAACGGTAATACAGTTACAATTACGCCTTCCGGCGCATATAATATTTTCAACCGCTATGAACTGGTTGTTACCTTTGGGTCGGTTACCGACTACTCAGGTAACATGGCTACTTCTTTTACCCGGGTTTTCACCGTCGATATCACTCCTCCTGAAGTTATTAACATTGAAACCGAATATATAGAAACTGATTTTTCCGATTCACTGAAGGTAAGCTTTATTTTAACTTATAATGAAAATGTAAAACTTGCTCCTACCTATAATTTTATTACCTACTACAATAATGCGGGTGTATGGGAAGAATATGAGCTGTTAACCGATACCAGCATTGTGATTTCAGGAAGTACAATTACACTTAATCCTGAGCAGTTTTACTCTTCATCCGACACGTATGAACTGGTTGTAACTGCAGGCTCAGTAAAGGATTTGGTTGATAACCAGGCTGGATCATTTACTCAAGTATTTTTACTTGATACGATCCGGCCACAACTGATTGATATCAGTCCTGATTTAAGTCTTCCCGTTGCCAACGATGCTATTTTTACCTTCATTTTCGATGAAAATGTAAGGCTGGCTAACGATTTCGGTTTCTACACCTATCAATGGAATGCTGATTCAGCCAAATACATTGAATATGAACAACTGAATGCTTCTCATGCAATTGTTGAAAATAATGTGGTTACTTTTGATCCTTCACTTGATTTCATAGTCGGAGATCGGGTTCAGATAGTCCTTACATCCGGATCGGTACTTGATTCGGAAGGCAACAGGTTTCAGTATGTAAGAGAAAATGATACCCTTAATTATGTCTCAGAAAGGTTCTGGACTGTTGACAGTGGATTTACTGTTGTTACCTTCTTACCACGGAACGACGAATCGCTTTCCGAAATCCCCGGTGAACTTACCATTTCATTCAGCGAAAAAATAACCCTTACTGATACTACTGCTGTGGATTCCCTGAGTCTCGATTCATTGGTTTACCTGAGATCAAATGGAACCGATCTTGAGCATGTAGCAGTATTCGATACTGTTGCAAATATAATTACAATAGTTCCTGCAGAGGAGCTGGCGTGGGGAAGCAGCTATACATTCGGATTTATCGAAGGCTTTTTAAACGATGCATATGATTCAATTCCGGCAGGTGAGGCCACTTTTACCATTCTTGAACAGACCGCCGGAGTAGATACTTTTACCATTGCTGAAATAAACGGTCAAGGCGCGGTTTCTCCTCAGCCCGGTCAGGTGGTACAAATTTCAGGAACAATTACCGGCATCTATCCCAATGAAGGATTTTTTGTACAGGATTCTGTGAAGCTCTTCAGCGGAATATGGGTTGAGTACGCCGATTTAAATGAATATGCTATTGGCGATGGAGTGATTATAACCGGTATGGTGGATACTTTGCAGGGCGTGACTGCTTTCGTTGCTGAAGAAGTGACAACTGCCGATAGTGCTGTCACAATCGAACCGCTCGTATTTGATTTTGCCAACGATTCAATTCAGATGTACCAGGCCTTACTGGTTCAAGTCCTGAATGCCCGTGCTTCTGAAGCAGATTCAATTGGCAACTGGGCACTTTTTGCAGATAGTGATGCCGACAGCATGGTAGTCAATAACAGGATGTTTGAATTCACACCAACTGACAGCAGTTTCTATAATGTTACCGGCATTATTACAGGCTGGGACAGCATCTACCAGATTGAACCCAGAATGGAAACTGACATTGAAGAAGTTTCTGAAGAATTTGTAGCTATTGCTGAAATTCACGGCGATACTGTTACTTCCCCTTATCTGGGGCAGGAGGTGCTGATTCTTGGTACGGTTACCGCTGTGTATCCCGATGAAGGGTTCTTTGTACAGGATGAAAATGCTTCAAGGAGCGGCATCTGGGTAGAATATGCCGATACCCTGCAGCTCGTAGCTGGCGATGGTGTAACAGTATCCGGAACTGTAGAAGAGATGAATGGTACTACTTCACTGGTGGCAGAAGAAGTAAATTTAGTTGATGCACCATTAACTGTTGAGCCAATCGTATTTGTTTTTGGCACCGATTCCATCCCGTTGTACCAGGGTGTTTTGGTGCAGGTTACCGATGCCCGGGCCTCTGATGTCAACATGGATGGCGATTGGACGCTCTTTGCCGGCAACGACGTTGACAGCGTGATTATTGGAAGTTGGTTATATGCCTATACTCCCGTAGCGGATAACTCATACGATGTTACCGGTGTGGTGACCTTCAGAGACAGTATCTACCGTATTGAACCCCGTATGGAAGCCGATATCGTGGATGTTACCGATCCTACCAGCGCTGACCTTATACCTGAGATCGATTATAATGTGTATCCTAACCCATTTGGCAACTTTATCAAAATCAGCAACAATGACAAACTGTCCAGGGTAATCATTTCTAATATTACTGGTCAGCGGGTGGTTGATAGCACCTATCCCGATGCTGAAATTAATACCTCACATCTCGTTAGCGGTGTATATATAATCAATATGTTTAATGAAGATGAACTTGTTAAAACAAGCAGGATAATTAAGCAATAGAATATAAAAAAGTTACGATAAAAAAACCGGAGGACGCTGTTCTGCGGTTTTTTTATTGCTTATTGTTTTCATAGATAGAAATCAGCTTTTATTCATTTTTCTTCTTAATAATTGGGCATTGGCGGCAACAATAATTGTGCTGGCGCTCATCAGAATGGCTCCCATGGCAGGGCTTATTACGATGCCTGCCCATATTAATGCACCGGCGGCCAAAGGTATAGCCACTACATTGTAGCCGGTGGCCCATATAAAGTTCTGTATCATTTTTCGGTAAGAGGCCTTTCCGTAAACCACAAGCGATGCAATGTCACGCGGGTTGCTGTTAACAAGGATAATATCGGCGGTATCGGCAGCTACATCCGTCCCTGAACCAATGGCAATGCCCACATCGGCTGCTGCCAGTGCAGGGGCATCATTGATCCCGTCGCCGGTCATGGCCACAAATTCTCCTTTTTCCTGGAACTCCTTTATCTTTTCAAGTTTCTGGTCGGGTAATATGCCGGCAAAATAGCCGTCCAGGCCTAGTTCATCGCTTACACTTTTTGCTACCTTTTCGTTGTCGCCGGTCATCATGTAAAGCTTCATCCCGTTTTCCCTTAAAATCTTGATGGCTTCATACGATTCTTCCCTGATTTCATCGGCCATGGCAATATATCCTGCCAGCTCATTGTCGACCAGTAAAAATACCACCGTTTCCGATTCATCATTAAAAGCATCATCCGGTATTTCAATATTTTTATCCCTTACAAAACCGGGGCTTACCACTTTTACCTTTTTACCTTCCACATCGGCTTCAATGCCTGCGCCGGAAATAGCATTGAAATTCTTTGCTTCAGGAACTTCTGTTTCTTCTTCCTTTAGCTTCTGCATGATTCCCACGGCCAGTGGATGTTCCGATTTTGATTCCAGGGCGCCAGCCAGCTTCAATATCTTATTGTCATCAAATTTTTCATGTAGTGAGCCGTACCGTGTTACCCCAAAATTTCCTTTTGTGAGCGTGCCTGTTTTATCAAAAGTCAGCAGGCTGATTTTTCGGGCATTTTCGAAAGCTGTGCGGTTGCGTATAAGTAAACCCTGTTGTGCCGCCATCGAAGTTGAAATGGCCACCACAAGCGGTACAGCCAACCCAAGCGCGTGAGGACAGGTTATAACCATTACTGTTGCCATTCGTTCCAGGGCAAATGCAAAAGGCTGTCCAAGAATTAACCATGTTATAAGGGTTCCAAAACCCACTGTAAGGGCTGTTAATGTTAGCCAATATGCAATCCGGTCAGCCAGGTTTTGTGTTTTCGACTTCTTCTCCTGGGCATCCCTGACCATGTTAACAACTTTGCTAAGGTAAGCGTCGTCGCCAACCTGGTCTACCTTTATCTGTAAGGAACCGTTGCCGTTAATGGTACCGCCGATAACCTTATCGTCCTTTTTCTTTTTCACCGGTTTCGACTCACCTGTTACCATCGACTGGTTGACAGTGCTTTCTCCCCCGGCAATTATTCCGTCGACCGGTATTTTTTCCCCGGGCCTGACCTCCACCAGATCTTCTTTGTTTAATTCATCTACTTTAACATCTTCTGTTTTTCCATCTATAACCCGATGCGCTTCTGAAGGCATCATTTCTACAAGTTTTTGAAGCGACCGGGAAGCGCCCATTACCGATTTCATTTCAATCCAGTGCCCAAGAAGCATGATGTCGATGAGGGTGGCCAGTTCCCAGAAAAAGGTGCTTCCCTCTACTCCAAAAGTGGTGGCTGTGCTGTAACCCCAGGCTACGGTAATCGCTACGGCAATGAGTGTCATCATTCCCGGCCGTTTTTCCGAGAGTTCATCCTTCAGACCTTTGAGAAAAGGCCAGCCTCCATAAAAATAGACTATAGTGGAAAGTACAAACAGCAGGTAACCATCGTGCTCCGGAAATAAGGCAAAATGAAAACCCAGCAGGTCCTGTAGCATGGGAGACAGCAACAGTATGGGCAGGGTAATGATCAGTGAAATCCAGAATCGCTTGCGGAAATCTTTTATCATCATTTCATGATGTCCCGAGTGATCGTGCGAATCGTGCTTATGATCGCCGTGTTCATTTTTATGTTGATGATCATGCTCCTCATGTTTGTCATGCTTTTCTTTATGTTTATCTTTCCTGTTTTCCGAATTCATAGTAATATTTTAATAGAGTTATTATTTTAGTTGAAAATAATGTTCAGGTTCACTTCTGCGAATCCTTTTGTTGTTTATCAAAGTCTTCTTCAGAGAGCTCACTCCTGGTTTTACGTTCTTTTATAACCTCATGCTCAACATCCCGCCCGGGCCGGTAAGCATTTCGGTTTTTATTCACCTTACGCACAATGACACTCACTACAGCAATAAAAATTACTATCCCTATAAACAACCAAAGAATTACACCCCAGTTGTAGTCTCCATATCCGGCCATCATAATAAATTCCATAAAATCTTTCCTTTACATGTTGCTGTTGAGAATAAGAAAATTACATGCCATAAAAAGTTCAATTTCAATAAAATAATGAATAGTGGTCATGGGCAGGTGATACGAATAATATGAAGTAAGAAGTGTAACGAAAATAGTGTGGAAAGTTCACCCCGAAACGTGAATCGGTCACCACAGGAAATTGAATATATTACCTGAAATCACAGGCTGATAAAAGATTATCACTGTTAATACGGTAGTAAAAGATTTTTTTATTACTGGTTAGTATGAGTTCAGGTTCAAGCTATTCACAATGAAATATGAAATTTGTTATGCTGTTAGTTTGTAATTCTGCTTCTTTCCTCTTCTGAGCCTGTGGTTCTTTGCCTGCTTTTTACCGATGAATTTCCAAAATTATGGGTAAAGGAAAGCCGCAGAACCTGCATTTCAAAATCCAATTCCCACCGGGTGTATATATTCAGTTCCGGTACATCGGCAACACTGCGAAAGATATTAGTACCTAATACATCTGTAAAATTAAGGCTGAACTGGCTGTTTCCGTTTTTTAGCTTCCATTGCAAACCCAGATCCATACGTCCAACCGGCCTGCTTTCATAGATTCCCCAAATAGATTTTGATTGGTAATATCCTGAAATTTCTGCCGATATCCAATCGGAAAACATAAAGCTTTGCACTGAATTAACACGGTAATTACTCATATTAAACTCAAGATCGGTATTTTCATACGAGGTGGCTATCCGGCTTTTTATCCAGTTAAAGTTGTTTTGCATTTTCCACCAGTCACTAACTATAATGGGCAGTGCCAGCATCACCGAATAATTTTCAGCTTCATCAAAATTACGCGATACAAAATACTGCCTGTTTGTATTCTCTCCGGACCTTGGCTGAAACCGGCTAATGGAATTTTTGGTATCGGTGTAACTGAGGGATAGTGATATGGACCTGTACATATAATCCACCTTGTAATTGTTGCTGAACGCAGGCAAAAGATTTTCATTTCCGGCGATAAAAGTTTCAGGCGTCATAAAAACAACAAATGGAGCCAGTTCATTAAAAGTAGGACGTTCGATTCTTCGTCCGTAAGAAAACTGCAGGGTATTTTTATCATTGAACTTATGTGAAAAGTACACAGTAGGAAAGAATTCTCCGTAATGCAGGTCAATGATATTCTCTTCCGTTTCCGAATTAAGCACCGTGTTCATGTATTCATAGCGCAGCCCGGCAACCATACTGGTTTTTTCGCTCAATTTTAAAGTCCATGAAGTATATGCAGCACTTATATTTTCATCCATTGAGTAGATGTTTGTAAGTTCCGGGTCAAATCCCCAGGACCCGTCAGTGAAATATCTTACTCCAACATCATTAATGAATTGTGTGAAAGTTCCTTTTATCCCCACTTCAAATTTTAATCCGGAGTTTATTTGCTTCGAATAGTCAAGCATTCCTACAAAAATATCGATAGGGGTTGTTTTCGTTACTTCAATTATCTCGTTTGGTTCAGGTTCTTCCTGAAAATTATTATTTTCTACTGTGTAATCGGAAGGGTTGTCGTTGTAATAGTTCAGATAGTCAAAGTTAAAATCTATAATTTCGTCTTCTTTAAAATGATGCTGCAGGTTAAAGTTTCCCATCCCGTGCATCCATTTGCTGAGTTCAAAAACATCAAGGGTGCTGATACGACTAACTTCTCCATCGTTGGTATAAAGCACGTTGTTGATTGCATCCATTTCCCAGTCGCGCAGATATCCTGATGCCAAAAAACTTAAAACGGTTTTGCTGCTCATGGTATAATCAAAACCCATCCTCACATTTTGGAATAGTACAAGAGCAGCCCGATTGCTTCTTGCATCAGAATCAATCAGTGATCCATTATCAGTATATCGGCGATAAGAATCGAATTGCTGACGCATATTGTTGTAATTAACGCTGTAAGTGCCGAAAAAATTAATTTTGTTAACATGGTGGTTCAGGTTCAGGCTGGCATTCATTTTTTCCCGCTCCGAAATCCCTGCACCCAAAGTAAAAGAACCATTTGTACCAAAATCTTCACTCTTTTTCAATACGATGTTTATTATTCCTGCATCACCCTCGGCATCATACTTTGCAGGTGGTGTTGTTATTATCTCTATATGTTTTACATTATCTGCATTCATGCCGTTCAGCAATTGCATTGCGGCTGCAATCGGCATCCTGTTCTGCTTACCGTTAATAATTACCATTACACCGCTTTTTCCTGCCAGGGAAATGTTATCATTTTGCCTGTCAACAATAACCCCCGGCGATTTTTCAAGCACTTCAAGCACAGTGCTGCCTGACGCTGTTATGCTGTTTTCAACATTTACGATCATTCTGTCGATTTTAAGCTCATATATTGGTTTCCTCGCCACTACGTTCACATCCTGAACCTGATGATTTTCTCTTTCAACATATATGGGATCGTTATGAAAATGATCATTGGGGGTTTGTATAACAAAAGGTTCCGACCAGCCCGGTTTGTATCCTATCATGCTCACCCCTATGATATAAGTGCCCGGTTTGAAATTTGTAATGCTGTAGGTGCCTTCCTCAGAGGCCATTACCCCTGAAACTATAGTTGAGTCAGTCGGGTTTAACAACAGAATATTGGCATACGATACCGGTTGATTGGCACTATCACGTACTGCTCCCTGAATTTGAGCAAAAGCAGTGTAATTAAAAAGAGAAAAAATCAAAACCAGAAGCTGGAAATGAACTTTTGCAGGATAAGTTTTCATAAGGATGTTTGTTGAAGCTCATAATTAAAGACAAAATAGTCTTCAATTTACAACATTTTATATCATTACCAATATTCTTTTGATATGTAATTAATTAATAGATGAGAATTAGGATAACTGCTGGTATCCGTTGAACATCAAAAATGGGAGAAAGGGGGATGTGAAAAAGGAAATGTGCAATTCGGCTTGAGTTTAATCAACCAGCAACATTTTCTTTTGCATTCCGCTGGTGTTGTTGTTCGTTTTAATTGAATAGAAATAAATCCCGCCTGGCATCCTGTTTCCGCTATCGTTTCGTGCATTCCAGGTGATATTATGATGTCCTGCCATGAATTGCTCATTGGCAAGGCAGGCAACCTTCTGGCCATATAAGTTATGCACATTTAACTCAACAAAAGATGGTTCAGGAAGCTGAAACCCAATTTCAGTGGTTTCACTAAACGGGTTGGGGAAATTCTGATACAATGAAAAGCCGTTTCCAGGGGTGGGGAATGTTTTTGCCCCGGTGGTGAGGTTGGCAGCATGCTTTTCAAGGATGGCCATCTGGGGTTTGTCCTGACCGTTTACAGGTTCAACCGAAAACATGTAATCGCCCCACCAGGGGCCTGCAGCCCACCATGCCCAGCCCAGCCATACATCAGCATTTTCATAAATGTAAGTCAGCATGTTGTCGATGCCCGTCATGCAGGTTTCGTTTGCGGCGACACCAAACTCCCCCAAAAAACCTTGTTTATTATGTGTACGCAGCCAACTGGTAAAGCTTTTTAGCCGGTCGGTTCCCACAGCAGTGCTTACACATGTTGCCGATGTCCCCGACGAATTGCTGTCAAGGTATTGATGTACCTCATAGGCATAATTATTTAACGAATCAACAATGTTCAACATTACCTGGCTGTTAGGAGTTCCATACCAGCTGGAACTCCATGAATGGGCACCTGTCCAACCGTTTCCCGGTACTAGAATCAGGTTTTCAGCACCTGTCGACCGGATGGCTGCAATGGCCGCATTGGCACCTTCCAGCCATACCTCTGTGTCCATATCATGTGGCTCATTCATTAACCCAAAAATTACGTTAGGGTTGTCTTTAAACTGCTGCGCCACTTTCATCCAGAAATCGCCGAATATATTTACCGGTAATTCCTCCGAACCGATAACTTTATCGTAATACCTTGCATAATTGTGCGGGTCGAGTAAAACATATGCCTTTTTAGAGGCAGCATAACTTACAAAGCTTTGAATGCGCGACAACTCTATGGTATTTAAAGTACCACCGGCAACTGGTTGAAGCCTTTCCCACCGGAATGGCAGCCGGAATATATTCATTCCCTTGCCAGTGAAATAATCAACTTCAGCCCTGGTGGGATAGGTATAGTGCTGGTTGAACGTTCCGGGAAGATTTCCCTCCCCAAATTCCGCACCTGCCAGATTAACTCCTGCAAACTGCACCTGGGCATTTGTTTTAGTTGAAACAATTATTGATACGATGCTTAAAGCCAATGCAAATAAAATATTTCTGAATTGAATCATTTGGTTTATACCTGTTTTTACAATCAAAGTACCTGCTGAATTCTTGATTTCCGTTTTGTCAATCAACAAATTTATTCCATTTCTACTAATAACAAAAAAGAATGACAAACCTGTTGCCGGAAATCACCATCATTAGTATATAGAAATACAATGGAAAGGACATACGCCATATCAAACTCATTTTTAACTCAATATTAACTCAATGTAAATTCAATTATAATTGAATTTACATTGAGTTAATATTGAGTTTGTATTGAGTTAACATTGAGTTTAGTCCGGCCCAGGTTAGGAGTTGATAGCATGTATTCCGGGTGAAATTTATTATTTTAACCTACACACTGGCAAACTGAACAGGATGCACTTATCAGTCATCCCGGTTGAAGCAAATTAATTGCAGACATTAAATCCTGTCCTAAATGCATCATAGAGCCACCCTTTCGAGCTTGTCTTAAAGGTGGCCGAAGATGCCTGTATCCAGAGAAAGTGGCAGAAATGCTTATTTAATGATGCGCAGGATGGCATCCCGGTTATCGGGACAGTTTCCCCGTCCATCGCAATTACTGGTGGTAACAAACAGGTCTCCTTCAGGGCTCATTTTCACTTCACGCAACCGTCCGTGCTGGTTTCTGAAATAGACTTCATTGGAACTCACTTTGTTGTTTTCAATTACTACCCGGTGCAGGTGTTGTGAACCCAATGTACCTATAATGAGGTTACCTTTCCATTCAGGAATTGCATTCCCGGTATAGATGGCAGCGCCACCAGGCGGAACGGCATTTTGCCATACAATTGATGGTGAAATAAGCCCTGCTTCCTCTTCGCACTTATAAATTGTTGGCCACCCAAGGTTGTCGCCGGCCGAAACAATACTAACCTCATCGTGTCCGAAGCGTAACATTTCACCGCTGGGGCCATGGTCGTTAACCCAAAGGGTATTTGCATCACCGGAGTCTGGCCATGCCCAGCCCTGCGTATTGCGTATACCTGAAAGAAATACAGGACTACCGGAACGGGGATTGTCATCAGGGACTTCCCCATCGGGGGTGAGCCGGAGCAGCTTGCCATTGGGGCTGCCGGGATCCTGGCTTAAATCGGGATCACTGGCATCTCCGGTACCAACGTAAAGCATGTTGTCGGGGCCAAATGCTATACGGCCTCCGTTATGGTTGCTTGAAGCCTGAATGCCATCGTAAATTACTCTTACCTGTTCAGCGCCAGTCCCATCTTCCGATAAGCGCCACTGTTCAACCTGGTTCATTTCATTGCCGCCACTTTCTACAGTAACATAAATATAAAACAGGCGGTTGCTTTCAAAATCGGGATGAGTGGCAATACCCAGCAGGCCTCCTTCCGATGTGCTGGCTGTAGATATTGTGGCAACTGGTTGTTCAATCAGCTGTGCGTTGCCGTTATAATCTTTTACCAGCCGTATCGTGCCGGACCGTTCGGTAACAAGTAAATTGCCATCGGGAAGAAAAGCAATTCCCCAAGGAACTTCCAGTCCGGATACTACAGTTTCAGCCCGAACATCAACATTGCCATCAGGCCCGAAACCATCTTCAATGTAGTTGCATTTACTGGTTCCTGTTTGTGTGCCCGACTGGCTGCATGCTGTATTTGTGAATATCAGGAAAAAATGAATATAAGTAACCATTATAAATTTATACCGGTTGGCCGGATTCTGCTGAAGTTGTTTCATGATAGTGTATTTAAAGGGTGTTTTCTTAAATTAATACAATTCAGAGAATGATAGGTTTAAAGAAAAGCGTTTAAATTCTACAGTTTGATGTTACAGTTTTCCTACATTTTCCACACATTGGTTTTTAATGTTCCTTCGCCTGCATTCAATGTATTCAGCCCCGGAGGATTATTAAGTGCAAGCAAATTTGCGGATGTTGACTTTGCCGAACACATCATTCGGTCGTTGGAGCATAAAATATACCTTAAGTCATTATATCACGGAAAGATTACAAACCGGAGGCTGGCTACCCTCTGACAGTTCCTGGTTGACCTTCAAACATCATTTTGTACGGCTCAGAAGCGTATTTCAACTGTTGGTACTTTAAATTTTTGTTCTGAATTTTGGATTGCTGAATTTTGAAGCGATAAATTCTAATTATTCAGAGATATGAAAATTGTTGAAATTATTGCCACGGTTTGTGCCGGATTATACAGGGTTATCTGTCTGTCGTTGCAGAAATTTGTTCCGACATATACAGGAACAATGCCTCAATGCCTGATTGTAGCCAGTGTCTTCAGATCAGAAAACAACAGATTTGAAAGGAAGTATTCTGGTCAACAAAGCTTGTCCGGGTTGCATGCATCCCGTAAAATTGAAGCATTGAAGTTGCAGTAAGGCAAAATAGTTGTAATTTCAAACGTCTTTTCATTTAAATTGTGCTTCAATGTTACAGTTAAAGACTTCAACGCTCTTCCAGACTAATTTTTTGGTTAAGCGGTTAAAAATATTTGCCGGAGCATTTATTATTTCTTTGTTTTTTAGCCTGGTGTTGGTAGGAAAGGTTTTCCATGAAGGATTAATAAGCATGTTTCTGCTTACATACCTTCAGTTGGAAATTTTCATTTGGCTCGGTAACAGGTTTTTTGATTCTGTTAAAACGTCAGGAAAGCAGTTTAAAAAGCAGATTATTATAAGGTTGCTTGCTTTCTATGCAACAGTTCTGGCTATTTCAGGAATGTTTTTTATTTCTGTGTTTTATGTGCAGTACCGGATTTACAACTATGGGTTCGATAGTTTTTGGCATGCCATTACAAAACTCGAGATGAAAGAATTCATTGTGGCCACACTTATTGGTTTTGCATTAGGAACCCTGTTTTTCTTTTATGTCCAGTGGTCCGATGCACTTAAGCGGGAACATCAACTGGCACAGGAAAAGCTTATTTTTCAGTATGAAACGCTTAAAACTCAGGTAAACCCCCACTTCCTGTTCAACAGCTTAAATACACTGTCATCACTGGTAAGGAGTAATCCTGAGTTATCGGAAGAGTATATACAGAAATTTTCGGGTATTTATCGATACATTCTTGAAAACCAGGAAAGAGACCTTGTGCAACTATCCAGTGAACTTCAGTTTGTTCGTGATTACTTTGCGCTTCAAAAAATAAGGGATGAAGAAAAGATTGAATTGCGGATCGAGATAATGGATGCCGGAAACATTAAAGTCTTGCCTGTTTCATTGCAGCAGTTGGTTGAGAATGCCTTTAAGCATAACTCTGCTACACGAACGAATCCGCTTGAAATTATTATCCATCTTGAAGGCATTGATAAGCTGGTTGTGAGAAATAATCTTCAGCCTAAAACACAAATAAACGGTTCTTCTAAAACCGGATTAAAAAACCTGAATGAACGGTGCAGGCTTATATTGAACCGGGAAATTGAAGTTTTGCAAACTGAGTCGGAATACGTGGTTAAAATTCCGGCCAAAGTCAAATTATAATGAAGGTTGTAATTATCGAAGACGAAAGGCTGGCAGCCGACAAACTGGCTTCGCTACTTGGACAGATCGATCCGGGACTGAAAATAGTGGCCCGTCTTGAATCGGTGAGGGAATCCATTGAATGGCTTTCAGGCAATCCTACCCCCGATTTGATTTTTATGGATATTCAGCTTGATGACGGTATCTCTTTTGAGATTTTTGAAACTGTAAGAATAGAAGCCCCGGTAATATTCACTACAGCATGGGACCAGTATGCCATCAGGGCGTTTAAGGTGAATAGTGTGGATTACCTTTTGAAGCCTTTAGATAAAGAAGCACTGGAGGCAGCATTGGAAAAATACAGGAAGATTCATTCCGGGGGTAGGGTGGATGAGAAGATTTCAAAGGTATTTGAACAGTTGGTGAACCCTTGGAAAGCACGGTTCTTTGTGAAAGTGGGTAATCATTTTCAGTCGGTACCGGTTGAAGAAATCGTTGCCTTTTATGTGGAAGAACGCTGCACCTTCCTCAGGACGCGGAACGGAAAGAACTATGCATTGGATTATTCACTCGATCAACTTCAGAAGAAAGTGAATCCGTCTTTGTTTTTTCGTATTAACAGGGGTTTTATGATAAACATTGATACGATTTCTGAAATTATCAGCTATTCAACAACACGACTTAAAATCAAATTGCAGAATTTTGCAGATGATGGTATGATCGTAAGTCGTGATAAAGCTACTGAATTCAAGCAGTGGCTCGACAGATAGAAAAAACATTACTTGCCTCATTTCCGGAGACACCTGTTTTCTGCTGAACAAAATCAAACAGGATGGTATTGCGTTGTTGCGATACCGTCCTGTTTGGTATGGAAAATTTAGTTTTTCGTTATAATTGCTGCCCAGCCGCCCCCGGGTGCAAGGTCAATTTTCATCTTCGAATTTGGGTTCGTTTTTATTTTATCATGTTTAAAATCGGATGCGTGCCTGTTGGCGTTAATACCGTCTTGCCATACCTGCATCGAATAGTTGCCATCACCCAGGAAGCTTAAATCGAGTTCAAGTGTTCTGGGTGACCAGTCGGTCATTGCTCCCACATACCATGTATCTCCTGAACGACGGGCTACAAGAATATAATCGCTAACCTTTCCATCCAGCACGCGGGTCTCATCCCAAACCGAAGGGACTTCCTTCAAAAACTCCATAGCTTCCGGCTCGCGGTAATAGTTTGACGGATTATCGGCCAACATCTGCAGCGGGCTTTCAAAAACCACATACATTGCCAGCTGGTGACAACGTGTTCCAGGCGCCATTGGAGCTTCGAAAATGTCCCTGAAGTTTTCCTTTGTTGCATTTATCATGGCTCCGGGAGTGAAATCCATCGGCCCGGCTACCATACGGATAAACGGCAGGGTAACATTCAGCTCAGGATCGGGCTGGTCCGACCATTTGGCATTTTCAAGGCCTTTAACCCCTTCAAAGGAAATTACATTCGGATATTTCCGTTCCAGACCAACAGGTTTATATGCCCCATGATAATCGACAAGCATTTCCCGCTTGGCACATTCGCGGGCAATCTTTTCATAGAAGTTAACCATCCACTGGTCATCGCGCTGCATAAAATCGATTTTTATCCCTTTCACCCCCCAGTCTTCAAACTGATCGAGTGCCTCGGTGAGCTTGTCATCAAGCGCTTTCCAAACCACCCACAGAATTACTCCAACATTTTTTTCATTCCCGTAATCAACCAGTTCCTGGATATCAATATCGTCAACAACATTCATTATATCGTCGAGATGATACCAGCCTTCGTCAAGTATAATGTATTCAAGTCCGTATTCAGAAGCAAAATCGATGTAAAACTTATAGGTATCGTTGTTTACACCTGATTTAAAGTCAACGTCGTATACGTTAAGTGCATTCCACCAGTCCCACGCTACCTTTCCGGGTTTAATCCATTCAGTATTTTCTAAAACATTTTCGGGTGCCAGTTTATAAATCATTTCCGACTCCACCAGTTGTTTGTCTTCGCCGGAAATGATCATTGCCCTCCACGGGAAGCTTTTTGGCCCCTGCAGCTCAGCAATATGACCGGCATATTTTACAGGTTCCACATTACGGTCATTGGTCTGCTTTTCCTCCAGTACAACACCTGCATATTTGCCTTCAAGGCGGTAAGGATTTTCAGCCGAACCTTTCAGGAACATTCCTGCGTAGTCGGTAACAAGATCAGATTCAGAAATGTAAACTTTTACATTATTACCGCAGTCAACCAGCAGGCCTGTTGAGGCAAACCGATTGGGTGTAATCTCCGATAAATTAACCTCCGGGTAAGAACGTTCCTGGTGGGTATACATACTTTCCTCTTCAGGAAACCAAACCTTATGGTCGGCAGGGAATGTAAAAGTTGCCTGTTCGCTTACGACTTTTAACGGACCTTTTCGAACTACTTCCCAGCGGTAGGCAACACCCTCGTCGTATGCCCTGAAATGCAGGTTGTAGTCTTTAAATGAAAGTGTCAGCTGATTGTAAACATCAGGAATGCGTTTGTTTTTACGGGCTACCACCGGCACTATCACTTCGTCTGCGGAGATGGTTTTATCCTTACGGACTTTCGCATTTTTACCTAATGTTTCGCCTTCAAGCTCCAGTGAAATGGGTGACGGGGAAATAATTTCCTTCCCCTGCAAAAATACAGAGTAGTTTATTACATCCTCTACATTAATTTTTACTGAAAGGTTTCCATCGGGTGACTGAACTGTATATTCTTTTGCCTGGAGATGAATTATCAGGAAACTCATGATAATTAGCAGTACATATTTTCTCATTTGAATGTAATTTTGATTTTAGGTTGGAAAGTTAGCAAGATTTCTTCAAATGCCCGTTGTATGGGATAAATATCCTTTTTACTAAAACAAATTGAATTATCTTTTCAGCATTGACTATTGACGGATTTAATAACAGGATACTGCCTCCGGCTTTATTTTTCATATAATGTTGCTGGAGCAGTTTTACGGACTATCTTCTATTTGTTTTTCATGATTTCGAGAATGTTTCCCAGATCCACCCTTTTATCAAATATGTCATTCCATAAATCACCCTCTTTTTCAAGTCGCTTATGCATATTTTGCAGGTTGAACTTATCGGGTGTCAACCCTTTTTTTACTTCATCCCAATGAACCGGAGCCGAAACGGGTGCCCCCAGGCGTGGTCTCAGGCTGTAAACTGATGACATTGTTTTTCCCTTCGCATTCTGAAGGTAATCGAGGTAAATTTTTCCCTTCCGTTTTGAAGGAGAGCGTTCAAAGCTGGTTATATCCTTATACTGGTTGTGGATGTGTTTTTCAAAGAGTTTCACAAAATTCTGTACCTGAGAGTAGGTGTACTTTTGCTGAACAGGCACATAGATATGCAGTCCGCGAGAGCCTGAAGTCTTGCAATATGCCGGCATCGACAGTTGGTCGAACAGTTTTTTAAAGGCCTGGGCAATAAGAATTACCTTATCAAAATCGATTTCTACCGGGTCGAGGTCAAAAATCATGAAATCGGGTTTTTCAAGATCAGGTATTGACGAGCTCCAGGGATTTATTTCAATGCATCCCAGGTTGGCCATAAAAAGTAAAGTATCCTTATCCTGGCAAAGCAGGTATTCAATGGTTCCGCCCTTGCTGTTGTCAAGTGTTATGGTTTCTGCCCATTCGGGCGCCTGTTTTTCCATGTTTTTTTGAAAGAAACCCTTACCCTTCATTCCGTTGGGGGTGCGGTAAAGCGATTGGGGCCTGTCTTTGAGGTAAGGCAGTATGTATTCCGGGATGTCGCGGTAGTAATCGATTACATCGCCTTTTGTAATTCCCTGTTCAGGCCAGAATACCTTATCGAGGTTCGTGAGGCTGGCTTTTGTCCCGGCTTCAACAGGTGATACCGGCTTTTCGATATGGATTTCTTCCGGTTTTTTATCAGAGCGTAAACCAACAAAGGAAGGGTGCCGCATGATTTTGTCTTTTGTCCAGCTTGAAAATTTTATTTCGCAGGTTATTTCAGGTTTTACCCACTCAATGTCTTTAGAATCGGGAGGATTTGCTACAGGGATTTTTTTAGTTTTTAGTTTTTTTAGTTTTTCCAGAAGTTCTTTTTGAAGCTTTTCACTGAACCCGGTTCCTACTCGCCCTGTATATATTAATTCATCCTTTTCATTCACACAACACAGCAATGAACTGAATGCCCTTGATTTTTTATCGGAAGGCATGTATCCGCAAATGATCATTTCCTGCCTGTGTCCGGTTTTTATTTTCAGCCAATCATCTGAGCGGCTGCCTGGATAATACTTTCCCGCAGCACGTTTTGCAATTATTCCTTCGAGCTGTTTTTTTTCCACATCTTCGAAAAATTCCTCACCTTCTTTTTCGCTGTGGTCAACATAATGAATATGTTCCGGAGCGTTTTTAAGTAAAATGGCCAGCAGTTTTTTTCGTTCGGTTTGCGGAAAGGAAGTTATATCGTGACCATTGAGCCAGAGTAGGTCAAATACATAATAATGAATCTTATCCGGTTCATTTTCCTTATTTTGCAGCTTTTGAAAGCTCATCGATTGGTCATTTTCCAAAAAACACACTTCCCCATCGATGATAAAAGTTGCATTAATGCCTGTTAATTCCTCTGCTATAACGGAAAACCGTTCTGAATAGTCGTTTCCGTTCCGGGAATATAAAATCGTTTTTTCGTTCTGCATGGCTGCAATAACCCTGTAACCGTCGAATTTCAACTCGTAAATCCAGTCGTCTGTTGAAAAGGGCTTATCGGTAAGGGTAGCAAGCATCGGCTTTATGAAGCCCGGGAATTTAGTTTTTTTTCCCTGCGGCTTTTTTTTGGATGACTTTTCTGGATTTGGCTCCTTTTTCACTGTTTCTTTTTTTTCATCGTCTGAATTCCATACTATCGGTGAACCGGCTTTTTCGTCCATGGTAAGGCCCGAGAGGGCGCTTTTAACTTCAAAATCGTTTTCATCAGCATCACCGGCACCTTTCATGAAAAACCATTCTTCCTTGTTTTTGTCGTTCGATTTCACCAGGTTAAAATGCCCTTTCAGTTTAGCTCCCTGCAGGTAAAGCTTTAGCGAGCCTTTGGCAATTCTTTTCTTCATTTCCTCTGTGGTGGGAAATTTCTTATCGACATCAAGGTAGTAGTAGCCAATATCCCAAACCATAACGGTGCCGGCGCCATAATTACCCTTAGGAATGTTTCCTTCGAAGTGAATATAGCTCAGCGGATGATCCTCTACCTTAATGGCCAGCCGTTTTACATCGGGATCGTAAACCGGTTTTTTGGGGATTGCCCAGCTAACAAGCACATCTTCTACCTGCAACCGGAAGTCATAGTGCTCGCGCCGTGCCATATGATGTTGCACAACAAACCGGTTTTGCTCCTCATACTGTACGGGAAGCCCTGAAGGCTCAGGAGTCTTTTTAAAATCACGTTTTTTGTCGTATTCAGCCAGTTTTTCCATACCTGGGGACTAAAAGTTTATACCAGCATGTTAATTGGCCATTTCGAGGCTTTTCTTCAATTGATCCATCAAATCTTCCATAGCCGGTTCTTCCTTTTTCTTTTTTGGAGCCTTTACCTCCTTGTTTTTAGATTTTGCATCAATAATTTTTTTCAGCGTTTCCTGGTAGGTATCCTTATATTTTTCGGGTTCAAATTTGGTACTCATTCCTTTTATGAGCTGTATAGCCATTTCGAGTTCCTGTTTTGAGGGACTGGTGGAAGGAATATTTAAATCGTCGGGTTTGCGAAGTTCCTCGTGAAAACGCATTTGCGCAAGGTACATAACTTTATCATCGGCCATCAGCAGGGCCATGTGCTCAAGGTTGCGCATTACAAACTTTGCCAGACCAGCCATTTTCGATTTTATGATGGCCTGTCGCAATAGGTTATAGGTTTTGCCGGCTCCTTTTTCGGGTTCAAGCAGATATGGCTTTTCAAAGTAGCGGGGATTAATTTCTTCAGTTTTTACAAACTCAAGGATATCGATACTTTCGCTCTTGCCCTTGCTGGCTTTTTTAAAGTCTTCATCTTTAATTATAATGTAGAAATCGTCCGATTTAAATCCCTTTGCAATGTCTTTCCAGGGAACTTCCTTGCCATCGTTCTGGCATATTCTTACATATTTAATGGGGCATTTATCTTCCTCCCTGATCATATTCAGGTCAATTTCGTTACGGCCTGCACCGCTGTATAGTTTTACAGGGATATATACCAAACCGAAACTTATTCCACCTTTCCATATTGCTCTTGGCATAATATTTCATTTTATCGTTTCACAAATCATTCGCATTCACGTGATTTTGTATAGGAGAAGAGAAGTTAATTGTTGTTAGGGAATATAAATCAGATTATTAAAATCGTGCCATTAATTGGAATCACAACGGGAAATGAATACGTTTAGGATTTAAATATTTGTAGAATAATGAGTTGTGTGCAAATTGAAGCTTGATGGAATGATTTGATTGCATTTAATGGCTGTGGTATTTTTCCACTATCGGATAAATTATAGAGGACAACCCTTCATCGGATTTTTTCCTGGCGTATTATAATTTTTTTTTAATGAAAAGGAATATTTTTTTCAGTACTTAACATTCAGTATATCAATGATAAAAGATAATAATTGCAAATAAGTGATTTTTTTTTTCATTTATTTTAAACTTTTTTTCAGCAACTACGTTTACATTGGTACTTGATTAACTCACATCACACAGATGGTTTGGTTTTTGGTTTAGTTTAGGTTTAGGTTGATAGAGAAAAGGTCGGTTGTTGAACCGGCCTTTCTTTTTTTACTGAAGTCGCTAAAAGAAAGAAAAACCTAAACAAGAAAGGAACTCAAAATTACCTTTTCATTATACCGTAACACATTATTTTTAGAATGATGTCAACACTTCGTTCGAGGTTAACACTTCCGTAATTTCCTGCTGAAAGCGGCATTTCCAGGCCTTTGATAGCTGTGGTTATACCTATGGCTGCCAGATTAAAATCATAAATTTCAAACTCGTTTTTCCTTACACCTTCGATGAGTATTCGTTTTATCATCCTGATTTCATCCTGCTCGTACCTGCGCTTCACCTCTTCGATAAACTCAACAGCCGTAACATCATTTTCTATGGCATGGTAAAAATTAGCCAGGTTACGGAAGGTTGTAAGTTTAGTGAGGATATAATCGCGTAGCTTGTCCACCGGATCGGTATTGCGGTTAATTACGATTTCGAGTTCATGTGCCAGTATTTCCACTTCCTTCATAATAACTGCCTGAAACAAATCCTCCTTACTGGCAAAATAGTAATAGAGTGAACTCTTTCCTTTTCGAACGGCATTGGCTATGTCGTCGAGGGTAGTTTTTTTGTAGCCGTACTTACTGAAGATTTCGCGTGCGATTTTTAAAATACTTTCCCTGTTGAGGTCTCTTTTCGTGCCGTTTTCTATGTTAGATTGCATTATATTTTCTTTTTTGCTGCTTTTACCAGCAACAAATATAATTAATTATTTTACCTGTTAAGCGATTTAAATTTTTTGAATCGAATAGGCGATTTTTATTAAAGGTCATTTAATAACCCTGTAATTGCTGAAACCTACAGGATTAATTTTGAAAGTTATTCATCGGTATTTTTTTCTATTCTGAAATCGAGTTGTTTTTTCTCCAGGTTGGTACGCCATATTTTTATCCTTATATCATCGCCCAGCTGGTATTTTTTATTTTTATGTTTGCCCACCAGGGCATAGTTTTTTTCATCGAAAATGTAAAAATCATCATCCAGTTCGCGAATAGGAATCATTCCTTCAATTTTATTTTCGAGCTCAACATAAATACCCCAGTCGGTAATTCCCGAAATTACACCAGGGTAACTTTCACCAATATGTTCCTGCATAAATTCCACCTGTTTGTATTTAATTGAAGCTCTTTCGGCATTTGCTGCACGGGCTTCCATATCGGATGAATGTTTGCAAAGATCTTCATATTTCTGTTCGCTTGCAGAACGTCCGTTTTCCAGGTATTTTTCCAGCAGGCGGTGTACCATCATATCTGGATAACGACGGATGGGAGAGGTAAAATGCGTATAGTGTTCGAATGCCAGTCCGTAGTGACCAATATTGCGGGTAGAATACGCGGCTTTAGCCATGGTGCGTATAGCCAGGGTTTCAACTACATTTTGCTCTTTTTTCCCTTTCACATTATCGAGCAGCTGGTTCATTGAGCTTGAAATGGCATTGCTTGATGTAAGCTGAATGCCGTATCCAAAACGATGAATAAATGTGTTAAATGTCTGCAGCTTATCCGGATCGGGTTTATCGTGAATACGGTAAACAAATGTTTTGGGTTTTTTCTTTTCGGCTGGTTTACCAATGAATTCTGCCACCTTTTTATTGGCCAGCAACATGAATTCTTCAATCAACTTATTGGCGTCTTTTGATTCTTTAAAATATACAGAAAGCGGTTTGCCCTTCTCATCGATGTTGAACTTTATTTCTACTCTTTCAAAGGCAATTGAGCCTTTTTTAAATCGTTCATCGCGAAGTTTTTTTGCCAGGTCATCCAGTTTTAATAGTTCTGACGACAGGATTCCTTCCTGCTTTTCAATTATTTCCTGGGCTTCTTCATATGAAAACCGGTGGTTGGAGTGAATAATAGTTTTACCGAACCATTCTTTTTTTATTTGGGCATTGTCGTTCATTTCAAACACAGCTGAAAAGCAAAGCTTGTCTTCCTTTGGCCGAAGAGAACACACCCCGTTGGAAAGCCTTTCAGGCAACATAGGCACCACCCTGTCGACCAGGTATACCGATGTAGCCCTGCTTTGAGCTTCTTCTTCCATCAGGGATGAAGGTGTGACATAATGTGTAACATCAGCAATGTGAATACCAACTTCCCAGTTATTGTTATCGAGCTTTCGGATTGACAATGCATCGTCAAAATCTTTGGCATCGGCAGGGTCAATTGTAAAAGTGGTTATTTCGCGAAAGTCACGTCGCTTCTTTGATTCTTCATCAGGTATTTCGAAAGGTATTTTTTCAGCAACGCGATCCACTTTTTCAGGGAACTTATGAGGAAGCTCAAATTCAGCCAGGATGGCATGCATTTCAGCGTCATTGTCACCGGTATCACCCAATACTTCCGAGATTTTACCAAACGGACTTCTGGCTTTTGGCGGCCATTCAATGATTTCGGCAATGGCTTTCTGACCGTTTTTAGCGCCGTTGAGATTTTCTTTAGAGATAAAAATATCGAAGCCAACTTTTCCGGAAGGCAGAAGAAAGGCGAAATTTTGCGACATTTCCACGGTCCCCACAAAATGAGTTTTTGCCCGTTCCACTATTTCAGTTACTTCACCTTCCAGATCGTGTTTTTTACGCCGGGCATACAAAAATACCCGTACTTTATCGCCGTCCATGGCATGGTTCAGGTTATGTGCCGATACCAATACCGGGCGATCTGCCTCTTCGCTGTTGACATAGGCAAATCCCTGTCGTTGAAGCTCTACCGTACCTGATATTGTGCCGGTACGGGCTTTTAACCTAAAGTTTCCACGCGATACCTGTTCAAGGTATTCGTCGTCCTTCAATTCCTGCAGGGCAACGTTGATGAGTCGACGACCTTCATCATCCTTCACGCTTAACCATGAAGCGATTTGTTTGTAGTTAACTGCTTTACCGGGTTTGTCATACAACACCGAAAGGATGCTGTTTTTTAGTTTTTTCTTATTAAAGACGGCTGACTGTTTAAGTTTTTTACGGTTTTTATTATTTTTTCTGGGCATATGACAATGATTTAAATCTTTGGCAAGTTAAATTAATTATATGATATTTAACAACAGCTAACATTCATTGTTTGCAGGAATTTGTATGTTTGTGCGATGTTTTTGACGAATGAAACTTCTGGATAAGATACCTTATATTATAGTAGCCGCATTTGCATGGGTAGTGATAAATTCATCCTGTGCCAACCAGGGAATGCCAACGGGTGGCCCTCGTGACTCTATTCCTCCTGTTTTGGTTGGAACTTATCCACAGCACAAGTCGCTTAATTTTAGCGGAGATGAAGTGCGGCTGACCTTCAACGAATTCATTATTCCGGACTTGATTTCGGAGCAGTTGGTAGTTTCCCCTCCCCTGGAAAAAAGACCAACCATCCTTACAAAGTCGAAGACCTTAATTATACGGTTTACAGAAAGCCTGCGTGACAGTGTAACCTACTCGCTTGATTTCAAAAATTCGGTTGTAGATAATAACGAGCGAAACCCCCTTGAAGACCTCCGGTTTATATTCAGTACTGACGATGAGCTGGATTCATTGAGAATTGCAGGAAATGTTATGAAGGCAATCAATATGGAACCGTTGGAGAATACTCTTGTGCTGCTACATAAAAATCTTCATGATTCAGCAGTTTATACTTTGATCCCCAATTACATTGCCAGAACAGATGAGGAAGGCATGTACTTTTTTGACAACCTTGCAGAAGGAAAGTACCACATTTTTTCATTAAACGATTTAAACAATAACATGCGGTACGATGAAGGAGTGGAAGAAATTGCCTTTCACGACAGCATACTTGTTCCATCTGCTGAGTACCACTCTGAAGCGGATACCCTGGCTGCAGGTGCCGATTCGTTGTTGGTTACCGGGCATATTCATTTTCTGCCTGAGCCAATATATCTCAGGCAATTCATGGAAGAGATTTTTAATCAGTACCTGAAATCAGCTAAAAGGGTTTCCCGCAACCAGTTTACATTGGTATTCAATGAACCTGTAACCGAAGAATTTGATGTTAAACTGGTTGATGAAAGCATTGAAGACTGGTACCTGGCAGAGCCTGATACGGATAATGACTCTATAAACTTTTGGATAGCAGATACAACTCTTTCTGCACAGGAGACTATGTTAATGGAGCTGTCATACCTTCAGGTTGATAGCGTTGGTGAACTGTATGTTTATAAGGATACAGTGGAAATGCAGTTTACTGAAAAAGAAGATACCAGAAAAAGGAGAAGGGGCCGTGAGGAGGAAGATGACCGGCCACCTCCCATTCCTCAGTTTAACTGGAATACCAATCTAAGTGCTACCGGCTTCGACTTAAATAAGGATATTGTACTTACTGCACCACAGCCACTGCTTACCTTCGATACTGATGACATTGCGCTTTTTCTGGCTGATGATACGTTAAAAACGCCTTTATCATTCCGGTTTGCACAGGATTCTACTATGTGGAGAACATACCGGATATCTTTTCCATGGGAGGATGAAACAAGTTATACGCTTCAAATCGATTCTGCTGCCAGTACAAATATTTACGGAGTTACCAGTAAAGAACTTGTTTCTACCTTTAAAACACAGCCGCAGGATTACTATGGTCAAATAAATATCCAGGCTACAGGAGTCGATAGTCAGATGGTGATACAAGTGCTTAAAAATACTACGCAGGAAGAAGTGGTTCAGGAAAAAATAATAACCGAAAACCAAACAGTTACATTTAATTATCTTGCACCTGAAAAATACAAGGTCAAAGCCATATATGACCGGAATCGCAACGGTAAATGGGATACCGGCAGTTACCAGGACAATTATCAGCCTGAGAGGGTTGTATATATAAATGAAGTTGTAAAGGTGCGATCGAACTGGGATAGCAACCTTGCATGGGATCTTACAATTGATCCTGATTTTATTAAAAATATCAGGGATTTGGAACTGGAGGAGCAGATGAGAAAGGAAGCAGAAGAAAAAGCTGCCCGTGAGCAGAATCTGGATAACCAGGATATGCAACAACAACAAAACAATATGTTTCAGCCCGGAAGCGCATCTCCGGGATCCGTACAACCCATAAGGCGATAAAAGAAAGATACTGCAATTAATGGATTGATTAATAACCTGTAGACAAGTTGCCTGAAAAAAAAATCAATTATAATGCACGTTCATTATTGTTGAAAAAAAAATTGTGGTACTTTTAGCTTGTCAATATTAATCAGGCTACTATGCAAAGAACTAAAGACCCACTTATTTTTATTGTTCAGGACAATGTTATATACAAAGACCTGATAGTTGGCTACCTGCAACAAAAAAAGTTTAATAACCTTAAGACTTTTAAAACGGGGGAGGAATGCCTGAAGTCTGTTCATCTGAAACCCGACATCATCGTATTGGACTATTCATTCGAAGGGATTACCGGTCTGGAACTCATGAAAAGGACCAGGGCAGAACATCCGGAAATAGATTTCATTTTCCTGAGCGGACAAAACAATTTAGAGGTGGCAGTGAATATTATGAAAATGGGTGCTTCAGATTATATTGTTAAAAATGCACAGGCCCCTCACAACCTGTTGCGGGAAATTGAATTTCTTATTTCAACAAATAAGGCTGAAAAAGTAAAAAAAGGTTTCCAGGTAGGTGTCATAGGATTTTTTATAATGTTGTTTCTGATTATAATGATCATTATTCTTATGACTATTTTGCTGGAAGATTTTAGTATGTCCTAGATCCGTTTAATTTATCTCACTGATTTCTGGTTGTTCAGGGTAGATTACTTTGGACTTCAAACGTGTTTTATTACCTTTCGCGCTTCAAAAATTAATTGATAAGCAATGGGAATTGTTTCTGTTATTAAAAGGTACAATGCTACCTTTTGGGCATCGAATGTAATTGAGTTATTTGAACGATGGGCCTGGTATGGGTTTTACATGGCTTTTGCACTCTATCTTGTGAATTCAAAAGAGACCGGGGCAATTGGTCTTACCCAGGCACAAAAGGGTGTTATTATGGGGACTGGTTCCATGTTGCTCTATTTCTTACCGGTAATAACAGGCGCTATTGCTGATAAGGTAGGGTATAAGCGTATTTTATACCTATCATTTACTGTTTATATCACAGGTTTCTACATGATTGGCAGTTTTGAAACCTTCGGGATGATGTTCTTTGCATTTATCTGGACATGCATAGGAGGTGCATTATTTAAGCCTATCATTTCAGCAATGATTGCACGAAATACTACTTCTGAAACCTCCTCCATCGGCTTTGGGATCTTTTATATGATGATAAACATCGGAGGTTTTATAGGGCCTTTCATTGCCGGTGTCCTGATGCAGAAATCGTGGGATTTTGTTTTTTACATGTCGATGGTTACAATGGGAGTCAATTACCTGATTACCGGCTTTTTCTTCAAAGAACCGGTGGTAAAGGAGAAAGGTTCATCGTTGGGGAAAAGCATAGCACAGGCTTTTGTAAATATCGGCATTACATTGCAGAACTGGAAATATGTGCTGTTTTTGATTATTATGATCCTGTTCTGGACTGCATTTAATCAGCTGTATTACTCGTTTCCGGTATTTGTAGAGCAGTGGGTTGATACATCCCCTCTATATGATGGCATTTATTCAGTTTGGCCATGGCTTGCCGAAGCCATAGGAACTCCGCAGGGAGCAATTACAGCGGTTACCCTGGGAAGCATGGATGCATTTTTTATCATTATTTTTCAATTAATGGTATCAGCCTTTGTTATGCGGTTTCGTCCGCTGGCAGCCATGATGGGGGGCATATTGGTGCTGGCTGGAGGACTAAGTCTGATGTTTTCAAATCAAAACAGCTGGCTGATCTTACTCGGTCTTCTGGTGTTTGCGCTTGGTGAAATGGCCAGTTCACCAAAATTCACCGAATATGTGGGCCGCATTGCCCCCGAAGATAAGAAGGCTTTGTATATGGGTACATCTTTTCTGCCCATAGCTGCCGGTCACCAGCTGGCAGGCTGGCTTTCAGGCGGAGTGTATGAACGGATTGCCGATAATATTTATTTGTTGCAACAAGAAGTTGAGCGCAGGGGAATATCTATGCCTGAAATTTCGGATGAGGTTACCAAAAACGACTACATTGCATTGGCCGCTGAAAGAATGGGCATGACGGTTCGGGAGCTTACAAATTACCTGTGGGTGAATTACAATCCATCCGATATTTGGTATGTTTATTCCGGTGTTGCCGTGCTTGCTGTAATATTATTATGGCTGTACAACCGTTTTATTCTGGATTAGTTTCAGATGTTTGCCAAATAGCGCCAGGGTTTGCTTACCCAAGGTTCTCCAGCATAATTAATGCCCACACGGGGAAGACATTCATAGGCTGGTGGAATCGTTGAATCTTCAACCCATAGCCGATCAGATGTATGCAGGTTTTCACCATAAAAGGTTTTATCAAGTCTGAGAGCCTTGCCTATGCGGCCCGGCCCCGATATGCCTTTCACTCCCCTGATTAAAACAGCTGAAGCTTCATCTTCTTTGCCTGTTACAAAGTTAAGCATCCAGTAAATTCCATAGATGAGGTAGACATATATCAGTCCACCCTCCCGAAACATAACTTCTGTGCGTGATGTTTTTCCCTTGCTTGCATGGCAGGCCATATCATAAGGTGCACTGTATGCTTCCACTTCAGTAACGACATACCTTTCTTCATTCCCGTCGCTGAACCTGCGGACAAGCACTTTCCCAAGCAGTTCGGGGGCTACTGTTAAAACATCACGTTGGAAAAAATCAGCCGGTAACCTCTGATTCATTTAGTTTGAATACCTCCTGTTTTCTTTTTTCTTTTCCTTGCTTCGGTTATAAAATACCCCACAACTGCCAGGATTAGCAATATTGAACTGGCCAGTGACACTTTATTCCCATTGTAATATGATTTGGGATGGAAGCGGAATTCAACGGTATGATTACCTGCTGGTATTACCATAGCCCTCAGAATATAATTTACCCTGAAATGGGGGGCAGGATTGCCATCTATATATGCATTCCAGCCATCTTCATAATAGATATCCGAAAATACAGCAAGTTGCTCGCTACCGGCCTTCACTTCATATTTAAGGTAATTAGGCTGGTATTCGGTAAGCCTGATTGAACCACTGTTGTCTTTTCGAAATGTTTTTCCCTGAACATGCTCTGCAAACCGCTCATGCACAACAGCCGTTTCAGATGGATTGAGCCCTTTAATGGCAGCAATTTCATCATCGGCAGTTCCAACCATTTTGAATTGCGATACAAACCATGCATTGCCAAGGGCTGTCGGATTGCGGAGGGGTGCCTGGTTTAAATCGTAGATAACATAACGGGTGTTGAGCATGTTGAGAGCAGGTAACTGCATGAAGATTGAATCGATACGTTTACCACTTTGCAACCCGCTTACCATTTGCTGTATTTCCGGCTGCAGATGGTTATCGATCATTTCCTGGTAACGACGAAGCTTAGCTGCATGATAACCTCCTGTATTTTTATGAAAATAAGAAGCACGGGCATCCTGAAACGGATTAGGCAAAGGCAGTACCCTAAAATACAAATCATTATCTTGTAATATGGCCTGGTCTGCCGGGGTTATGGCAAACGGATTTTCAACTTGCCTTTCCGGTACAAAATCGCCATTGTTCAGGTATCTTTTATCTACTGTCCATAAATCAACCAGTATTAATAAGCCGAGAATTGCTATAAATGGGGTAAGTTTTAATTTTTTAATATGCCATAAATAAAGTGCTGTAGCTGCAAAAGCAATGAATAAAAACGAACGGAAGGCATCAGTACGAAGCATGTTTTTCCGATCGGCAACAATACTATCCAGCAACCATTCGGGATAGCGCATGGCATCGGTGGCATTGGTAAAGCTGCCTGAGATCCCGGGCAATACAGCAAACAGCAACGACAGGCCACCGGTAATAATAATTGCCCATTTCATTCCATTCAGCCAGATTTTCTTTTCCACCTTTCCTGTAATGATATCATTAAGCACGATAAACCCCAACAGGGGCATGGTAAACTGTGCAATTACAAGCGTCATGCTGGGTGCCCTGAATTTGTTGTAAAAGGGCAGGTAGTCAAGCAAAAAGCTTGTCAGGCCCATTATGTTCCCACCCCATGAGAGGACTATTGACACTATTGTTGCAGCAAGCAGCCACCATTTGTAGACTCCATTGACTATGAAGAGGCCTAAAACAAATAGAAAAACAATTATGGCCCCAACATAAACCGGACCTGCTGTTCCGGGTTGATCGCCATGGTACATACTTACTGACTGAATAATCTGGCGGGGATTTTGAACCCTGTTGGCACTCAGGGCCTCAAAACTTTCCGATTCAATGCCGGGGTTAACCTGGCTACCCCCGCCTTTATAGTTTGGGATGAGGAGCGTCAGGGTTTCATCAATACCGTAGCTCCACTGCACCACGTAATCTTTATCCAGACCACTGGTTTTAACTTCACTTTTGGCAGACAGTTCTGAGGGCCCCCGAATGGAATGTTTTGAATACTCCCAGGTGGTGTAGAGCCTTGAGAAATTCATGCCAATTGCAATAACAGCACCTGCCAACAGGTATAGGAATGCTTTCAAAAACGACGGCAGTGTTTTTTCCCTGACAGCATATATAAGTTCAGTCAAACCATAAATGGCAATAATCAGGAATCCATAGTAGGTTATTTGAAGGTGTCCCGCCAGCAACTCCAGCGAAAATGCTACGGCAAACAGCAAACCGCCAGCCAGGTATTTACCCCGGAAAGCCATTAAAACCCCTGCAAGCACTGGGGCCAGGTATGCAATGGCAAAAGCCTTGGAGGTATGGCCGGCCCCAAGGATTATAATAAAATAGGAGGAGAAGGCAAAAGCAATGGCACCGGCAACACTCAGCCACCGGTTAAATTTCATGCTTAGCATAAGGATGTAAAACCCTATCATGTATAGTATCAGGAAGGAGGCGTTATCAAAAATGTTACGGAAATTGACATGAAAGTACCTTGTTAAATTTCCGGGATAAATAACTGATATCAGGTAGCCCGGCATTCCGCTAAACATGCTGTTGGTCCATACGGCTTCTTCTCCTGTTTCTTCACGATAATCAACAAGTTCTTTTGACATGCCTTTGAAATGCTGTATATCATCCATTTCAATTGTTTTCCCTTCAATAAGCGGGAACATGTAAGTATATGTCAAAACAATAAAGAAAAGGATTACACCCACATCGGGCAGAAATTTACGGAAGCCGTTCATCTTTGTCATTTATAATTGTTTTTCTATCAATTAGTAGGGCAAAAATATATATTAATAATTTTTTTTCATCATAATTGGGAATAATCGTTCAGCAAAGCAGCAAAGGCACCTTATTAACCTGTTTAGGTGCAGCCATTGGCTTAATATCAATGCCATATTTATTCTCGAACTTCTAAGGTGCTGATATTTTAAGATTGTTTTGCCTATTACCGGCTCGATGAGTGTTGGTTACCTGAAATTATGGTCTGCAGCCTTTTTATGCCCGCCTGCTTCTTTTTGTCGTTGCAATTATGCAGGCTTATTTTCAGGGAAATATCTTTGCACAACTCCCTATGGCATGCTATACCCTTATCCGAAATACGGTATTTGCTGCAGTAGGCAGTGCGTTGATAACCTGCTTAAATATGTCATGGAAAGTGAGTAATGCGTTGGTAAATATTTTAAAAGAAGCAGGGCAGTTGGTGAACAAAAAGCAAAAGCCCGACAGGAGAAGACAGGCATACCCCTTGGAGTACAGAGTATGCCTGTTCATTTCTTTATTTTAGATTTTTTATTCGTTCCATGGCTTCAATGGTACTATCGCGATCGGCAAATGCTGAAAAACGGAAGTATCCTTCGCCTGCAGGTCCAAACCCTGACCCGGGTGTGCCCACCACATTGGCTTCATTCAGCACTTTATCGAAAAAGTCCCACGAACTCATGTGGTTTTTTGTCTTCACCCATATGTAAGGAGCATTAATTCCACCAAACACCTCATAGCCTGCATCGGCAAGGCTTGCCTTCATGATACGGGCATTTTCAAGGTAATAAGCAACTATTTCAGCAACCTCTTTCTTTCCTTCTTCTGAGTAAACAGCGGCTGCCGCTTTCTGTACAGGGTAGGAAACTCCGTTAAACTTTGTCGATTGCCTGCGGTTCCATAGCCGTTTAACCGAATGCGCCCGGCCTTCGCCGTCGTAAGCCATCAGCTCTTCAGGCACTACTGTATATGCACAGCGTGTTCCTGTAAACCCGGCTGTTTTGGAAAAGCTGCGGAATTCGATAGCTACTTTTTTTGCTCCTTCAATTTCATAAATGGAATGAGGGATATCTTCTTCGGTGATAAATGCCTCGTATGCGGCATCGTATAAAATAATGCTTTTGTTTTTTGTGGCGAAATCAACCCATTTTTTCAACTCATCTTTAGTGGCTACTGTCCCTGTAGGATTATTCGGAAAGCAGAGGAAAATCAGGTCGGGCGTCTCAACAGGCAGATCGGGCGTAAAACCGTTTTCCTTTGTGCAGGGCATGTAAATGATACCATTATAGTAACCTGCATCGAATTCACCTGTTTTGCCCGACATAACTGTTGTGTCGGCATATACCGGGTAAACCGGGTCACAGATAGCAATTTTATTGCTGTTCCCGAAGATTTCCTGTATGTTTCCGGTGTCGCATTTCGAACCGTCGGAAATGAAAATGTCGCCTGCCGGTATGTCGATACCATTATCCTGGTATGCATTTTTAGCTATAGCCTCACGTAAAAAAGCGTAACCTTGTTCCGGCCCATACCCCTTAAAGGTTTCGGCTTTGGCCATCTCTTCCACACCTTCGTGGAAAGCCTTAACTATACTGGGCGGCAATGGTTGGGTAACGTCGCCTATACCCATTTTAATTACTTTTTTATCCGGGTGTTCATTCACAAATTCTGTCACTCTTCTCCCAATTTCAGGAAATAAATAACCAGCCTGAAGCTTCAGGTAGTTTTCGTTAATTTTTGCCATATATTTTACTTTAATTTCTGTTCTGCAAACCGGTTCGACACAGGATTATTGGAATGAAATATTTGATTTTATGAAGGCAAAGTTAAAAATAAATCGGGAGGCAAAGAATTCGATTGCTTAAGCTAAAGGATTTTGTACGATGTTTAATACTTTTGTAAAATTAAATAGTTCATCATGCAGAATTTCTTTGTAAAATCCCATGGGCTGGGAAACGATTATATTGTATTGAATAAAGCAGACATTGGCTTTGAGCTAAATGAAGGAGCCATTCGTAAGATTTGCGATGTGCATTTTGGTATTGGCTCCGATGGTATACTTTTAAAAGTACCCAGTTTCAACGCCAATTTTGGCTTACGCATTTTAAATCCCGACGGGTCGGAGGCCGAAAAAAGCGGCAATGGCCTGCGTATATTTGCCAAATACCTTTATGATTACCAGTTTGCCAAATCAAGGCGCTTTACTATTGAGACCATGGGTGGGTTGGTGCAGGCAGAAATAATCCAGGAGAAAAATGGCAAGGCAAAAGCCGTAAAAGTGGATATGGGAAAGGCTATTTTTGAATCCGATCTTATTCCTGTTAAGAGTGAAAAGGAGGAATGCATCGATGAGACACTGCATCTCGAGTACAAGGATTATCTGATTAACTGTGTATCAGTAGGTAATCCCCACTGCGTAATCCTGACGGAAAACCTCGATGAAAAAGAAGTCAGAACTTTCGGACCACAGATTGAGAACAACCCTATTTTTCCGAAACGTATTAATGTTCAATATGCTAAAGTAATCTCCCCTTCCGAAGTTGAGGTGATGATCTGGGAACGGGGTGCCGGATGGACACTGGCTTCGGGCAGCTCGTCGTGTGCAGTGGCGGCTGTATTGGTGAAAAAAGGTTTGGCTCAACGCCATCTGATTGTTAAAATGCCCGGGGGTGAACTGAAAATTGAAACCGATGAAGACTGGAGTATGAGAATGACCGGTGATGTGAGAGAAATTGCAAGCGGTTATCTGAGCAGGGAGCTCGTGGCTGAGCTGATATAATTAAGCCGGAATTTTAATTCTCCGATAAGATTCCACCTCTTTATTTAGAATTATTCCATTATATCTTGACCATATACTACATTTGTATGGTCTAAAATCAAAAAAATAACATGTCAGAGAGAAGTTTACCTTTTTCAAAGGAAGAAATTGAGAGAATTATTGAGAAGTTCCCAACTCCTTTTCATATATACGATGAAAAGGCCATCCGTGAAAATGCCCGACGTTTTAAAAAAGCGTTTGAATGGAACGAAGGCTTTAAGGAATATTATGCCATAAAAGCCGCGCCCAATCCTTACCTGATGAAGATTTTAAGGAAAGAAGGCTTTGGCATCGATTGCAGTTCCGAGGCTGAACTTGAACTGGCCAAACGGGTGGGAATGCGCGGCGATGAAATAATGCTTACCTCGAACGATACCCCTGCCAGTGAATTTAAGGCTGCCAGAGAACTGGGTGCCATTATCAACCTCGATGACATCTCGCATATTGAATACCTGGAAAAGAATGTAGGCCTCCCGGAAACCATCTGTATGCGTTACAATCCCGGCGACCTGAAGCAGGGTAACCTGATTATCGGACACCCGGAGGAAGCAAAATACGGGTTCACTCACGAGCAGATTATCGAAGGCTATCGCATTCTAAAAAGCAAAGGCGTTAAGAATTTTGGTGTTCATACCATGGTCGCATCCAATGAACTGGACCCTGATTATTTCATTGAAACTGCTGAGTTGCTGTTCAACCTTATTGTTGAGGTATATGAAAAAGCCGGCGTGAAAATCAGCTTTGCCAATCTGGGCGGAGGAGTTGGCATCCCTTATAAACCGGGTGAAAAAGCAGTTGATCTGGAATATGTGAGTGCAGGAATTAGAAAGCTTTACCAGGAAAAAATTGAAGGCAATGGTCTGGCCCCGCTGAAAATATTCTTTGAACTGGGGCGTGCTATAACCGGCCCTTACGGATACCTGGTTGCGCGAGTCCAGCATATTAAAAATACCTATAAACAGTTTGCCGGCCTCGATGCATCCATGGTCAATTTGATGCGGCCGGGGATGTATGGAGCTTACCATCATATTACCGTTGTTGGAAAGGAAAGCCAGCCCCAAACGCAAAAGTACGATGTAACCGGATCGCTGTGTGAAAACAACGACAAGTTTGCCATCGACCGCATGCTGCCGGGAGTTGAACCCGGCGACATAATGGTGATACACGATGCCGGTGCGCATGGGCATGCCATGGGTTTCAACTACAACGGCAAACTGAAATCTGCTGAATTGCTGCTACGTGAAAACGGTGAGGTAAAACAGATCAGAAGGGCCGAAACTACAGAAGATTATTTCGCAACACTTGACTTTAATGGTCTTGTAGTTTTTAAATCATAAACTGCAACCAAATAAAATACAAAAGGCTGGAATATTTAATCCGGCCTTTTTTTGTAATTTTGCTTTATGTCTGAGAAAATCAAAATATTAAATCAATTAAAAAAAGATCTGAAAGATGTTTTAGGTGAAAGTATTATTCAGGTAATCCTTTTTGGTTCCTGGTTAAGAAATGAAGGGAATGCCTGGTCAGACCTGGATGTCTTAATTTTAACAGATGAAACACTTTCATGGAAAGAGAAAAGTATTGTCAGGGATGTTTGTTATAATATCTCAGTAGATTATGAAATCCTGGTGGATTCAAAAATTATTTCTGAGAAAGAAATCAAAAATACAATTTGGGGGAAACATCCGTTAATTACCGATGCCTTAAAATCCGGAATCTATGCAGAATGAGTTTTAGAAAATAATATGAAACGTTTTCTGTTTGAGGTTGAAAAACTAGTAAATGAAAAATAGCTGATTGAGGCTGGGTTCAAACCCGGCCTTTTTTGTATTTTCGGTTATTAAAAGTCTTATCAACGTGAATATAAAACAGGCAATAATAAATCCATGAGAATTGGTTTCGATGCAAAACGTGCTTTTTTAAATGCCTCCGGCCTGGGAAACTACAGCCGTAATACGCTTAATTCGCTCCGGAACTTTTTTCCTGGCAACGACTACATTTTGTTTACCCCGGAAATAAAAGAGCAGCTGTTTGAAGAATACAAACATTTCAAGGTGGTTTCTCCCCAGAACTTTGTGGTGAAAAAACTGAATTCGTTCTGGAGAAGCTTTTTTCTTGTAACCCTCGCCAAAAGGCACGAAGTGGATATATTCCACGGTCTTAGCAATGAACTCCCGAAGGGGATCCGTAAGAGCGATATCCCTTCGGTGGTTACCATTCACGATGTGGTATTTATGCGGTACCCTGAATTTTATAAGCCGGTCGATCGGAAAATATATTTTAAAAAGGTAAAGCATGCCTGTAAATCAGCCAGTAAAATCATCGTTATTAGCAAACAGACTCAAAATGATTTGTTAACTTTTTTTCATGTACCTCCTGAAAAAACAGAATTAATTTATCAACCTGTTGCCCCTGTTTTTTTTGAAAGGCAAAGTGCTGAAAAGCTAATCAGGAAGTACAACTTGCCTGAAAAATTCATTTTGACAGTGGGTACACTGGAACCCAGAAAGAACCAGCTGGCTATTTTGAAGGCAGTTCAATCGGCGGGTTTAGATGTGCATGTTGTTTTCGTTGGCAAATCCACTTCTTATGCCTCCAAATTAAAACGGTTCCTGTCTGAAAATAATATGGAAGCGCAGGCAACTTTTTATAGTGATATACCTGAGAAGGATCTTGCAGGAATGTATCAGTGTGCAGCGCTGTCGGTTTATATATCCGTATTTGAAGGGTTTGGGCTACCGGTTATCGAGGCCATGGCCAGCGGTTGCCCTGTAATAACTTCTACAGTTTCGGTGCTGCCTGAAACGGCTGGTGATGCTGCCATTCTGTGTAACCCTGCCCGTCATGAAGATATCGGTAAGAAAATCTCATTGCTTCTTAAAGATGAAGGTTTAAGGAACCAACTGATTGAAAAAGGTAATCTGAGGGCACAACAGTTTCATCCTGAAACATATGCTGAAAAATTAGATTCACTGTACGCTAAAATTATAAAGGAGAACGATGCAAAACGATATTAAAAAGGCGGTAGAGGTATTAAAGAAAGGTGGGGTTATATTATATCCTGCCGATACCTCCTGGAGCATTGGTTGTGACGCAACCAGTGTTGAAGCAGTGGAAAGAATATACCGCATCATGAAACAGGAAGATCCCAAAAACAGTGTAGTATTAATGGAAAATCCGGCACTACTTGAACGTTATGTGAATGAAGTACCGGAAATTGCCTGGGAGCTGGTGGAAATTAGTACAACTCCCTTAACAATAATTTTCCCTGATGCTAAAAATATGGCCCCCAACCTGCTGACTGAAGACGGCAGTATTGCTATACGTTTTACCAAGGAGGAATTTACCATGCAGCTGTTACAACGATTCCGCAGGCCAATTGTATCTGCCCCGGCAAATGTAAGTGGGGAAAAATCACCCGAATTTTTCGACGATATCTCAGAAGAAATAAAAAGTCAGGTGGATTATATAGTTGAATACAGGCAAAATGATACTACTTCCGCCCGGCCACCGGGTATTATAAAACTTTGGCCGGGCGGAAGAATTGATATCATTCGTAAATGATTTTATTTTTTTAAAAGATCCCTGATTTCAGTAAGCAGAATTTCTTCACGGGTAGGTGCCGGCACCGCCGCAGGTTTGGCTGCTTCTTTACGTTTCATTGAATTAAAAGCTTTTATGACCATGAATATGGCAAAAGCTACAATCAAAAAATCCAAAATGTTATTGATAAATAACCCGTATCTGACTGATACTTCGGCCACGGCTGGTACAATAACCTGTTCGTTGTCAATAACAGGTAGCTGTGCCTGCTTCAAAATAACACGCATATTGCTGAAATCCCTTTCTCCCAGCAGCAAACCTAAAGGCGGCATCAGAATATCGTTTACAAACGATGAGATTATTTTACCAAATGCAGCGCCAATAATTACCGCTACTGCTAAATCGAGAACATTTCCCTTGATTGCAAATTTCTTAAATTCCTGTAGAATTACCATAGTGAATGATTTAAGTTTTAAGTTATTTATTCTCCACTGGCTGAAATTATTCTGCCCGAATGGAAAACTAAAGGAAATTTAAGGAATTTATTTATATGCAGTATAAAATTACAATTTTTTTATCCTGCCTGAACCTGAAACATTTGTATCGAGCTGTGGGCTTCCTTTATAGGCAATTCCTCCCGACCCTGAAACACGGGCTTTTAGCGACTTGAGGGCTGTAAGTGTGCAGCCTCCCGAGCCGGAAACCTGTATATTGGCATTTTCAGCTTCAAAATCCACTGCTTTTATGCCGCCGGAACCTGATATCGTAGTGGTAAATTCCCCGGCACCGCCGCCATTCAGGCGAATATTACCGGACCCCGAGATGGTAGCCTTCACCCGTTCTGAGTCCAGGCTATTAATGGATATATCTCCGCTTCCACTTACTGTAAAATCAATAATCCGTGATTTTATGTTACCGCTTTCAATGTTACCCGAGCCGGATACCGATAATGCTTCAATATCGGGAACAGTTACATAAATTTCAATTTTACTGTGATTAAAACTGCGCCAAAAAAAGTTGTTGCTTTTGAACCGGATAACAAGGGTACGGTCCTTCACTTCGGTGATAAGTTCTTCCAGTGTGGATTCACTTGCTTCTACCCGCACACTTTGCTGGCTTCCCTGTTTAAGGTAAACTGTGCCTGAAACTTTTAATGAAACAGCTGAAAAGGAAGATACATCCCGCACTTGTTCTTCTGCCAAAGTTACATTTGAGTATAGAAATACCAGGGCAAATACAGAAAATAGCAGTTGTTTTGTTCTCATAGTAATTTTTTTTTGCTTGTTTTTAAAATAATAAGTTATTGTAAAGACGCATGAAATTACCCAAGGTTTCACTTCAGCAGGAAATTTATCCTCTTCTATGAGAAATTTATAAAATTAAGTTATTTATGTCAACAGTAATTTTTGTGAAGTTGTCAATCCAGCAAACCCTCAGGAAGCCGTAGCCTGATAATTTTATTATCATCATCCAACTCCATAAGCAACTTTTCATTGAATGGCACCAGCACTTCGCCATTATTTACATTCAGTGTAAAAACCACATTTCCCGAATAGTTGTCAACTGCTGTAATCACTCCTATTTCCTTCGAGTTTTCATCCTGCAGGTGGTAACCCAGAAATTGGGAAATGGAACTTTCAACAGCTTCTTCAATAATTTCATCATTAAACAGGTAAACCGGGTTTCCAACCAGTTGTCGGGCCTGACTTTCATTTTCGATCCAGTCGAACTGCACCAGGGCGGTTTTGCCCGATTTAAACCGGAGGCCGTCTGTGGCAACAAAGTAAGGAACCAGCAGTCCATCAATTTCCAAAAAGAAAAGATTTGCTTCAGCCACCGATTCTTCAAATTCGGATTCGTATTCAAGTGCCAGCTCTCCCTGTACGCCGTGTGTTTTGCGGATAAAGCCAATTTTTTGGCAATCTGATTTCGGTATTGTTTCCATTACTTACAAAGATAGGCAAAACATGGTCAGGCTGACAAAAAAAAACCACCCTGCAAATTGCAGAGTGGTTTTATTTTCGGTTGAAATAGTTCTTTTAAGATTCGGCGCCCTTATCCTTTGGTGCTTCTTCACTTTCATCCGTTTTCTTTTCAGTGGCAGGTGCATCAGCAGCCTCTTCTTCAGCCGGAGCTTCAGGTGCTTTCTTTTCAGCAACCTTTTCTTCTGCCTCAGCTTCAGGTTCTGCCTTTTCAGGGGCAGGCGCTTCTGCAGTTTCCTCTTCAGCCGGAGCTTCAGCAGCTTTTTCTTCGGCAACTTCTTCTTCTGCTTTAGCTTCTGGTTCTGCCTTTTCAGGGGCAGGTGCTTCAGCGGTTTTCTCTTCAGCCGGAGCTTCAGTTACTGTTTCTTCAGCAACTTCTTCTTCTGCTTTAGCTTTTGGTTCTGCCTTTTCAGGAGCAGGTACTTCAGCGGTTTTCTCTTCAGCCGGAGCTTCAGTTACTGTTTCTTCAGCAGCTTTTTCTTCAGCCTGAGCTTCAGGTTCTGCCTCTGCAGGGGCTTCTTCTCCTGCTTCTTTTGCTTTTGCAGCTTTTGCTTCAGCAGCAAGTTCAGCATTTCGCGATGCAATTGCAGCTTCCTTTGCTTCCCTTAGTTTAGCTTCTGCTGCTAACTGTTTTTTAACGGCTTCGCTCTCTTTTCCTTCAAGCTGTTCTTTCTTAGCCTGAATCTGAGCATCTTTTTCGGTCAGCCATTTGTCCAGTTTCTTTTCAGCATCCTCTTCACTGAAAGCTCCTTTTTTTACTCCACCCATGAGGTGTTTTTTGTAGAGTACACCTTTGTAAGACAAAATGTTCTTAACGGTGTCGGTAGGTTGGGCACCTTTTACAAGCCAGTCGTAAGCCTTGTCGAAATCGAGATCTATTGTAGCAGGATTCGTATTGGGATTGTATGTGCCAATCCTTTCAATGTACCTGCCATCTCGTGGCGCCCTGCTATCTGCTACCACAATGTGGTAGTAAGCATAACGTTTGCGGCCATGCCGCGCTAATCTCATTTTTGCTGGCATAATTCTAAAATTATTTTTTAAAAATGTGGCCGCAAAGATAGTATAAAAATCTGTTTCAGAAATTTATTGCTGCTTTTTTCAACCATGGTAGCTGTACTTTTATAAAATGGCAGTTTTATAGCAGTCTGCTGAACAGATGGTACTTCCGGGCCTGTTGCCAAACTGTTGGGTTTTTATTGATCCATGTAATTTCATTATTGATTTTAACTACATCCGACAATTCCTTCTACTTACCAGGTTCTATTTAATTTCGAACCTGATTCGTAGTATCTATGATGTTTCTTCGTATCAAATTCGTAATATCGCGAATTTGATACGAAGAAACCTCGAAGAAACCTCGAAGAAAATATAAAGATAACCAGGAATAAATATAACTGAATTTTCTTGTACCTTACAGGGAAAAGTTTCCGGTAAATCATAAGCTACTAATTCCGGAAGTATTTATTCAGCACTTCCGGATTTTATAAGTGGTGATTGCACAGACATTAACAACCAGCGACCTGCTTATCTAAAACAAGTAACCTATGCGCAGGAATAAAAAGAGGGTGAAAATTGTTAACAAGGCAACAAATGCATTGAAAAAATCATTTTTGACATTTTTCGTCATGAATATCATAAAAGGAATTAAGATTCCGAAAAACAAGGCATCTTCTATCCCTTTTGCAGTTATTACAAGGTTATGGGTGTGAATCCATTTAAATACGACAGGAATTATAAACGCCAGCAAAATAGAATAAAGGGTTAGTTGAAGCCAATAAATAAAATTCTTTGCATTCATGATATTTCAAATTAAAATCAGGTTTACGGAATCATTAAACGTAATATTTTACTACTAAATAAATATACA
This sequence comes from Mariniphaga sp., assembly GCA_024636975.1. GTDB lineage: Bacteria > Bacteroidota > Bacteroidia > Bacteroidales > Prolixibacteraceae > Mariniphaga. The sequence goes on from JAGXGA010000002.1 coordinate 49,972, forward strand.
GAAAATTATACCACCCTTCCCGGGTTTTTCTTTACAAACTCGCCCCAGTTTTTATATTCCTTGTTTTTTTGCGGTTTACCCTGCTGGATAAAATGGCAGATGGCAACTGCAACGGCATCAGTGGCATCAAGCCCATGGTCGAGTTCGGTGAGGTGATACACCTTTTCAAGGAAATAGGCTACCTGTTGCTTGGAAGCTCGGCCCATGCCTGTGATCGACTGCTTAACCAGCAGCGGGGCATACTCGCAGATGGGTACTGAATGAAAAAGTGCTGCTGCCATAATCACTCCCTGCCCGCGGCCAAGCTTTAACATCGACTGCACATTCTTTCCGTAAAAAGGCGCTTCAATGGCCATTATATCGGGACGGTACTCTTCAACCAGGTGCAACGCCCGCTCGTGCAGGTGCTTCAGCCGCTGGTAATGGTCCGAAAACTTCGCCGGTATCAGAGTTCCCATATTCAGAATGACCGGCTGATTGTTGCGTATTTCAATCAACCCGTAACCGGTAATGGTTGTTCCCGGGTCGATGCCCAGTATTTTAAGCGGTTTTGGGTCCATCCCAACTGATTTTTGTAATTCTTTCAATTCCTGATATGGTTGTTTACTTATTTCACATTTACATATATTGCAGCATACTCAGGCTGTGCCTGTTTTTTGGTAAAATTTAACAGCCCGCTCACAAATGTAGTAATGGTGAGGGTTTCTTTCAACATATTGGGGATAAAAATTCTAAATTTGAAAAATAACCGGAAAAGAAAATGTATAAGAATTTAAAAATACTATTGCACGATTAGTTTTCCCTGAGTGGGTATCAGGCCTATTGTAATTAAACGATATGTATAAATACCGGGTGTTAATTCTGATGCATCCAATACGAACTTAGTTGATCCATGAATAGTATTCTTCCGGGTTAGTTGACCATGGGCATCGTATAGCTCAAAGGTTTCAAATTGCAAATTTTCAAAATGAACACTGCCCCCGTAAACAGGGTTCGGATAAACCTTTATCTCATAATTTGGGAGGATGGCAACATTGTCGATCACAAATTGAGGCACACAGCCTTCGTATTCGTCATTAAAATACATCAGGGTATCGTTCTGGTGCATGCAAATCAGTTCGCTGTTATCGCCACCTGTGGTCAAATCACCTGAAGGGAATGCAAGTCCCTGTGCATTACCTATACCTTCAATCCAGCGGGTCCATGGATAATTTAAAAAGCTAAAAACTTTTCTTGTGGAATTGTTGATCTCGATTGTATCGATATCTTCTACAACTAAAAAATCAGCAGAAAAATTGGCAGTTACCTTATCCGAAATATACCTCCTTATGGTATCACCTTCATTCAGGTTAAAGTCGTACAACAGAATTTCCTGTGTTTCGGGGGTAACAAACCCGCCAATGGAAATGCTGGCAAATACCCGATTCAGACTATCCTCCCTGATTCCTCCAATACAGGAACTGTTTTCAGGAGTTATGGAAGAATGGTTAGCGGTATGAAACAACTTTTTGTACGTGATGCCATTGATTAAAGTGTCTTCATTAAACAGTGCAAATTTATTATATACTGCGGGTGATTCTGAGGACCAGTAGTATTCACTCCATACTGAATTACTATCGGGAAATGAAACATACTGGTATTCCTGTGACCTGGAGGAAAACACAAACATAGTTAGGGTGAATAACATTATAACAACTTTCATTGGTTTATTTTTTGAGGTGGTATTGAAATAATGTTTAAAAGTAAAAATTATTTTAGAATAATGTCTTATTTATTTTCACCTTCCTTTTTCAGTTGCGCATAGAGTTTATTCGCAAAAATGAAGTCATTTAGTTTTTTGTTTTCGGTGTGTAAAATTTCTTTGTTGGTACCTTCCCATGCAACCTCACCTTTAGATATAAATAGAACAAATTCTCCAATTTCGATCACGGAATTCATGTCGTGGGTATTAATAATGGTTGTCATATTAAATTCCTTTGTAAGGTTTTGAATGAGTTGATCGATAACAGTGGACGTTTCAGGATCGAGGCCTGAGTTTGGTTCATCGCAAAACAGGTATTTGGGATTGAGAGCAATTGCACGGGCAATGGCTACCCTTTTCTGCATCCCTCCGCTGATTTCGCTGGGAGATAACTTATATGCAATTGGTTCAATATTAACATGATCGAGACAAAATTCAACTCTTTCCTGTTTCTCTTTGGGTGTTTTGTTGGTAAACATATCCAGGGGAAACCTGACATTTGCCTCTACTGAAAGACTGTCGAACAGAGCTCCCCCCTGAAAAACCATTCCAATTTCGCTGCGCATTTTTTTTCGATCTTTCTCAGGCATCCGGGTAAGGTTTATATCGCCATACCATATTTCCCCCTTATCAATTTCATATAAACCAAGAATCGACTTTACCAATACAGTTTTTCCTGATCCGCTTCGGCCAATAATCAGATTGGTAATTCCCGGATCGAATTGCGTAGAAACATTTTTAAGAATGGTTTCTCCATCAAATGATTTATATATGTTTTTTACTTTTATCATGTCAGCAACAATTGGGTTAATATTAAGTCGAATAATAGAATAAGGACATTTGTATTTACTACAGCCAGGGTACTGGCTTTACCAACATCGAGGGCTCCCCCCTGCACATGATACCCAAAATATGCAGGTACTGACGCCACAAGAAATCCAAAGAATAGCGTTTTAATGATAGAAAAGGTAACATAGTAAGGGTAAAATAACCATTGTATTCCTGCAATGTAATCGGCTGCAGTAATTACACCGGCAATCGGACCTGTTATCAATCCTCCAAGCAGTCCAAAGAATACACTTATAATGTACAGAAATGGAAATATTAATACTACTGCTATGATTTTGGGCAGGATGAGATAGCTGGCTGAATTGACACCCATTATTTCAAGGGAGTCGATCTGCTCGGTTACCCTCATGGTACCAATTTCGGATGTAATATTAGAACCAATTTTACCTGCAAGTATCAGGGCCATCATAGTGGAAGAGAATTCCAGTATAAGTGTGTCTCTTGTGCCCAGTCCTACCAAAGTGTTAGGATACAATGGGTTCGCCATACTGTAGGCAAACTGAATGACCATAATACCACCAATGAATACAGAGATAATAATTACCAACCATATTGAATTTACTCCAAGGGAATCAATTTCATGGAAAAGCTGCCGGATGTACATTTTGTGCTTCTCAGGCTTGCTAAATACCTTTTTAAGCATGTAAAAATACTGACCTACATGGAAAAAAAATTTCATTTCTACGGTATTTTAAAAATCGTTTAGAAGTATGATCTATAAAAATTATTCAAATTACAACCTGCATAAACCATGTCCTGCTTTTGAGGTTCTTTATATTTGTAGCACTCGTTGGAATACTGAGGCTAAAATTACAACAATAATAGCTTATATGAAACATTCACCATTAAATGACGTTGTTAGAAAAAGTGGTAACAGGCTTGGCATCATTAATCCACTAAATTGATAAATTTGCTGATAAAAGAAAAATAATTAGATGAGTAATAATTACTGCGTAATCATGGCCGGAGGTGTTGGCAGCCGTTTCTGGCCATTAAGCCGGCAGGGCCGCCCCAAACAATTTCTTGATATTCTTGGTACAGGGAAAACCTTATTACAGCAAACAGTTGAACGTTTTGCAACCTTTATTCCAAAAGAAAATATTTTAATTGTGACCAGTGTCAGATATAAAAACCTGGTAAAAGAACAGCTTCCGGAGCTGAATGATGAGCAGGTACTGCTTGAACCCCTGCGACGGAATACTGCTCCATGCGTAGCTTATGCGATTCATAAAATCAAGTTAAAAAATCCTCAGGCAAACCTTATTGTTGCTCCGTCCGATCATTTAATTATTAAGGAAGAGGAATTCGTGCGACAGATTATGAAGGGGCTTGAATTCATAGAAAAGAACGATGCCCTGCTTACTCTTGGTATCAAGCCCAGCCGGCCGGAAACGGGGTATGGGTATATCCAGGTTAAGGAAGGAGTTCAGTTCAACGAATTTGATAACCTCTACAAGGTGAAAACCTTTACTGAAAAACCTGATTTGGAAATGGCAAAAATATTTGTCGATTGCGGAGAGTTCTTTTGGAATTCCGGAATCTTCATCTGGTCGTTATCTTCCATAAATGCAGCATTTGAAACACATTTAAGCGATATATACTCATTATTTGCCAAAGGTGAAAAACTTTACAATACTGAAGACGAAGTTCATTTTATAAATAAAACCTATTCCGAATGTCAAGGCATTTCCATCGATTATGGGATTATGGAAAAAGCACAAAACGTATATGTTCTTACAGCCGATTTTGGGTGGAGTGATCTGGGGACATGGGGCTCGCTTTATGATAACAAACAGAAGGATATACGGGGAAATGTGATAAATGGGGAAAATGTACTTACTTACGACACGAGCAATTGCATTATCAATATAACAGAAGAAAAAGTGGCAGTGCTGCAGGGACTTGATGGTTATATAGTAGCTGAATCAGACGATACGCTCATGATATGCCGCAAGGAAGATGAGCAACAGATAAAGCAGTTTGTCACCGATGTGAGGATACAAAAGGGCGATTCGCTGGTTTAAATGATTTAAGTATAAATGCCCGGGAGGAATGATCATGATTCTTCCCGGGCATTTATTTATATATAAATTATTTTTTCTGATTAACGGCAGGAAGTGTTCCAGTCCACTTTTTAATCCGGTAGTTGATACGGATTGTAAGCATGTACATTACTGGTGACAGTAGCAGGGTAAGGAATGTTGCAAATGTTAAACCGAATATCACTGTCCACGACATAGGACCCCAAAACGCCACACTTTCTCCTCCCATGGTTATTTGAGGATCGAACCGGGTATAAAGAGTGAAAAAGTTAAAGTTTAACCCGATAGCCAGTGGAACTAACCCAAGTACAGTGGTTATGGCAGTTAATAATACGGGCCGTAAACGTGTTCTTCCTGCTTCTACAAGGGCCTCAATCTGAACTTTCTTTGGCAGAAAGGCATCTTCGGGTAATCCCAGTTCTTCACGTTTACGTATTCTAACCAGGTCGATGTAATCGATTAGTACAATTCCGTTGTTGACCACAATTCCTGCAAGTGAAATAATCCCCACACCGGTCATAATCACAACAAACTCCATATTGAAAATACCAAGGCCAAGAAATACGCCAATTGTACTGAATATTACCGTTGCAATAATAATTAGCGGCCGGATTAATGAGTTGAACTGGGTAACCAGGATGATCATTATTATGGCTACCGATATCAATAGTGCAAATAACAAAAACTCACTGCTCTCATCCTGCTCTTGTTGTTCTCCGGTAAATGCATACATGTACCCATTGGGCATCTCGTAATCATCCACTATCTGGCGTATGCGCTGGTTGATCTGGTTTGCATTAAAACCTTCCACCACATTTGAAGTTATGGTTATGGTTCTTTTATTATCGATCCGGGTTATTTTATCGTAGGTGGAGGAGTACTCATAATCAGCAACAGCTGAAATTGGTATTTTATTGTCGTTTATAACTAACTTCTGGTTCATCAGAGTTGATACATCATTCCGGTAGGGTTCAGCCATCCTGATAAAAATATCGTACTCTTCTTCTCCGTCCTTTAATGTTCCGGCATCATAACCGTAAAGCGCATTTCGAAAAGCCATGGCTATCTGTTGGGTTGATAACTCATAAAGCCTTGCTGTTTCACGATCTACATTTACCACCATCTCGGGCTGATTTACATTTATGTTGAGCTTTAACTCATCGATACCAGCAATGTTATCTTCTTTAATCAGTTGAATGAAATCTTCTGAAATGCGAACCAGCTGGTTAAACTCATCACCCGAGATATCGATATTTATGGGAGGTCCGGTAGGAGGTCCGTTTTCTTCCTTATCTACATAAATCTTGGCTCCAACAAATCCATGCAGTTCTTCAGTGATTTTCTGCATGATCTTGGCGGTGCTTATGTCTTCCCGAAATTTATACTCAAGAAAGGATATGGATGTAAGTGATTTATTTGGGCTGACATCGTTTTCAAATGTACCTCCCATGCCGACACCAACATTTGTGGTGACTGACTTCACAATATGACTAAACGGCTCCAGCGTTTCCTTAATAATCATTTCAACTTCATCTGAAACTTCATCTGTTTTTTCAAGTGAAGTACCCACTGGTAGTTCCATAGTTACAAAAATGGTCTGAGGATCGGTATCAGGAAAAAATACTACCTTCGGATTGCTTAGGAAGAAATAAAAATAAGCCGAAAAGATAAGTAACAAAACTGTTCCTCCAAAATATACATGTGGCCAGAAACCAGTAAGGGCATGCCTGAGCTGCTGTGTATACATCTTTTCCATCCAAACCAGGAAGCGGTTTTGAAACCAGCGGGCCAGAGGACGCAATACTATGAGATTAAGCACCATTATTAAAGCAACAGTTGCCAATATATTTCCCAAAAGCCAGATGCGGGCAAAATAAAATAGTGCTGCAACGATCAGAAAGATTCCGGCTCTTTTCAGGGTCTTTTTTACGTTTAGTTTTGCATTTATGTCATCAATTCTCATGAATGACGATATGAAAGCCGGATTTAGTATAAGAGCCACAAACAGCGAAGAAGCCAAAACTACAATAAGTGTTTGTGGTAATACTCTCATAAACTGCCCCACCATTCCTTCCCATAATAGAAGTGGGAAAAATGCTGCAAGGGTAGTCAGTGTAGATGTTATGATGGGGTAGGCTATTTCACTGACACCTCTTTTTGTAGCAGAAAGCACCGAATATCCTGAATTGTATAGCCGGTAAACATTCTCAACTACCACAATGGCATTATCAACCAGCATTCCTAATGCCAGGATGAGGGAATAGAGCACCATGTTGTTGAGGGTTACCCCCGACTGCTGAAGGATAATGAAAGACAGAAACATTGACATAGGTATTGCCAGACCGGCAAAGAGTGCATTACGGAATCCCAGGAACAGAAAAAGGATAAATACTACCAGGATCATCCCAAGTATAATGCTGTTTTCAAGGTTCTGTATTTCATCGCGTATATAAAAGGACATGTCATCGGTGGTAATTACTTCAAGATTTTGGGGAATGTAGCCCTGATCACGCTGATTGTTAATAACCTGTTTTACCTTTTCCGATGCTTCAAGTATATTTTCACCGGCTTTTTTTACTACTGAAAGCGTCACTACCGGTTTATCATTTAAACGGGCAATTGTTGCCTGTTCCTTGTAGCCATCAACAACAGTTGCCACATCACGTATGTATACAGGCTTGCCGTTGGTTACCTTAATGATTGTGTTGGAAATCTGGTCTATGTTTTCAAAATCGGCAACGGTGCGGATGATACGACGGGTTTCATCGGCTGTAAATTCCCCTGCTCCAATTGTAATATTTTCAAATTGGACAGCCAGGGCTATGTCTTCGAATGTCAATCCAACAGCATCCAGCTTGAAAGGATCCACATCAATTTGGATTTCCCGTTCCTCCACACCCCTGATACTTACCTCTGAAATCTCGCCCAGGCCTTCAAATTCATCCTGAAGGATCTCCGCGTAACGCTTCAGGTCCCGCATGCTGTAATCGCCCGATAAGTTCACATTCATAATCGGGAATTCTGAGAAGTTAATATCCATTACAAGTGGATCAGTTTCCAGATCATTCGGTAATTCTGACCTGGATTTGTCTACACGGTCTTTAGTATCCTGCAGGGCCTGCTGAACTTCAACATTGGTATTAAATTCTATCCAGATAGTGCTGACATCCTGGTAGGAACCGGATGAAACTTGTTTAATCCCCTGCATTCCTTTGAGTTCTTTCTCAATTGGGCGTGTAATAAGGTTTTCAATCTCAACAGGAGAATTCCCGGGATATACAGTTTGAACGAAAATATAAGGTATTACTACCTCAGGCATTAGTTCCCGGGGCATCTGGTTGTAAGAGAAAATTCCGAAAAACACCAGCAGCCCGGTTAAAATATAGACTGTGATTTTATTTTTCAGTGCAAGATATGTAGGCCTGAATTTTCGCTGAATATGTTGCAGGTTGGGTTCTTTTTCCTTTGCCATACTTAAAACTTTTTTTCAATTGATGAAACTGCTAAAACTTCACCAGGGTACCATCGGACACCTGATTATAACCTGCTGAAATAATTATCATACCATCTTGGAGTCCTTCTGTTACTTCAGTTCTGTTGTTATGAGTCATACCTGTTTGAACATGTACTTTTCTGGCAAGTGTATCTTCACCTTCACCTTCAACAATAAAGGTATATTTTCCTGAGAAATCCTCTTTAATTAAGATAGTAGGAACCACAATGGTTTCTTTCGCAACATAATCACGGAACTGAACTACACTCATCAGGTTAGGTTTTATTTTATTTCCCGGATTATTTATATCAATACGGACCCTGAATGTACGGTTGTTTGGGTCTATAGTGCTGCCTACGCGGGTTATAGGAGATTTCAATGCAAGATTGAGTGCCGGGAAGCGGATATTAACCGTATCTCCACGGTCAATAGTGCCAATATAAGATTCAGATACATCGGCATAAATCCTGATCTTGTTAATGTTTAATACTTTGGCGAACGGAATCTGAGGGCTTCCCATTTCCCCTTCTTTTTGATACAAAATATCGACAACTCCGGTTACAGGAGACCTGATTTCCGACATTCTGATCTGGGCTGTCAGGCTTTCAACCTTTTTTTCAAGGCTTTCCATATTCGTTTTAGCCTCAAGAAACTGCATCTCGGAACCAATATTCTGGTCCCACAGATTTTGCTGGCGCTTAAAATTGGTTTGAGCCATTTCAAGCTGGATTTTTAATTCCTCCAGACTGCGCTCAAGTGCATCGGTATTAAGTTTTCCCAAAACCTGACCTGCAGAAACCTGTTGTCCTTCAGTAATTCTTATCTCATCAATTATTCCTGCCGATTCAGGACTTACATTGACATCAAGATCGGCTTCCACCTTACCTGTCACTTCAATGAAATGTTCAAACAGCTGACTATTTAGTTCGGTTACCGAAACATTTACTGCATCCTCTTCATTTACCCCTTCAAGTTCAGCTTCAAGAACTTCAATTTTTTCCTGTAGCTCATTTACCTGCTGTTTGTATTCCTGCAGTTCTCTTCTTTTGCTTTCTTCATCACTCATTGGAGTGCTGTTGCACGCTCCAAGAAAAAGGACTGCAGCAATTAATACCGATATTCGTTTCATAATTTTGTTGTTTTCTAATGTTATAATGTTCCACGTGCTTTTTTAAGTAGTAAATCAGCCTGAAGCAGCTGCATTACCGATGCCACATATGCTCCATATGTTTCGAGGTATTGCGATTCAAGCTGAGAAAGCTCTGTACTGCTCGATAGTCCACTGCTGAATTTTATTTTTGTCTTATCTAAAATTCGCTCTGCCAGTTGGTGGTTTTCCACATCGTTTGCATATTTTTCTTTTGCTGTTTCCAGCTCAGCAGCAGCAGTTAAATAATCTTTCTGTAGCGTGGTTTCTGCAAGTTTTTGATCATTGGAAGCTTTTTCCATTTCAATTTTGGCCTGCTGTACGCTTAAAACTTTTTGGCCTGAACTAAAGATAGGAACAGTAAGCTGCAATCCGACCAACGATGAGGGAAACCATGATACGGAAGGTTTAAAAAGATTTGCCTGATTTCCGTAAGCTGTTTTTGAGTAGCTGTAAAACCCGCTCAACTTTGGCAAAAAAGCTGCTTTTTCAAGACGCAGGAGCTTTTCAGATACCTGAAAATTGGTAACGGCCAAACGGTAATCAATGTGTTCCGAGACATCAAATCCGGCTGATTGATCCATTCCTGTAATTGGGATTAAAAATTCTTCTAGCTGATCAGTCAACTCAATCTCCAGATCCATTGGGTAGCCCAGGGCGTATTTTAAAACCACTTTTGCAATTGTTATTTCACGTTCCGCTTTTAAAATTTCATTCTCGGCATTACGTACCAATATCTTCATTTGGTCAACATCCGATTCTTCCCGGAATCCGTTTTCGAAATATGCATTGGTTTCCCTGAGTAGATTTTGGGTGTTTTCCAGGTTATCCTCCATGATCTGCTTGTTTTTCATGCCAATCAAAGCCAGGTAATATGCCTGGGCAACGGCCTCCCGAATTGCTATCTCCGATTTTTCTTCCGCATGCTTAGCCAGGTCAAGGTAAATCTTTGATGACCCCACTCCTACAATATACGACCCATCGAAAATAAGTTGTGAAACTGTAAATCCAAAATCAGAATTGTAATCCTGCCCAAACTTAACAGGAATGTATGTTCCGGGTTCTTCTCCGAAAAACTCCCCCGGAAGGAGTGAGACCGGAAGATTCAGGAATTTATTGTAGTTTGCTGACCCGCTTACCTGAGGCAAACCTATAGTAATGGTCTTCCAAACTTCTTTTTGTGCCAGTATTATATCGTGACGTGAGTTCTTTAATATATATGAATTTTCCATTGCATAATTTAATGCTTCATCCAGTGAAAACTGTTTGGGTTGTGCTGTTGATCTTAAAGTTATAAATAATATGACGAGAGGCAAGATTTGCAAAATTCTAACTTTTTTCATCCTTCAATTTGATTAAATGTTTGCACTTTGTTTTGTATTGGAAACATTAACATAAGATCCCTATATCTTGTTTTTGTTACATTCCTTTTATTAAAAAAGTGCAAATATAGTCAAATGAAGTCCCTTATGAACCTTGAATCGGTAAATTGCAGATTGCAACCTATTAGCTGAAATGTTTTGAAGGTGAACTGAATAATTCTATACGGTAAATAAGGGACTTTAACCGGCCAAAAAGCTATTTGGCAAGCAGCGCTGCTGCAATTTTTATATCTTCGGGATAGGTAATTTTAATATTTTCACGGTTACCCTTTACAAGGTTAATTTTCACTCCGTCGCTTTCAAGAACTGAGGCATCATCGGTGTATTTTTCCAGATATTCTTTATTGTAAGCCTCTTTAATTAATGAAGTCTGGAATGTTTGTGGGGTTTGCACCAGGAAAAATCTTTCACGGTTTACTGCTTTGTTTTGTTCATCGAATACTTCTCTTATCGATTCTGAAGGGGCAATTACAGGCAATGCATTTCCTTTTTCACAGGCTGTGTTGTAACAGTTTTCAATTGTTTCTTGCGAAACCAGCGGCCTGACCCCATCGTGAATGAAAACGATTCCTGCCTCATTAATATGCTCAAGACCCTTCTTAACTGAATAAAAACGGGTAGTTCCGCCTGGTACTACCTTATGCTTTAGCTGAAATGAGAATTCTTCACATAGTTTTCTCCAGTGATCAATTTCAGTTTCGGGTAAAACCAAAATAAATTCACAGGCCGGATCAAATTGGTTGAATGCTTCAAAAGCATACATTAAAAGGGGCTTCCCATTAAGTCTTATGAATTGTTTGGGAAGTGTTGACATCATTCTTTGCCCATTGCCACCAGCCACAATTAATGCATATTTTTTATTATTCATAATTGCCGAAAAATAGTTACATTGGCATAAATGTAAAAAATTAACAAAGGGAATGGATAAAGTTTTGAATTTTCTTAAAGAATTATCGGCAAACAATAACCGGGAATGGTTTGAAGCCAATAAGGAAAGGTATGTGGAAAGCAAACAAAAAGTACTTTTCACAACTGATGTACTAATCAACGAAATCAGGAAGTTCGATCACAGTATACCCCTTCTTGATGCCAAAAAATGTATGTTTCGCATCTTTCGCGATGTGAGGTTCTCCCACGATAAACGACCCTACAAGACAAATTTTGGGAGCTTTATCGCCAAAGGAGGCCGGAAAGGTGAATGTCCCGGTTATTATTTTCATATCGAACCGGGGAACAGCTTTGTGGGTGGAGGGATTTATATGCCAGCAGCAGCGCCTTTGAAGGCCATTCGTGATCATATTGCCTTGACAGGGCATGAACTTTCTGAAATAATAAACGATCCTGATTTTAAATCGGCATTGCCCAATATGTACGATGACCGGGTAAAAACTGCTCCAAAAGGATTTCCAAAAGATCATGAATATATTGAATTGCTACGCTACAAATCATTCGCTTTTTCTGCACAGGTAACCGATAAATCATTAACCAACGGTGATTTTATTGAAGAAGCTGTTGAAGTTTACCGAAAGCTTTACAAGGCAAATGATTATCTGATTGAAGCCCTGCGTGAGTATTGCTGAAAAATAAATTTGGAAGTTGATTTCAACTTCTTTACCTTTACATATCTTTAATAGATGACCCATATTTTTTTATCTTCCCGATGAAAAAATAGCCCCGGTAGTTTAACTTCCGGGGTCTTTTATTTTATGACTTTCTTATACGTACAATCCGTTCAATGGTATCATCAATCTGTGCAGTCGACTCAAAACCTATTGTCATGCAATCGACATTGTTGCTTTTGATGACATAGTTAAGCGATTTTTCCCGGTCTTCCTCTCCAACCAGGTCACCGCAGCCAAATATTTTCATGCCAATAACACCTTTACCATTTGCCTTAGCTTTTTTTAGCAATGCCATTATGTCGGCAGGAGAGCCATCCATTTTGGCACCATCATGGTTGATACGTGCAAGAATTACATCAGCCCATGGACTTTCAGTTGCCACATTCAGTGCTCCAATATCGTGGCACGACAAGCCCACTTTCCCAATGATGCCCTTTTCTTTTGCTTCCGAAAAGCCATCCATATATCTCTTGTATTCATCGGGCCATTCGCTGTTTACCATGCAGTGGAGGAGCATGATATCGATGTATTCAGTATTAAGTTCCCTTCGAAAACGATCCATACTCTTTTGAAAAGGTTCTGCAGTGTACCAGTCTTGGTGTGTGTATACCATAACTTTGGTAAGCAGGGTCACATTTTCACGCCCTACTTCCTTTGCAGCTTTCCCTACAAGCTGATGTGTTCCATACATATCTGCAGTTTCAAAAAAACGTATTCCCCTTTCATAGGCATGCCTTGCCAGGTGCACGAAGTTTTTTTCTCCCAGCTTTTCCTGGTTCGAGGTCCTCTTCCACCCGCGGGAACCGGTTCCCAGTGCGAGTCTTGGTACCGTCATACCTGTGTTACCTAAATTTACTGTATCGATCACACCACTTTCCGGTGTTATATTACCAGAAAACGCCATGCCTGAACCAAGTGCCATTGTGCCTGCCACACCAAGAGCGCTTTGATGAATAAACTTCCTCCTGTTTATGTCTGCCATTATTAAAAAATTAATTGGGAAATGTAATAATTTTTTTTGTTTGCAGAAAATCAAAACCCTGTAGCATTTAGAAATTGAGTAGTTAGGTGTTTGATTTTTGTGGCAGTTTATTAACATGAATATTACATGAGAATTCATGAATATCAAAAATACACACTCAACTTTATGATAGTCAGTTTATTGATTATTTTTGTAAGTGAGCTGATCCTATTTTATTAGAGGTGTTGTAAACCAATTTTTCAAATTGTTAATTAGATCTTTATAAATAAATTGAAAAAGTGAGGCAATTGAGTTCCAAATTATATTCACGATTAAGAACTTTCCCTATTTTTGCGCCCATAAATCAAAATACCAAATTATGAAACGTTTTTTACTGTTATTCGTTTTCGTTATCACCCTGATTTCTGTAGAAGCACAAAACGTTCAGCTCCATTATGATATGGGCGAAGGAAGAGGATTTTTTACAACTACTGTCGAGATGTTCAAACCCGACAAGTTTGGCAACACCTTCTTCTTTATTGACATGGATTATGGTAGTGGTGGTGCTGAGGGGGTAAGTCTGGCTTATTGGGAAATAGCACGTGTATTTAAACCAGAAAGTTCTCCTGTAGGGTTTCATGCTGAATACAATGGCGGTATGGGCCAGTTTTTTGTTGATGAAACAGCATTGGCCTATTCAATAAACGGAGCATGGCTGGCGGGTTTGGATTATTCATGGAATTCCGCTGATTTCTCAAAAGGATTTTCCATTAAACCTCTTTATAAGTATATACGCGGTAAGCACAATGCCTCGTTTCAGCTTACAGGTGTGTGGTATTATAATTTTGCGAACAATAAACTTTCTTTTACCGGGTTCGCCGATTTATGGCGTGAAGATTTTTCGTTTGCTGTAGGTGAGAATGTCGAAGCTACAAAATATGTTTTTCTTTCAGAACCACAGCTTTGGTATAATTTCAACAAAAATTTTGCAGTGGGTTCGGAAGTGGAACTCAGCGCCAATTTTGGCGGATTGAAAGGCTTTAATGTAATGCCTACAATAGGTGCAAAAGTAACTTTCTAAACTAAAAATCATGTTAGATAAGTTTTTTAAACTTACAGAAAACAAAACATCGGTTAAAACCGAAATCCTGGCAGGTCTTACCACGTTTATGACAATGGCCTATATCCTGGCAGTGAATCCTGATATATTAAGTGCTACAGGAATGGACAAAAATGCCCTGTTTACCGCAACTGCACTCTCGGCATTTGTAGCTACACTTGTTATGGCACTGGTTGCCAAACTTCCTTTTGCCCTGGCTCCGGGAATGGGGCTGAATGCTTTTTTTGCTTTCACGGTAGTTTTGGGTATGGGTTACAGCTGGCAGTTTGCACTTACTGCAGTTTTACTCGAAGGTATTCTTTTCCTGCTGCTTACCGCATTTAATATTCGTGAACTCATCGTGAATGCGATTCCGATGACTTTAAAACATGCCATATCAGTAGGGATTGGTTTTTTTATCGCATTCATAGGTTTACAAAATGCAGGAATTATTGTTGATAATCCGGCAACACTGGTAAGCCTTGGAGACATGGGATCGCCTGCTGTTTTAATTGCAATCGGAGGTATAGTCTTAACAGCTGTTTTACTGGCATTAAAAGTCAGGGGAGCCCTACTTATCGGTATCTTTACAGCTACTATTGCCGGCATACCATTTGACGTTACCCAGGTGCCGGATGGCAATTTGGTTGGTACGCCTCCGTCACTGGCGCCCATCATGTTTCAATTCGACTTCTCAAAGGTTTTCACAATCGATATGTTGATTGTATTGTTCACTTTCCTTTTTGTGGATATGTTCGATACAGTGGGTACCCTGGTAGGTGTTTCTTCCAAAGCAGGTATGCTTGATAAGGAAGGACGTGTTCCACGTGCCAAGCAGGCGCTTTTTGCCGATTCAATTGGTACAACTGTAGGCGCTATGCTGGGAACCAGTACTGTTACAACCTATGTTGAGAGCGCTTCAGGAGTTGCAGAAGGGGGTAAAACCGGTCTTACTTCACTTACAACAGCCGTATTATTCCTTTTAGCCTTATTCTTTGCCCCCTTGTTTACAATGGTCCCCGGGGCAGCTACTGCAGCAGCGTTGGTGCTGGTGGGTTTCTTTATGATGTCGCCAATCGTTAAGATTAACTTCGATGATTTTACGGAGTCAATCCCTGCATTTATTACAATTATTGTAATGCCACTTACATACAGTATCGCCGAAGGTATTGTGTTTGGAATGCTGGCGTTCGTGCTGCTGAAACTTTTAACCGGGAAAGTAAAAGACATTTCCTTGATAATGGTAGTTCTGGCTGTATTGTTTGTTCTTAAGTTTTTTATGTAGTTATTATTGAATTAGATGACATTGAAACGGAGCCGGGTGTGCAATAATTAGCTGCCGGTTCCGTTTTTTTATTTACAACTGTGGACAAGTAGAAAATGAAATGAAGCATGAATTATTTGTTTACCTTGGTTGTTACCATTAAATCATAATGAAATTTACATTTACTTAAACAAATTCTAAACATGAAAAAACTTACTGTATTCCTGCTTTTGATTGCTGTTTTATCTTCCTGTAAAAAGGATGAAAATCCCGGTATAGCACCTGAACTTCCGCCTGCGGAAACGATGGTTATTGATTTTAGTAAATTCGGAAGTAGTGAGAAATCAGCTTACCTGTTACGTTCCAATTGGTTGTATTCAGCAAAAACAGTTGGTGTCTGGAATATTATCATCGGTACTACCTTTGCCGTGCCGGTAGCTGCATTTAAACTAGCTGTTAACCACGAGCCTGAGTATATTGGTAATTCCACATGGGAATGGCAATATACGGTAGATGGATTCACCAGTCAGTATAAAGCCCGTCTGGTTGGAAAACTGGAATCTGCACAGGTAAAATGGGAGATGTATATTGCGAAGGAGGGAGTCGACTCGTTTGATGAATTTCTTTGGTTCGAAGGAACCTCCGGTATTGATCGTAAAAGCGGACAATGGATTCTGTATCATAGTGCAGGTTTCCCTGACAGAACTGTGCAAATCGACTGGAAAAAAGAAGATGTGGAAGTTGGTGAAATAAAATATACATACGTGCGTGAATTAAACAACCTCGGGCAGGACGATGCTTTTAACGGGAGCACATTGACCTACGGGTTGCAGGAACAGCATTTTGATATATATGTAAATGTACATGCATTCGATAACCAAAAGGGAGCGTTCACCGATACCTTTATCGAATGGAACAGGACCGACTTTGCAGGTCATGTTAAAGCCGAACATTTCTTTAACAATGCCAGCTGGCACTGTTGGGACTCACAAGGTTATGATACCGATTGTGAGTAATCTGCAAAATAATTTACTTTTAAGGGCACTTTACAGTGCCTTTTTTTTGTAATTGATTATTTTTGCACTGAATTTAATAGGGCTGTTAGCTCAGTTGGTTTAGTCCGTCAGCTGACGGATGACAGGATAGGGTTCACTGGTTCATTGAAGAAAAATATAATAGTATAGCTATTTAATAGGGCTGTTAGCTCAGTTGGTTTAGAGCATTACCTTGACAGGGTAGGGGTCACTGGTTCGAATCCAGTACAGCCCACTTCTTAATTCCGGGAGTGATAAGTTTTAATACATAGCGTATTAACTATAAATAAAAATTTTTCGTTTTTATAATCAGGATACCGGATTAATTCTTTCAGATAATTTCCTCACGATTCAATTCATTAAGCAAATCATCCATGTCAAGTGGTTCGGTGTACATTTCCAGTTCACCATCTGAATTAGTTGGCCATTGCGATTTTGGACGGTCCCAGTAGAGCTCAACTCCGTTTTTATCGGGGTCGTTTATATATATGGCTTCCGACACTCCATGATCGGATGCTTTAAACGGATAACTTATATCCTGAAGGCGGCGCAGAATAACAGCAAGATCTTTTCTTGACGGATAAACAATTGCAGTATGAAATAAACCGGTAGTCCGCATGGGTGGCGGCGGAGCATTCTTACTGTACCATACATTTAGTCCAATATGGTGATGGTATCCGCCTGCCGAAATGAATGCTGCTTCATTGTCGTATCGTGTAACCAGATTAAAACCAAGCAATCCGCAATAAAAGTTGAGTGAACGTTCAATGTCTGAAACTTTTAAATGAACATGCCCAATCCGGGCCTCACCAGGTATTTCATATTTCTTGTTTTCGATATCCATATTCTTAATTAATTAACTCTCTGAATGATAAAAAACATCTCCTTCTGAAAAATTGTTCATGAGTGCTGAATATGGATTCAATCTATAGTAAGACGTTTTTGGATATTCAGATGAATTGGGAAATAGGGAAAACACGCTATTACGGTTACATTGAAAATAAAATTCTACCTGTTTCGAACAAATTTCCCTTTTTAAACGTTAAAAAGTGTGTGTGATGATGTGATGGAAACAAAAGTTTATTATCAAGGATAACCAAATTGAGTAAATGCACATAATAATTATTCAATTATTCAAATTTATTAATTTTTACAGACATGGGAAACATACTTTACATCATCGCAGTAATACTGGTTATTGCCTGGTTAGTCGGATTTTTAGGATACAGTGCAGGTGGATTAATACATATCCTTCTGGTAATTGCAGTAATAGCAGTCCTTCTTAAATTAATATCCGGGAGAAGGGTTTGATACCGTTTTAATTAGCCCACCTGAGAATTAATGTAAAAATATTCCCCTTCAGGAAGGTATTTAACTTATAATCAGGTTATAATTCATTTTTCAGGTTCTAAATAGTATTAAATACATAACAGATAAAAAATTTAAATATGAATTCAGGGAAATTATTATTGGGAATTTTAATAGGCGCTGCTGCAGGCGCTGCTGCAGGCTTATTATTAGCTCCGGAAAAAGGTTCAGAATTTCGTGAAAAAATTGCCGACATGAGCGAGGAATACCTCGATTCTATTAGTGACAAGTTTGACGATTTATTGGAGAATATGTCCTCAAAAATTGGGCAGCTTAAAAAAGAGGCTTCCAATGTTTCCGGGAAAAAGTAATGGATTGCTGCAAGGATAACATTAAATTGCTGGTTAATATTTATTAACCAGCAATTTAAGTTGGTATACTTAAGAAGTGGCAATTGTGTGTTAATTTTTACATGAGTCCGATAAATAGATGCTAATTAGTGTGTTATGGATAATTAAACCAAAGTTGTACACTAATTGTTAGAATTGTGTATAATTAATTTTAAGCATTATGAAAACAAATAAATTCTTTTCAGGTCTGGTTTTGGTTACTACAATAGTATTTTTTACATCATGTGCCCAAACAGTGAAATTTCAAACTTCATCGGTAGTTCCGGCAGCGCAAGGCACTGTTAAAGTTAAGAAGGATGATAATAGTAACTACAGAATAGCAGTAACAATAAAAGATCTTGCAGATATTGAGCGACTGGATCCGTCAAAGGAAACCTATGTAGTATGGATGGAAACAAGGCAGGGAAATACCGAAAACATTGGGCAATTAAAAAGTTCCAGCAGTTTTTTATCGAACCAGAAAAAAGCTACCCTCGAAACTGTTTCCTCCTATGAGCCTTTCCGGGTTTTTGTAACTGCTGAACATGGAATAAATACACGTTATCCAAGTAACCAGGTAGTTTTATCGACTGAAACATTTAATCCATAAACGTGAAATAATCGGGATCTTCTAAAAATATTCTATCGGATTGAATCAATTGGCACGTTCAAATTATTTATTCGTGCCATTTTTATTTATAAACTATTGATGCTTTTTGCCGAATTTTGATTTGATATGCTATTCAATTTAATTAATTAATTAGGGGGAAATGATCAGTTCCCTGAGTTATATAGAACAGCAGACAGATTGTTTCCTGTTATTTTGTGGCAAGTTGTTCCACTTCACGGTAAACACGAAAGAAATTGCCACCCCATACTTTTATGATTTCTTCTTCCGAATACCCACGCTTCAGCAGTTCACGCGTGATATTTGGAAACTGGCTTACATCCTGGCAATCTTCAAGTCCGCCGCCACCATCAAAATCACTGCCGATTCCAACATAATCGATTCCCACCAGGTTTTTTACATGGTCGATATGGTCTACAAAATCCTTTACTGTTGGTAGTGTTTTCGGATATTTTTCACGGGTTTCGCGCCAGAGTTCCCTAAAGGCCTGCTGTTCTTGTTCGCTCATTTTCTCAAATTCGGCATTATAAATCTTTCTGAGCTCCTGTACTTTTTTGTAATGTTCAGTTGTAGGGTCAGGGTCTTTAACGTAATCATCAAGCAGGCATATCTGAATTACACCGCCATTATCTGCCAATGCCTTAATCATTTCATCGGTCATATTGCGATGGTGGCCGGCAATAGCCCTTACACTTGAATGGGATGCAATTACCGGGGCTTTACTTAGCCTGATTACATCAAAAAATGCCTTATCGGATATATGCGATACATCCACCATCATTCCCAGCCGGTTCATTTCCCTGACCACTTTCCTGCCGAATTTACTCAGGCCATTATGCTCCGGTCCTTTTGCATCGGTTGAAGAATCGCATATGTCGTTGTTTTTTGAATGGCTAAGGGTAATGTACCTGACCCCTCGGTCATAAAATTCTTTCACCCGTCGAACATCTGTCCCCAGGGGAAATCCGTTTTCCATACCCAGGTAAATGGCTCTTTTACCTTCTGCTTTCAGTTGCGACGCATCGGCTGCAGAAGTGGCAACATGAGCCAGGTGAGGGGTTTTTATGCATGCTGCATACGTTGAGTCAATCATTTGGTGCGCCAGACGGTATGCTTCTTCTGTATTTTCAGGCGTGCGTTCACTCTGTCCGGTAAAAGCTGCAAAAAAGATGGCATCCAGGCCGCCTTCCTGCATACGTATAAAATCGACTCTGCTTTGCGGCGACGCATTCCGCTTTGCCATATCCAAACTCTGGTTCATTATGGCCATGGGTGTGTCAACATGTGTATCAACAGTCAGGGCTTTATTATGAATTTCCACTACTCTTTTTTCGGAGTTCTCGTTTGTGGCATATGCTGCAGGTATTAACAGGAACAGCAAAACCAGTGTAAACACTTTAACCATAACGTGAAATTATTGATTTTCATTTCGGCTTGCAAGTTTAAAAAAAAACCTGTTGAATTAACCGGATATAACTATAATTGATGGATTCAGGAGGTTTTGTTTTTAAGTGGAAAGGCATTTACAGGTTGAAATGATAAACCAGTTCAAGCTTAACAGTGGTGTAATTGTAATCAATCCATCCGGTTTTATATTCCAGCTGCCAGTCGAAACGTTCACCTTCCCTGGTCAGTCGTGCCATGTAAACCAGTGGTTTGTTGAAATCTTCAACACCCATATATCCGTAAGCACCGTATCCATCATACCCTCCAGCTTCATTGTATAATGAAATAGCTTTATGCCTGAGTTTTATGCCAGCCTCAAAAAGAGGGCCCTCATCCTGTGCCATCTCCACCTTATTGGTTTGCCATATGTAAATTCCGCCCATTGCAGCAAGACGGATTTCATTCAGGAAACCGGTTTCAATAAAGAAACTTTTGCCTGCTGCTGTATAAAAGTAATGAGCCGGACTATCGGTATACCTGGCGTGCAGTATCGAACCGGTAGTTGTTTTCATGGAATAGTTTAAGGTTACATCGGGAATTGAATTGTGGTTTTTAATCAGCTGAATAAAGGTGCTTATCCATAAATCACCACCGGTAGTGCTCCATCCTTCATCGTCGTAATAAATCTGACGTTCATTGCGCACTTCATTACTTATTCGAAAAGTTTCGGTTGGAAACCCCCAGATTCTTACAGCTACTTTTCCGGGAGCTACTGCCCAATAGAAATCGAGGTATGAGTTGAATGCCGTATCGCCCTCCATTATATTCAGATGACCTCCAAATGAAACCGACGAGCGGCTGCCGACAAGTGCATAATCCATTTCAGGAACCGGCAGGGCATTAGGCCCCATTTTACCCGGAGCTACCTGTATCCATTTACTTATATGGCTGCTGCCATAATTGAACCATTCTCCGGTATTTCTGGATTGACTCCATAGGACATTAAATGAAAATAGCAGGAAGATTGTATAAGTTAGCCGCATTTAAGTTAAAATTATTTCACAAGTTTACGAATCTATTTAAACCTACAATAAACCGAATGGTTTAATTTTACATGACCCAGGTGCATAAACAGAAAAGTTTTTCTGATGTTTAAAGCTTCTTATATCTTTGAAACCAAAAATGAGGAATAAAAAGTATCGTATAAAAAGTTGGTGGATAATACCCTTGCTGGCATTGGTGGTATTTGGAATAACACGGCTGTTTATACGCTTTCCTTTGATAGCAGAACAATATTATTCCCAAAAAATATACCCTTTAGTGGCAACCTTTATTTCTTTTCTAAGTAAGTGGTTTTTGTTTTCACTGGACGATGTATTTTATTTTTTACTGATAATTACCGGGATTCTTCTTGTTGTATTGCTAATAATCCGGAAACTGTCGGTTAAATCGGCAGGATTGATAGTGCTGAATGTGTTGGCTGCTGTTTATGTATCGTTTTATTTTTTTTGGGGATTTAATTATTTCAGAGCCGATATCAATTCCCGTCTGGAAATTGAATCAAGCATTTCCGATACTGAAGAATTTATGGCTGTATTCGAAAATCTGGTGGAGGCTACAAATAAATCATACAGTTCATTTGATAATTTTGATGAAGCAGATGCTGCCCGATTGATTGAAGATTCATACCGGCAGCTTGCACCCGTGCTGAAGATCGATTACCCGGCAGGACATCGCAGGGCAAAGCACATTACTTTGAGCGGCTTTTTTGCCCAGGCTGGAATATCGGGCTATTTTGGGCCATTTTTTAACGAGGTGCATTTAAACAGCAATCTTTTACCTGTGGAGTATCCGTTTGTGCTGGCGCATGAAAAAGCGCACCAGTTTGGCATCACCGGAGAAGCTGAAGCCAATTTCTATGCCTGGCTTGTGTGTTCGAAAAGTAACTCAAAACAGTTACAGTATTCTGCCAATTTGATTGCTGTCAGGTACTTTATGAACCATGGCTACAGGTTGGATGGATTCCGTAAGGTTGCTTCAGAACTTGATGAACGGGTTATCAAGGATATCCGGAAAATAGAGCAGCACTGGATGAGCCTCCGAAACGAAAAGGTTGAAGCTGTTGCCGCCAAAGTAAACGATGCATATCTAAAAACGAATCAGGTTGAAAAAGGTATACGCGATTACACCGGCATTGTGAAACATATCATGGATTTTTCACTCGATTCCGCATTTCAGAAAAAAGCAGGTTTCCGGTAGCGTTTTCTTTTGTGAGAATTTTTCAGCCAGATTCGTTAATAAGGATGAAATCTTCTGAAATCAAAAATTTTTCAGCCAGTTAAAGTTGCTTTTTATTAAAACTGATATAGAAATAAAACTGATATAGAAACTTTGAGCGAAAATTGTTAAATTAGATAAAAGTTTTCTGAAAGATGGCAATTCAACAGAGGCGTTAGTGTTTCAGGTAAGAATTTAATTTGTTATTCGCAGGATTCAATGGAAATAATAAAAACTAAAAGATACAACTATGAAAAGGAGAAAATTTATCAGGAACAGTGCTTTAGGTACAATTGCTTTGACCATTCCTGCCATCCGTAGTTTTGGGAGTAATTTTGCTCCTGATTATGAAATTCCGCGCAGGACATTGGGCAAAACGGGCGATAAGCTTTCGGTTATAGGTTTTGGAGGTATTATGCTTAATGATAATCCCCAGGATTTTGCCAATGAACTGGTGGCCAAATCATATGAATTGGGTGTAAACTACTATGATGTTGCGCCCTCTTATGGTAATGCAGAAGAATTATTAGGACCGGCTTTAAAGCCTTACCGGGAAAATTGTTTCCTGGCTTGCAAAACCAATAAGCGCGATGCAGAGGGTGCGCATAAAGAACTGGAAAACTCGCTGCGGTTGCTTCATACCGACCGGTTTGATCTTTACCAGCTGCATGCACTTACATCTGTTGATGAGGTCGAAGAAGCCTTTGCTCCGGGTGGAGTTATGGAAACCATTGAAAAGGCCAAAAGAGATGGAAAGATAAGGCACGTGGGATTCTCGGCACATGATGTCGATGCTGCTCTGCTGGCAATGAAAAATTATAAGTTCGATTCAATTTTGTTCCCTATAAATTTCGCCACCTGGAATGCTGGCGATTTTGGGCCCCAGGTTTATGCCGAAGCTGAAAAACAAGGCATGGGAATCCTTGCATTAAAGGCAATGGCACTAACACGATTAAAATCAGGTGAGGAGAAATACTATAAAAATGTATGGTATAAGCCAATTCTTGACGAAGACATTATGAAAATGGCACTTAAGTTTACCTTGTCGAAAAATGTAACTGCTGCCATTCCTCCGGGAAAAAATACCTTATTCTTAAAGGCGCTGGAATTTATGAACGGGTATGAATCCATTACCGCTGAAGAAACCCGGCAATTGGAAAACCTGGCAAAGGATACAGAACCTATTTTTATGCACGCATAACAAATGTTGCCTACCTTAGTTCTAATGAGGTGGTTC
Organism: Mariniphaga sp.; assembly: GCA_024636975.1. Classification (GTDB taxonomy): domain Bacteria; phylum Bacteroidota; class Bacteroidia; order Bacteroidales; family Prolixibacteraceae; genus Mariniphaga. The sequence continues at coordinate 73,831 of JAGXGA010000002.1, forward strand.
CAATGTTATGACCATCGGCAAAAAGGTCGATTGTATATTTTCCCGGCATAAAATCGGTTTCACCAGTGTTGTCCCAAAAAATTGCCACGGGGAGGTCGTGTCCTTCATAAACCACTTCACGCATTGCTGAATATTGGATATTCAGGTCTTCGAACTGGAAAACATTATTTTCCGATTTGCTCATCAGTAACTGGTCGGGACGCATAATTCGTACATAAATGTTTTTTGAACCCCGCCTTGCTGAGACATTCTCAGCTAAAACAAAATACACACGCAACTGATCGGCTCGGTTGGCAAAGCGGGTATCCTTGCTCCTCGAATTCAGGGCTTCAGCCATCAATTCCCGCACCTGCAGCACAGCTGCACGTTGAAGATTTTTTTCAAGCGCTTGTTTTTCCTGTGTAAGCTGCAGCTTTTCGGTTTCCACCTGTTTGTACTGTTCTTTTACTTCCTGGTTTTCGGCAAGCAACTCCTGGTTTCGACGGTTAAGCGAATCGATTTGAACAACAAAGTCACGCATAATGCCCCTCAGGGTAGTTACCTGATTCTGATAGGAATTTATTTGCCCGAGGCTTAACTTTTTTGTTTGTTCGATCTCTGTTAAAAGGTTCTTAACCTTGGCCTGTGCTACAAACAACTCCTCACTGATGGTGTCGTTTTCTGTTGCAAGCGAATCGTACCGGTATACAAGGTCACTTAATTCTACCTGTATGGAATCCTTTTCAACGTTTAATTCCGATACAATGGCCCGGTGCTCCCTGTCCTTCATGAAATATAGCACGGCCAGGGTAACAAGAATTACCGAAAGGGCAATTACGATGATATTATTTCTTCTCTCTTTTGCTTTTATGTTTTGAATATCCGGCTGATCCATTGCTTAAATTTTTCATTTAGAACGTTGCAAAATTAATAATCTTTTGTCTGCCGCAAATTATATTTTCGACTGTTATGTAATTTAACACATTCTACAGTATTTCAGGTTAAAGCAGGCTGCCGATCCGTATTCCCATATATACTGTGCGAGGGGCGGCCGGGCCGTAAATATAGGCCGGGTCACGGTCAATGCCTTCATCGAAATCGTTTTGGTACGAGTTCAAAATATTTTTAATACCTAAATTCCATTCCAGTTTTAACGATTCAGTTATTCTGAAAGTATATGTAGCCTTAAATCCAGCGTCGAAAAACGATTGTGATGTGCGCAATTCCCCTTCTGGCTGTTTTGCCAGTTCAGGGCCGAAATAAGGAACCAGCATGGGGCCTGTATAATTACCGGTTGCCGACAGGTTGAGTTTTAGAGATGGAGAATAGTTCAGACTTAAGTAACCATAGTTATCGGGAGACCTGAAAAACCGCTTTTCATTAAATTCCTGCTCTTCTTCAAAATGGCTTTTTTGAAGTGTAAATCCCGATTGCATTTGCCATCTGTTGGATGGAGAAGCATTAAATTCAAGGTTGAAACCTTTGACAGTTGCTCCTTTTTCTGCATTGATACGGGTATAGATAACCACTCCGTTTTCATCGGGTGTGCCGTATTCATTGGCGAAAGGGTTCATGAGTTGTGTAAGGAAACCTTCTGCCAGGAACTGGTATTGCCATTTTCCTTCGTTCCAGGTATAATTTACTGAAGCCGTATAACTGTTGGATGTTTCCTGTTTTAAATCCGGATCGTTCCTGTGCAGTACCTGTCGTGAGCCGGAAGTTTCGATGTGCAAATCTTCGTCAAAGATTTGCGGTGCCCTGAATCCTTTGGCATAGCCTGCCCTTAGCTGCCAGTGGTGTCCGGGATTGTAAAGCAGGCTGATGCGGGGGCTGAATACGTTTCCGGTCACGTCTTTCGTTTCTCCGGTAAGGTCAGCCACCAGGTAGTGATCGTAACGCAGACCGGTGGTAAGTACCCATTTGTTTCCTGTCCATTCCGACTGGATAAATCCCGCCTGAGATGAAAGGTGCTGATCGGCAACCAGTGTATTGCCGCGGTGGGTATTTTCTTCCCGATCGTAATAGCCCAGCTTGTGATCCTGCAGAAAGCTGCCGTTCAGTTCCAGGCCGGTAGTCAGTGAGGCAGGAGCGATTATGAAATGGTTCAGTTGTCGTATGTATTGTATCCCCGACGAAAAGGTAAAATCATTGGTTTCCCCGTATGCTGAAGGATCCTGGTTCGCACCATAATACGAACCACGATTTACCTTTTGGGCAGAGAAGAAAACAGAGAACTTATCGGCATCGCGTAACAGCAGGTCAAATGTTGCTGCACCGGAGTGTATGCCATGATCCACACTTTCGGCGATATCGCTCTCGTGTAAAGGTAATTCAAATTTATTTCCTCCACGTCTGAATTCATCAATATGAAAGTAGTCGAATGTAAGCTTACCACGATTGGCTACCCGCTGAAAGAACCGGGCTCCCATGGTGCTGTTTTTTATGGATGCGAGTTCTGTGAAGCCATCATCATTCGCATCGAATGGGTTTCGGTTGCGGTAAAATGCAAAAAGGGTAAGACCGGTTTTGTAATCGTCAGAAACAAACGAACCATTCATGTTCAGGCTGATATCGGGTGAAGGACTGGCATATCCAGTTCCTATGGAACCATAGCTGCTTTCGATGGAAAAGGCATTGGCTATTGGATCCTTTGTAATAAGGTTAACGGTTCCGGCTATGGCATTGCTGCCATAAAGGGCAGAACCGCCACCGCGGATTACTTCCACCCGTTCAATCATATTAGCTGGAATGAGTTCAAGGCCGTAAACGCCTGCCAGTCCGCTGAAAACCGGCCTTGAATTGATAAGGATTTGGGTATAGGGGCCTTCCAGTCCATTCATTCTCAGCTGCGAAAAGCCACAATTCTGGCAGTTGTTTTCCATGCGAAGGCCCGGTGAGAAGTTCAAGCCGTCACTGAGCGTGACGCTTTGTGTCCGTTGCAACAGTTTAGGGCCAATGCTGTTTACAATGGTTGGAGCATCGTTGCGACTCCTGGCATTTCTGTCAGCAGAAACCACAATCTGTTCAATTCCAATATTGTCAGGCTCCAACTCAACCTCGACTGAAATGGTTGTGCTGCTTTCCAGTAAAAGTTCATGGGAATAGGTTTTATAGCCAACAGCAGAAACCAATACTGTTTGTTGGCCAACGGGGAGATTGGAAAGTTTAAAATTGCCGGTTGCATTGGCAGCTGTACCTATGGTGGTCCCTTTTATAAGAACGGTTGCAAAAGGAATGATATCATTTCCCGATTTAATTGTTCCTGAAACCATAGCCTCAGTGCCAGGTAATTTCTCAGGCTCGTCGGCATTAATCATGAAGAACCCCAGCAGAAACAAAATTAATATTGAATAGAATCTCATCGATGTAATTTAGTTGTTGATTTAAATACCAGCTCGCATTTATATTTCCCGACCAGGCAGTTTATGTTTTACGGATGCAAAAATAGGTTCGCAGACTGTACTGTAAAATCCCTAAAAATGGTGATTTGTTAAGAATCAGGTATTGACTCTAACCCTTAAGTTGATGGAATGGTAAGTTAGCTAATATTTACCGGCGGATCGCGTGAGTCGGTATAGCAGAGCCAGACAATATATGCAGTTTGTTCTTCAACAGAAAGGAAAACGCCGGGAGAAGAACAGGTAACGGTTTCAAAATAGTGTTCTCCCGTATGGGAATAGTAATCGAATCCGATTAAATTGTAAAAGTAAATTTCTGCTTTAGTGTGATGGTTAGTTTGTTTTTATAATGGGATACGATTTTTTTGAGCTGACAATCCAAAAATTGCTTACGGCATTCATATAGCTTGTAAAAGCTTCATGCGGACTGCGGAAAGGGGAAAAGTGCTGGCTGGCAAAATTTTCCAAAAAGAACGAATCGCTCATATAGAGAAAATTATCCAGGTCTTGCAGAAAATCCCAGGCTTCTCTTAAATATGGATATTTATGAGTTTGTATCGTTTTATAAATATTTCTGAATTGCTTAAATGCTTCCTTCTGCATGCTGTTCTTCATCCAGTGATCCGGATACATAAATTGTGAAAGCAAATCTTCAGAATAATTGTTTTCGATGGAAAAGTAATTTGAAATTTCTTCCAGATCAGAGAGTGAATAAAATGAACTTTGTGTTTTATTCAGGAGTTGAGCTATAGTTTCTTCCCATTTATTGAATGATGAAATATTTTTTGCCAGTGGGTCAAAAACAAGAACCAGCGGTTTAACCAATGAAGTGTGTTTTCTGAGGTATCTGTTAAAGGGTGTAATATGATTTAAATCAACACTTTGATAACTGTTTGAAGATATTTGCTGAAGCTTTTGACTTAGTGTATAGTTTATCAGGAATTGTGTTTTTTTGGTATTTGAAGTTTTTTCATACCCACGGTATTTGTTCAGGTGGTTCGAGCAGGTAAGAACTGTACTGCATTTGGGGAAAGGCATAAATTCGGAAAAATTTTCAGCATTCAGTGGCAAATCAGCCATAAAAACTGTTGGCAGCTGGCCGAATGTGGCTTCAATTGTTCTTCTGTGAAGCTCAGTTTGCTGTGTTAGCTCTTTTTGATTAAAATAGGATAATACTGTATTTGACCAGGGTTCTGCAAGGAATTCAATGGTTCCGTTATCTGCAAGACGCTTCATTTCATCAAGTACGAATGGAACATACTTCCCTAGCAGTTTTATTGAAATTCCCGAAAGAGACACTGCCATTTTATAACGGCTCCCATACAGTTCCGATAACTTATATACCGTTTTCAGGAATGGTAGTAATTTGTGTGCTGCTAATTCTTTTACATAGCTCTGGGTTTGCCTATCGTTGAAGAACTTATCGGTTATTGTTATCTCGGAAAATGGATGCTTGTGGTAGATAACCGGTATTTGTATTTTAGTGCAAAGGGATATCAATTTCATACTGTTCGTTTACTGCAATGTGCATTTATAAATTCCTCTATTTAATTCATCTTGTAAACAAGGTAGCACCGACAGTAAATAAAACAATTATTCTAACTTTTTTCAAAAACAATTTTTAGTTAAGCCACTATTTGACTGCTGTAGGAAATTGATATTGTGCCGGTGGCATAGTCCGTTGTAATTAATCCCTTCACACAAGTTCATTCAAGGTAACTGCCATGGAACTACAAATTCATTCCTGCTTATTTCTTTATTTATAAAACCTGTGATGAATCTTTTCTTTTCCTTTTTGGTAAGTGATTCTAAAATCCCAGGCACCTGGTTGTATGTGTCATTAGCCTCCAGGCTTTTTTTTGAGTAATAATTCGTGCTGTATTTCATTTTTTCTTCTGTATTTAATGGTTGTAGAAAACAATTTTTATAGTATAATTTTTTTTCCAGGGTTAATTTCCAATTAGGAAATACAAAGATATTAACAAAGAATAGTTAGTAACTCATTTCCCGATTCATTATTCTGTTCATTTTATTCATTTATGATCGTATTTATTAGGATAATCCCCTAATTTATTCTTATATTGAAGTGAGTTTACAAACACCTGCCTTTCTGTATATGTTGTTCATAATAAATGTGTTCATCAGATTAATTGATTTATGCTTCCTGAAACATTCAGGATGGTTTACATCGGAATAATTAAAGTTTATTTAAGCAGGAGAAGGATGCAAAATAACAATTTAGAAGACTCTGATTTTAAGGAGTTACTACAAAATAAAATAGTACAAAAGTTCGGAAAGCAGGTAAAGTATTCGAAAGATTGCAAGCTGTTATCTGAAAAAGTTTATGAAGCAACTGGCAGGCAGCTGAGCGTATCAACCATCAAACGTTTTTTTGGATTGATACTGTCGCCTTTTAAACCTTCAAAGTATACACTCGATTCTTTTTCAGACTATTTGGGGATTGAAAATTGGGAATCCTTTATTGAAGCAAACAAAGTTGGAAAAACAGTTGAGATAGGCGGGAATAGCATGGAGATGCTTAAAAAAAGTTTTCAATCAATAACCGAAACCAGTTGCAACTCATTAGCACTTAAATCAAAATTTAATTCCGAAGCTTTTATTTACAGGCATTTTGCTGAATCCCATTTTGAAGAATTCATTCAATCGGGTAAAATTGCAACAATGCTCATTGCACCCACCGGGTATGGAAAATCTGTAGTATTGCTGCAATGGGTTAATACCTATTTTTCGGGAAAAGATGACAGATTCAGGGATGATATCGTTTGCCTGATTGATGGAGCAATATTTTTTACATTCTATAATCAGGCTCAGGAAAATGAATTGCTAACTCAATTATTTGAATTTGATTTTGAAACAATTAAAAAATTACATTTAAGGCAGAAGACAAACGATAATAAAGTGAGGTATTTTCTCATAATAGATGACATCGACAAAATCTTTTCAGCAAGAGAAAAATACTACATGTTTGTTGAGAATATAATGAGCCTAATAATGCTTAACCAGGATACCCCCTGGTTTAAAATAATTCTCACCTGCCGTCCTGAAAATTTTGATACTTTTACTTCATTAATTAATAATAATCCTTTACTTGCTGACGCCTTTTTCAAAGTTAATTTCAATCAAAAAAATCATTTTGATACAATAAATTTTCCTCTTTTTAGTGATGATGAAATTAATGAAGCACTTGTAAATGTTAACAGTAACATCTCATTTAATCATTTAAGTTTTTATTATCCGGATGTCCTCGACATTATAAATACACCTTCCTTTTTTTCTTATATGGTACATAATGAGAATTCACCTGATGATGAGTTTTCAGAAATAAACTTTTTGAATCACCTGATTCAGCACTTTTTTTACTCTAACCCTTTTGCTGAGGAAAAACAACAACTAATAAAAAAGTTTCTTAATTTATGTAGTCTGAATGAAGGTTCTTCTTATGTGGAAAAGGATTTGTTACTTGAAGATACAGAATGGCGGCTTGCATACCAGGAGTTTATTAAAGCAGGATTGCTGTATGAATATTTTGATTCTAATGATCTCCCTGGTGTTCGTTTAAAAGTGCGGTTCTCGAACAATATTATTTTTGAATATTCACTGACAAGGGCATTAATTAGAGAGACAGATGAAAATACAACACTCCTGCATACGATTTTTACAAAATACAGGCATACAATTTCTCTCCAGTATTCATTATTAAAATGGCTTGTAAAAATTGCTTTTTTTAAGGAGAACATAAATTTTTTAAAACAGGTACACCAATTGATGGAGCGCCAGGTAAACATTTCAAATGAATTGATAAATGAGTCAATGCCGGGAGCTTTGCGTTCCATTCATACTGCATTCATTGAGGGGTTAAGGTCATATAAAATATCAGGGGAAAGTCTGATGTCGGTTTTTGCAAAATCCAGACTGGGGCAAAGATTGTATTTTGAAGAATATTTTGATATGGATAACCTGATGTTTTTTCCTGAAAGTAGCCTCGAAATATATGCACAAAATAATACTTCACCAGAGGGTAAAATGATTATAAAGTTCATCCGGTTTATTAAAGGCTTTTATTCATTGGATTACAATAAATGTTCATCGGAATTTAAAAGTATAAGCGAAATAAATTATACCGAATTAAATTCTTCATTATGCCTGGGTTATTATTTTTCTTCCTGGTTTTTATATGCCTCTATGAATAATATTCAAAGTAAGGGGGATATGTTAAGAATGTTTCTGTCGAGCAGTGCATCAGTGCGCTCAAAAGGTTCACATACTTTACGTTTTAATCCAGGATTGGAATACTATTTAATTTATAGCCTGAATACGGGGAACTTTTTTGATGAAATCCGTTTTGTGGCTGATTCTCTTTTCGACACCTATAATTTTAATCATAACACGTTATCCTGTTTTGATCAATATTTTAAATTGTGTTATGCGAGGGCTCTTTTGCATACCGGAGAACAGGAACGGGCTTTGAAACTCTTCCGTCATGTGAATTATGAGAACTTTCCTTTTCACATAAAACACTTTATGAAGTTGCATGTAAATCTGGCAAAATATGACTTCCTGGAATATCAAAAAAATATTAATGAAGCCTCCGACTTACTTGCAGAAACCAGATTATTGGCAACCCAAATGGGTTACAGCTATTTTGTTCAGAAAACTGAAGAGATTGAAGCCAATCTGCCAAAAGTAAGAAAGGACATGCCCAGATAAACGCCTTTAATGAACAGAATAAAAAATTACGCTACTTTTTTTACCTCTTCAGAAAGTCTTTCAAAAAACTGATTGGTTGTTTCCAGAACATCTTTGGATAAATCATTGTAATATTTTCTTGCCAGTTTTGGATCGTCTTTTCCGTCAGGATGATTTACACGATTCCGGAATTCACGATGTTTTTCAATGGCTTCGCCTGCAATATTCATCACTGCCTGCGAATCTACTTTTGGATTGTATTCTACAGCATAGAAACAATCATTTAGCACCATCGACATTAACAGATCGATATCTTTTTTTAGAATTCTTACGCTTGCCATAACCATTAATTTTATAAGCCGCAATGTAATAAAATTTAAAGGCTTTATTGAGGGCATAAATCAGTGAAATGAAAAATTAAATCATTAATTATTTTTTCAAAACATTTAACCCGCTCCATAGAAAAGCTTTATCTTTTGGCCATAAATAAAATATAAAATTTTTGCACATGTTACTTGCAGTTGATATTGGCAACACACATATCGTATTTGGTGTACACCAGGAAGCACAATGGCAGAACCACTGGAGAATTCAAACCGATCCTCTTAAAAAAGCCGATGAGTATGAAGTTATTTTCCGGTCTCTGTTTATGGCAGGAAAGATATGCCGCACGGAAGTAAACAGCATCATCCTAAGTAGTGTAGTTCCTTCGTTGGTGCGTCCGTTCGGTGAAATGCTGCAGGCATTGTTTGAGAAGGCTGAAGTTACAGTAGTCAGCCCCGAAATTTATCCCTTGCTGCCTTTGAAAATCCTGAATCCATTTGAAATTGGGGCTGACCTGGTAGCCAATGCTGTTGCAGCCTATCAGAAATTTGGAAAACTAACGACAATAGTGGATTTTGGAACAGCCTTAACTTTTACTACAATTGGTAAAAATGCTGAAATTAAAGGAGTGGCTATTGCTCCGGGGCTACAAACTGCTGTTGCTGCACTTGCGGGTAAAACTGCCCAGCTTCCCTACGTGCATCTTGCTGCCCCTCCTTCGGTTTTGGGGGTGAACACAATACAGGCCATCCAATCGGGCATTATATATGGCTTCAGTGGCCTGGTCGATTCAATTATTGAACGGACAGAAAAAGAACTTGGTGAAAAAATAACAGTAGTTGCCACGGGAGGATTGAGCTCAGTTATTGCTCCTTTATCTAAAACTATTCAGCATGTTGATATTATGCTCACGCTTGATGGCCTGGTGCATATAGGTGCTTATGTAACACAAAGTAAGGCCATTGGGTAGCCGGTTACATTGTAACATAAAAAAAACGGCAGCCCGAAAAAAATATCGGGCTGCCGGTTTTTTTCTTACCTGGAAATTCTCAGTTATTTTCAATAATCCGCAGCAATTCATCCAGCTGAGGCGTAAGAATGATCTCCGTCCGGCGGTTCATTTGTCTGGCTTCAGGTGTATCTTCAGTAGCAAGCGGAACGTATTCACTTCGACCAGCCGCTATAATACGTTCAGGATTCAAATCCGGATTCTGCGTAAGTATTTTAGTTACTGCTGTAGCGCGCATCACGCTTAAATCCCAGTTGTCTTTTACTTCGCCCGATCCACGCATGGGCACATCATCGGTATGTCCTTCCACCATTATATTGACATCAGTGTTCTCAGCCAGTAACTGGCTTAAATTACGTAATGCCTGCTGACCATTCGGATCTACATCCCATCTGCCGGTTCTGAATAAAAGCTTTTCATCCATTGAAACATACACCTTTCCATTTTTCTCATGCACAGTAAGTCCTGCACCCGTGAAGCCGGTTAAAGCGTTCATCACTTTCGTTTTAAGGTCTTTTACTGCTTGTTCCTGTTGAGCTAACACATCCTGAAGCTCCATAAGGCGCGCATTCTTTTCTTCAAGTATCTTTTCTGCTTCAATCAGTTTATCTTCGCGCTGGTTTAAATCATTTCTTGCCTCCTGCAGCTCCTTGAGCAATTTCTCAATTTCTGATGAACTGCCTGTTTTTTGCGCCTCGAACTGCTGGTTCATTCTTTCAAGATCTTTCTCAAGTGAGATATTTCTTTGTTTTTGTACATTTAAATCGTATTTAGCCTCTTCAAGCTCATCTGAAAGATTTTTTATTTTTTCAGAAAGTTGCTTATTAACACTTTCCAATTCCGTGTTGGCAGTCTCAAGCCGGGAGTTTCTTTGCCTCATCTGCTCAATCTCCTGATTTGCATTATTTAATTTATCCTCAACATCAGTAAATTTTTTCATTGATACACAGGATGATAGCATTGTGAGGCCAGCGAATAACAGAAGAATATTTAATGTTCTCATTTTTTTGAAATTTTAAATTCGTATAAAATTACTTTTTTTGCAGAATCATAACAAATTGTTTGCTCCAGTTTAATGAACAATAATGAGTATACGATTTGTTGTATCTTTGGAAATTATTTTCGCTTATAATGATTAAAGTTAAGGAAAAATTACTCGAACAAATAGATAGTCCAGCCGATTTGAAGAAACTGCTTCCGGATGATCTTCCTGCTGTATGTGATGAGCTTAGGGATTTCATTATTGATGCTGTTTCAACAAATCCAGGCCATTTTGGTGCCAGCCTGGGAGTGGTTGAACTCACTGTAGCATTACATTACATTTACAATACCCCTTACGATTTACTGGTTTGGGACGTAGGCCATCAGGCCTATGGTCATAAAATCCTTACCGGGCGTCGCGAGAATTTTCATACCAACCGGAAGTTTAAAGGTATTAGTGGTTTCCCCCGCCGTGATGAAAGTGAATACGATACATTTGGTGTAGGGCATTCCTCTACATCCATTTCTGCAGCATTGGGTATGGCACTTGCTTCGAACATTAAAAAAGAAAAGGAAAGAAAAGTTGTAGCCATAATTGGTGACGGCGCCATGACAGGGGGTATGGCTTTTGAAGCGCTGAACAACGTTGGGGCAAGCAAGGCTAACCTGCTTGTTATTCTTAATGATAACAACATGGCTATTGACCCCAATTCGGGTGTCATTGGACAATATCTTCTGAATATCTCCAAATCACATACCTATAATAAGGTAAAGAAAGAAGTCTGGGAGGGATTGGGTAAGTTGGATGGTTTTGGGAAAAGTACCCGGAAATTCATCCAAAAAAACCAGCATGCCCTTAAAAACCTGCTGTTAAAAGAAAACAATTTGTTCGAAGCATTTGATTTCAGATATTTTGGGCCTATTGACGGTCATGATGTAAAGTATCTTACTGAGGTTTTAACCGACTTACAAGATATTCCCGGTCCCAAACTGCTTCATATTGTTACTAAAAAAGGAAAGGGGTTTGTACATGCAGAAATAAACCAGACTAAATTTCATGCCCCCGGATTATTTGATAAAGTTACCGGCGAAATTCTGGCCGGGAAATATAAGCCCGGTGAAGCCGGTAAATTTCAGAATGTTTTTGGAAAAACCTTGCTGGAGCTTGCCGAAATGAATGATCGTATTATAGGTATAACTCCTGCAATGCCTTCCGGCTGTTCAATGGATCTGATGATTGAAAAAATGCCTCACAGGGCATTCGATGTAGGGATTGCCGAACAGCATGCCGTTACATTTGCTGCCGGTTTGGCTACACAAGGCATGGTTCCTTTTTGCAATATATACTCCACCTTCATGCAACGAGCCTATGACCAGGTAATTCATGATGTAGCCATACAAGACCTGCCCGTAATCTTTTGTCTCGACCGTGGAGGCCTTGTGGGTGAGGACGGTGCCACGCATCATGGGGCATTTGATATGGCCTATATGCGCACTGTTCCCAACATGATAGTAGCTGCTCCTATGGATGAGGTTGAACTCAGGAATATGATGTACACTGCCCAGTCAGAGGAAAATACCCACCCGTTTTCGATACGCTACCCGCGTGGAAACGGAAGTATACCTGAATGGAAAATACCATTTAAGAAGGTACCGGTTGGGAAAGCGCGTCAACTGGCGCAGGGAGAAAAACTGGCAATCCTTACAATAGGCAAGTCAGGCGTATTTGCACAGGAGGCAGTGAAACAGTTGGCTGAAGAAAACATAAAGGTGTCACATTACGACATGCGATTTGTGAAACCACTTGATGAAGAGTTGCTTGAGACCATCTTCTCAAAGTATTCGAAAATTCTCACTGTTGAGGATGGAGTTATTAAAGGAGGGTTCGGAAGTGCAATATTGGAATTTATGGCAGAAAGAGGTTTTTCAGCCCAGGTTAAACTGCTGGGAATCCCTGATCGTTTTATTGAACATGGCTCACTTGACGATTTATATGAAATTTGCGGAATTAACTGGAAAGGAATCTTTCGGGCAGCTCGTGAAATGCTTGTGAAATAGGATAATAATTGTATATTATTTCCGTTTTCATGAAAACCTTTTAAAATAGCTTGCCTTGGATATTTACCTGAAACGAAAACGTGGGAAAATAGTACTGCTCCTGGTTGCAGTCATTATTGGAGTAGCTTCTCTGTTGTATACCAACTGGCTTACAGAAAAGATGTCGAATGAGGAGCGAAAAAAAGTGGAGCTTTGGGCCGAAGCTACTAACCGACTTGCCGAGGCAGGCATTCAAAGCAGCAGTGAGGCAAATGTGGAACAGCTCACTACCGCCTATTTCACCCTTATACAGTTAATTCTTGAACAAAACACAACCATCCCTGTGATCATTATTGAGCCCGACGGCAGCTTTAACTACCATGCCAATATTAGTTTCAATGAAGGACGCCGGCAACATGTACTTAACAGGGAACTGGAAAAAATGATAGCCCATGCCGAACCTATCCGGATTGATCTTTCGGATGACGATTATTTACTGCTTTATTACCGGGAATCAAATTTGTTGCGCAACCTGCGTTATTACCCTTTTGTCCAGTTGTTCGTAATTGTTGTGTTTATTGTGGCTGCTTATTCGGCTTTCAGTGCTACCCAGCGTGCCGAGCAGAATCAGGTTTGGGTGGGTATGTCGAAGGAAACGGCCCACCAGCTGGGAACGCCAATATCGTCGCTGATGGCCTGGATCGAGCTGCTTAAACTTCAGAAAATTGACCGGGAACTGATAAAAGAATTTGAAAAGGATATCCAACGTCTTGAAAAAATTACCGAACGGTTTTCAAAGATAGGTTCCAGGCCTGAATTGATCCCTTCCAATATTTCTGAGGTACTTATCTCTACTGTTGGCTATCTCAAAACACGCTCTTCAGAAAAGGTGAAATTTGAGCTCATCCTGGGCGATGAAAACCTGCCCCTGATTCCCTTGAATGCTGCTCTGTTTTCATGGGTGATTGAAAACCTGTGTAAAAATGCCATCGATGCTATGGATAATGAAGGTTTTATCAGCATTACGCTGCAGGAAAAGGACAATGAAATAGTTATAGATGTTACCGACACAGGAAAGGGTGTAGCAAAAGTAAATTTTAAAACCATTTTTCAGCCCGGCTTTTCAACAAAAAAAAGAGGGTGGGGGTTAGGTTTGTCCCTGGCGAAGCGCATAATAGAAAACTACCACAAAGGAAAAATATTCATTAAATGGTCGGAACTTGGAAAGGGAACTACATTCCGGATAATAGTGAATAAAGATTAACAGGCGTTTCTTATTAAAATTCAATCACACAAATGTTTTATAGTTTAATGTTTTTTTGCTGATACAGTTTTATGCTGTTCCTGACCATTCACACATTCCTGCTGCACAAAAAAGCAGTATATTTGTTTTATCCGAAAAACCGGGAATTAATAGAAAATAATATCGTTGTATTTTTGGTTAACCCTATGCAGTATCCGGTGGGTCAATTTTAAGAAAATGATAATTTAGTTATAATTATAAATAATTTGAAAAATATATGCCACTGCTAAATTCAGTAATTAATTGGATAAACTTTAAGCGTAATTACCAAATACAGCTATACCGCGAACATCCCTACAACATTCAGATGGAAACCTTGCATTATTTGCTGAGAAAAGCCAAGAGTACATGGTGGGGTAAAAAATATAATTTCAGTGAGATGCATTCACTGGAAGCATTTAAAAAGTCGCTTCCCCTGCAAACCTATGACGACATAAAGCCATTTGTCGATCGGTTGCGGGATGGTGAAAATGACGTTTTGTGGCCGGGTGAAGTAAAATGGTTCGCAAAATCATCGGGTACAACAAGTGATAAAAGCAAATTTATTCCAGTTACAAAAGATGCCCTCGAAGATTGCCATCTGAGGGGCCCAAAGGATGTTTTTGCCCTTTATCTTAAAAATTATCCCGAGAATAAAGTACTGAAGGGTAAGTCACTGACCTTGGGAGGAAGCCATAAAATAAATAACTTCAGTAACAATTCCTATTATGGCGATCTGTCTGCCATATTAATTGAGAATGTACCTTTCTGGACCGATTTTATTCGTATTCCTCCTGCAGAAATTGCCCTTATAGAAGAATTTGAGGAAAAAATAGAACAGATAATTGATGTTTCGCTCGACCAGAATGTTACCTCCCTGGCCGGTGTTCCTTCATGGTACCTTGTGTTACTGAAACGAATTCTTGAAAAAACCGGGAAAAGCAATATCCTTGAAGTATGGCCCAACCTGGAAGTGTTTATCCATGGCGGGGTAAATTTTGCACCTTACCGTGAACAGTATAAAAAATTAATCCCATCTGATGAAATGCATTATATGGAAACCTATAATGCGTCAGAAGGCTTTTTTGCCATTCAGGATGATCCTTCACGATCGGATATGATGTTAATGCTCGATTATGGTGTATACTATGAATTCATACCAATGGAGGAGTTTGGTAGGGAAGATCCCCATGTCTTATCCCTGGAGGATGTAGAGCTGAATAAAAATTATGCTATTGTTATTTCTACCAATGCCGGATTGTGGCGGTATATAATAGGAGATACAATTCAATTTACGAGTAAGAATCCTTACCGGTTGAAGATTACCGGTCGTACAAAGCATTTTATCAATGCCTTTGGAGAAGAGGTAATAATTGACAATGCAGAAAAAGCCTTGCAGGAAGCATGTCGCGAAACAGGTGCAATAATTAATGAATACACAGCAGGTCCTGTTTTTATGTCCGACAACCAGAAAGGAGCACATCAGTGGATTATCGAATTTGAGAAAGAACCGGCTGATAAAAATCAGTTCGCCACAATTCTTGACAAAAGCCTTCAGGAGGTGAATTCCGATTATGAAGCCAAGAGGTATAAAAACCTTACCCTTGAAAGGTTACACCTTGTTGTGGCACCAACCGGAACTTTTTATCAGTGGATGAAAAAGCGGGGTAAAGTAGGAGGTCAGAATAAAATTCCACGATTGGCAAACGACAGGAAATACCTCGAGGAACTTCTTGAGCTTATACATAAATAATTTTATTTTATTAATTTCGGGCATTTATCAGCAAAACCATGCATATAGCAGTAGCAGGAAATATTGGAGCAGGAAAAACCACCCTTACCGGATTATTGGCTAAACATTACAAATGGACACCACATTACGAAGATGTGGATGAAAATCTTTATCTGAACGATTTTTACAACGATATGCAGCGTTGGGCATTCAACCTGCAGATATACTTTCTTAATTCGCGTTTTAAACAAATAATCGATATTCGCAAATCAGGAAAAACAGTTATTCAGGACCGTACCATTTATGAAGATGCAGAAATTTTTGCTCCCAACCTGCATAGTATGGGGTTGATGAGTACCCGCGACTTTAAAAATTATAAATCACTTTTCGATATGATGGTCAGCCTGGTTCAGCCACCCGACCTGCTTATTTATCTAAAGGCTTCAGTTCCAACGCTTGTCAATCAGATTCAAAAGCGTGGCCGTGAATATGAAAACTCTATCCGGCTTGACTACCTCAAACAATTGAACGAACGATATGAAACCTGGGCTAACGGCTATAAAATGGGAAAATTGCTTATTATTAATGTCGATAATCTTGATTTCACCGTTAACCCGGAAGATTTAAGTTCAATAATCGATAAAATAGACGCCCAGATTCATGGATTGTTTTAGTCCATGCTGTTAAGGGTATTTAATATTCCGGGCCAGAATACATCTGGTATTTTAGCACCCATTACCTCTACCACTTTACCTGATACCAACGCCGCAATGTAGGCGCACCGCTCCAGGCTGAAGCCTTGTGTCAAGCCATAAAGAAAGCCTGCTGCGTAGGTATCTCCCGCTCCTGTTGTATCAATGGCATTTGCTGGTACAATTCCGGCTTTTACAATTTCGTCACCCCTCTGGATGAGTGATCCTGATTTGCCGGTTTTAACAACTGCTATTTCACACATGGATGCAATTTCAGTTAAAGCTGCTCCAGGTTCTTTTCCTGTAAAAGAATAGGCCTCTTCTTCATTGGCAAACAATATATCAACCTTCTCCTTCACCAATTTCCTCAGGAATTCAAAATTGGCTTCAACCACATTGTAGCTCGATAAATCAAGAGCAATTTTTATATTTTCCTTTCGGGCCAAATCAATGGCTTTCTCAATTAGTTTATGATCCTGTACCAGGTAGCCTTCAATAAATAGAGTAGTATAACCTTCAAACATCTGTTTTGCCAGCTCACCGGGTTTTAAATCGGCTGCAGCACCCAAATAAGTAGCCATTGTTCTTTCTGAATCGGGACTTACCAGCGCCATTACACGACCGGTATCTTTTTTACTTAAAAGAAGGTGTGTCTGAATATTTTTTATTTCGAACTCTTCCCGAAAAGCGGCGCCAAGCACATCATTTCCAATTTTTCCAATGTATCCGCAGCGCATACCCAACGCTGAAAGGGCATGAATGGTATTGGCAGCCGAACCGCCGGTGGTTATTTCACGTTCGTTGTTTGCAGTGGATTCAAATATTTTTTTGGAAAGATCTTCATTCACAAGGGTCATACTTCCCCGCTTCAGACCATACTGATCAAGCAGTGAATCATCTTCCAGAACATTTATTACATCTACAAGGGCATTGCCAATGCCTAATACTGCCTGTACATTTTTAACCTTTTTCATCTGTTTGAAATCGTTTATTTTTAAATACTATCTAATGACTAATTGTTTGCCGGCGTTGAAATTAAAACTATTCCTTTGTTTGAACTAATTTTATACCTATTCCTGTCCAAAAATTTACTGTTCAGTTACCTTAAATCTAATTCTTTACTCATCTCAACTCCAATTTCGGGATGAAGTGCATTTTTAGATTACTGTAAAATGTACATTCCAGGTTGAGTTAGCCGATAGGCTCTTCCTGTATTTGAACCTATTGAATAAGATTAAATTTCAGAGTTTGTAGAGCGGATGTGAACACCAGATGTTGGTCAATACTTAAGCCTAACTAAATTCAGCTTAAACTCAGTTATAACTCAGTGTAAATTCAATTATTATCGAATAAACATTGAATTAATACTGAGTTAATATTGAGTTTACATTGAGTTTACTCCGTACCAGGTATATCGAATGTATCAGGGAAAAGTCGTTTTTAATTCATCAATTGTACCACAATAGGTTCATTTTTTTCGTTTAACCTGTTTAAAATTTTCTTCTCAGATGCTTTTTGCCTGGGACCTAAATAAAATGCAGAACCTTTCTGATTTTAAATTACCATTGTACTCCTTAAGCGTTTTCTTCAAATAAGCTTTTTTCATATAATAAATCGTGTATTTACAAGCCCCGGACCGAAGGCAGAAGAGAACAGCTGGTAATATATGCTGAATTTATTTACACTGTAAAGAATATCAACACATAAGGCAAGTAGTTGATAGATAGTGCGATAAATAGATAAGAGAGTTTTACTGTTTAATAATTCAACAAATGACATTGTTTAAATATATTGCAATGGTCATTGTAATTGACAGTAAATCAGTTATATACATCAATATTATTTATTGGCATCCTATTTGGATTAATAATATGGTGTTGCAATAAATAACTAAAAATCAATGAAATGCAAGTTTTAATACAATCAATTAAGCGTACAAAAATGAAAACTTATTTATTATTATTTTTAATGGGATCATTTTTATTTTTCAGTAACCGCGGTTACTCAGCAGAAGGAAAAAATGATCAGTCAGATGCGGAGGTAACAGGCAATAACATAACTATTGTATGTTCCCCTGATCTGGAAAATCTAATAGCTGCATGGATTTCAGCCTATCGTGCAGAGGAAGCCGGTCAGGACTTTTTGATTAACCTTAATGCAGATAAGCCAGCTGACGGTGGTATTAATTTCTTTACCAGCAACTCGCCTCTCACCGGAAGTGATGCACTGGCTGAAAAAATAGTTGTCGGGCATGAAATCATTGTCCCGGTTATGAATGTCAACAATCCGATGTTGGCTAAACTAAGCAAAGAAGGCATTTCTGCCGGAGAGTTTTCACAGCTTTTGTCAGCTGGTGCAACTTGGGACCAGGTAAAGGGAGAAGGTGAGAATATTCCCTTGCGTGTTTACATTGCTGATTATGATCTGCTGGTTCCAAAGCTTGCGGGCTTTAGTGAAATGAAAGAATCGATGGTTACTGCCGAAAGTATTAGCTCTTCAGAAGAGCTCTTGTCGGTTATTCAGAAGGATGTTTATGCAGTTGGTTTCTTCAGGCTGGCTGATGTCTTAAGTGCAGAAGGGAATGAATTTGCTGATGGGATCAGCATAATTCCGATCGACAAGAACGGGAACGGACAAATCGAAGGATTCGAGAGTATCTATTCTACTCCTTCAGAATTGGCTCGTGGTGCCTGGATAGGAAAATATCCAAGGAAGCTTTGCTGTGAGGTATTTGCTGCCTCCACTTCCCTTCCAATGAATGCAGCTTCGAATGATTTTCTTGGATGGGTGATTGATGAAGGCCAGGAACCACTGACCGCTGTGGGCTTTAGCAGCTTGTCGACCAGGGAGAAAACTGCTGGTATGATGGCATTAAGGCCTTCAACGACATCCGGTTCTACACCAACTGCATCAGGTAATCCGAATATGTGGGTGGGAATTACAGCTGTATTGGCATTATTAATTCTTGTAATAATAGCTGTAAGGGCTGGCCTGAAAAGGAGATCAGGCATCCGGAGCGAAGATATAGAACTTACATCTGCGCTGAATGTGAATTCGATACAAGCACCGGCAGGACTGTTTTACGATAAAACGCATACCTGGGCGTTTATGGAACAAAATGGACTGGTAAAATTAGGGGTCGATGATTTTCTGCCTCATGTTACCGGTAAGCTATCGCAGATCAGAATGAAAGCCCCGGGCGAAAAAATCAGGAAAGGAGAGAAAATTCTGACACTTGTTCGCCAGGGAAAGCAGCTACATATTTATTCCCCTGTGACAGGGGTTATAAAAAAGCAGAATGAATTATTGGATGAAGATCCTTCACAAATTAATGCCGATCCTTATATCACAGGATGGGTATACCAGGTAGAGCCTGCGAACTGGCTACGGGAAACAAAATTCATGTTCATGGCAGACAAATTCATTGAATGGCTTGATGATGAATTTGTGCGGCTAAAAGATTTTCTGGCTGCGTCAGCAAACGCAAACACTGTAGTTTACAATCATATTGTGCTTCAGGACGGAGGAGAGCTTACCGATAATGTGCTTGCCGATCTGGAGCCAAAGGTGTGGGAAGAGTTCCAGACACAGTTTATAGATGTATCCAGGTAACGATATTGTTTCAATTAATCCATATAAAATAAACCAAATTAATTATGAGCATCAATCGACGTAAATTTTTTAAAGCCATTGGTGTAACGGGAATGACCGTTATCGGATTCACTTCCTCAGCTTCACCGGGTTCGAAAGATGAAGATACTGAGTTTCATGGAGTCCTTTATGATTCCAGTATCTGTATCGGGTGCCAGGCCTGTGAAAAGGCCTGTGCCAAGGCGCATGACCTTCCTGTTCCGGAGGACGAGTTGCAGGCTGGTGTATTACGAAAAACCAGCGAGGTGCAACGGTGTGTTGTCAATAGTTATGAAACATCTCAAGGCGAGGTGTACGTGAGAAATCAATGCATGCACTGCAATGAACCTGCCTGTGCTTCCGCCTGTCTGACACAGGCAATGTATAAAACAAAAGAAGGACCGGTTATCTGGCGTGAAGACAAATGCATGGGGTGCCGTTATTGCATGATTTCATGCCCGTTTGATGTGCCGAAATTCGACTACAACAGTATCAATCCTAAAATTCAAAAATGCGATATGTGCTACGATCGTATCGTTCAGGGGGAGAAGCCAGTATGTGTTGAAACCTGCGGTGATGCCTTATTTTTCGGAACTCGTCGGGAATTGATTGCAGAAGCACGGAAGAGAATTGCTGAGTGGCCCGAAATGTATGTAGATAAAATTTATGGTGAAGCCGTTGCCGGGGGCACAGGTTATTTGTACCTGGCACCTGTACCTCATACAGAACTGGGATTTAACAAGCAACTTCAGAATTCATCCTATCCTTCACTAACAAAGAGTTTCCTATACAGTGTGCCTTCAGTGTTTGTTCTTGTACCCACCTTACTGCTGGGTATACACGAAGCTACAAAGTCAAAACAAAATAAAAACGAAAATCATGACTAGTCCAGCATATCCGGTAACAAATGAGAAACAAAACCAGTCGATCTGGAAATTTATATTCAGTGAATTGAAGCCAAGAGGTAAATGGCTTACTCCTTTCAATGTAATTTCTATTCCGATAATCCTTGCAGGGCTTGTCCTTATGGTAATCCGCTTTACGCACGGATTGGGAGCAGTATCCAATGTCACGCAGGAAGTTCCATGGGGTTTATGGAAAGGATTTAATGTAGTAACAGGGGTTGCTTTCGCTGGAGGTGCCTACGTATTAACTTTTATCGTTTATATATTAAAGGTTGAAAAATACCATTCCATTATCAGGGTAACGGTGTTGAACGGCTTTTTGGCCTATCTTTTCTATGCCGGTGCGCTGGTACTTGATTTAGGTAAACCGTGGAATATTTTTAATCCACTTATTGGTAACAGTTTCGGAGCCAGTTCGGTGTTGTTTTTGGTAGCATGGCATTTCGTTCTGTATATCTTTGCGCAATTAATTGAATTCTCGCCTGCTATTGCTGAATGGCTCGGAACCAGGCGCGCACATAAAATTCTTTCAGGTTTAACCCTGGGTGCTGTAATTTTTGGAATTACTCTTTCTACCCTGCACCAGTCAGGTTTGGGGGCACTTTTTTTGATGGCAAAGGAAAAAATCCACCCATTGTGGTATTCTGAATTTATTCCGCTGTTATTTCTGATATCAAGTGTTTTTGCAGGCCTGTCAATGGTTATTTTGGAGGGATCAATCAGCCAGAAAGTATTTTCTAACCAACTGACTGATAAAAACCGTCAGGAAAGGAAAAATATAGTGCACAGCCTTTCCAAAATATGTGCATTTGGCATGTTTGCCTATTTCTTCATGCATATACTTGTTTTTGTTCACGGTCAGCATTATGATTTACTGACCACACCTATGGGCTACTGGTATTTACTTGAAATGATAGGATTTGTATTGGTGCCAATGATCCTTTACTTTTACAGCTACCGTAACACCAACATCCTGTTAACCAAAATTGCTGCGGTAATAACCATCCTCGGTATAATTCTTAACAGGCTTAATGTTTCCATTATTGCTTTTCGTTGGGATGCCGCTACACATTATGTTCCCTCATGGATGGAGATTGTAGTAAGCATTTCAATTATTTTAATACAAATCTGGATTTTCAGGTGGGTAATCAACCGGATGCCGGTATTAGGAAATTCACCTTCCTGGGCAAAACATAATTAAAAATTAACCGGTTGCCGATTATTACGGAAACCATAAACTTACAGATATGGAAGGATTTACATACACAAACATTTTTGAGACAAAAGGAATTGAATACCTTGTGATTATTTCATTTTTTGCAATATTGGTTCCTGTCTGGGCTTTTTTTAGCAGAAAGCCAAAGCCTGCCTTTAAGGTTCAAAAGGCAAATGGTTTTATTTCTGCAAGCTCTTTTCAGATTCCACAGGGAATATTTTTCAGCAAATACCACACATGGGCACATCTGGAGAAAGACGGTGAGGCTAAAGTTGGCCTGGATGATATGCTGCTACACCTTACCGGAGAAGTGTCGCTTATCCACTTTAAATCACCTGGAGAAATAGTTGGCAAGGGAGAACTTATGGCGCGGATTCATTACAATGGAAATAGCCTTGAGGTCGCCTCACCAGTTTCAGGTGAGATATGCAGTATAAATACACTTCTGTCGAAGGAGCCTGCTCTTGTAAAAGACGATCCTTACCATCACGGATGGATTTATTCGCTCAGGCCACTGAACTGGAAAGCTGATATTGATTCATGTTTTCTGGCTGAGGATGCCACTGTGTGGGCAAAAGATGAGTTAGTGCGGTTTAAGGATTTTCTGGCAGTTTCAGCCTCTAAAACAATGCCGGAGCCATCCGTAATGGTGATGCAGGATGGTGGTGAGATTATGGAAAAGGCGCTTGCACATTTCCCGCAGGAAGTATGGAAGGAGTTTCAGAAGAAATTTCTGGTCTGATTATCTTTAAGTTTTTAACAATTTTTAATCTGTTTAAACGGCATGTTTCTTACATGCCGTTTTGTTTTTTTTTGATGATGCAGTGATCACTGAATAAGCTTCTTACAGACTTTAACTTCTAAAATGGCCTTCAGCTAATTTGAACCATTAAATTAAAAATATGTTCTGTTTTACAATAAGGGAATTGCTATAAATCAAAAATATAACCGAATGCTTAATTGAGAAATTAATCTTATATTTAGTTTTATAGTTATATGGTCACAGAGAATTAGATCATTATGATATTTCACTCGTCTTTTGAACTTAGTTACCTTTGGTTACCCCTGATTGGTTTTTCCATTGGTTTTTTTGCGTCAGTTATTGGCAGTGGTGGTGGTTTTGTTTTCCTGCCGTCGTTGATTTTAATATATAATGTTCCGGCACAGACAGCAGTGGCCACCTCGCTTGCTGCCACATTGCCCATATGTATTGTAGGGTCTATTGGTCATTACCGGAACAGGCATATACATATTAGGCTGGGGTTAATATTTGGCCTTGCGGGTATTTTTGGTTCAATTGCCGGTGCAGGATTATCGAACATGGTTACTCCGGGTCAGTTAAAGTTTGGCTTTGGAATTTACTCCGGATTGATTGCCTTGCAGATAATCATCAGCGACTGGAAAAGGAAGAGAGCACGGAAGAATGGAATCGAAGTACCGGAAATAAGTGACGGGAAAAAACTGCGGAAAGGATCGTCCTATGGCTTTATGGCAGGCATGGTTACCGGAACATTTGGGACCAGTGGGGCAGCTCCTGTCCTGGCTGGTCTTTTGTCGATGAAAATACCCCTTAAGGTTGTTGCGGGCACTTCGCTTATGATAATTACTGTAACTACATTTACTGCTCTCGGTGCACATTTTTTAATTGGAAGAATTGACCTGACACTGGTATGGTTTCTGTCCTCCGGCGCCGTGATAGGTGCTTTTACAGGACCCAGGTTTTTGGCCGGGATTAAAACCGACAGGGCTGAAAGTCCGGCCCGACGTTGGTATGCCATGGGTTTACTGATTTTTGGAATATTACTGATAGCTACTAATTAATTGTAAGAGTATGTAATATGATTTCTACCATTTATTTTGTCATTCTGGCTTATTTCATTTTAGGATTTATTGGTTTCTTTTTTATTAACCGAAAAAAGGAAAAGAACGAAGCCCGAATCAGCTGGATTAAATTTATTACCTACTTTATTATAATACACATACTGTTTTTCAGCATTACATTATTACCAGTTTTATTCAGACTAATTGCTGTAATTATTATAGCTGCAGGTTTTTATGAGTTGCATAAAGTACAAAGGGAAGCACGGGATAAAAAGAAAGTTTTTTTTCTCCTTGCAATTGCAGTTTATAGTTTTTTATCAATCGGCTTTTATTTCTTCAGTGGCTTAGATGCACAACTGGTATTGTTTTCATTTCTTATACTTTCAATTTTCGATAGCTTTAGTCAGATTGCAGGTCAGCTTTGGGGGCGCAGAAAAATACTTCCCAAAATCAGCCCTCAAAAAACTGTGGAAGGTTTTTTAGGAGGAGCTGTAGTTGCCATTGCCAGCAGTTATTTGTTAAGTAAATTGGTTGAAATATCCGATATAGAAACTATGCTGTTGGCCACAGGTATAATAGCTTTTGCATTCCTTGGCGATTTGACTGCTTCTTACTATAAGAGAAATTATAGTGCAAAGGATTTTAGCAGGTTAATACCCGGGCATGGTGGCTTTCTCGATCGGTTCGACAGCCTTATTGCCGGGGCAGCATTTGTTGCATTAAATGAATTTATAATGATATTTTAAAAAAGAGTTATGAAAAGAATAAAAAATGTTTTGATATGGGAAATCAGTTAGCTCTTACGTTTATTTTTTTAATTGCTATCATTTCTTTACTTGTATTTACCGAGCTGATTTACCGGCGGCTGGGGTTAAAGGGTGAAGTAACAAGAAAGATTGCTCATTTTACCGCTACCCTTTCTACCATAACCTTTCCGTATCTTTTTACCGATCATTGGTATGTACTTGGACTTGCTGTTTTTTTCTTTGTGGTATTGTTTATCAGCCGGCATGGCACACAGCTGAAATCGATACACGACATAACCAGAAAATCAGTAGGAAGCTACCTCCTTCCGGTTTCAATATACCTGACTTTTCTTATATCTTATAAATTGGATAACAGGTTGTATTTTATCCTTCCCATTTTAATCCTGGCCATATCCGATCCTGCAGCAGGAATAATGGGGATCAATATGAAAACTTTCAATCACAGGATAAAAATATTCGGATATAAACTTAATAAAACATTCCTGGGCTCATCAACTTTTTTTATTTCCAGTTTAATCATAAGCATCATTGCCTTGTATTTTAACAGAGTGGTATTTGATTTAAAAACATTTTGGCTTGCACTTGGAATTGCTTTGGTTAGTACTCTTGTTGAAATGTTTAGCTGGAGGGGTAACGATAACCTGTTTATTCCGATGAGTGTAGTTCTTATGCTTGTATTATTTCTTTAAGCTGAACCCGATTAAACCTGAATGAAATTTGTTTAATACTAAATATTTATAATGAAATTGCACGTAAAGGGAGAGAATATAATCAATGTTCCTAATTTTATTAGTTTTTATCGGCTTTTGATGTTTCCGGTAATTCTGTACCTTGCGCTAACAGGCAATGAAAAATGGTTTATAATTTTATTGGTAATTAGCCTGATTAGCGATATTTTGGATGGCGGAATTGCCCGGCTCTTCAATATTCGTACAAAATTTGGTGCTGCACTTGATAATATTGCCGATATCGGAACATACATATTAGCCCTGCTGGGGATATTTCTTTTCCGGTGGGAGGAAATCCGTCCACATGCCTGGTTACTGTATCTGTTTCTGGGTGTTTTTGTACTGAGTTATATTGTAGCATTTATCCGGTTTGGGAAAATTCCGGGGTTACATCTTTATTTATCTGTTACAGCAGGTTACCTGCAGGGCATCTTTTTTTTCATTTTGTTCGTATGGGGTTTTTATGCCTGGATGTACTACCTGGCTGTAGGTTTGGGGGTTATCGCCTACATCGAAAAGATTTTTGTACTCTTCCGGCTTGATGATATAAAATTTGATGTAAAGGGTCTCTATTGGTTAATGAAGCAACAGAGACAGGATTCGGTATAAATCAGTTTTAATAAAAGGTTATTTGGAATTGGCGATTAGCCTTTGTACATTGAAATACAAGTTGAACCATCTGGCGCTTCCGTATTTTAAAAAGAATTTATATCTGTTTATTCCGGCTGGCGGCATTCGAAACGCCAGGCCTTCTTCTAAAACCGATTTACAGGGATTGCAAACTCCGCACGGTTCATTTTTATAGGGGGTATGGCAGAACCAGGTTTTACCCATTGAATGTTCGAATCCCATTTCTTTATAGTTTTCTACCATCTCCAGTTTTACAGTATCGTGTAATGGGGAAGGTAATCGAAAATTTCCAAATACAGTTATCAAATCGGCAGAGGAGTTCTCCCTGTCAATAACATATCCTGTGGTTTTCTTGTTTTTGATTTTCAGTAGTTTGCCATATTTACTGATGCAGATGTAGACTTTACATGTAGTGCTTTTTTCGATGCTAAGTTCAAGCCCTGGAACCGATTTGGCAAAACGGGCCAGCCAGTCATACTGACTCCCTAGCCTTGTAGTCGCATTTAATCTTTTATAAGCTTCTGTGAGTGATAAATCAGGTTCAATTTCACTTACATTGATTTTAATAAGTGGATGAAGGAGGCATTTGGTTTCAGGATGATTTAAAATATCCCGGGTAATAGCAGAGATGGCTTTTAATTCATTTTTCTCCGACTTTCTTTTATCACATAAATAATAAGGTTGAACATCAACCTCCATTTTTGAAAGTTGCAGAATCCTATAAGTTGAGTCGAATCCCCCGGTCCAAAGGATATTTACTTTTTCTCTGGTTAGTTTTTTATCAGCAGTTTTTTTGGGTACTAAAATAACAGGAGATTGCAAGGTGATCGTTTCAATGGTGTCACTCATGATTTTGGTTTTTTGGTTTGTAAAGATGCGGGTGAAAAGTATAAAGAAAATTTCAAATAAACAAATTTTTGTAATGTTCTAATAATAAAAGTTTTATTTCAGTAAAATCATCTGAGGTGGTATAAATGTGTGGAAGTATTTTTCCTTATAATTCCGCAAATGCTGATTTTCCGGAATGGCCATGCATCAATATTTTTTCAATGTAGTAAAATCCTTAAAAATTGCTGCTGCTAAAGAATTCATTCTTTTTAGCTTATTGAATCCTTAGAAATTTAAGAAGAGAAAATGCGCCGGCTTTAAGTTGTCCCATCTTTAAATGAAGTTTATAATGCCAGCCAATTAGCGAATGCTCACCGTATTTTTTTAGCCGCTCATGTCTTTTTAAGGCTGAAAGAGGCATTCTGAATGTAAGTCCTTCCCCGATGACTGCTTTACAAGGATTGCAAACTCCACATGGTTTATTTCTTATTGGCGTATGGCAAAACCAGGTTGTGGACATGGTATGTTCAAATCCCAATTCTTTATAATCTTCTGTCATCTCCAGTTTTGTAATATCGTATAATGGATAAGGTAAACGAAAATTACCAAACACCTTAATCAAATCGGCAGAGGAGTTCTCCCTGTCAACTACGTAATATGTGGTTTCCTTATTTTTTATTTTCAGCAGTTTGCCATAATTCCAGAGGCAGATGTAGGCTTTACTTGTAATACTTTTTTCGAGGCTAAGTTCAAGCCCGGGAACCGAATTGGCAAAACGGGCCAGCCAGTCATACTGGCTCCCCAGCAAGGTATTTGCATATAACTTTTTATATGCTTCTGTGATTGATAAATCAGGTTCAATTTCACTTACATTGATTTTAGCGAGTGGATGAATGAAGCATTTGGTTTCAGGATGATCTATAATATCCCGGGTAATCGCAGAGATAGCCTTTAATTCATTTTTCTCCGATTTTCTTTTATCACATAAATAATAAGGTTGAACATCTACCTCCATTTTTGAAAGTTGCAGCATTCTAAAAGTTGAGTCGAATCCCCCGGTCCAAAGAATATTTACTTTTTCTCTTGTTAATCGTTTTTCGACAGGTTTTTCCGGAACTAAAGATACAGGGGATTGCAAGGTGATCGTTTCAATGGTGTCACTCATCATTTTGGCTTTTTGGCATGAAAGATTCAGGAGAAAAGTTATAAAGAAAATTTTACATAAACAAATTTTTGTAATGTTTTATAATTAAGGGCATTGTGTCCCGGAATTCTATGAGACAAACACACAAAACCAACTTTCGTGAAGACCGGATGTTGTTAAAGCTTGATTTATAATTTGTGCACAGGAAAAAAACAGTTGTTAATGCCGACCCGGTTGTTGTAATACAAAAAGAACGAATTATTGAGCAATGTACCCACAGTCATTTTATGAACAGAGGTGGATAACATGCATTGCCTGTTCAAAAATAAACGTATGAACTTTTGAATTTGCAGACCATTACTTGATGTTAATTCAGTATAACAATATATCCCTTGTTCAGGCTACCCTCATTATTAGGAGCAATATAGCTGCCGTTGATTGTAATTTCATCAACAGCCTCATTGTCTTCTATAAATAGTTCATCGGTGGCATATATTGACGTGATTTTTGAGCCCTCAGGGATTTCTGCTTTTCCCTTTTCAGTAAGAAAAACGATGAACAGCTTATTGGTATCAGGCTGTTTTAAAGCTATCACATCGGGGCTTGCAAATGCTGTCGGGCTTTTATACACAGTATCGTTCCAGGTTCTTTGATCAAATGTTGTTCTGTTAAGATTTTCCCAGTTGGGAAGCATTCTTATCAGTTTCAGGCGGGCAGGAACTTCTTTAACCGACTGGAAGCCGGGCATATCGCCTGTTCCTCCAAATCGGCCATACCACGAAAACCAGGCACCTTTCAGGGCTGCTTTTGCTGCAAACAACCTGTTGTCGGCCTCTCCATACCGGTCGGGCGTGGTGCTTGCCACATGGTCAGGAGCAATCAGGCCGGAATTAAATATACGTTCATCATCAGCAAACTCAGTTCCGAATTTTTCCTGAGCAAGTACATCGGGGGTAACTTCATCTGCATCGGCACGGTCGCTTACAGGTTGAATCCAATCATCGTAGATGCGGTAGGGTTCCATCATAAATTTTGCATGGGGAAACACTTTCCTGGTTTCATTGTAAAGTTGCTTGTAATAATTAATTCTTCCCTCGCTGTAGGTTGGGAAATCATGCGTAACTTCAGGATGTTTGATACCATAATCGCCACCCGTCCAATGGGCTAAAGTAATTTGCCGGCCGGGATTTTGGATGGTGTCCCAGAAGTCGCCCGGGGGTTGAGGAACATCCCATGCATAGCCGCCAAACCTGAACTTCGGGTTTTGGGTTTCAATAAATTTTGCATAGTTGATGATAGAGTCAATGGCCCATGATATTACCTTTTGCTGCTGTAAATCGAGCTGTGCAGTAAAAGTATGCCGATCGAAAAACCAGCCGCGTGCAATGTTCCCGGGAAACGGTTTGGAATCGTTCATCAGGGCAAAATGGGTTTCCGCGAAATGTGTCTGCTCCGGAGTGTATTGCCTGTTGGTATAGATGTTTCTGTTGTAAACTGAATATTCCGGTGTTTCTATATAAAAGTACAATCCATCTGACAGAGAGTCCTGTTCCATGCCTTTTTGAAAAAATACATAGTCGTAACCCATTTGCTTTGCGTATGCGAGATTATCATGTGGTGACCCTACCCAAACAATGCCGTAGAAGTTTCTGAAATCATGCTTACGCTTGACTGTTTCAGATTCTGAAAGATTTCCGCTGCAGGCAAATAGCAAAAGCATTGCGGAGAGGGAAAAGAAGTTTGGCATTTTCATAGTTTAAAGCTGGTTTATATTGAGAATGGAATCCCCTGCCGAAGATATAAAAAATACTTCTGCTTTAACTTCCGGTTCCGGACCTGTTATTAGATAGCCTTGCAAATTTCTGCTGATAATTGATACATTTTTTTTTTCTGCAAATAAAGAGACAAAGCAAATAGATACGTGAGCTTTGAATTCATCGCGTTTTTGATGATAAATCGGCCGGATATGTTTATGAAGATCGCTTAATCTGAACGAATACTCATCATGCCAATGTTCATGATAAAAAGCGGTTCTGCTTTTTAGCTTTTAAATGTTGCAAATATTTGATTTATTTAGCTTTATGAACCCTTAGAAAGTTAGGAAAAGAAAATCCGTTGGCTTTTATTTGTCCCATCTTTAAATGAAGTTTATAAAACCATCCATATAACGAATGCTCGCCGTATTTTTTTAACCGCTCATATTTTTTTATGGCTGAATTAGGCATTCTGAATGTAAGCCCCTCCTCAATGACCGCTTTACAGGGACTGCAAGCTCCACATGGTTTGTTGTTTATAGGTGTATGGCAAAACCAGGTTGTGGACATGGTATGTTCAAATCCCATTTGTTTATAGAGTTCTACCATTTCCATCTTGGTGGTTTCGATCAAGGGGTATGGGAAATGGTAATTTCCAAAGATTTTATATACATCCGGATGCGAACCCTTTTTATCTACGACTAAGTAGCTTAATTTCCCCTCTGATACTTTTACCATGTTCCCCTTTTCTATAAGGCAGATATAGCCCCTGGCATGACTTTTCTCCGAACACATTTCTGCTCCGGGGAAGAGATTGGCAAATCGGGCAAGCCAATCAAACTGGCTGCCTATTGAATATTTTTCATTGAGCCTTTGGTAGGCTTCTGTCACCGATTCATCGGGTGCCAGATCGGATGCATTGAATTTTATAAGCGGAAGAAGGGTGCAGAGCGTCTCAGGGTGGTTAACTATATCGGCAGTAATTTTTGAAATTGCTTTCAGTTCAAGTGCTTCCGAACGTCGCCTGTGGCATACATAATAAGGTTGTATGTCGACATCAATTTTTGAAAGTTGGATCATCCGGAAGGTTGAGTCAAAACCTCCTGTCCAAAGTACATTGACTTTTTGCCTTGTAGGAATGTCTTCTAAACGATTTTTTCCCACCACGGGAGCATCAGAACCTGAAACTTTTGTTTCCATAATTTTTTCCTGGCGGTTATTAATAAAAGAATCATGATTTACTTAAGGGTAATAAAAATTTTTATTCAGGCCACAAAATGTGCAAGTTGAATGCCAGTGAAAATAACCCTCAGGTGATCAGTATTTGGAAGAAGTATTCCATTTAGTTTGACACATTTGCCAAATAATGAACTCGTGGTTTATTGATTTTGAGGTTCATCATTCAGTTCCAATACATTTATTACTGATTAGTGAAAGAGAAAAGTTATTTATAAAAAGATGTTATTGGTGGGAAAAATTATAAAAAAACGTAAGTTTCTGCTTATAAATAAACGTTTTGTATTATTTTCAGCCTCTCTATTTATATGTATTTTAGTTTAAGAAAAATTTATAACGATAATTAAAAATTATGAAAACATCACAAAACAGGAGGGAATTCCTGAGGCTTTCGGCTGTAGGTGCACTTGGAATGATGGCATTTAGCCCGTTAGCCTGCACATCTGCAGCTGCCACCGACAAGAAAAGTTATGGTGTTGGCCTGCAACTTTATACCATTCGTGATGCAATGGATGCCGATGTTCAGGGTTCACTCCAAAAATTATCTGATCTTGGATATAAGAACCTTGAGCTTGCAAGCTATTCAAACGGAAAATTCTATGGTTTCTCACCGGTAGAATTCAAGAAAATGGTGAATGATTTGGGAATGGAGATCATTAGCAGCCATACTCAGGTGGAAGCTACAGGGATTACTCTTGACAACGCACAGAAAATGGCCGACGATCATGCAGAACTGGGCGTGAAGTATTGTGTTCAGCCTTGGGTGAATGAAGAAGACCGGAACATTGAAGCTTACAAAAAAATGGTCGCCGACTTGAATGAGGTTGGACGTATTATGAAAGGTACAGGTATTCAGTTTGGATACCATAATCACAATTTTGAATTTGAAAACATTAATGGTGTTGTTCCCTACTACGACATTTTTATGCCAGAGATGGATAAGGATTTAATTACCATGGAGATTGATTTGTTCTGGGTATCGAAAGCAGGGCAGGATCCGGTTGATATGTTTAATAAATACCCGGGGAGGTTCCAGCTCTTTCATTTGAAAGACATGGCCAAGAAGCAGGAGCCTTATTTTGATGTGATTAAAGATGATATCACTGCTGTAGGCGAAGGGGTAATCGACTTCAAAAGAATACTGGCAGCAAAAGAAGTAGCTGGTATGAAGTATATGTTTGTTGAGGACGATAACCAAGGGAACGGAAAACCTTTTGAGGCTGTTGAAACCAGCATCAACAATCTCACTACCGATATTTTAAAAGCCTGAGATAAAAACTGCAGGAGGTAAATCAACTTCCTGCTTACTTTAAGATATGAAGGGTTAATAGCTGAAAAGCATTGACCCTTTTTTCTTTTCTCCCCGATAAGTCATCCTTATTTATTATTTGTTTCTGTTTTTTCTTGTTGTATTCATACTTTTTTATCCTGATTTTAATATTTTTAGCATCTTAACCATACCTTAAATGGATAGAAAAAGAAAAACAGTATTATTTATTGGGACTGCTTTTGGCATAGCTGCTGTTGTTCTTTTATGGATGCAGATTCAAAAATATCAGTACAGAAATAAAATTCCGGTGCTTAATGAATCAGTAGTAGTTTCGAAGGCTGTGGAGTCGCAGCTAAAGGAAGCTGTCTCCGCAGCACAGCATAATCCATCGGCTGAAAGCATGGGCCGTCTGGGAATGGTATACCATTCGGGCGCTTTTTATGAACAGGCTGCACAATGCTACCAGCTGGCTGTCAAGAGAAAAGGTTCGGAATGGAAATGGAATTATTACAATGGATACCTTAACATGGAAATGGGAGATGCAGCTGCTGCCATTAAAAATTTCAAGGCAGTGGTGGAACAGAATCCGGAGAATTACCATGCATGGTATTATCTTGGTGAAGTATACAAGAATGAAAGGAATAATGAAATGGCTGAAGAAGCATATAAAAATATTATTTCTTCGGGGAATAAATCCTCCGTTATAAATTCCTCCACCAGAAACGATCATTTTCCACTCAGTACCTATGCCCTGTTTAAACTCTCCCGTTTGTACTTTGATACAGGGCGTATTGAATCTGCAGAGGAAACACTGAAAAAACTAATACAAAAAGAATATCTGTTTGGGTCGGCCTACAGGCTGCTGGGAACCATCTATCATACCAAAGGTGATGCGGTATTGGGAAATAAATATACGAACAGGGCAAATGATTTGATAGCATTCTCATCGCCGGTTGATACCTTAGCTGATAAACTGGCAGCTATGTCACGATCGGAATTGTACCTGCTGAAAAAGATTGATGAGGCAGAACGAAGCATCCACTCTGACTGGGCATTGAAGCTGGTTGACCAGGGACTGGCATACCTGCCTGAAAACCGGGATTTAATTTCCAAGGCAATTAAAATATATTTATGGAAAGGATTTTTTGATAAGGCAGCAGCCTTAACCGATAACCATATTAACTCCTTTTCCAATCAGTATATCGAAATTAAAAATACGGGGATGCTTTTTTACCAAAAGTCGCAGTACCAACAGGCTGTCAAATACTGGAAGAAAGCGCTGGAACTAAAGCCGGATGAACCAATTGTTCAAATCTACCTGGCACAAAGCTTATGGGCTAACGGAGCCAAACAGGAGGCCCGTGTTTTGCTTGATAAAATGGTAGCCAGCAACCGGAATAACCCGGAAGAACTGGCTGATGTTACCAATTTGTTGTACGATTTTGGGGAGACGGACAAAGCTGCAATTTTGCTAAGACGGTTAAAGCAGCAATCACCCGATCAACCTAAAGTGTTGCGACTGTCAGGTCAAAGGGCTGAAGCTGCTGGTGAAACACAGAAGGCTTTAACACTTTATAAAGCTTCACTCGAAGGCGATCCGGCAGATATAGTAACCATTCGAAATTTGGGAGACCTGCTGATGGATCATAATCAGTGGGAACAGTATATCAATCATTACCGGAAAGCATTGGAACATCATCCAAATAATCCTGAGATGTTGGGAAGGCTGGGAGAGGCTTTAATAAGCTGCCCTGATACCGCACTACGAAATGTTGAGGAGGGAAAAGAATTAGCTGAGCGGGCTTTTACTTCCTACACTTGTCCTCCCGATGTGCTTATTTCATCCGGGAGTCATTTGGCCTATGCCTATGCACTACTCGGTGACAAGCAAAGTGCTGCTGCTACTATAACAAAGACAATTAATATTGGACGACGGGAAAAAATAGACGACGCATCACAGGAAAAGCTTGAGAATTTCTACAGGACCCTGCAGTCTATTAATAATTAGCAGTTAGATTTCTGAAAGCTTACCATTGTTTATCCATAAGGTAATTCTGCTCATATGGTCATAGGGAGGATAGGTATGCATTCCCCCGGTAACAACATCCATTAACCCATCGTTATTAAAATCACCGGGCTCACATGTAAGCAGATGGGTCGGCTTCCTTACAATTTCACGCCGTGTAAAATTCATGCTACCGTCATTTTCAAGCCATATGAAGCTGAACGACGCGGGATCACTCCAGATATTGAAAGCGCTTACAGCCACCAGGTCCAAATCGCCGTCGTTATCAAAATCAGCAGCCCTTACGTTGGTTGCACCGGTAAAGCTGCAAATCCGGTGGAATTCAAATTCAAGTTCACCTTTATTCTCCAGCCATTGAACGCCATGCCATGGGCGACCTTGCGGAGGTATGTAATCAAAAGCATCCCCATTTGTATATAAGATATCTGCATCCCCGTCCTTGTCCAGATCGCTCAGGGCTATTCCGCTTGAGCCATAATCTTCATTACTTGAACCAAAAAGCAGGTTAGGGGTAAACTGCCCCTTACCATCGTTTATAAAACAGTAAATTTCTTCCCATTCCTGGCTGACAAGGGAAATGATATCCAGATCACCATCTGCGTCAATATCTGTAAGTTCCACATTAATGGGGCCCGACAGGTACTGCAGGATATGGCTCCTGAAATTCCAGTCTCCCAGGTTTTCTAACCAGCGGGTTTCCCCGTCATCGTATCCGAACTGGGCTACAGCCAGATCCATATCCCCATCGTTATCCAGGTCTCCGGCCCTTACATCTGATACTCGTGCAATTTTTTCTGCCACAACATGTTTGCTGAAGTTCATTGAACCATCGTTTTCCAGTATAACCACCGAACCTATTTTATCGTTGTTTGGGAAAAGCTGCCCAAGTACAGCCACCATAATGTCCGGATCTCCATCTAAATCAAAATCAAATATTTGAACATGGGCCGGAGCCACCAGCTCACCGGCAAGTATTTCTTCAGTGTAAACTCCCTCCGGATGCTGGCGTATCCACGAAATAAAGTTATTACGGGCATCGGCTACAATTACATCCAGGAGTCCGTCGCCATCCAGATCAGCTGGCTGGATGTGTGATATGAGCGGTGACTCGCCAAATTCAAACCCGATGTGCATGGGGGTTAAAAAATCGATCCGTTCTCCGGTAAGGGCGCTGTCGCTTTCATTTGTGGTATCTTTTTCCGATTTGGATGCAATACGGCTGATAACTTCACCCATGCTCAGCCCCATACGATTTGCCTGGTAATTAAGAAGCAGCAAGGGAATTACAACTATTGCAATTACCAGTATTAAAATGACAAGTATACTTTTAAATCTGTTTTTTTTCTTTTTCGAAGGTCTTTTTTCGTTTGCCATTTTTAATGCTTTTAGGTCTGATAAATGTTTTTGTATTTAAGTTTAAACGTTAGAAAAGTACAAGTTATATTAATTGGTAAAAAATACAAGCATTGTAACTGCACTTGCTGCAATGAACAGACCCATTGGCATAATAATTCGTAACCGCTGACTGGGGCTTAAATCGTTTGGGTGAAGCGATTTTTTAAGGTTTCTGAGGCTGAAGTATAAACCGGCTAAAATAAGAATAGCCTGCAGCCATGGAACAAGTCGTGGTACAAACTGATGCCATGGTATGTTTGCCGTACCAAAAAAGTCCCAGCCCCAACCAAAAGGATCGGAAAAGGATTGCATTACAAAAGTTACATTTACAAACAGCATGGGAATGACAAATGCTACCCAGAGCATCAATCCCAGCGGGAGCAATGAACCCGCCGATTTAAGAAACAGTTCCCGGGTACTGATACATTTTCTGGCAAGCCGGGTTCCTGCCGAAGAGAGGATCCATACAATTCCGGGCATTAAAAGCAGGGTTGAGGTCCAGACTAAAACGACATAAATGCTGAACAGCCCCCAGTTTCCCTTGTCTAAGATGTTTATGTAATCGCGAACAACGGGCCAGTGCCCCTGGTAGAGGATGCTGTAAACAAGTGCCAGTGTAAATATGCCTATGGTCAGCCAGGCTTCACTAAAGTTACGCGTGCCTGACTCGTTGCCAAATGGCCGGGCATACAAGGTTACATTGTTATACAGGCAGCTTCTGGTGCATTCCATGCATAGACCGCAATCGGAACTCTCATTCATCTCGCCTACATTGATTCCATAGGGGCATGCCCAGCCTTTAATGCTTCCATTTTGGCAATAATGAGGTTTACAGCGGTTGCAGGTAGTTTGCGATTTATTTCTGAGTGCCAGGGTACTCATCCTGGAAAAAGGACCTACGAATCCGCTTACCGGACATAAATAGCGGCAGAATGCCCTTAGCTCGAAAACAAGAGAAAGCATAAACGGCAGAAGAATGAGGGCTAAGACAGCATATCCTGTAACTTTGGGCAAGGCCACCAGGGTAGTGGAAAAGGTGGTCAGGGCAAGTAATACAAATAACTTGGGCCAGTTGTTTTGCAGCGCCTTTGGCCACCGTAGAAACCAACCGGAATACTTGTTGCGGTACTTTCCCTTAAGTCCCTCCAGGGGATTGAACAGTGATTTTCGCTGTACAAGATCACCAAAGAAAGGCAGCGGGCAGATTGTGCACCAGATTCTTCCCAGGAAAGGGGTCAGAACAGCTATCAACAGGAAAAGCCAGACAGCCCACATTAAAAGTACCCCAAGGTTTCTGCCCGACATCTTTGTGCCAAAGATGGAAGTTAAAACCACCAGGTAAACCAGCAGCAAAGCTAAAATCGTAATAATGGTCTGGGGCCAGCGGGAAGTGACCAACTTTTTTATCAACCCCGACTTTTCAAACAAATCAACATATCCGGTTTTTATTCCTTTATTATCTGCAGTGTGAGTCAAACCTGCCCGAAAGCCAATGAGCCAGAGTAACAGGATACCTGCGGCGCAACCGAGGCTGAAAATTAGCAGGGTATTGGGAAACAGTACTAATTTCCCATGCTCGAAGGCATGCATGGGTCCACACCACACATGACAGCGGTAATTGCTCCTTGCAACAAGGAAATTTTGCAAGCCGGGATGCCTGGCAACAATTGTCACTTCACGGGTAAGAACGGGTGATTGTGTAGGATCGCTGGTCTTAAAAACTTCCACCATTTCACGTGAAGGGCTGACCTTGGCGTCCATATCAAACTCCTCCAGGAAAAATGAATGGCCTGTGTCCGCGGTGGAAAAGGTCAAATGCAGGGTGTCGCCCCTGTTACTCCTTATGACCGAAGGATCTTTTCCGTACCGGAAGTTGCTTACATGAATGTGCCTTGATACAGGTTGCTTTACCAGTAACTGGCTGATAACTGCGGGCACCAAACCAAAGCTTAGCACGATCAGAAAACGGATGATATTTCCATAGTTTATCCGGAACATCTGTTTGGTTTCTTAGTGTTTAGAATAATGATCTGAAGACCAGGCAACAGAAACTTTCACACACATGATAATATCGTTGATTCTTATTGGCCATAGCTTTTTATCAGGCTTTGCAGTCGGTTAAAATAATAAAAATTCCTGCAACAAATGAATACTCTGGTTATTCTTCTGAAACGAACAGGCTTTGACAAACACAAAGCAAAGAGTATAAGGGAACAATGTTCCTGCTCCCTTTAAAAGGATTCTCCAAAGCTGATGTAGAAGCCCGATTGATTCTGTGTCCCAATTGCATAATCTATTCTCAGGCTGGTATTTTCCTTTTTGTCTGCAAGGAACCTAAGCCCCAGACCGGCATTGGGTTTGAGGTTTTCACCTTCAATACCTGTGAATTCATTGTAGATTGCCGAAATTCCCCCAAATGCTGCCAGTCCGATTCTCCAAAATAAAAGTGACCGGTACTCAAACTGAAAGGTAGAAAAATGCTTGTCGCGGTATCTGCCCAGGTAGTACCCTCTTGCGTATTCATCACCACCAATCATAGCGTAATCGTAAAATGGAGGAGTACCAAAAATGCTGTTGTGGTATAATCTGCCTGCAAGAACGTGCCTTTTTGTTTTGTTAAAGCCTTTATAATGACGCCAATCCATAGTTACTGAATAATAGAAGGAGGAACCTGTATTGAATGCATTACTGATCTCGAAGTAATTTCCCATAGTGGGCGAAAGAATGCTATTTCTTGAATCTTTCAGATAAAGCACCTTCAGTCCATAATTGCTTTCGCTCATAAGCTCGGGATAGGCAAGGCTGTCCTTCTGAATGTTTCCGAATGTTTTATGAATAACTCCGGCACCGAAAAACCGGTTGCCTCCAATATTTCTAAGTACATCCAGATCAAGCATAAACCGGTTGCCTTCAAAATTGAGCTTCCCGGCATCGGTGGTAACGGCTCCAATGCCATAATAAACATCAGGATATTTTGAATAATGAAGCAGACCCCGCGTAAACCAAACTTCCCCTGCAGTGAAATAGTTCCAGACTGATTCCACGATTATCTGTTTGTTCCATGTATAATTGAATTCTATTTCAGCATTTGAGGTACGGGTTAATGTATCAAATGGATTGCTGATGGTGAGCAATGTCACCGCTCCAATGTATGTTTTTGTTTCCGGTGAATACCCAATAGCAGGTACAGGCAGGATGGAAACCTGCCTTTGATCCATACTGTTCTGTGAATTTGCATTATAAGAAAATAGTATAATAAATAGCAGCAGAATTATGGTTCTTATGTGGTTATATAATTTCATCATCATTATGATCCGGGTAGAATCCATAGATCAGTTATTTATTTTCTGTCCTGAGTTAAGCAAAATAAGATACTCAACCAGAAGTTCTGCTTCTTCTTTCGTAAAAGATGTAATAGGCATTTCCTTGTTCCTGTATTCCTTGTTCTTTTCATGCCGTGGGTCGGAAATGGCTTTTTTGAGGTATTTACGATCTGCTTTAAGGGTATACTCCTTCCCGTTGCGCACAACTGTTATATCTTTCAGGTAAATATCATTCAGCGGAGGACCGTATACAATGCTCCCGTCAAGCGAATGACATACATTGCAGCCGTGCGTGGAATAGAGCAGCGCTCCTTTTTGCATAATTTCTTCTTTGGTCCTCTTGCTGCTTGATGAATTTCCGCAGGCATACATGAACACCAGCAAAAACAAAAACAAGAATTTATGTTTACCCATTTTCCAAAAATACATTCATTTGATGGAAGGCTAAAAATAAATGAATGTTTTTAGGTTCAGATTATGCATTTTGAAAAATTGCCACTTGCTGGAGGATAAAAAACAGGAATAAAAGTTTTGTTCCTGATTTTACTATATTCGTCAGCTAAAAATTGATATTAATACAACTATCCCTGGAAAAAGCGTATAGCTTCCATGGAGAAATAATCAGATGGTATGAAAAAGTTGGTAAACATTGCAGTTATCATTTTACTTATAGTTTTTATGGCAGTATCGTGTCAGAATACAAAAACGAACGATCCGATGCAGACACCCTCTCAGGTGGAAATAAAATCAGTTGATGGCAAATATAATTTCTATGTCGATGGTAAGTTATTTGATGTAAAAGGCGCAGGTGGAGGAGGCAACCTTGACATGCTGCAACAATCGGGTGGCAATTCCATACGGACCTGGAGTCCCCGCAACGGACTGCAGGTGTTGGATTCTGCATATAAATACAATCTGATGGTGGCCATGGGAATCAGTATGGGACAGGAACTTCACCGGTTTGACTACAACGATACTTCTGCTGTTGCCGAACAGTACAGAAGAAACATAAAGGCTATTGATGAACTGAAAAATCACCCTGCATTGCTATGTTGGGTAGTGGGCAATGAGCTCAATCTAAGCCCTGATCATCAGACTCCGGTCAATCCTAAAGTTTACGATGCCTTGAACGACATTGTTGAGTATGTACACCGTGAAGATCCAAACCACCCGGTAACTACAGCGTTTGCAGGGGTAAATAAGCAACAGATGGAAGTAGCACTTGAACGGTGCCCCGATCTCGATTTTATTTCAGTTCAGGTATATGGAGGACTGGGAAGTATTAGCGATCAGATGCAGGCAACAGGTGTTACCAAACCGTTTGTGGTTACCGAATACGGACCCATAGGTCATTGGGAGATGCCTCATACCGAATGGGGCAGGGAAATAGAAGAACCATCAGCCAAAAAAGCCACGGGTCTGTATGAGCGGATCCAAAAAGGAATAGTTAATGATCCTACCGGTCGGTGCATGGGAGGTTATGCTTTTCTGTGGGGACAAAAGCAGGAAAGAACACCTACATGGTACGGCATGTTTCTTAAGTCAGGGGAGGCTACGGCAGTGGTTGATGAATTAACACGCTACTGGACTGGGAAATATCCCGAAAACAGGGCACCTATGGTGGATGATATAACGATGAATGAACAGGAGGCAGTAGATAATATCTATGTTCAACCGGGTGCACGGAGTGTTGCAAGGGTAAGTGCATCCGATCCCAATGGTGATGAACTGGTTTACGAATGGGTTATCCTGAAAGAGGTGATAGAACGCAGCCAGGGCGGAGCCAGGGAAACAGAACCTGAAAGTGTACCGTTTGAAATCCTTTCCGATTCCAACGGTGAACTGGTATTTACATCACCTGCCGAAAAAGGGGATTACAGGCTGTTTGCCTACGTGTTCGACGGGAACAACAGGGCAGGGACAGCAAATATCCCATTTATGGTAGAGTAGAATTTAATTGCCTGACCAGAGAAACGTTAATTTCTTTTTAGGCGGAGTATTTTCCTGTCTTTCTTATACTCCGGCATTGAGTTCTCCTGATTTATTTCAGCAGGTATCCTTTTCTTTACCCGGCTGTTTGAAGAAACCGATGGACGGTTTGCCCTGGGTTGAGGATTTACTTTCAAGGACTGATGCCGCGATTGGCCGGTAATGTTTTTCTCGTTATTCCCGGTAATAGTATATTCCCTGTCAACAGGTATTTTCTGATTAATCAGCTTTTCTATGTCGCGCAGATAAGCCCTTTCTTCTGAATCACAGAATGAAATGGCTTTTCCTCCTGCACCTGCCCTGCCGGTTCTGCCTATACGGTGTACGTATGTTTCCGGAATGTTGGGCAGGTCGTAATTAATTACAAGTTGCAATTCTTCAATGTCGATTCCACGTGCAGCAATATCGGTTGCCACCAAAACATTTGTATGTCCTGCTTTTAAGGCTTCAAGGGCTTTCTGACGGGCTCCCTGTGACTTGTTTCCGTGAATGGCATTCGAATCGATACCTGATTTTTTAAGAAAACGTGAAATTTTATCTGCACCATGCTTGGTACGTGTAAAAACAAGGGTTGAGCTGTCCGGATTCTTATTCAGAAGGTGAACCAGCAAACCGGTTTTTTCTTTTTTCCCTGCAAATACTACCGAATGAACTATTTTCTCAGCTGTGGTAACTTCCGGTGTTACACTTACTTTTTCGTAATTACCAAGTATTTTTGCCGAAAGTTTAACAATCTCGGGTGGCATTGTTGCCGAAAAGAATAACGATTGACGTTTTGACGGCAACTTTGCGATAATCTTTTTAATGTCGTGAACAAACCCCATATCCAGCATGCGGTCGGCCTCATCGAGTACTGAATAGCCCACATTACTAAGCGAAATGTAGCCCTGATTCATCAGGTCAAGCAGTCGGCCAGGCGTGGCCACCAGTATATCAACTCCCTGCCTTAAAGTCTGGGTCTGTTTCCCTTGTTTTACTCCGCCAAAAATGACGGTATTTTTAATTCCTGTATACTTGCCATAGGTCGTCAGGCTGTTTCCTATTTGAATTGCCAGCTCCCTTGTAGGTGTTACAATAAGTGCCCTGATCTTCCTTGGGCCACTTTGTTGCTGCCTTTCCATATATAGGTGCTGCAGGATGGGAATGGCAAAGGCTGCTGTCTTGCCTGTGCCTGTCTGGGCACAACCCAGCAAATCTTTTCCTTCTAATAATATGGGGATCGCTTGTTCCTGTATGGGAGTCGGATGAGTATATCCTTCGGCCGATAGGGCTTCAAGGATTGGATCTATAATTCCTAAATTTCTAAATGTCATATAATATATAAAGCCGGCAAAGGTAGTTTAATTAGTGGATTTAATACTTTCATGAAAAATAAGCAGAAAGCCTATAACCGAAGGAATTTATATTTAAATTATCTCAATAGACTTAACATTCAGTATTACAGTAATTTATATAACTTATTAATAATTGGTACGGGATTTGTTTTTATCGAACTGAATAGCCGAATTTTCAAATTTAATACTTAGAGTCATGAAAAAGTTAGTAATCACATCAGTCATCGCCCTCCTTACCACTGTATGGAGCATAGCGGGTGCACAGGAATTTCCGGAAGAGTACCTGGGATTGCCTGGCGATAACCTTAACCTTTATGCAGTTATGAAACTGTTTCAGGAATCAGAAACTCTTGAAGTTTTTGAAAAGAATCTGAATGATGAAAACTCAAGGATCAATAATCTTGACCTGAAT
Source organism: Mariniphaga sp. (assembly GCA_024636975.1). Classification (GTDB taxonomy): domain Bacteria; phylum Bacteroidota; class Bacteroidia; order Bacteroidales; family Prolixibacteraceae; genus Mariniphaga. The sequence goes on from JAGXGA010000002.1 coordinate 116,380, forward strand.
GGCGACAATCTTGTCGATTATTTAATGGTTATGGATTATGTTGATGGAAACGTTCATACCATTGTTTTGCGTGCTGCTCTTGGCAGAAACGAAGCCCAGGATGTTGCAGTTTTTACTGTTCAACAATTCAGCGACAACTCGGTATCGATTCAGCTTGTGGGCGATGAGGCCCTGTATGGTAAAAATTATATAATTGAGCCCATCTATGCTGAGGAAAGTGAAACACCCAATCCTGGTTATATAGGGACCCCTGTCAGGGGACAGAAAGTAACCGTAGTGAGGACTACCACTTATGAAGTGGCATCATGGCCTCTGATTTCATTTATATTCAGGCCCGCCTACACTGTATGGCGCTCCGACTGGCACTGGGGTTATTATCCATCCTATTATAATCCGTGGAGGCCGTTTTACTGGCACGCCTATTACGGATACCACTCCAACTGGCATCATCATTATTACTCGTACTACCGCCCATGGAATCATCACCGTTACCACCATTACACCAACTATTATTACAACAGGGTGCGGACTTATTCACCTACTGTGGTTGTAAACATTAACAATGGAAACTACAGGAATACTTATTCTCGTCCCGAAACCAGAAAAGTTGGTGAACGGTTGTATGCAAGGTCAAACAATGGCCGTAGTTCTTTGGATACTAAATCAGCAAGAGTAAGAACATCAGATTCCGCTTCCGGACAGAGGTCATCGGTAAATTCCGGTACATCAGCTACAAGAAGGTCATCTTCTGTTACCAACGGCAGAAGCGCAACACGGTCAGGCGCTGAAGTGCAGAAAAGTGCAACCCGCAGGTCTTCAACAGGGGTTTCAGGAAGGACTTCTTCAGGAAGCTCTGTTAACAGAAGTACAGGTGTTGAACGCAAATCTGGTACGATTGCAACAGGTCGCAGCGACAGGGGTTCCTCATCAGGGAATTCATCAACTGTTACCCGCAGGTCGGAACCTTCTTCTTCAGCACGGACAGCTCCAAGGCCTTCCGTAGGAAGAAGCACTGATTCATATCGTAACAAGTCGGCATCACCGGCACCTAAAAGGTCATCATCGACACCCACGGTAAGAGAGCGTTCTTCGCAAAGACCTTCTGCAACCGTTTCCGGAAGAACATCAAGTCCAACGGTGCGGCAATCGGCTCCTAAAAGGGAGTCACCAAAAATGTCAACCAAAAGTACCCAAAGGTCGCAACCGGCAGTTAAATCTGCTCCTTCAAGATCATCTTCACGTTCTTCAGGAGCACGTGTCGGGTCGTCAAGGTCAGGCAGTCAGCAATCTGCCCCGGCTCCCTCACGCAGTAATTCCAGGTCCTCTTCATCCGGCAATTCAGGACGCAGATAATAAAACACAGATTACTAACTTTATAGATTTAGAAGTTGAATTATACATTCCAGCCTTCCCTGACAAGAGTCAGGGGAGGCTTTTTGATTGTTTAAGTTTCCTATTTAACTGAACTACGATGATTATGAAAAGTGTGCATATAGTTCATCTATAGATTTCAGGAAAATGCCTGGTATTAATTTAAATAGAGGACCAGATTTCTAAGATCAAAATTACTCCTACAGATATATAGTGCTTTACAGACTCTGACGTTTAAACTATTTATTGTTTTTTATTGTTAATTGTTTAGGAGTAGACAAAAAATTGCGTTTATTATTTGGAGTACTTGTTTCCAAGGGGATAAAGTCGTAACTAATCTTAATTAATTAACTGCGTACAAATCGAAATTTTTATCGATAAGAAAAGCTGTAGTGTTAATGGTCTATGGAAAAAGAATAAAGCTTTTCTTTTACATCTAAAATTAATTTGCCCATGCAGTTAGTTTGAATATGCAGTGATGTTTTTTGCCAATCTCCTGAAGTATTTTAAAATATAATGTAAATAGATTTTTTATGCCGTTAACCTGGTTGCTGCTATTGGCATTTCTTATTTACCCCATAATTATAATCAGGCTGAATTCTTTGATCAGGCATAGAATTCCTGATAAATCAAAAAGAAAAACCTTTAAAAACAAAAAAGAATATTTTGTTAAAATGGTTTATTTAATTACACCACTTGTTTTGTTTCATGTGGAACTATTATATATGAATGCAGGTTATTCTTTGTTTGAGATCAATATTTTATCTCTTATCGTTCTTTTTTCGTTACAGGTGTTTTTACTATTTAATGCGGTAAACTCATTATTTCAGTTATTTTCAGAACTCAAAAATTATAATAAGTGATTCAGTCAGGATAAATTTATATGTTGATCATTGTTTTGTTCTAAATTTCAGATTAGGTTATAGTTACGTTTTTTACACCTGTTCTTTTTATCCATTCTATATTGCTTGGTGTCTGGTTTATTCCCTGTATTCGGGTGTATTGGGTACCAGCCCAATGCTGCCCAAAAAATCCATGCAGGCAGCCCGTACATTGTAATCCCTGTCTTTCATCTGATGCACTTTACGAACCGTTTCAGCAAAGGCTTGTCTGTTTTCAGTATAAAGCAGGTAATTAATAGCCATCAGTGAAATGTGAAGGTTATCCGATTTGCAAAAGCCTTTTAGCATTTTTTCAGCTTCTTTATCGTTGAACTTGTCGTAAGCTATGGCTGCTGCCGTTACCGCCACCGGCAAATAATCATCGTTCATTGCCTTCATTATTGCTGCTGAATCTGTCTTTATGTACTCCAAAGGCTGGCTTCTCAAGCCCAATGCGGCCCAGTAGCGTTTAATTTTATCGGGCGAATCAAGCAACCGGGCCTGTTCGGCTGCGATTTCAATATTCCGGAAGCCTGCAAGGGAAGCCGTTTCAAAAATCTCTTCAACTGGATATTCTTTTTCGTTGAGACGGAACAGGAATGGTGAGGTAGATTTGGAGATTTCACCCAGCTCGTATTCCGGCAAAAACATAACATCGCGGGAACGTACAACTTCCTCTTTCAACAGCGCTCTCATTTTTTTTAGAAGAGCACTATAATCTGGGTCAGCAGCCAGGTTACGGGTTTCCCAGACATCGTTTTCAATGTCGAAAAGGAATTCAGCAGGACGCTCCTCAAACAGGCTTTGCTGCAAAGTATTCAGCTTTTTTTCTTCCAGGTCGTTTCGCATCTGCTGCTTTATTTCCCCAATTTCCATATAACGAATGTACCGTGCTTCATTAATGAACGGCATGAAATTACGTGAATACATGTACCTGCCATCGGTCACTGTCCGCACCATATCAATGCCGTTGTCTGAGCGGTCGGACGAGAGGAACAGGTGGGATACCGGCTCTTTTCGCTTATTTCCCATGAAAGGCCTGCCTTCCAGATGACTGGGCAGCTCTCCGCCTGCAAGGCTGATGAGGGTGGGGGCCAGATCGGTGAAATCCACCAGTTCACTGATCACCGAACCACCGGTTCCCCAGGGCGATAAGTGTTTGTACATATCCGGAAACCAGACAATAAACGGCACGCGGTAGCCGTAATTAATGCCGTTGGTTTTTCCGCGCGGCATGCCTTCTCCATGGTCGGCATAGAAAAAGATGATGGTACTGTCTCTTAGATTATCCTTTTCCAGGCGGTCAAGCAGTTCTCCGATCCGTATGTCGGTTAATGCAATGGAGTTGTATACCCGTGCAAACTGCTTACGCATCTCAGGACTGTCGCGGTAGAATGGTGGCATTTCAAAATCATTGTCGCCGATGCGTTCTTCTGCAGAAAGCTCGTTCAGCACATTTTCCAGATACCATTCATAGGTTTCGGTCATCGTTCGCGACTGGTGCGACTCGTTGTAATTGAATACTGCAAAGAACGGTTGTCCCGGTTTACGGTTCCACCAGCCGGCTTTGCCTGAACTTTCATTCCAGGCTTCCTGTATGAATTCCTTTTCGCCGGCTACATTGTAATCGGTTTTCTGGTTGTTGGTGGTGTAATAACCCTCTTGTTGAAGGTAGTATGGAAAGCCTTTAATAAATTCCGGAACAGGGTATTTGCTTCGGTGATTGCCTGTGCCTGCCCGGTATGTTTTAACACCTGTAATAATAGCTGTGCGGCTGGGCGAGCAAACTGTGCCGGTGGAGAAGGCATTGGTGAATTGTACTCCCTCATTGGCCAGTTGGTCGATGACCGGAGTGCGGGCATCTTTATTCCCGTAACAGCCTATAAACTGCGGAGAGGTGTCCTCAATGGTAATCCATAATATGTTGGGTTGTGGTATTTCCGGCTGCTTTTCCGAGGCCTGTGTTTCAGATAACAAAAGCGCAGGCAGAAACAGGATGCCTATGAGTTTTTTGTTCATTTGTTGAATTTAAACTGAATCAATTGGTATCTGGCTAAAATAGTAAAAAGTAAGGTATGTGCTTTATGCTGAAGCCAGATAAGAATGTTTTAGCGAATTTCGGAGAACCTGCCCGTCTGTTCAGGCGGGTATTTTTACCCACCAGAATTGAACAGCTATGCGGGAACCCGCAATATTCAAACCCCTGAATCCGCTTTTACGCTTACAAATTGCAGGCGACTCGTTTTAATTTAAGTGGTCAGAAGTTTTCTATAATCATACCTTTCGTAATCTTTTGCTTTCTCCTTTTTCAGCTTTAGTAATTCGTTCTTTACCTGAACTCTGTACCAATATTCTGGTTTCGTGTGTGAAAATGCACTAATTTTTAGTACGACCTGAGGATTTAATTTTCTTTGACCAGTTAAATATTTATGCAAATTACTATCGTTCATGCCAAAATACCTGGCTAAATCCTTTTTTGTGATGTTCAAAACTTGTAGGTACATTTTTACAAAATCCAAAATGTCAAGCATTTCACTTTCTTTTAAATCTTCTTTCTCAATATAATCTTCTAACTTATATTGAATAGAAAGAAGTTTATATTTAACTCTGCTTTCGTTGGATTGTTTATCAGAGTGTTTTTTGATAAACCCGTTAATATTATCAAGCTTTTCATCATTCCAAATATCTTTGGGCATTATTTCGGTAGTTTTCATGTTATTAAAATTGTAAGTTTTTAATGGTATAACATGGAATTCGCATGAGGATTTTCTTAATTCCCAGTTTGTATTTATTACTACTCATGCTCATTTCATATCTTCTTATTTTAAAAATTCATTTATAAGTTTTTCGCTTCCTTCAGGAAGAATAATCATTGTTGTAGAGTCATCAAGTCTCACAGCATTATATTTTTGACTATACAATTTCATAAGTTTAATCTCATCCTCTTTTTTCTCTTCTAAAACGTCAAATGCCAAATAACCATCTTTCCCATTAATGAAACTTTGCCTGCAAGCAAAAGCGATTAAACATCCCGCAACATTTTCGTATTTCTTTTTTTCTCCTCTATTATGTGGAGCTACCTCCACAAATGCCATATATACCTGATATTGGTTTTGGGTATTTATAATCAAGCACCCCTCAATTATTTCAGGTGTATTTTGAGTCGTTAGTACATAAGTTTCAAGATCCTTTTTTTTTGAATGCCTGCTAAAATTAAATCTCCATCCATCAGCAATGGATGGCAATTTGTTTTTATTTCTAGTAACAAACGTAATTTGAGATTTAACCAATGAATTATTCTCAAGTTCTAATATATTGACATTCATTTTTTATCAAATATTAGCCCAAAGATACTAAAATTATACAATATGTACAATCGTATTCTTGCCTTAACATCACCATCGGAGCAAGAAAACAAATAATTAACCCGACGGTTTGTTTTTCCCATTTTACCCGTAAGTTGTCAGGTCTCTGGCGCTGAAAAGTCTTACAAATGGTATACATCTAAACAGCCTTGCATTCCTGAAGGACCTTGATCTGAGGGAAAGCCCGTGGGAGTCGGATTTTCCAAATCCGACATTTTAATTTTTTTAAGAGTATTCAATAACATTGCAGGGAGGTTTAGATCGTGCGATAATCCGATTCAATCTCTGTTTGTTACGGTGCGCTGTACCTATTGGATCTGGGAGTAGCCTGTGTTCTATCCATGTTACTCTGCGATGCAGCCGGCTTTTCTAATGAAACACTGAACCTTTCATAGGCTTTGTGCCTGTGCATGCATCCTCATAGCCTTACCTCTCCAGGTATCGTTCCGCAAACTTAATAAAGTGTGGCCAGTTGGGTGTATTGGTATGACCGCCTTCGTGCTGCCGGAAGGCCACATCGCCGTCAACCAGTGTTTCCTGCTGCGGGAAATGCATGGTGCGCATGCTTTGTTTGCCCAATAGTTCATATACGGGGCCGGCCATTGCGCCGCCCAGGAACATCCCTTTGGCATCGACCCACTGCCCTTCCACCGCTGCTGAGCCGGAACTGATGAACACAGGCCGCGGGGCACATATCGCTACCAGGTGGTGTGCATCTACAGGCAGGTCTTCCTGCGTCAGTGGGCCTGCATATTTGATGAAGTTTCCGGCAAACCAGTGGTACTCTGCAGAACTGGCCAGGTTCTCAACCTGCTCTCCAAACACACGGTGCAGTATTTTTGCCCCGCCTGCCCCTGAGGAGCCGATGAACCCGATGGCGATACGAGGTTCATAGGCCATTGCCACCAGCGCTGCCTTGCCGTACCGTGACATTCCTTCTATCCCGATGCGTGCGACATCCACCTCAGGGTCGGTTTCAAAATAGTCGATCGCCTTCGAAGCGCCCCATGCCCATGCTCGCAGCGCTCCCCAGTCATCGGGTTTGCGGTTTTCCCCTTTGTTTGCAAGGCCAATGATGCCCTGCCGCAGACCGGCGCCATTATCGGCCTGAATGGTCCATGGGACAAGGATGGCATAGCCCCAGCCCTTCTGAAGCAACTGCTGCTTCCACGTCAGTTCCTCGCTGTTACCCTGCCTGCTAAATCTTCCGCCCCAGTCGAACCCGAACTCCAGGATGACAGGCACGGATTTTCTGGCATCCACAGGTGTACCAACAGTGAGCTGCATCACAACTTCCACCTCAGGATAAGAGGAGTTGTCAACTACACCTTCCAGCTTTTTTATCGTCACCGGAATGTCGCCATCCAAAGTATCTTTTTCGCTAATCACCCGCCAGTTGACTGCAGGTATGTTTTCAGGAACTCTTCCATAAATTTCACGATCGAAGATTTCCCTGATCTCGGTACGTCGCTGTTTCCACTCCTGCGGTGTTTTCACCCGGTGGCCACTGTTAAACACTAACGGGTCGGGCAAGAAGTAAGGCTGCACCTTTGTTTCATCGGTGTTGGCAGCATCGGGTGACTGGGGATTTCCTGACGGTCCAGGGCGGAGTGAAGTAATACCCAGTTGCCCCAACATCTGCTGATGGTCGTTATAACTCAACTTGTTAATGCTGTCGCGGGCCTGCTGCGAAAACTGCGCCTGCACCAGGTTAACTGACATCCGCATCAGGAGGGAGGCAATTATAAGTTTTAACATGGCTTATTCAATTAATAGGTTAAAATTCTTTATCTGGTTGGTGTTTCCATACCTTGACAGGGTTCCAAATCCTGTCAAGGTTAAATTAAATTGATAATAACCTTTTCCTTGCACCACTGTAGTCAGGGAATGCATTTAAATCTCCAGCACCAATACCTGGAACGATTCCGGCTCCACCTGCAGGCTGATGGTGTTCCCGGTGAAGGTTGCATCTGATTCATCAGGTTTCACCAGCTCAGGTGCCTCAAGTGTATTCTCATCTCCCGGATTGGCTTTCAGGATGATTTTATTTCCTTTCAACACTTCAGGTAGCCCCTTTAGTTTCAGGCTGAGTATAACTGGTATTGCGCTTTTATTTACATTGGCAATCTTTATTATAAGTTGCCGGCTGTTTTCATCAGTCACCACGCTTGCATAAATACCGTTTTGGCCGGTTACGTTTTCTTCGGCAGCTTTTACCTGCATCACATTGGTCCCCTGGTACAACCGGTAGAGTTGCTGTACGTGGTAGTTGGCCGAACGCACCGACCGCAGGTTGTCGAACCAGATCATGTCGGGTTTCCACTGCCATGCATCCACGTGGGCAAAAAGCGGGGCATAGGTTGCCAGTCGCACAATATCGGCATTGCGTTCGATGCCGGTTAGGAAGGCTGCCTCGCAAAGGGCTGAATAAAATGAGTTTTTGCGGTCGGGCACATGGCAGGCATACTCCCCGGCAAACACCTTAGGACCCTTGCGTTCGTAAGTATCGTACCGGTCGGCACTGGCCAGGAACCATTCGGGATCTTTGTAATAATGCTCATCCACCAGATCCACCTTTAGCCGCTTCATTTCTCCCCACAGGTAATCAAACCGCTTGCCGTCGGCCGACGGACCCGAAGAACCTATCACAGCAATCTCCGGATATTTTGATTTAATGGCCTTTTGAAATGCTTCCAGGCGTACCGGGAACACTTCGCCCCACTGTTCGTTGCCGATGCCGATGTATTTCATGTTGAACGGTTCGGGATGTCCCATTTCTTCCCGCACCCTGCCCCATTCCGAAGTTACCGGACCATTGGCAAACTCAATCAGATCAAGGGCATCATCGATGTATGGCTCCATGTGTTCCATGGGAACGCATTCATCGGTGGCCCACTGGCAGGCAATGCCTGCACTGATAACCGGCAGTGGCTCAGCCCCGAAATCCTCGCAAAGCAGAAAATATTCGAAAAAACCCAACCCGTAGCTCTGGAAGTAGTCGGGGGTGAAGCGGTGCTGAAATTCGTAGTTCCAGCGGTTCTCGTTCACCGGACGGTTCTCGACCGGACCCACTGAATGCTTCCACTGGTAACGCGTCTCAAGGTTGTTGCCTTCGATGATACAACCACCGGGGAACCGGAATACGCCTGGCTGAAGATCGGCCAGTGCCTGCGCAAGATCTTTGCGCATACCATTCTCACGGCCTTTCCACGTATCGGCAGGGAAAAGCGATACATGCTCGATGTCAAGCTCTCCGGGCGACACCAGACCAATTCGCAAACTGGCCCGGCTGCAGGTTCTGTCAGGCTTAAGCTGAAGCTTATATTCGCTCCATTCGCCTGAAGTCACTTCTGCCTCGCTGGAGGCAATAATATCATTAGCTGCCGATATAAGCTCTACCTTCAGCTTTGCCTCTCCCAAACCCACCGCACGGGAAAAGAAGCGAAAGTTATAATGCTTACCCTCCATTACACCCATCCCTCTGAACCCTTCGTTCATGATTCCTGTGCCCATGAGCAGGCCTGTGTTGTTCAGCCGCAGATAGTGCGGATTACGCGGGAAGGGTCCTGCGTCGGTACGCACCTCAACCTTGCCATAGGTGAGCCATCCCATTAGCGGCGAATTGGTGAATTCAAACGAACGGTTTTTCACCAGTTCAGCATACAAACCCCCGTCGGCTGCAAAATTTATGTCTTCGAAGAATATCCCATACATTTCGGGGGCAATGGTAATCTCGTTTTTAGGTTGTTCAACGGTAATTTCCAGGGCATTTTGGGCAGATACGCTAAACGTAGCAGCTATCAGAGCCGGAAGCAGTAATTTTTTCATCTTTATCCACGTGGTTTTCGTTGTAGAATTTACAAATTTATTTGCCGCTAAAAATAAGGGTTTTCAATGAAGGGAAAGTATGAATCTGTGTATTTTTGATATTGTACGACAGTGCTGCCTGCATTGCCGGCCGGTCAAATGCCTATGCGGCAAAGGTGATTCGCAACAGGTTATTGAATTGTCGCAAAAAGGTGGTCGCTACCTGTAGCTATTGCAAGGGTGCCAGCTGAGCCGGGGATTTTCGGTCTCTGAAATGCGCAGCCCTTATCCTGACCCAACCCGAGCCTCGCACTATTAAAAACATTAGGCTCTACATATACACCTGACCAATCTCAATAAAGATATCATTATGTACCCAAAGAATAGCCTTAGGCTAAGTTCAAACATGTATCAGACCATTACCTGAGTTTATATAACTACTGATCATTTACATATTAAATTCTGATTAAATTCAGATCAAATTTTTAAAATCGCGAATTTGATGTGAGTTTAATGTGAGTTTGATGCGAGTTTGTTGCGAGTTTAAACAAAACCAGGTACCTTGTTGGTATAAATTAAAATCTCAACTGATAATGGTAGCAGGGATAAATAGTGTTTAACAAATCATTTATTAAAACTTTAAAACTATTTATTCGATAATAATTGGCCTTAATGTTAAAGAATATTAAAATATCTTTAGGTGTTTATCAAGAGTTCATAATCCAACTATTAACACAGAAAAAAAGCCATAACTTATATTGATTTCTAATGTTAAAGCAATTTTTGTTTATAATGAAAATATGGGGTATGAGAAATATAATTATTCCTATGGCCTTCGTCATTATTTCCGCCCTGGCAGGCCTGACATCCTGCAGCAAAGATGGTGATGTTGAACCGGATATAACGCATGAAGACAGTATAAGATCAACATTACCTGTTGATAGTGGAAGCATAGGACTTGTGGTAGATACAAGGCCTGTTGCACGAAAGGGTTATCAGCCTTCCAGTGCGGCGATTACTTTTTCAGGTGATTATTCATCGTACTCGGGTGAGGTGGAAATTGACCCGTCAACAAATGTAGGCGTGTTCCGGCTGAAATATGAAGATGTTCCGGTAAAAGTAAGGGATGGTTTTGCCGGAGGAGTTCCTTTGGACATAACGGTTTTTGATGAGCAGGGCACCGAACTTGGCACTGCTTCCTTTGACCGGCAGCCGGTTGATGCTTCAAATAATCCTGTAAATGTAGATTCCGATCTGCCTGAAATCCTTCCACAGGTGGCACTTAGTCCGGGCACTCGCTATATCCTGTTTTCAGAAACATCGGGGATGGTGCTGACAACAGTTTCTGTTCCCGCTTTTGGATTTGCGCCTTATCCCCGGGGTATTGTCACCCTGGACTATAATCCTGAAGGGGACATGTACCAGGAGTTTTTTTTCGAGCCTGGAATTGATGGGGATGAGCAGGAGTATTTTTTACTCGGTTCGGGCGGTTACATTATTACTGGTTATCCTATGTACCAGACAACTGTCATTTACAATCCCGGTGAAGAAACCCAGTTTGAAAAATTAGTTATAGAGCCGGATGGAGGTGGTTGGGTTAAATTACGTACACAGTCTGGTAATTATTATAAGGAATATATTGATCCCTACAATTTAGCCACCAGGGATTATGCTTTTAATGGAACTACAGAAGATGATTATACGCGATTCCGGATTATTAATGCTGATATTCAGTGGTCCCTTACTGATAAGGGCATTAAGTTCAATCAGCCGGTTTTGCCTGCCGCGAGACTGGATTTTGCCTACAGCGCGACCCTGTCAAATTGCTCTTCTGCATCGCTCACCGAAACAGTAGGGCGGAATGAGACCAGGTCACAAACATTTACCTCGGGTTTTGAGGAGAGCCTCCAGCTATTCTCAAGTCATACCGCTTATGCTGAAGTAACGGCCGGGGTTGAGGTTGATGCAACTTTTTTCGGAAAGGGAGCTACCTATAATCTTCAGGCAACTGCGGGCTATGAATATACAACAGCAGAAACCAGCACTACCACAAATTACTGGCAGGAATCCAGGACAACAGAAATCGAGACTTCCAGGACCCGTACAGTTCAATTGGTTCCCAATAGCGCCGTTGAGGTTTATGATGCTGTTCAGTCGCTTGATAATGTAAAGATCGCATTTACCAAGGAGTTTCGTTTGGAAGGTGTTGATTCCGACGGAGAAAAAATTAAAGGGAGTGAACTACAATTTCAGCTGTTTACCAGTCAATTCGAAGGGATTGTTACAGAGACAGGGCCTGATTATGTTGATTTTACTGTAAGGGGAACAACAGTTGTGGATGAGATGCTTGAAGTTGAAACCAGGGTTTCAGAGCTTGCAGGAGCCTGTAATTAGTAATCCGGTGGCCCCAACGTTAGGACTGGAATGGTTCTCTAATGTATTTCGTTGTGGATTCATACTATCAGTACAATAAATTGAGAATTTATGAAACGCAGTAAATTCATTTTGAATACAATTGCATTTCTATCATTGACTAATTTTGCTAAACTAACTGCCAAGTTCATACCAGGAGCAAACAAAGGGTTTAAAGTAAGTTCAGGTGAAGCAAGGTATGGGACACACTATAAAATGAAGGGTGTTACTTTAAATGTTTTAGATATTAAAATATCATCAAAAGATACAAACGGTGACATAGCCGTATTTGAACAAAATGGTTTCACTCCAAAAGGAGGGCCTCCGTTACATATTCATCTCTATCAGGATGAGTTTTTTTATATAATAGAAGGTGAATATTTTTTTCAGGTTGCTGATGAAAAATATCAAATGAAACCAGGTGATACTATATTTCTGCCAAGAAATGTGCCGCATGCTTTTGTGCAATTAACAGAAAAGGGTAAAGTGATTGTTTCATATATGCCAGCTGGGAAAATGGAAGATTTTTTTAAAACTACCGATGCATGGACTTCTCCTCCAACAACAAAAGAAATAGAAAAAGCATTTGAAGACCATGACATGAAAATTGTTGGGCCACCATTGAAAGCGGTGTAGAAAAAATTGAAAATTTAACTACGGTAGGCTTTAGAATAGGAATATAAGAATGCCTTCCACCAATATCCAGGAATCTGAGCGGACTGAAAGAAAGATCCATTCCCATCTTTGGAGAGATTGAACTACACCCGTTGGTCTTTGACAAATCATTTAATCAACGGCAAACAACTGTTAGTCAGAAATAAAAACGATATCAAATGCAGAATTTATTTGGAGATACATTTGGACTTATTCACCTAGCTTCATCAATAATTGCACTTGTAACCGGAACAATGGTTTTATTGATGAAAAAAGGAACAGATGGACATATTAAAACTGGATACGTTTATGTTACAAGTATGACCTTAATGATTATTACTGCGTTTATGATTTACAGGTTGTTTAATGGTTGGGGAATCTTTCACTATGCTGCTGTTGCAAGTCTGTTAACATTGGGGGCTGGAATGATTCCAATCTGGACAAGAAAACCGGCACTTAAATGGAAGTATTTTCATTTTTCATTTATGTATTGGTCCGTTATCGGATTGTATGCAGCATTTGCATCAGAAATACTGACAAGAATACCTGAAACCCCCTTTTTTGGAATGGTTGGAATTGCAACAGGAATAATATTGATAGCTGGTGGAATTTATTTTGGGATGAACAAAGTAAAATGGGCAAAAATATTTGGACTTGTAAAATGATTATCATACGGCCAAAAGAATACATGGTCTAGCGCATGCGGAGTTCAGCGGGTTTCGAAAATTTGCGGCTCACACTAAGCCGCTTTATGTATAATTTTCGTAATGTCACATGTTTGGCATCCGTCTAAACACACTTTCAGCAAGTCTGTTATTTGGTATTCATTGCATGGAACTAAAAAATTGGTCAATAGAAGGAGATAGTTAGATGACAGGATGAATTACAAAAATTATAATTATTATGAGCGAATTTAGAAAAATAGTAGTGTGTGGAGCAACGGGCAGGCAGGGTGGAGCAGTTCTCGACGCGCTCCAGGAAAGCAGTCAATGGAATGTAGTGGCTATTTCAAGATATACCCAAAGCGATAAGACAGAAGAATTTAAGAATAAGGGAGTACCTGTTATACAAGCCGACCTTGCATCCAAATCTTCATTGATAAATGCTTTCAAAGGGGCATATGCAGTTTACGGAGTTACAATGCCATTAACTCCAAAAGGTAAGATTGACACAGAATATGAATGGCTGCAGGGGCAAAACATTGTGGACGCATGTGTTGAAAATAAAATTCAGCACCTTGTTTTGAGCACAGTGCTGTATGTAGAAGAAGGACAGGAAAATTCCCTTAACTACATAAAGCGGAAAGTAGATATTGAGAATTTGGTGAAGAAAAACAATTTACCTTATACCTTTCTCTGCCCGGGTTCATTTATGGACGATTTTGGTGGCGAGTATTTGCCTGTAAAGAATAATGTAATTACGGGTACGGCTGCAAATGATGCTAAAATACCACATATTGCTTGTCGCGACTTAGGTAAAATTGCGGCTTTGGCATTTGCATATCCTGATGAGTTTATTGGTAAGAAGATAAATCTGGTTGGTGATTTTATTTCAGGAAACGAACTCGCAGAAGTTGTCAGCAAATTATCGGGAAACAAAACATACAGGCATAAACCAGTTCCTCTTTTCCTGATGTATCTGTTTGCAAGAATTTGGATTCCTTTAAGGAAACAGTTCGAAAAATGGGGGAAGCCTCCCTATCCTAAAGCAATACTAGACGCAGCAGAGCAGACCAGAGTAATTCTTCCCGAAACATTGACATTTGAGCAATATCTCATGTGGAAAGGCTGGGATAAGAAACTTTAATTTTATAATTTGCTAAATGCGGTTAAAAATAATTTAGTGAATCTTTGAGCCTTTCAACCTTTGTGGTATTTTTTTTTCCTGCGAAAGGTGTATTAAAGTAAGGGTACATTGCAAATCCGTCCGTGTAAATCAATAAGAAATTGCAGTTTTTTCATTTGATATTTACGGAGTTTTACCAAACTGTAAAAAAGGCCTGCAAAAAGCAGTGGTGTGAATATAATTATGCCCCACATATCTTCTTTTAAAAACTTATCCGAACGAAATACATCAATAAAATATAGATCCGAATAATAAACATGAATCGATAAAAAGGTGAGGATATATAATACAGGAATCAGATAGATATTTATTCTCCTATACTTACCAATCAGCCATTCAGACAATAGGTTTATTTCTGTTTCTATCCAATCTTTGACCGGTTTATCCATTTTGTTGCGTTTAAATCGGTGCCATTCCCTGATTACGAAAAATAAAGCATACAACGCAATTGTTCCCAGCAGAATATTGTTAGCTACATAAAGTCTATCGTCCAACCTGTCAGCCGTCGAAACTATTAACCAAACCATTACCCCAATACAAACAGGAATTGCAGTAATATTTACGATTAAAAATTCGTTAAATACCTGCTTCGCTTTTGATGTCAACAACAAATTTAACTCCTCCCCTGATCTTTTATTAATATCTGAATCCACAGTTCTCCATATTTTTTGTAATTCATTATTTTCCATGACTTTGTTTTTTAAAATTTTGTTTTAAAGTTTCTTTTGCCCGGTTAATTCTTACACCTACATTAGATTTTGAGATGCCAATTATCTCAGAAATTTCTTCATAGCTCTTTTCTTCCAGGTAAAGCAGCATAATTGATTTGTCGACTTCATCAAGATTGTCAATTGCATTTAATAAAATTTGCAAGGATTCATTCATCGACATAACATCAATAAAATTTGACTTGTCGGGCATTTCAGGAATATCAGACCTGTATTCAATTCGTGACACTTTTTTAATCCTTGAGATGGACGTATTTATTGAAACAGCATAAATCCATGAGCCGATACTTTCTTTATGTCTGATATTTGGAAAAGACTTCCAGAGCTGATAAATGATTTCCTGAAGATTATCCTCTCTGTCAGCATTGTTTTTGAAGTAAATCAGACTGACTTTATAAAGTATTCCCTGATATTTGGAAAGAATTTCGAGAAATTCTTCTTTCATCGATTTCATAAATGCATTGTTTCTTATAAAGTATCTTTTTAAAAGGATTTCTTACAAAAAACAATTCTTTTTTGTCTGGAAATTCTTAATTGATTTAATTTTTTGCCACAGATTGTAAAAGTTTGCGTTACTGAATACTGTAATCCGGGTCATCCTTAAATGGTTTTGTTCAATGGATTAAATTTATCATTTCCCCATCTTAATGGATTGGTGATGATGTATTTCTTTATTCGTTGATATTCTTCATCATTTCGAATAATATGGTCGTGGTAATTAGGTTGAAAAAAATGGTTTTTCCGATTGTATTTTGGAATATCTAAATTGTTTTCATCAATGAAATCATCAATTTTTGAATTAATTGCCGATTTGAACCCTGCAATAAATGATGAAATGGATTGGGGTTTACGAATTAATTTGGGTTGTTTGGTGGGGTGTGGAACGGGTTGTAGAGACGCACGGCCGTGCGTCTCTACGTGCTATGGCGTGTAAATGATTTGGCATGATTATGTATTCATCCAAATACAGTTCATCACGTATTTCGAACGATTTCAACCATTCATCATTGATGATTTTCCCAAAATCGGATAATATTATATTGCCATTATTAATTTGCCCCAATTTGCATTCCCTGTTTTGCGTAACCAGGGTGATAAAATAAATACCATTCCCTGAATAATCCCATTTGGGCATACGATGCGATTGAATTCGATATTTATTTTGAAACCTTTCCATTATTATTATATCTAAGGTTTTTATAGCATATGCCTAAAATAAAAATTTTTTGGACATAAAAAAAGAAATGTTTTCCTCCTTATTTGTGCAGTGGTACCAAATATTCTAACATGTTAATTAGTGTCTGTCCATAAAGTACGATTTTTTTAACTTTTTTCTTTTGGAGTTTTATTCCGATTATTTATTGAGTAATATTCAATGTAACTTTTTCCTGTTATTCCATTTTTTTGTTGTTTTTATCATTTTTTTCTCTC
>JAGXGA010000025.1 GCA_024636975.1 Mariniphaga sp.
AAATATGTTTACTTTAATAATTGCGAGAATAGCTCAGTTGGTAGTCCGTCGGCTGACGGATGCCAAGGTCGGGTTCGCTAAAAGGAATAAATATAGATTGCGAGAATAGCTCAGTTGGTAGTCCGTCGGCTGACGGATGCCAAGGTCGGGTTCGCTAAAAGGAATAAATATAGATTGCGAGAATAGCTCAGTTGGTAGAGCACGACCTTGCCAAGGTCGGGGTCGCGGGTTCGAGTCCCGTTTCTCGCTCAGAAAAAACAGAGGTTACCAATTCCTGGTGACCTTTTCTATTTAATAAGCAGGATTTATTGCCAGAAGAATATGCGAGAACATGTATTCAGCTTGTGAGGGGGAGCTCAGTTGGTAGTACCGCTGCATAGCGGGATGCCAAGGTCGGGGTTGTCCCGATGCATTATCGGGAAGTCCCGTTTCACGTTCATAAAACAAAAAGGCCACCAATTATGGTAACCTTTTTTGATTGCAGATCTTTTGCCTTATCTGCTTGGCTGCAGTCGGGCATTGCTGCCTTCATGCGTGCGATTTCCCCGGCGTTTGTTTCTACTTACTTCTTAAATATAATCAAGTTAAAGTGAATATGCGGGTTGCATGACTGAATTAACCTTTTTAAAGGTATATTCTGGTTTTACTTCTTTTGTTGTTCTTATTCTTTTTAGCAAACCATCGGCTTTAAAATAGCACGACTGGTAACGTTTTGTGCCAAATATTCCCTTTGACATACGTTCAAGTTCAATATGGATGTTTTCCAACGATTGTATAACGGTTGCCTGGAAAAACAATGAGCACCTTTGGCAATCGGGATCTTTTAGTTCTCCTGCTTCATACCATGCTTTTTCGAGTGCATCAATAGCCCTGTTAAAATCTCTGTCTTCGTAAAACAGATCTGATTCCCGGAAATGATCGTTTATTTTAGGGAGATAATTTAAACAGCTATGCCCTGTCAACTTACATCCGGTGAATTCAATTTTATCATTCTTTTCTTCGAAATACTCACTTTCTGAGACAGAAAACGAAAACATTTTATTCCAATTGATTTTCATATTTGATGAGTTTAATTTAATCATTACCTGGTGGACAAGGCTTTATTTACCTTTGATAAAATCACATTTACTTTGTCCGTTTTATTGCTTCAATATTGTAAGAACTTTATAATGATTAAAATTAGGCTATCTCATCATAGGAATAACCAAATGAATTGCTTAAAGAAGATGGGCATTTTGCTGATTTACGATCAGCAATTTGTTCGCAGGTGCTAAGTAAAAAGGGAAATAAGGAATAATAATGGCGGTGCGGTTACATTATTCTAAATACTACAAGGGCATACAGAAAGAAACGTACATAGCGAAACATCGACCATAAAAGGTAATGTTTAATCTTATAATTGATAAGACCTGAAGTTAAACTGACCATTGAAAAGGGAACCGGAAGCATGGCCCCGATAAATATAAACACGCCGCCCCAACGTTTTAAATTATCGATGTGTTTTGAGACTTTTGTCTCCAGGTATTTCCTGACTGCTGTTAACAAAAACAATTTTTTTCCCAGGTAATAAGCCAACAGACCTACCATATAAGAAAGGGTACTTAGCAAAAAAACATGTAACCACGGATTTATTGTTTTAGAAGTCCATGCAATAAAAAATTCCGGGGGAATTAAACCCATGAATATTTCGGAGGTAAAGAACAAGGAAAAAATAGTTACAGGTGAAAATTTGGAAGCAAAAGTATTAAACACCATTTCTGCATCCAGGATAAAATAATCCAGAATCAAATATAATATGATAAGAATTCCAAGAAACACACCGGTTTTAAGGGCAAGGCTCTGCATGAACTGGTAAAACCGGGTTATTTTATAATACCGGTTCAAAATTCTCATCCTGTATATGTTCTTTTCTATCACCTTGTTTCAAATTAAAATTTATAATATTCAGTTGAATAAACAGCAGCAAGTAATTTAAATTACAGTGTATACGTTAATATTCTTTAACCTGCTTCTTATTTATTAAGCCTTTTCAATTCTTTTATCATTCAATACTACTCAACATCTACTAACAATCATTCCAGAAATGAAATATTATACGCAACCAAACATATAATCAGTAATTTATATTTCGACATGCTATTTAATATGAATTTGCTTTCCTCAGATTACCTGTAGATATTCTCCCCAAAAGTTGTAGCTGTTGTTGTTGAAAAAAATCAGTAGAAGCAGTTTGAATAAAAGAAGAGAAATCCGTAACTTGGAGCCTTCATTTTAAAATATTAAAAGGAGGTTATTATGGCTATAAAAAAAGTTTGGATTGAAGAAGGTTGTATCGCTGACGGTATTTGTAACGATATTTGCCCTGCAGTTTTTGGGCTGGATGATGATACAGGCGAAGCATTTGTAAAAGAAGGAGCTGATTTCAGTGCTAATGAAGCTGATATTAAAGAAGCTGCAGAAGGTTGTCCGGTATTGATCATTAAATACGAGGAATAAGGGCATCATTACTGAGATTTCATAATGAATCTTAACAGTGAAAAAATGATTGCTGCTACACCCGTAATTTTCAGGAGTACTGTGATTAAAACGACTGAAATTCATTTGCAGGACAACAAATTTGTATTTATTTAATTAAAAAGAACAGGCAGTTGTTGGTATCAACGACTGCCTGTTTTTTTAAAGCCCTTAGCTGTTTGTTGCCGGGCTGAAATTGTTACGATTTTATCAATGTTAACCTGAATCTTTTGGAAGGAGGTATACAAACAATTATTTTAAAGGAATTATTTCTTCCGGATAATTGTCATTCCATCTCTTAAAGGTAAAATTACCTTTTCCACCCTGTTGTCATTCTTTATCATTTTATTAAAATACTTAATCCCCGCTGTTTGCTCATCTCCCGGAACAGGTGCTTTAACTACTTTCCCGCTCCACAGGGTATTGTCGGCAACGATTATTCCCCCACTTCGCAGTTTATCAAATACCATCGTGTAATAATCGATGTATTCGCGTTTGTCTGCATCCAGAAAAACAAGATCGAATGTTTCGCTGATAGAAGGAATTATTTCCAGTGCCCGGCCGATAAGCTGAACAATTTTTGTTTGCAGTCCCGCCATATTAAAATACCTGCCTGCCATTTCTTCCAGTTCATCATCGGCCTCAATTGTAATCAGCTTTCCGTTTTCCCCGAGCCCCCTGGCGAGGCAAATTGCAGAATACCCGGTAAAGGTTCCTATTTCGAGTATCCTTTCAGGCCGGAGCATTTTGGCGAGCATGGTGAGTACCTGTCCCTGCAGGTGGCCCGAAATCATGCGTGCGCCCGGGATCCTTAAATGTGTTTCGCGGTTCAGTTCCTGTAAAACCTGATCCTCCGGTTCAATATGATCCAGAATGTATTGTTCCAGTTCCCTGTCCTTATTCATAGTTTCCTGTCTTTTCTGTAACGGTGCTGCTACTATTTATAAACCAGACGGCTCATCTGCTTTTCTTCAAGTACCTCATTGGCCACTTCCAGCAAATCGGTTG
Organism: Mariniphaga sp.; assembly: GCA_024636975.1. Taxonomy (GTDB): domain Bacteria; phylum Bacteroidota; class Bacteroidia; order Bacteroidales; family Prolixibacteraceae; genus Mariniphaga. Next base: position 3,523 of record JAGXGA010000025.1, read on the forward strand.
GAGTAATGGCCTCTATCTTTCTGAATATGGTTTGTATTGAATCTACCTTGTTGAAAAGCATGTAACTCTTTCCTATCGTCAGCATTAAATCTTCGTGGTTTTCGCTTGAAATGGCAATTTGTCCCATCAGCTGTTTTTGAGCCTTACTTAACTGCAATACACCAAGCTTCTTTTCGCGCAGCAGCTTAAATTCCTTCAGAACTATTGCAGCAGCCTTTTCAAGGTTTTCATGATCGGTACCAAAATAAACATTAAACAGACCAGTGTCGGTATAGGCCGTGTAACCCGATTCAATGTTGTATGCCATTCCCTTGCGCTCGCGCAGTGCCATGTTCAGCCTTGAATTCATGGCCTGCCCGCCAACTATGTTGTTCAGTAAAATCATGGCAATACGCTTTGGATGCATTACATCGTAAGCAAGGTTTCCCATAACGCAATGCGACTGGTAAGTATCTTTTATTACTTCCCGGTTTGAAGGCAGGTAATTTTCGAACTGCTTGCGGTTGTTTTGCCGCAGCCGGGTTTCTGCCTGTCCGAAGTATTTTTCAATAAGCTTAATAAGGGCATCAAAGCCGATCTTTCCAACCGATGAAATGATCATTTCATTGGTATGGTAGTTATTTGCAATAAACCGGAGGATATCCTGCCGTTTAAAAGCAGCCAGGTTTTCGGGGTTGCCAAGTATGTTACGTGCAATGGGATGCCCGTCGTAGACCAGCTCTTCAAATTCATCGAAGATCAGTTCCGACGGCGAATCCTTATAGGAATTGATTTCTTCCAGCACCACCTCTTTTTCACGGTTCAGTTCTTTTTCAGGGTACGTGCTGTTTAAAAGAATATCGCTCAGCAGTTCAGCCGTCCGTTCGTAGAATCCGGAAAGAAAGGTTGAATATAGTGTTGTTTCTTCCTTTGTGGTGTAAGCATTCAACTCACCACCCACATCTTCAATCCTGCTCAGTATGTGAAAAGCTTTGCGTTTGCCGGTTCCCTTAAATACCGAATGCTCGATAAAATGGGCCAGTCCGTGCTCATCCGGCTTCTCGTCACGCGAGCCGGTGTTAATAAGAATACCCAGGTGACCAACAGGCGATGCATCGGGTTTATGAATAAGCCGGATGCCGTTGGGCAGTGTATGTGTCAGAAAATCAGTTTCAATCATTAATGAATAAAAATAAGGGTGCAAAAGTACGAAAAGAAAAGCGTCGGGCAAACGATATGGTAAATGGGAAATTTTTCTTTTCTCAGGCTGATTTGATTTGAAATTTCTTTGTGAATTTAAAAATTTGCTTACTTTTGCAACACCAAAAAGGAAGGGTGCCATAGCTCAGTTGGTAGAGCAACGGACTGAAAATCCGTGTGTCCCTGGTTCGACTCCAGGTGGCACCACAAGGAAGAGGGAAAACGAAAGTTTTTCCTCTTTTTATGTAGGTTTCTTCTTGTGTAATTTCGCACAAAGTTGTAAACTTGCACTTTGAATTTCGCAGTTTGAAATTTGTTCTACAGACTTGGAACTTTAAACTCGAAACTTTAAACTCTTCGGGCCTATAGCTCAGTTGGTTAGAGCACCTGACTCATAATCAGGGGGTCGCTGGATCATGCCCAGCTGGGCCCACAGACAGAAAGACTATAAATGAGAGAGTTACAAAAGTAAAATTTTGTAACTCTTTTTTGTTTATGAAAATTTGCCAGGTTTTTGCCAGGTTTTGAATGGCAGACAGCAGAAAATTGAAATAGGAAACAATGGACAAGGAAGAAAAGGAGCATGTCCAGTTTACACTCGATACCCTGATTCAAAAAATAAAGATTAAATATTGCTGCATTGTAAAAGTAAAAGCCCCGGTTACCCGAGGCTCTTAAAATTATTAATTTAGAAACTTTTATTAGCCTTTGGTTAAACCACACGATAGGTTTTGCTAATCGTGCGGCAGCGGGGCTGTTCATTCAACGAAATATAAAATTGAAAATTCTTTTGTGCGAATATTTCCGTTGTTATCCTTTAAAGAAACAAAACCGTTGTATTCTTTTTGCCCAATCTTATTTGAAACAGATTTAAATTTCGCATAACGATCTTTTCCTACATATTCCAGCAGGAAGGTATCGCAATTCTGCACAATATAGAAGTCGGCAGGGGAAAGCACCTCGTTATACTCACAGAAAATATTGGCAGAATAAACTTCACCAACTTTTAAGGTGTCTTTAGCTGATTCAACTCGAACAAGTATATTCGATTTCTTTTCAGCACAAGACATCCCTGTGAAAAAAAATAGGATTAAATATACTTTCATCATGATTTTCAATATTTTCATTTTACTCTAAGATTATGATTAGATTTCACCGTATATGGTTTTGAAACAAATCTACCCATCTTACTATTTTTGTGTCGCTTCTGTTTCCTTACAACAACAGAATCATTTTCATAAAAAAAGATAGCAACCTCCACAACAGCAGAATCGGATTCATTTCCATTATAAGAATACTCCGTAATTGGTTTTCCTGTTGCATCTGTCTTTTGCTCTTGGGAGCCACCATGTTTTTCTAATATTTCTTTATCTGATTTATTGCCACTCATCTCTTGTATGGCATCTGAAGTTTTCCCAATTCCTTGAGCCATGCCAAGTGGGCTTTTCTGAAATCGTCCAGCTCCCGCTCCGGCAATTACTGGCATTAAGTCATCAATGTTAACAGGTCTGTCTGGATGTTTTGCCCTTACATTAGTTGGTGAGATACTTTGTCCTGATTTAACAAAAGGAATTCCTCCATTTTGACTGTAATCATTACTTCCACTACCTTTTGAGTATTTTCTTTCACCTCTGAATATTCTTTTAACAGTTATATCAGCATCGCCTTTGTTCTCCTGTTGCTGGCTAACAAAATATTCGCCACTTTGTTGGTCTTGAAGTGTTTGTCCTCCACCATTAAAGGTTTTCCAAAGCCAAGCTCCAAATTTTGTTTTAAAATTTCCATCCGGGTCAATATACCGCATTGGGTTATTTGTAACGTAGTTATAAGGAGATAATGCAAAATCCCACTCTGCCAAAGGGTCCACACTATGCCACCTCCCCAGCCCCGGATCATAAAACCGTGCCCCGTAATCATACCACCCTAATCCACCTTCATCCTGTAGTTCCTTGCCGTTGTAGCGAAACTTGGTAGCATTGGCATCATTCACATACCAGCTTGCCATCTCCATCCCAAACGGGTAATAATCCCTTGTCTGCAGAATCTTTACCTTGTCGTTTATAGCAAAGCTTGCCCTGGTATTTCCAAGGTGGTCCTTCACATCGTACTCGTATTCCCACTTCGAGGTGCTACTGTTCCACACTGTCCGTCCTTCGGGATTCAAAACCACAGGGTTTCCATTAATTTTAAGAACGCTGCCCTGGTAAAAAATTTCTGAAGTACCATGGGTCTTTTTCAGCTTATTGCCAGAGGCGGAGTAAAGATAAGAAATTGTGCCAATACTGTTTGGCAAATTCAAATAATTATAATTTATGTATACATTTTTTTCCGGAATAAAAGTTGCATTACCATTATCATCATATTCATAGGAATTTGATCCTGTACCATTCTGAAAATGCAGGTCGTGGTTGACTCCTGATGTTATAGCATCGGTGACTGAACTGATCCGGTTACTGTTAGGTTCGTAGGTGTATGTCAAATCATCAATTATTCCCTGGTCAAAAGGATTCCCTGCTGCTGAACGGTTACCATAACGAATCAACTTTTGTATATTCCCGTTATCATCATAGGCCATAGGGAGTATAACGTTAAATTGCCCGCCACTTGGAGTGGGAGCGCCTGATACCATGTCAACTTGCGAATAATGAGCTGCATCCAGACGGTTTAAACCATCGTAGCTGAATGCATACGTTCGCTCAACATCGTTTTCAACAGAACCACTGGTGTTCAGAGTGGTGTTTTTCCATGTCATCCTGCTGATGTTCCCATTGGCATTGTAATCCAGTTCCTGGGCATACAGTTTTCGGAAAGTCTGGTTGTTCAGGTTGTTTATCGATTTGAGCCAGCCACGTATGTCGTAGGCATAATCAATATCCTGCTTGTACCCCGTTTCATTGGCCATATGAAGTTTTTTAAGCATCAGCTGCCCCAGTTCATTGTAGTCGTGCTGAGCCAGTACTACTGTGTCGTTTTGACTGTCTCCATCAATCTTCTGCTTAACTTCTTCAAGCCGCCCTGCATGATCGTAGATAAACCACCTGGTTATATTGTTGTTTACCTGCCCCGAATAGATTTCTGTACTTTCAATGAGGTTCCCCACAAAATCGTAGGTGTTTTTTATAATCTCTTCGATAGGCCCACCTGTAGTATTTGTTTGAATAACCCTATACTTATCATCATAAAAATAATTGGTGTGATAATACCCGCTGCCATCAAGTATTTTTGATTTGGTGTAAGTAACCATTCCTTTAACTGCCGTATTTTTTGTCGGCAATGTACATAATCCACTTTCAGGATAGGAATCGTATTTGGTTTCAGTTAATAATTTATTAGCATCATATGTAAATTCTTGTAAATTCATATCAATCGTGTTTTCAAATGTCGTTAGCAATGTATTCCAATTAATGGTGGAGATGAGCCAGCCGGTTTCTATTGGTCTGTTTAATTGTTCATATTTTGTATAATGCCATTCATTGGGATTCGAATCACGTGTCTTTCCATCCTGTACCAGTACCAAACGGTCACGGGCATCATATACCATCCGGACATGTTCAGCTCCGGGAAGTTGTTTTTTTATCATCCGTTTTCGTTTGTCATACTGGTAATAATAGCACAATCCTTTTATTATATCATTATCCGGGGTATAGGTTCCCGATGCCATTTTGTTTGTAGCTTCAGGAGATAGCACATACCTGAGCAGGCCAAAATCATCATAAATATAACAGGTTTTTTTTCCCCCTGCATCTTTCATAACTACCTGCCCCAGTTTATCTTTATATTCTTTTACTGTTTTCTCGGACGGGTCTGTAGTCTGGATCATGTATAGCTCATTGGCAGCATAAAACCGGTCGTCTGGATTCCTGTAGCAATCATTTATATATTCTATTTTCCACTTAGGTACCGTATTTGCCAGATTGGTGCCATATAAAAAATACGTCTTACCCCCTGCCGGATCTATAATAGTATCTACACGGTTAAGTGGTGACTGCTCATATTTTGTAACAGTGGCTGTCCTGCCACCCTGAAGGGCTGGAAGCCCGTCTATCTCATTGTGGGCCGTATTGTAAAAACCGGTGATTAAACTCTTTTGGTCATCAACAAAATATCCTCTATTGTGGTTGGTGGCCGGAAGGTAGGCTTTATCCTGTCGCCCGTAGCTGTCGTACCCAACACCTGTTATCAGGTCGTTAAAGTACCAGGATTGATTTACTGCCACTGTCTGGGTAGGCCTTCCAAGTCCGTCAAAATATTGCACAACAGCTCCCTGCTCTTCCAATGGAAGGCTAAGGATATCACCGGTTTTCTTTACAGGAGAGTAGGTTATAATGTAATTTTTATCTAATGGAACCTCTATTATTTCTGATTTCTGGACTTTGTTTGAGACAAAATACGTATTCTTGGTAGTTCCA
>JAGXGA010000026.1 GCA_024636975.1 Mariniphaga sp.
GATATAAATAACAACGGTGCAAAAAACGAATATGCCGGGGTTAGTATTGGGAACAGTGATTTGTACTATAAAAAAATGAAAGATATGGGTGTTGAATGTATTCCCTGCATCCACCGGCATGTCGATGAATCAAGGGAACATGAGAATATTCCATCTTTTGGAGGAGATTCAAATGATCCTTTAACATACAAAATTATGGCAGATTATACCTTCCAGTTTGTTGCCCGTTACGGAGGAAATCCAGTTCCCGAAAGTTTACTGAGAACAACTGAAATTTCACCTAAAAAAAGTGGATTAGGCTATATCCGGTATTTTGAAAACTGGAATGAACCCAATCGTTGGTGGGGCAATCCTGAAGGGCATTTTACTCCCTATCAGTTTGCTGCATTTTGCAGTGCATCGTATGACGGGCACCTCAATCAGATGGGTGAGGGTTTTGGAGCAAAAAATGCCGATCCTGAAATAAAATTTGTTTTTGGAGGTTTGGCAGCCATCTCCCTTCATTATGTTCAGGCTATGAAATTATGGTCTGATTATTACAGGAATGGCTCATTTCCTTCCGATGTAATAAATCTGCACCACTACTGCAACACACGGAGCGAACAACATCCCAAAGAAGAGGCTCATGGTATTAGCCCTGAGGAGGATAAGCTCAAAGAGAAACTGGAGAAAGTTGTTAAGTGGCGGGATAAAAATCTCCCCGGCAAAGAGGTTTGGCTGAGTGAATTTGGCTGGGATACCGATGAAAACACTTACCAGTCGGCAGCCTGGGGACACAAATTGTATCCCGAAAAAATAACCATGGAAGAGATACAGGGCCAATGGCTGACACGTGCATTCCTGATTGGTGCTGCTGCCGGGCTCGACCGGATGATGATGTTTCTTGCCAACGACTTAAAAAACTATCCTCATGGTGTTTATGGCTCATGTGGTTTTATTACTGTTGATGAGGAATACAAACCTTCGTGGTATTATGTAAAAACCCTGAAAAATGCGCTAGCCGGAATGGTTTTTCTGGATGAATTTCCATCGGAAAATGAAAATGTCTGGATTTACAGGTTTAAAAATCTGCAAAGTGGCGAAGGGGCCTATGTGCTTTGGTGCCCCACTGCCGACGGTACTGTGGTGGAAAACTACGCTTTGAAAATTTCAACAAATTCCACAACACTGAAAAAAACCATGCTGGCCCATAAAAATGAAACTGGCAATAGTGAAGATTTAAATTTAACAGACGGTATAATTCGCGTAGATGTAAGTGAACGACCAGTTATTGTATGGGTTGACAAATTGTAAGAAGAAATAGGTAAATAAAATTACGTAACTAATAATGGAAATAAAAATGAGTCTTAAATATTATATAAAAACATTGTTTTTTGTAGCAGGTTATTCTCTTGTTGCTCAAACCAGGATTGATAAACCCAATATTCTTTTTATAGCGGTTGATGATCTGCGTCCAGAGCTTGCATGTTACGGGCATCCCATTGTTAAATCACCAAACATTGATAAGCTGGCAGAAACCGGACTTATATTCATGAACGCGTATTGTAATGTGCCTGTTTGTGGTGCTTCAAGAGCTAGCCTGCTAACAGGTATTCGACCTACAAATAATCGATTTGTAGAGTACAACACCTATGCAAAAGTAGATATGCCTGAGGCAGTTAGCATACCGGAACATTTTCGCGTGAATGGTTATCACACAATCTCAAATGGAAAAGTATTTCATCATATTGACGATATTCCGGAAAGTTGGTCAGAAAATCCCTGGAACCCGGCAGTAGTAGCTTCATCTTATTTAGATTACCAGACTGATACAAACCTGAATATTTTAAAGAAAGGAATAAGCCGCGGACTACCTTTTGAATCAGCAAAAGTTGGTGATGACAAATATTTTGATGGTCAGATTGCTGCAAAAACAATTGCCGATTTAAAACGATTAAAAGAGCTAGGAACACCATTTTTTTTGGCTGCCGGATTTCTAAAACCGCATCTCCCTTTCAATGCACCTGAAAAATACTGGAATATGTATCCTCAAGAAAAAATTCAATTACCGGAAAACTATTACAGGCCTGAAAATGCACCTGATGCTGCAATTCACAATTTCGGCGAGTTACGCAGCTATTATGGAATTCCGGCAGATGGCCCTGTTTCAGATGATACAGCAGGAAAATTGATTCATGGGTATTATGCATGTGTGAGTTATATTGATGCTCAAATCGGTAAGGTTTTGGAAGCATTGGATACCTTGGGCCTGGCAGAAAACACAATTGTAATTCTGTGGGGCGACCATGGCTGGCAATTGGGTGAACATAGCTTGTGGTGTAAGCACGCAAATTTTAAAACATCACTTCATTCTCCCTTGATTATCCGTGCGCCTGGGTTTAAAAAGAATCAAATTTCGGAAGCTCTTGTAGAGTTTGTTGATATTTTCCCGTCTTTATGCGAACTGGCTGGTTTGAAAAAGCCCTCACAACTGCAAGGAAAAAGTTTTTTGCCTCTTTTGGAAAATGTGGAAGTCCCCTGGAAAGAGGCGGTATATTCCCGCTTTGGTTTGGGTGAATCAATCATTACTAAAAATTATTTATACACCGAATGGTTGAAAGAAGGTAAATCTTTTGCTGAAATGTTATACGATCACCGGAATGATCCTAATGAAAATCACAACATAGTTAATGATCCTGTCATCAGCGAAACTATTAAAAACCTCAAAAAGAGGTTACATGAGAATATGAATCAAGCAGAAAATGTTACATTTAACTAATCATGATCTAATATGAAAAAATATTTATTAAAAATTTGTGTTGTTTTTATCAGCGTTTTTCTCTTTTCATCCAATAGTATTGTAGGGCAATATAATCCCGAAACAAAGTGGGGAGAATCAATAGCTAAGTATGAACGTCAGGATTCAATTTCGATGCCTGAACCAGGAGGGATTTTGCTACTTGGCAGCTCTTCCTTTACTATCTGGAAAGATGTTAGGGATTATTTTCCGGGAAAGAATATAGTCAATCGCGGATTTGGTGGATCACAAATGAGCGATGTGCTTTATTTCAAAGAACGATTGATCCTTCCATACCAACCTGTGCAATTAATTTTATACGAAGGTGAGAATGATATTGCAAATGGGAAAATGCCAGACGCTATTCTTTCAGAGCTTGTTCAACTGGTTAATTGGACTAAAACACATTTCGGGGAAATAAGGATTTCTGTTTTATCAATGAAACCCAGCCCGCGGCGGTGGGAATTTAGGGAAACAATGTTGGAGATGAACCAGAAACTGAATAAATACGCCGAAGAAACTGAAAATATCTATTTCATAAATATTTGGGATCCCTTACTGGGAAGTGATGGAAAGCCTATGAATGATAATTATCGGGAAGATTTACTGCATTTAAATGCCAATGGTTATAAAATATGGCAAAAAGCCATTTCACCTTTTTTATAGAATCAATGATGGTGCATCTGATGGCTGAATCTCTTGTAAATTTCGCTTTGTTAATGAACGTAAAAAATTGATGTAAAATGAAACTAATTTGTCTTCTTCTGTTGTTAAATCATTTAATACTGGGTGCAAATATCTACGCTCAGCAAACACAAAATCATCATCCTGAAATTCCGTTTATGGATGATTTGGTGCTGGTGGAAGAAATTGCATGTTCATCCTCAGAACCCAACAGTATGAATGGAGTAACAGAAGTTAAAACGATATTGGGAAAAAGCTGCAGGGTACTCATACCTTCTTCCGAAACAACTTGGTTTGCTTACCGCCTGGGAAGCGATGGTAAACTGAAACCCGGCAAGGCGTATTTTCTGGAAATTGAATACCCGGATGATGTGGATCGCAGTTTCGTTATTCATAACAGGGGAGGAGAATACAACCGGGGACTTCAGACAGGAAAAACACTTGGAGACAGCTACCACCCGCCTTATGTGCCCAGCAATGCCGAATCTGTTTCTTTACCACTTAGCAATGTGTATAAAAAATGGCAAACACTGTTCTGGCTTCACGATCGTTATGCAGGAATTGAGCTACCGCGAAATTCGGGCGACAGACCAGAGGGACCTGACGATGGTTTTCTGGTCATCATTTCACAGTTCGATAGTTATAATGCACCAATGAATAAAGGAGCTGCAGTTTCTGCCATCAGGTTGTATGAAGCCCCTGATTTTGAAACAATGAAAATGGATATTCATTACCCACCTGCAGATTTACCACGTCGTCATCTTTTTTTCAGGGAAGAGATGGCCGATGGTGTTGTAACCTATGATTCTCCGGCGCTCAAAAATCCCATCGACTGGTATGAGCATAAAGCTCAATTGATGCACTTCCTTGGTATGAACACTTTTTCAAAAGATTTGCTGGAATTTGGCCATAATCAGGGGTGGGATCCGGGGCCATACAGTGAATTGATAAACACCTCTTCAGCGAAAGATTACTGGGGGAAAATCATGGAAATGCTAAGGAATTATGAACTGAATGTATTGCCCTATTACGAATATGCGGGAACCATTGGTCCAAAGGGACTTGGAAGGGAAAAAAGGGCACGGCCACTGGGCGACAGTCTGCCTGATCACAACTATACCCACATCGCCTGGACCGAAAAAGCCAATGCCGATATTACCGATCCGGATACATACAGCGATTTGAAAAAAATTATTGAACGTACCGTTGTCGAATATAAAGATAAGGTGGATTTTGCAGGCATCTGGCTTCGTCCGCGACCCAGCGCCAATCCGGTGAGCTTTTCCGATGCTGCGCTTCAGCGGTTTAACACCGAAACCAATCATGGTCCGGTTACCCGGGAAGCGCTGAGAACCGACAGCGGACTTTACGATAAATACCTGCAGTGGTGGTTTGGCAAGCGGAAGGAATTTCTGTTGGCGATGCGCAACTATCTGGAGGAAGAAGAGGTGAATGACGATCCTGTTGTGTTATTTACCACAGACGCAACGGAGTCGGGCAGAACACATCCCGATTGGTCTCAGAATCATAATATTATCGCCGATGACTTGGCGGCCTGGGAGAAATTACCGGGCGATTATCCGGTATTCAGCTTAAAGGAGAAAATTGACAATAACTGGCATCTGAAAGCGCAGTTACTGCCAGTGAAAAGCTGGGGTAACTGGGAGTGGAACCACGCTGCACCTCCTCCTGATCCGGATAATTACAGGAATACGGAAGGAGCTTTGATGACATACACATTCAATAAAGCCTATACAGTAGGCAGTAAAACAGCTTTCGATCGTTTCCGTTCAGGATCGGGACTGGCCATTATCAGGCATTACTGCTTAAATGAAAATGCCATGAAAGGATTGGGATATTATGTTTCGGATATAGAGTGGCATGACTGTTACACCATGCTTGGCGAGGCACGGGCAATGGCGAATGGAGATCCACGGTTCATCGGGTATCTGGCCTCGTCTGCCTTCAACAGAGCTTCACTGCCCTACGTGCGGGAATTTAATGCGAATTTTCTTGCACTTCCTGCGCTTCCTTCCGAATTGGTTGAAAATGCAACCGAAGATGCAGAAGTGGTGGTTCGTAAAATTGAAACAGAGAAAAACGGCACCTATCTGGCAGTTGTGAATACCGGGTTAACTGACAAATTCGGAGTAACGGTCACGCTACCCTTTAAAGGCGATGTAGTCGATGCCAAAACCGGAAATATGATGTTCACTGGAGTTTCGAAAATAAAACTCGATATGTATCCCGCGCAGCTAAAATCGCTAATTATTTATGAAAAATGAAAAAAGAAATATGAAAGATAAATACCAATTGAAGTACGGAAGTATAAAAAACACTTTTACTGCTCTTTTCATAATAATGAGTTTTTATCCGGCAAAATCGCAAACAGAACAGATTTTGATGTCAGATTTTATTGGAGCCAATGCAAATGTGGCTGCTTATGATTACGGATTCCTATCTGACCTTTCTATTTGCACAAAATGGATACGTGAGTATCACAATTGGAGTCACTACGAGGCGGCCAATAATTATTATAAATGGGACGACATCACCAAATATCCACACACATACACCTGGCCAAACCACAATAAATTTATGGATGCTTGTCAGAATTTAGGTGTTCAGGTTCTTATTGATGCTTTAGGCAATCCTTCCTGGGTTGGTTCATCTCCAATACCATATAATTCAGGAGATGGTTCAAATGCCTCTGATTATTTGGAGAGACTGGAATTTTTGGGGCAACTGGTCGCCAGGTATGGTTCAAAAAAAATTGACAAATCTCTTCTTGAAACAACCGATAAAGTTACCGGACTAAATTATATCCAATATTATGAAGATGAAAACGAACCGGATTACTGGTGGAAAACCCCTTTGTGGTCAGCTCAGAATTATGCCGAATATTGCAATGCTGCACATGATGGATTTGGTGTTGAAACCAGTTCTGAGTTTCCTTTATTGGGTATAAAATCGGTAGATCCGGAAGCAAAACATGTTTTGGCCGGTATGGCAGGCAAGGATTCCACATACTTTCATAAGTTATTAGAGGCTTCTGGCGGAAGAGTGCCCTTCGATATATTAAATGTTCATATGTATTGTACAGATCATTCCAATGCATATTCACCCGAAAATGAAAAATACGGTTATGAGAAAGGGTTTAGGGACTTTTTTACTTGGAGGAACCGCGTTTTACCTGATGTTCCGGTATGGATAACTGAATTTGGCTGGGACACTTATATTTCTCCAGATAACAAACATTCCTATACATATGCACCTTTTGAACAGCAGGCCAATTACCTGATGCGATCGTATTTTATCTTTTTGAAAATGGGATTCGAAAAGGCATTTATGTTTATGGCCATGGATGGAAACAGCAGCGGTCTGACACAATACTCATCCAGTGGATTGTTAAAAGACAAAAACTCCGGTTACAAAAAAAAACAATCCTATTATTATATCGCTACGATGCAAAACCTGTTAGGAAATTTGGTTTATAATCGTACGGTTGCTTATGCAGAAAAAGCAGGAGGAAATGAAGTTTATTGTTTGGAATTTGTAAATCCAGAAAATACCGATAGGGTATTTGCACTATGGACCAGAGAGATCAATTCTCAAACCGATAACGGGGCAACCACCAATTATCAACTGAACCTCGGGTCTATGCCCAAAGATGTATTTTCTGTGTTTCCACGAAATTTGGGTGAACATGGCGAATGGATTAATATCGATAATCCTGGAGCACATATAAATTTGCAACTGACAGAAACCCCTCAATTTCTTGTGGTTTCAGAAATGGAAACCGGAATAGATATCATTGAATCTAATAAACCAATAATAAACGTATTCCCAAATCCTTCAAACGGGATTACAAATCTTTCGGTCATAGATCCTTCAGAGAGTAGAATAAATATCGCAGTTTATTCATCTACTGGTCAGCTTGTAAAATCCCTTTTGGAGAATACTGTTATTGGTGGCGAAAGACAATTTCAAATCGGAGAAGACTTTGTTGCTGGAATCTATTTTATTCATTTAAAAAGTGAGCAGTACAATATTATGCATAAAATAATTATAAAATGATAATTTAACATCAACATAATCAAAGAGATACAGTCGATATAATCAACTGATAGCATAAAACTTGATAAATAATTTTCGAAAAATAAATTTGATTCTTTAACCATTTAAAATTATGTATTATGAAACTAAAAATTTTCCTTTTTTTAATGACAATGGCTCTTTTGCTTCATGCTCAGGAACCTTACAAGTCCTTGGTTATTAGTGAAGCAAGATTTGACCAGGGAAACAATGCCTATTGTGAGATTACGAATGTAGGTGATGAACCTATACAGTTAAACCAATTTAAATTTGGACACATGACACCATGGAACCCCCCAATTAATGATGTATGGAATGACCCATGGGATCCGTATCATCGTTATTTTTTCCTTCCTGACAGAATTCTTGAACCAGGAGAGTCATTCGTAATTGCAACCGCTTATGATTTTGGCCCCAGGATGTACAAAAAACGTGTTCCCGGGTTTGAGGGTGTTGAACGTCGTAAACAAACTGAAATCTA
>JAGXGA010000027.1 GCA_024636975.1 Mariniphaga sp.
CCGGAAAATATTAAGGTAGCTATAGCGGCGGGGCACCACCTCTTCCCATTCCGAACAGAGAAGTTAAGCCCGCCAGCGCCGATGGTACTGCGTAAAAGTGGGAGAGTAGGCCGCTGCCGGATTTATCCAAAGCCCATGTTCATCTGAGCATGGGCTTTTTTATTTATAGCTGTTAATTTTTATGAAAAATTAGTGAGTTGTTCCTTCCATTCACTTGCTTTTTTTAGTTTTGCTTCAGCTTTTGCACAATGATATGCGCACATTACATTTCTTAATTTTATCTGTTGTATTTGTAGCTGCTATTACATCACCTATATTTTCCCAGGAAAACATCCGGGGAATGAATGATGAAGGTACGCAGCCTCAACAACCTACAGAACAAAAAGTTGTCAAGCCTGGCGTGAATGCCTGGAAGCTTGATGGATATGGTGCGTTTGTGGATTCAATCCCTATGGATACTACAATTAATAATTTTCATTTGTATCATCCTGTTTTTCAGGATGCATTAACAGTAACTTATGTTGGCAACTATGCGACACCCTACCTTAACAATAACTTTTTTAACAGGCAGGCCAATGTCGATTTCTATTTGCTCAGAACCAGAGATGCTTACCTGCTTACCCCTGATGAAGTAAAATACTATAATACCCGAACTCCTTATACATTGCTCGATTTCTCTCAGAGTGAACACAGAACACGAAAAAACGAAACCAGGTTTAATGTATTTCATTCCCAAAATGTGAGTCCATATTGGAACTTTACATTTCGTTTCGATCAGGCGCGCTCTGCCGGACAATACAAAAACCAGGAAGCTAAAAATAACTCAGTAACGCTCTATTCGAGCTATAACCGTGACCGGCTGAACATCTACGGAGGGTTTATCAGCAACAGCATCGTAAATAACGAAAACGGGGGTTTAGACAGTGCTGCAAATCTGCTGGGAGAACCGGATACCGATTTTCTGACTGTAAATCTTTCCTCGGTGCGCTCGGAATTTGGTAACATGTATTTCTATACTACCGGCGAATATCAGTTTGGACGGTTTATAGAAGTGGAAGTGGATGAAATTCCGGAGGAAGAGGAATTAGAAGACGAAGAACCAATTATTCCTACACTGTTTAAACCCTTTGCAGGAATAATTTATTCATTCGAATATCAAAATCACACCAAATATTATATTGATCAGGAAGATACCTCCAGCACATTCTTTGAGCATGCCTATTACGGTCCGGGTTATGAAAAGGATTCTATACGTTTTGGGAAAGTAAAAAATGTGCTTCAGCTTAAACAATATGAGAACCCTGACCGAAAGACAAGCTTTGGAAAACGTGCTTTTATAGGGCAGGAATTTGTACGCATATCTATGCCGGGGCCCAAATTGAATATATACAACCATCAGGTCAGGCGGTATTCCAATATATATGCCGGTGGAGGGATATTTCGCCAAACGGGTAGTTTCTGGAGGTGGAATTTTGACGGGCGCATTTTTCTCCTGGGAAGAAATGCCGGGCAAACTGAACTCTCGGGTATAATAACCAAGCCTTTATCGTTGCTGGGTGATTCTCTTGCCTCAATTAACATTAACGGCAGGATTGAAAACCTTATGCCTGATTTTTTTCAGGAAGAATATTATTCAAATCGGATACGTTGGAATAATGATTTGAAAATGGAACAACGTATGACAGTTAACGGCAGCATTAAATTACCTGGCAGAAATGCAGAGCTGAGCGCAAACTATGCACTCATTAACAATTTTATTTACAACGATGGTGAAGGTACACCTTCACAATTTGGTGGTCAGCTGCTTGTTTTATCTGCTTATGCTGATAAAAACTTCACCCTTGGTAATTTTAATTTTAGAACACGGGTTCTTTGGCAGAAAGCTGGTAATGAGGATGTGCTGCATCTGCCTGATTTGTCTGCCTTTGTTTCCGCTAAATACCGGTTTGTAATATCCAAGGTTCTGTTTACTCAGCTTGGTGTTGATACCAGGTATAATACCGAATATTATGCCGATGCCTATGATCCGGTAACAGGTTTTTTTTATTTGCAGAATGAAGAGAAACTTGGCAATTATCCATACATCGATGTTTATGCCAATTTACGCTTGAAACGCACCCGCGTGTTTTTTAAGATGATAAATGTCGGAACTGAATTTATTAATGAGGAGTATTACACAACTCCCGGCTACCCTATGAACCGCAGAACCTTCAGGATGGGTGTGGCATGGTCGTTCTACGATTGATGAAATTATCCGGAACATATAAATTTGATTATAACCCCTTGCTTGTAGTTCTGGTTACACTATTTTTATTTTCATGCGGTGGCAGTAAAAAAAAGGTCGAATCTTCCGACCCTGAAGTAAACGATCTGCAGCGCATCAGGCAAAGTGGCATTTTAAAAGTGGCTGTCGACTACAATTCAACAAATTACTTTGTTTACAGGGGTAAACCTATGGGTTACCAGTACGATCTTATACTGGCATTATGCAATGATCTTGGAGTGAAGCCTGAATTTATTGTAAGCAATAATCTGGCTGAAACGTTTGAGGAGTTAAATAGCGGCAGCTTCGACCTGGTGGCTAAAAACCTTACGGTTACACGTATGCGTCGTCAGGAAGTAACCTTCACTAAACCCCTGAAGCAGACCCGACAGGTAATCGTTCAAAGAAAGCCCGTTAAAACAGCACCTGATTCCCTTTATCTGAGAACTACTCTTGACCTGGCAAACAAAACAGTTCATGTTCAGCACAGAACAACATATTACCGCCGGTTATTGCACCTTTCTGAAGAAATCGGGCAGCCGATTCATATTGTACAGGATTCAGTCAACGGGGTGGAGCAACTGGTGGCAATGGTTTCACAAGGTGAAATTGATTATACAGTTTGCGATGAAAACGTGGCAATTCTTAACAGGTCGTATTATCCTAATCTCGATGTTTCGCTTAAAATTAGTTTTCCGCAAAACATTGCATGGGCTGTACGGAATGGTTCCAACGAATGGAAAGCTTTCCTCGATGAATGGATTGAAGTGTTTAAAAAGACTGATCAATATCGGCAGATATATTTCCAGTATTTTGTAATGGCCCGGACTTCAGGGCGTTTTAACAGCGGATACCACAGCATTTCGGGCGGTAGAATATCAGATTACGATGAGATGGTTAAAGAAATTGCATCGAAACACGGCTGGGACTGGCGTCTGATCTCCTCTATTATGTTTCATGAGTCGAGGTTTAAGAATGAAGCTGAATCGTGGGGAGGGGCTGTGGGGCTCATGCAGCTTATGCCGGCTACTGCTGAATCATTGGGGGTGACCGATATTAACGATCCGAAGCAGAATATTGAGGGGGGTGTGTTGCTACTGAACTGGCTTGATAAACAACTGAAGGCTACGTTGCCCGATTCATCTGAAAGAGTAAAATTTGTTCTGGCTTCATATAACATCGGCCTGGGGCATGTAAAGGACGCACAGCGTCTTGCAAAAAAATACGGCAAGGACGAAACTGTCTGGGAAAACAATGTCGATTATTTCCTGAAAAATAAATCGGCCGAAAAATACATAGAAGACCCCGTAGTTAAGTGGGGCTATGCACGGGGCGAGGAAGCTTATAATTTCGTAAACCGTGTAACTGGTAATTATGAGCACTACCGAAACCTAATTCCTGAGTAAAAAAGTTGTAATCTTTTCTTGATTATAAATCAAAATTCCAGAAGAGCACTCCCGTTCTGGTTGTTTTTATATTGCTCGTTGAAAGAAGATGGGGGTTAGATCAGATAAACCAGCTGTTTGATAAATACAAAGTCATTTTGCTGACGTTAATCGTTTAAAAAAGTATTTTTGCTAACGGAAAAATAAGTGTTGAAAGAGTTTGAATAATAAAAATATTTTCCCCGGATAACATTAGTACAAAGCTATAGCTTGCTTATATATACCTTCAAGGTTTCATTGACCTTGAAGGTTTTTCTTTAGGCAAAATTTTTAATTCTACCTGTGTTCCTGACTGATTATGCTGCACCGGATTTAAATCAATTATTTTGACCTTGATCTGGTAGCCCTGATATTTTTCAAACAGCCGGTAGAATTCATTCATTACAGCCAGACCATGCCCCGTTGAATCATGGTATTCCGATGCTGCCTTCCGCCCCATTCCATTATCGGTGACAGTAATTAAAACACCTGACTCAACTGGTGAAACATTTACCCGGAGCAATCCATCGCTTTTTGTATTGCGGAATCCATGTTTTACCGCATTCTCCACATAAGTATGAATGCACATTTTGGGCACTTTAATAGATAAATCAACGTCAGGATGAAGGTTGAATTCGGCCCTGAACCGTTCTTTAAACCGATGCTGCTGTACTTTCAGGTAATCTTTTGTAAAATTGATTTCGGCGCTCAAGGTACGATTTACCTCCCGGGCATCATCCATTACCTGCTGTATCATTCTTGAATTAACTGTAAGGAAATCGTAGGCTTCTTCCTTTTGCCCGGTATTAACCATGAAGGCAACCGAGTTTAATGCATTGAACATGAAATGCGGGTGCAACTGGCTCTTTACCGAATTAAACTGAAGTTCCGAGAGTTGTTTTTCAATATCCCATTTTTTTTCCAGTCGCTGTTGCTGCAAGAAAAGTAGCAGGTAAGTAACTCCTGAGAAGAAGGCGAACAGACCGAAATGAATCAGGTAAAATACAAAATACCAAGGGTTTCTTTTATAATTGAAGGAGAAATAGGATGGTCCTGAAAGGAAAAGGTAATTGTGTAATTCTCCTTCCTTTGTGAGGGGGATAATTTCCGGAGTGAATTGAACAGGTACCGGCAGCTCTGATGAAGTGAAATGTTTGTACCGGGAATTGTATATCCACATGCTCTGGTCTGGGACTAAGGAAATTACTTCATCAAAACCATCTTGATCCAGATCGTGAACGGCAATCAGATGGTGCAGATGGTTTTGTGAAGCTGGGATTTCATGCTCAGGGACATATTCAAGCCCGGGTGATAAAGGAAACCAGCCATAATTATTTATAAACAGGTGGGGCTTATTGTTTAGCGTTTTTAATAAAGTGCCATTTAATTCATAATTTAAAGGAGGAAGATTTTTTCTACTTATCAATTTACCTGTGGGGGATACGACTGCAATCTGATGTTCTGCACCGGAATATGTTTTTACATAAAGCAGTGCGTCCGCACCATCAGCACAACATTTCACGTGTGAATATTCATTTTTTACCGGAATTGGAGGAAACATGAATTCCAGTGAAGAATTGTACACAGCAATGTAAGACTGGTTATCGGGATATTCTGTTTCGAATGCAACATTAAAGGGGGCATAGGTATTTGTAATAATTTCCTTTTCTCCATCATTATCCAGATCCTGAAATTGAGCGACATGAAAAGGGGAGTATGTTTTTTGAGGAATTGTGAAAATGCATGATTGTAAATTAAGTTTAAACAGGCCCCTGGGATACAAACCATAACCTGCATCGAAACGAAAAAGAAGCTCATTTTTAAATTCGGTCATAGATAAACTTTGAGGATAAAATTCCGAAAGGACAGCCATTTTTTTTGAATGCCGTTCTACCTGCATGAAAAACAAATGGTCGATCACAATCTCATCATTAACAACATCTACTGCTGTGAAGAAAATTGAATCACTGATCAGGCTGAAAAACATAAAATCCTTTACTCCGTCATTATTAACATCAGCAAAGGCAGGAGATAACTTTCGTGTTCAGAAGTCATCTCTGAAATGAATAGTAGAAACAATCCGATTTTGATGGTTATAACTGACTATGGTAAAGCGCTCACCAATTGAATTGTTGAAACACCTTAACCGATCAGTATTGCCATCGTTGTCCAGATCCTCAAAAAGCCAAAGTTTCTCTTGTTCTGTGCTTTTATTAATATCTCCCGATAGCTTAATCTCAAACCGTTCAACAGGAACATCCCACACCAATGAAACCACAAACGTAATGAAAGTTCCAAACAGCAGGCTTTGCAGAAGGCGATTATTAAGGATATTTTTAAAACGACGCTGCATCCGTCTTACAAGCACTGTTTTAAATCTTTAAGCTTTATGCTCACCTCAAGTTGGTACTCTTTCCCAGTGGCTGAAACGGTGCACTGCTTTTTACAAAAATTCATAAATGTGAGGTAACTTATGTTGATTATGTACTTGCGGCTTATGCGTACAAAAAGGCTCTGCGGCAACTGTTCATAAATCCGTCCCAGGTTCACGCCCGAAAACAGCTTTTTTTCGTCGGTTAAAAATAAATGGGTATAGTTGCCCTCTGCTTCCAGAAATAGAATCTTCTCTACCGCAACATAATGATGGCCCTCGTTGGTCTTTAGTAACAGGTGGCTGCTTGCTTCTTCCATCCGGGAGTTGGGCTTTCCTGAGGCAACCAATTTATGCACCACCCGGCGCAGGTCATCTTTACCAACAGGTTTGGGGATAAAATCGAATGCTCCGTTTTGCAGCGCTTCCAGTGCATATTTTTTATAAGCCGATACAAATATCACCTTTGTTTGCGGTGAAAACTTGCTGAGTTGTTGTAAAAACTCCATGCCCGTAATTTCCGGCATGGTTATATCCAGAAAAACAACATCGGGTTGTTCGGTAACGGCACGGTCAAGTGCACTCAGTGCATCAGTAAACACTCCTTTAATAAGTACTGGCGAAAACTCAATCAGAAGGCTCTGCAGCAATAGGCCTGCATCTTTTTCATCGTCGATTATGAAAGTATTGAAATATGTCATAAGCTGTGGTCTTCTATCAGTTAACCGGATCTTACATTTAGTTTTATTTGACAAAGGTTTGCAAGATAAAAAAATTATGAAGATAAGAAAGGACTTTTATAAGATTCTTCGTTGAAAAATTGAGGGGTTGGATAAGTGAAAGTGCAGGCTCAATAAAAGTCACCTAAATAACTTTCATAACAGCCGATCGATGTTTAGATTAGCGCTCTTATCATGTTGATCCATTTTAAAGCTTAATTTCTTATGAAGAATCTCACTGAGCAAGAAATAATTCTAGAGAGCCAGGCCAACCTGTACCTGATGGAAAACAGCATACGAAACAGCAAATATTCACTGGAAGAATTTTCAGAACTGGGACCTGGACGAATTCATATTAATTGGGTTGATGATATAGCTACTAACTTTATTAGCAGGTATGCTGATAAAAAGAACAAGAAATCCACGGCGGAATTAATTGAACAAGGAGCAGCATTTGTGAAAATGCTGTTTAAACCCGATAGCTTTGAGTTTATTTCACAGCCGCTCATACAAATGGTGAAACAGGATGATGAAACTCTTATCATTTCAATTTTGCAAAAGGTTAAGTTAGCCTGTGACTATGAGCATAGATGGTTGCTGGTTACTTCTAGATTTCAGAAGGAAAGTAAGGAAGTAATCTCGGTTTCCCAGATGTTTCCGAATGAAGATAATTTAGTTCATACCTTAAACAAGTTATTGAAAGATAACATCGGCGTACGGAAAAACATAAACAAATTTAATTCTCTCACCAAACGTGAAAAGCAAATCCTGAAACTGGTGGCAAAAGCATATTCAACCAAACAAATTGCAGAGCAACTGTTTTTATCGCCCTACACCATTTCCACTCACAGGAAAAATATAAAACAAAAACTTCAAATTCAATCATTAACAGATTGGCAAATTTATGCCGATGCACTGGAAACAACTTTGATATGAAACGATATAGAACTGAAACTGATCAGCTAGTAGAAAATCAGATTTCACTTTGTAAGTTGGAAAATGAAATAGCTGCTAAAAAATATACATTGGAAGAAATCGGAGAGCTCATTCCTGGAATGCTGCATTTAAACAGATCTGAGGATCTAGTACTGACACAATTTAATAGTTGGGCTGAAAAACGATTCGAAATGACGGTTGAGGAGGTTGCTGTGGCAGGTATGGAATTTATGCTATCCCGTTTTGAACCGGGGACAGCTCAACTATTCAGCAAGTCGTTGATTTCGTTTGTAAATAATGAAGACCTTCATTCCTGTCATGGATTTTTTCAAAAACTCCGCTTCAATCCTAAAAGGAATTTTGAGTGGGTGTATACAAGTTCCAGATTGTTTGATAAAGCCAAGTATGTCTTTTCTTATACCATGCCTTTAGGTGATCTTGAAAATAATAACAGGTTTCTGTTACGAAATCTGGAAGATAACTTGTTTTTACGAAAGAATTTTCTAAAACTGCAATCCTTAACAATAAGAGAAAAACAGATACTAAACCTGGTTGCTAATGGGTTAACCACAAAACAAATTGCAGAGCAACTTTTCGTATCGCATCATACCATCTCCACCCATCGAAAAAATATAGGTCAAAAACTGGAATTAAAAAGTATAACTGATTGGGAGCGATTTGTAAATGCTTTTGATCTTTAAGTGATTATACAAGAGGGGCATTAAAAATACCTAGCGCTAGGTATTTTAAGTCCAGTGTTAATAACCTAAATTTGCTGTCATAAAAATTTTTTGAACAGCAGGATGTCCCTCAAAATAGTTATAACTCAAATATCAACTGGTTTCATCCGCCAGGCATATTTAACCTTCATGGCTTAAAACGCCCTGGAGGTTTTTTTTGAAAAAAAATCGGAAATCGCACCACCTGTAAGCGATTCGGAAACCACCTGCAGGAAAAACCTCAACTACAAAATCTAACATTTGGTAACAACTGAGGTTACCACCATATTTGTGTAACGGGTGCAGCGAATTCCCTGCCCGATGGCAGATAGACGATTCCATGATAAATAGATTTTAATTGTGCGAGTCGAAACCCACCACCCAATATAGAAAGTTCATTGAAAAATGGTTATCTTTGTTTATAGCAGAAAATAAAATAAAATGACATTTCATTATAACGATATTGTAGATAAGATTTACAGCCTTCCACTGGAGGATAAAGTGCAATTAAAGAATTTATTGGAGAATAATATTGCTGATACAAGAAGAACTGAAATAGCTGCAAATTATAAGCAGTCAAAAGAGGATTATAAAGCAGGTAAATTAAAGTTTTCCTCCAATATTCAGGATTTAAAAAACATGCTGTAATGGAAGTTTCATTTAGTAATTCGTTTAAAAAAGAATTTAAGAAGAGAATAAAATCAACAAATATCGAAAAAGAATTCTGGTTTAAGCTGGAAATTTTCATGGCAGATCCCTTCGATGCAAGACTTAAAACGCATAAATTATCAGGTAAATTAAAAGGCTCCTGGAGTTTTTCTGTTGAATTTGATACAAGGGTGATCTTTTTCTTTACACGTGAAAAGCCAAAAAAAGCTGTTTTTATTGATATCGGAACACATCACGAGGTTTATTAAATAGCCTAAAAAAATCTAATTTTATAAAAACACATGCAATTATCACTAGCTTGTTTCAAGTCCATAGGCAGGCGGATGATTCGTTATTTGCAAATTTACAATGTGCGGTTAGCCCGACTGAATGACACAGTCGGGCATGGAAATCGCACCAACCGAAACCCACGCTACCTTAATCCTCCATCGCATCAAAAAACTCTGCTAGTATCATGGCCGTTGCCCCCCATATTATTTCCCCTTCGAAATGAAAACATGGAACCATTAATCTTCCCGATACCGTTTCCAGTTCAGTTTCTTCCAGTTGATCCTTGTATTGCAGCAATGGGAAGAGGAGGATTTTTTCCACTTCGGCTTTATTTATTGTAAAGACAGGTTTTTCAGTAAGCCATCCAACGAAGGGTTGAATGAGAAAGCCGCTTACATCGACAAATAATTCTGAGAGGGAACCCAGTACTTCAATCTTTTCTGAAGGTATGCCTATTTCTTCGTTGGTTTCCCTGAGGGCCGTTTCCACAGGTGTTTCTCCCGGATCAATGCGCCCTCCGGGGAAGGCCACCTGCCCTGCGTGGTGTTTCATGGTGACAGGGCGTTTAATGAGGCAGATATACAGCTCATGATCTTCTTCGAATAACAGCAGCAGCACACTGCTTGGCTTAAGTCGTGATGTGTCTCCTGCAACAGCTTTCAACTTACGGTTGAGCGGCATCATCCGTTGATGCGATTCAATTCCACGGAGGTTTTCCGAAAGCGCTTTTTTGATATTTTCAGGTGTAACTTGCATGCGTGTTCCGTAACATCAGTCGAACCGGATTGTTTTTTCAGGCGATATCTTACTCACAAGGTAACTCGGTACCACCAGCATAAGTACTGTAACCGCTACAGTCCCTATATTCAGGAGCAATATGTACATAAACGAAAAATTAACCGGCACAACATCTACGTAATATAACGTGGGGTTAAGCTTTATAACTTCAAAATAATGCTGTACGATAACAAACCCGATTCCAACTACATTTCCCCACAGCATACCTCGTGAGGTAAGAAAAACCGAAAGGTAAAGAAACACTTTGCGGATGCTCCAGTTGGCGCTGCCAAGCGCTTTCAGCGTACCGATCATTTTACTCCGTTCAAGTATCAGGACAAGCAGCCCCGATATCATATTAAATCCGGCAACCAGCGCCATCAGTATAAGAATCACCCATACATTCATGTCGAGTATGGCCAGCCAGTCGAAGATCTGCGGATATTCGCGGGTGATGTTGGTGGTGCGCAGAATGGCATCGTTTTCAACGCTGTAGTTGAGTACAGTATTGCGGACCACCTGTTCAATTGCATCAATGCGGTCGAAATCGGTAATGGCCACCTCAAAACCGCTAACCAGGTCGTTTTGCCAGTTGTTGAGCCGCTGTACCTGCTGCAGGTCGCCCATTACAAACAGGTTGTCGAACTCTTCGAGACTGGTACGGTAAAACCCGCTTATGGTTAATTGCAGCAAACGTGGCAGGCTTTCGTCTTCATTTATAAAATAAAGCACCACGCGTTCACCAACTGATACTTCCAGCAATTCGGCCACCTGTTCCGAAATCAAAATCTGGTCCGACCGTGCCGAATCGCTTATTACCGGCAGGGCTCCTTCAATAAGGTTATTCCTGAAAAATGTCCAGTCGTATTGTGAATCCACTCCTTTAAATACTATTCCCTGAATGTATTCATTGGTTTTAATCATGCCCGGTTTAGTAGCAAAAACCTGCACGTTCTTTACTCCGCCGAGTGTTTGTAATTCTTCCAGAAAGGGCTGCTTCTTCGATACCGGTTGTGTTTCATAGGAATTGCTCGAATCGAAATTCACCACCTGGATGTGCGACCCGAATCCGATAACTTTATTCCGTATTTCACTCTTAAACCCTGTAATTACAGCAACAGAAATAATCATTACCGCCAGCCCGAGGGCAATTCCTACCAGGGCAATACGGATAATTCTATGAGATAAAGACTTGTTTGTGCCTTTCTCAAAAAATAACCTGCGCGAAATGAAAAGTTCTGTGTTCATTCAAATGGAATGTAATTATAATTTATTCGTTCACAGTTACCGGATCAGATGGAATATCATTCCTTCGGTTAATAAACGGTAAAGCAAGCAGTGAAAGTATACCTAGAAGAATTATCATCACTGTCATGGAAGCATGTGCCACAAAAGCAAAAATTACAGCATTTTCATATACAATCCCGTATAGCGACAGACCTTCAATAGCCATAAAATGCCAGGCACCTATTCCACCCTGAACAGGAGCCACCATTCCAAAACTCGCAAGTACAAAAGTGGTGAGGGCTGCAATAGGGCTCAGATCACTTGTAAACTCGAATGCAAAAAACACCGAGTAAAGCATCAGGTAGTATAGAAACCATATGGCCACTGAATGAAAAACAAACCATCCTTTGCCTTTTATGGAACCAATTGAAATAAACCCTTCCTTGAGGTCCTTCACTATTCCATGAACTTTCTTGTAAAACAGGGTATTTTTAAGTGCCTTCCTGAAAATAAACACTGCTATAATCAATACCACGATTACGATAATCAGCACCGGGGATGTAATTACACTTATAAGCTTCGATTCGATTCCAGGATTTTGTTCCAGGAAAAGCAGCATCTGGCCAAACTGTGAAATGATAACTATTCCCAGCAGTGCCAGCAATGAAACCATATCAACTGCCCGCTCGGCTACCACTGTTCCCAAAAGTTTGCTGAAGTTTACCTTCTCATATCTTGCCAATACTCCGCAACGTGTAATTTCACCCATCCGCGGAAAGGCCATGTTCATAAGGTACCCCACCATCACCGAAAGAAATGTATTAACGAACCTTGGTTTATGGCTTACAGGCTCAATCATAAGACCCCAGCGGATTGTGCGGCTGATATGGCTAAGCAGGCCTATAAGCAGGGAAATCACGATCCAGAAGTAATTGACTTCATTTCTTAGTACCGTTTTAATACGATCAATATCCTGGTCTTTGTATATAAACCAGAATATGAAACCGCCGATGGCAAGAAACAATGAAAATTTAAGGGTTTTAAATAGTATGCCTTTCAAAACGAGTGCTTTATGTTAAAAATATTTCTGAACCAATATTCCCTGAAAGTTATTAATTTCGTTGTGCGAAAAATAAAAAACTTTTTCTGCTGTTCCGTAGTTGACAAAAATATAAATTTGTTTTGTTTTAACTTCTATAAAGAGAATATTAGCAAGTACACAAATAATGAATGAAGCAGACGAGAATGAACATTGTCAGGCCCAAAAAGAAGTTAGGTCAGCATTTTCTGAAAGACGGTAACATTGCACGTAAGATTGTTGACAGCCTGAGCGCTACAAATTCCGACGTATTGGAAGTAGGGCCCGGGATGGGTGTATTGACCGGACTGCTGCTTCAAAAGCCCGAACTGAAGGTCCATGTGGTGGAAATCGATTCTGAATCGGTTGAGTATCTGAACAGCCACTTTCCTGAATTGAGTGGCAGGATTTATTTCAATGATTTCCTGAAATGGGATGCCCCTGCGTTTGCCGGTACCTTCAGCATAATTGGCAATTTTCCATACAACATCTCCTCCCAGATTTTTTTTCGCATCCTGGAATGGCGCAACCGGGTCACCGAAACGGTTTGCATGGTTCAGAAGGAGGTGGCTGAACGCATCAGTTCACCTCACGGAAACAAAACCTACGGCATTCTGAGTGTATTACTTGGTGCTTTTTATACTACCGAATATCTGTTTACAGTTTCTGAACAGGTTTTTATCCCTCCCCCGAAAGTAAAGTCAGCGGTCATCAGGCTCCGGCGCAACAACGTAGAGAAGCTGCCCTGCAATGAACAATTGTTTTTTAGAGTGGTAAAGGCGGCTTTTAATAAACGACGAAAAATGCTCCGGAATTCCCTGAGTGAAACAGGGATGCACATCCCGGAGCAATTTGCCGATAAGCGGCCGGAGCAACTTTCTGTTGCTGATTTTATTGAACTGACAAAATTGATGGAAACCTGAACGTGGGCACGGCTGTTGTTATCAATGTTCAATGGGCATTTAAACAGTATGTTCACTGCGTGCAGGAGTAATGAGTTGAAAAAAACAGATTATGGAATTCGAAATTACACGGGAATACATCGACCGGTTAAAGGAATTAGTCGAAGAAAACAATACCGATGAACTGAAAGCTACCATGGAGCCGCTCCATCCTGCCGATATTGCTGAGGTGATGGATGATCTGACCATGGATGAAGCAAAATTTATTTACCTTTTGCTGGAAGGTGAAAAGGCTTCCGATGTTTTGATTGAAATTCCGGAGCAACACAGGCGAAGGTTCCTGAAAGTGCTTCCTCCAGAACTTATAGCCAGTAAATTTATCGAATACATGGACTCGGATGATGCGGCCGACATTATGGCCGACCTCGACGAGGATATGAAGCAGGAAGTACTCAAGGAGATCGAGGATACCGAGCAGGCCGGTGATATTGTCGACCTCATGGAATATGAGGAAGACTCTGCCGGTGGAATCATGGCCAAGGAGATGGTATCGGTGAATGAAAACTGGACCGTGGCGACCTGCCTCAAGGAAATTAGCCGCCAGGCCGAGGAAGTGGACGAGATTTACTACATTTATGTTACCGATGACCAGGACCGGCTCAAAGGAGTCCTTTCGCTGAAAAAACTGATCCTGAATTCTACCAACACCAAAATATCAAATCTTTTCGAGCCCGATGTGATTAGTGTGCGCACAAGCGCACGGCAGGAAGAGGTGGCCGAAATGATGGACAAGTACGACCTTGTGGCCATTCCGGTGATCGATGGAATCGGAAGGCTGAAAGGAAGGATCACATTCGACGACGTGATCGACTTTGTGCGTGAGGAAGCCGAGCGCGACTACCAGATGATAGCTGGTATTGCAGGCGACGTGGAACCCGACGACCGCGCATGGGAACTTATCCGTGCCCGATTTCCCTGGCTGCTGATCGGTATGATTGGCGGAATCATGGGAGCGCTGGTACTTGGTAGTTATGAAACGGAATTGAGCCGCGTTACCGAACTGGCATTTTATATTCCCCTTACAATGGCAATGGCCGGAAACGTAGGTGTCCAATCTTCGTCCATCGTAGTGCAGGGAATCGCCAGCGGGGTGAAGGACGTGGGAGCAACCGGAAAGCGCCTGCTGAAAGAACTTACAGTTGCATTTACGACTGCTTCCATCTTTGCAGTTCTCATATTTATTTACAACTATTTCGCACAGGGAAATATGGATCTTACACTTTCGGTTTCCATTTCTCTGTTTATTGTTATGTTATATGCGTCTTTTTTCGGAACTTTGATTCCGCTATTACTGCACAAACTTAAAGTAGATCCTGCACTGGCAACCGGGCCGTTCATTACAACTATGAACGATATACTGGGCTTGTTCATCTATTTTGTTATAGGAAAAATGTTTTTTGATATTTTATAAAAAAGGATATTACCAGATGGCGCGAATAATTATCGGTAGAAAAGATACGGCAGATTTTCCACAGCTTGAGTTGGAAGGGATTGCTGTGAAAACCGATTCGGGCGCCTATACCTCCAGTTTTCACTGCCATCAGATCGAACATTTCAGCAAGGAAGACCAGGAGTGGGTAAGGTGCCGTTTTCTCGACCCGCTTCATCCCCTGTATCATGAGAAACAGTTTGTGTTTAAGATTTATAAAATGCGTAATGTAAAAAGCTCAAACGGTTCGGTGGAGCAACGGATAGCTATAAAAACAGAAATAATTTTATTCAACAATACTTACCCCATAGAACTTACGTTAACGGAAAGAGCCGATATGAAAATCCCGGTCTTGCTGGGCCGGAAATTCCTGTCAAAAAAATTTTTAATCGATACCTCGCGAAAGAACCTTTCCCAAAAGGGCCAGATCGTAAAGTTGAGAGTACAACTATAAACTAAAGAAATGAGAATTGCCATATTGTCGAGGAACCCAAACTTGTATTCAACCAGAAGACTGTATGAAGCCGGTATACAGCAAAAGCATGAGGTGTTGATTATTGACCATACCAAATGCGACCTGATTATTGAAAAGCGAAACCCCACTATCATATACAAGGGCAAGAAACTGGAGAAAGTCGATGCCGTCATTCCCCGTATCGGCGCCTCGGTTACTTTTTACGGCACAGCTGTGGTACGTCAGTTTGAAATGATGAAGGTGTTTACCGCAATTGAGTCGCAGGCATTACTAAGGTCACGTGATAAGCTTCGGAGTCTGCAGATCCTTTCACGTGCCGGACTGGGCCTCCCCAAAACAGTGTTCACCAATTACTCAAGGAACGTGAAGGAAATTATTCAGGCAGCAGGAGGCGCTCCTATTGTTATAAAATTGCTTGAAGGTACCCAGGGACTCGGCGTTGTTTTGGCTGAGACCGACAATGCCGCCGAATCAGTAATTGATGCCTTCAACGGGTTAAAGGTAAGGGTAATCGTGCAGGAGTTTGTTGAAGAGGCGCAGGGTGCCGATATACGTGCATTTGTTGTTGATGGGGTAGTGGTAGGGGCCATGAAACGGCAGGCCAAAAAAGGAGAATTTCGCTCGAACCTGCATCGCGGAGGAACAGCACAGGTAATAGATCTCAGCGAGGAAGAGGAAAATGCAGCGCTGAAAGCAGCAAGGATAATGGGACTGGGCATCTGCGGTGTCGACATGCTCCAGTCGAAACTCGGACCGCTTATTCTCGAAGTGAACTCTTCGCCCGGTCTGGAAGGAATAGAACACGCTACCGGGAAAAATATTGCCAAGAACATAATACGGTATGTGGAAAGACATATATAAAATATGAGATTAAACCGAAAAAAAATTACCATTCTGGGGGAAAACATTCTTCCCGGAACCCGTAAATTACTAAACCTCGACATAGCCCGGCTGCATACATACACTAAACTTGAAATTCCTGTAATTGTTGACCGTGCAAAAGCCGACGGTCCCTGCCTGCTCCTGGTTTCGGGTATTCATGGAAACGAATTAAACGGAGTGGAAATCGTAAGGGAACTGCTTGCCCAAAAATATACCAAACCTGCAGTAGGAATGGTTATCTCTATTCCTACAGTGAATATATTTGGATTTGTTAATCAAACCCGTGAATTCCCCGACGGCAAAGACCTGAACCGGATGTTCCCGGGATCTCAGAAAGGTTCGCTGGCAAGTATTTTTGCCTATCACCTGATGAATGAAATCATTCCCCATGCTGATTACTGTGTCGATTATCATACAGGCGGCGCCCGCAGGTTCAATTCCTCGCAGATAAGGGTTTCAAAAGGCGACAATGATCTGATGGCCCTGGCAAAAGTGTTTAACCCCAGGTTTATTCTTTCAGCAGGTGAACGCGAAAAATCGTTCCGTGAAGCGGCAACCAAAGCCGGGAAAAAGGTATTACTGTTTGAGGGTGGCAAATCGCACGATTTTAACCAGCGCATTACCCAGCGAGGAGTTACAGGCACCATGCGCCTGATGCAGCACCTCGGAATGCGTGACTTTTCTGCTCAACTTGCCGGTAAGGATTATCCCCCGCCAGTGGCTATAAATGAATCGATGTGGCTAAGGGCAAAGCAGGGAGGATTGTTCCGTTTCTTTATAAAAGACGGGGCCAAAGTCGCAAAAGGACAGGTTGTAGGAACAATTTCCGATCCGTACGGCAAGCATGAGTTCAAAGTTAAGATTCCACACTGCGGTTACATCATTGGGCTGAACCATGCCCCTGTTGTTTATAAAGGGGATGCCCTTATGCACCTGGGGGTATGCTGACCCTGTAACTGAAGGGTGAATTGAATTTGTAACCGGCTCCTACCTATATTTATCACCTGGTCATTCTGCAGCATCACTTCTGCCTGTTAATGTTTTACAGAGTGAGTACTTAAATCTGTAATCCGGTAAGATCATTAATCTTTAAGATCAAGGTTGTCTGATTATTCTCTTAAACAAAGGGAGGGATTTTACCATAATTCAGGAAATATAGATGATACCTTCTACGGACTAAACTCAATGTAAACTCAATATAAACTCAGTGTTAACTCAATGTAAATTCAATTATAATTGAATTTACATTGAGTTAAAATTGAATATGCACTGAGTTAACATTGAGTTTAATTAGGCGAAGATATAGGATTTTCCCGGAGATTATATATTTTGTGGGATAAATGGGACAGTTAGTGAGGCTCTTTAATCGTTTGTAATTCCACTGAATTTAAACCGTATTCATTGCCGCCACCGGGTTTAGTTTTGCTGCGGTGCGGGCCGGCATAAGTCCTGCAATGAAACCGATCACGCTGGAAATTAACAATCCCCTGATGATGTTGGCAGGTGTGAGCGAGATGGTGAAATCGGTAACTGCGTTTACGGCAAGTGTTCCGAAGAAAATCAGCAGAAGGCCAACAACTCCGCCAATAACGGAGAGGACCACTGCTTCAAAGATAAATTCCAGCAGGATAAAGTACTTTTTTGCCCCCAAAGATTTCTGAATGCCTATAATACGGGTGCGTTCCTTTACTGAAACAAACATTATGTTGGCAATTCCAAAGCCACCTACCAGTATGGAAAACCCCCCGATGATCCAGCCGGCCATATTGAAGACCACGAAGAACTGGTCGAACTGATTTGAAATGATGCTCACCTCGTTCAGTGCAAAGTTGTTTTCTTCCCTGGGTTGTAGTCTTCGGATACTGCGCATTATTCCTTCCAGTTCAGCGGTGAACCTTTCCTGCGAGATATTTGGTTTGGCTTTAACACATATGCTTTGCCCTACGTCACTGTTTCGGATATCTGTCATGTAAAACGACTGTACAGCGCTTATGTGGATATTGTTGTCCATGCTGGTGCCAAACATATCCTGCCCTGATTTTTCATAGATCCCGATGATGTTGAACCGGAAGCCCTGGATTTTTATGGACTGCCCAATTGGATTGATATCGGGGAATAGCTTTTCGCTAACTACTGCGCCGACAAGAGCAACCGGAGTGCCGGAATGCATTTCATTTTCGGTGAAATACCTTCCCGAAGAAAGTTTAAGGTTCCATACATCGAACATATCGTAAGTGGAGGCCAATACAGTGGCATTTTCAATTTTATTGCTCCCGTGCTGCACGGTACGGTTAAAGCCGTAAAAGAATACTGAACTCTGAATAGAGGCACTGCGGCGCATAATGTCATCAGCTTCTTCAATGGTTGGTACCGGCCGGTTCATGTATTTCCACCAGGGGTATTCGGTTTCTCCTTCCGGAGGCGCCCACGGCCATTTCTGGATGTATGCCATGTTATTGCCAAGAGCATTCAGGCTTTGGCGGATGTAACTTTCAAGTGAATCGATAACCGTGAATACCGAGATGATGGCAAAAATACCAATAGTAATTCCAAGCAGCGATAAAAGTGTCCGCAACTTATTTGCTTTCAGTGAGGTGAAGGCAAATGAAAAGCTTTCGTAAATAAGCCTGATAAACAGCATTCTTTTTCACTTATTTTAATCTGCAAAAAACCTGATCAGCTATATTAGTGTTGATTTTTTTGTACAATTACAGCCTGATTGTAAAGTAACAAGATAAAGTTTTTCTTAATCAAATAATATTAATCTAAACCTTGTGTTTTATAACAGTATTGTAAATTGAATTTTTTATCTTTGCAAACGAATTAGAAAAATGGAATAAATGGCTGATAATAAAAAAATTAAGACCGCCCTTATTTCGGTTTACCATAAACAAAACCTTGATGGCATAATCCGGAAGCTGAACCAGTTCGATGTTAAAATCATCAGCACCGGTGGAACTAAAACCTTTATTGAATCATTGGGAGTTAAGGTAACATCAGTGGAAAGTCTTACCGGTTACCCTTCCATTCTGGGAGGACGCGTTAAGACCCTTCATCCGAAAATATTTGGTGGTATTTTGTCACGGCGTGAAAACCAAGGCGATGTCAGCCAGCTTACCGAATACGAAATCCCGGAAATTGATTTGATAATTGTGGATCTATACCCGTTTGAAAGCACTGTTGCTTCGGGTGCATCCGAACAGGAAATCATCGAAAAAATTGATATAGGTGGTATTTCACTTATCAGGGCAGCAGCCAAAAACTACAGCGATGTAGTTATTATACCCTCGCAAACCGATTACCAACCTTTGTTAGATTTACTTGAAGAAAAGCAGGGTATGTTTTCACTTGAAGACAGGAAATGGTTTGCCTACAGGGCTTTTGCCGTTTCATCGCATTACGATGCGGCCATTTTCAGTTATTTTAACAACCAATCAGATAGTGAAAGAATAAGTTTTAACGAAGGGCAGGTACTTCGCTACGGCGAAAACCCGCATCAGCAGGCAATATTTTACAAATTTCAAAATGTTCCCACAGGGGTTACCATTTCAAATGCAAAGGTTTTACAGGGGAAAGCGCTTTCCTATAATAACATGCTCGATGCCGATGCAGCATGGAAGGCAGCAAGCGATGCATATCATTCAGTTACCCATTTAAACAATAAAGTTGCAGTTTCGGTAGTTAAACATCTTAATCCATGTGGCCTGGCGGTTACAGAAAATATAATGGAATCGCTTGAACTGGCCTGGGCCGGTGATCCTATAAGTGCCTTTGGTGGTATAATATGTTTTACCGGTGTAGTTACAGGAGAGGTGGCAGAGTGGTTTCAAAATAAATTCGTGGAAATACTGATAGCTCCTGAATTTACTGCTGAAGCTCTCGAAGTACTTGGCAAGAAAAAGAACCTGCGCCTTCTTGAAACTCCGGTAAAGGATGAAATGACCGGCGAAAAATTGTACCGGTCGATAAGCGGAGGTATGTTGGTGCAGGACGAGGACGAGGGGATGGATACCCAATTTGACGTTGTGACAGAAATGAAATTTAATTCAGATAAAATAAACCTTGCGAAATTTGGTGTTACTGCATGTAAACATCTAAAAAGTAATGCCATTGCCATTGTTACTCAAACCCCGGCAGGTGCTTACTGGCTTACAGGTGCGGGAATGGGGCAACCCAACCGGCTCGACAGCATGCGCCATCTGACCATGCCTCGTTTCGATATGAAAGAAGGCGTGAGCATGGAAGATTCGGTTGTGATATCCGATGCCTTTTTCCCTTTTCGCGACAGCATTGAAGCGGCCAACGAGTACGGAGTGAAGTACATTGTGGAACCCGGTGGCAGTATTCGCGACAACGAGGTAATTGAAGCCTGTAATGAATTTGGGATTGCAATGGTTTTTACCGGCAGACGACACTTTAAACATTGATACTTAATACCAATACAGAAGATGGGACTATTTTCGTTTTTAACCCAGGAAATTGCCATTGACCTGGGAACAGCAAATACGATAATCATTTACAACGATAAAATTGTTGTTGATGAACCCTCCATCGTAGCCATTAACCTGAAAACAGAGAAGATGGTGGCGATTGGAGAAAAAGCCCGGCAAATGCAGGGTAAAACACACGCCAACCTTAAAACAATCAGGCCTTTGCGCGATGGTGTAATTGCCGATTTTAATGCGGCCGAACAAATGATCAGGGGAATGATTAAAATGATCAACCCCAAACCCAGGTTTTTTTCGCCTGCTTTGAAAATGGTCATTTGCATCCCTTCAGGAAGCACCGAGGTGGAGATACGTGCCGTGCGCGACTCGGCCGAACATGCCGGTGGCCGTGAGGTGTACATGGTGTATGAACCGCTGGCAGCTGCAATAGGCATTGGCCTTGATGTGGAGGCCCCCGAGGGAAACATGGTTGTGGATATCGGTGGTGGTACTACCGAGATTGCAGTTATTTCGCTGGGCGGTATCGTTACCAATAAATCAATCCGCATTGCTGGCGACGACCTTACTGCCGACATCATGGAATATATGCGTCACCAGCATAACATCAAGATTGGTGAACGTACAGCTGAGGAAATAAAAATACATGTGGGCTCTGCACTCTCACAGTTGCAGGACCCGCCGCCCGATTACATTGTCCAGGGACCGAACCAGATGACTGCCCTTCCCATTGAAGTGCCTGTATCCTACCAGGAGATTGCCCATTGCCTCGAGAAATCGATTTCAAAAATAGAAACTGCTGTGTTGGGCGCCCTGGAGCAGACACCTCCCGAACTGTATGCCGACATCGTTTCCAAAGGAATATGGCTCGCCGGGGGCGGGGCATTGCTCAAAGGACTGGATAAGCGACTTACCGATAAAATCGGTATCCCTTTCCGTGTTGCTGAAGATCCTTTGAGGGCCGTGGTGCGCGGAACCGGAGTTGCACTTAAAAATGTAGATAAATTTTCATTCCTAATCCGTTGAAAGGCAGATTGATTTAAAAGATGAGAAGCCTCTTCAGGTATTTACTGAGAAATTATGCTTTTGTGCTTTTTATTCTGTTGGAAACCCTTGCCCTGGCAATGGTCTTTAATTACAACAGTTTTCAAAGAGCCAAGTACCTGAATTCTGCAAATTTTTTATCCGGCAACGTATTCAGCATGTATAATTCTGTGGCCGGATATTTTGGACTTCAACGTGACAACAGGGAGCTGGCAGAGGAAAATGCACGGTTACGCATGTTGCTTGAAAACCAGGGATACACGGTTCCTGTAAACGATTCACTCGATCTGGCCGTTCAACAGGGAGATTCGTTAATCCGTTTTACAACTGCACAGGTTATTAATAATTCAGTAAACAGCGCTTTTAATTACATTACCCTTAACAAGGGTAGTAAGCATGGAATCAGGCCCGATCAGGGGATTATCTCCGCCAAAGGCATTGTGGGGGTTGTAGGGCAGGTTTCTGAGTCGTATGCAATGGGGCTTTCTGTGCTTAACCGCCGCTGGAGTATTTCCGCCAAACTTAAAAACAACGGGTATTATGGATCACTGATGTGGCCCGGAACAGATTACCGCTTTGCCCGTTTATCGGAGATCCCCCTGCATGTGGATATAGCACCGGGCGATACAGTAATTACAAGCGGCTATTCTTCCGTTTTTCCAGAAGGTATACTTGTAGGGACCATCAGCGATTTTACACGTCCGGATGGTGAAAACTATTATTCTATTAACGTGCTGCTGTCAGTCGATTTTAAATCGTTGTCGCATGTGGAGGTTGTGGAAATAATGGATAAGCAGGAGATTAATGAACTCGAAAATATCATGGAAAGATAATGGGAACCCTGCTGAAATACGGTATAATGTTTGTCGCGCTGGTTTTGGTGCAGGTCCTGATATTTAACCAGGTGCACCTGGGCGGTTACATTAATCCGTTCATCTACATCCTGTTTATAATGCTGCTGCCTGTATATACCCCCAGGTATCTGCTTCTGTTTGCAGGTTTTTTTCTTGGCCTGGCAATTGATGTATTTTCAAACACGCTGGGAATGCATGCTGCAGCAACAGTTTTTATTGCTTACATCAGGCCGTTTGTAATCAGGTCAATTTCAAACCGCGAGGAAGACAGGCATGAATTCCCTGGATTGAAGCAAAATTCATTTTCCTGGTTTTTGTATTATGCAATAATTATGGTTTTTTCACACCATATTATTTTTTTCTACCTCGAATTTTTTACTTTCACCCATTTTCTTACGACACTTTTGCGGGTTGTGCTGAGTTCGTTATTCTCAGTGTTTATTATTGTTTTGAGTCAGTTTTTAATATTTAGGGAGTAGGAAGAGTGAATAAGTTTTCAAAAAGAAGTTATATCATTATTGGCCTTTTCGCTCTGGTAGGGTTGATCTTTATTATCGGGCTTTTCAGGTTGCAGATGCTTGATCCGACTTATAAGGTTTTTGCTACCAACAACGTCTTGCGCGAAATTGTGCAGTATCCTGCACGGGGCCTGATCTATGACCGTAATGGAAATCTTCTCGTGCATAATAAGCCTTCATACGATTTAATGATTACTCCCCGGGAGGTAGGCGTATTTGATACACTTTATCTTTGTAACCTGCTTGCAATACCCAAAGAAGACCTTGAGGAAAGAATAGAAGATGCCAAGAAATATTCGCGATATAAGCCTTCCATCATTGTAAAGCAGATTGCACCCGAAACCTATGCTATCTTGCAGGAGAAGATCTACCGTTTTAAGGGGTTTCATACGCAGTCGAGAACATTAAGAGAGTACAATTATCCGGTTGCAGCGCATGTACTGGGGTACGTGGGAGAAGTGAATTCCTCCGATCTGGAAAACGACATTTATTACAGCCTGGGCGATTATATTGGTGTAAGTGGTATCGAGAAAACATACGAGGAATGGCTGAGAGGCCTTAAAGGCAAAAAGAAATACCTGGTGGATGTTCATAACCGCATTCAGGGAAGCTTTCTGGAAGGTAAGGAGGATTCACCTGCCAAAGTTGGCAATAACCTTGTCACATCCATTGATATTGAATTGCAGATGTATGCCGAACAACTGCTTCAGAATAAAAGAGGAAGTGTTGTTGCCATTGAGCCTTCAACAGGAGAATTACTTGCAATTGCAAGCGCACCCGGTTACCATCCCAATTTGCTGGTGGGACGGCAAAGAGGTACCAACTATGGCTTATTGCTTACCGATACGTTAAAGCCATTGTTTAACCGGGCGCTGCTGTCGGAATATCCTCCCGGATCAACATTCAAGGTTATTAATGCCCTGGTTGCATTAGAAGAACAAAGTATAACTGAGCATACCCGTTTCTCATGTGCCGGCAAAGGTTCATCTCCTATACGTTGTACACACGATCACTCATCGCCGCTTGATGTAGTGACTGCAATTAAGGAATCGTGCAATCCGTTTTTGTGGAATACCTATCGTTCAATACTGGCAAAATACCCTACTACAGCCGAAGGTTACAATGCATGGAGGGACCATGTGCTTAAATTCGGGATTGGAAAAAAGCTCGGTATGGACGTTCCGGTTGAATCGAAAGGCAGCCTTCCCGAAGTATCGTACTATGATAATATATACGGCAAAGGGCGTTGGAGACCTTTGACAGTGCGTTCGATGGCAATCGGACAAGGGGAACTTGGCGTTACACCTGTGCAAATGGCTAACTTTGCGGCTGCCATTGCCAACAGGGGTTACTACTATACCCCTCATGTGGTGAAAGAAATTAAGAATTTAGGGATTGATAGCCAATTAAAGGAAAGGCACACTGTTGGAATTTCTGCTGAGCATTTTGAGCCGGTAATAAGTGGAATGGAAATGTCGGTTGCAATGTCAGCTTCGGGTTCGCTTATTAAAGTGCCTGGTGTTGTTATGTGCGGAAAAACAGGTACGGTGCAGAACAATCAGGGTTCCGACCATTCTGTTTTTATGGCCTTTGCTCCCAAAGACAACCCAAAAATTGCCATATCAGTTTATGTGGAAAATGGAGTTTGGGGCGCCAGGTATGCCGCACCTATTGCCAGTTTGCTTGTTGAGAAGTATCTGAACGATTCCATTACTCCCAACAGGGAATGGGTGGAAACCCGTATGATTGATGCTAATTTATTAAACCCAAACCAACCAAAGTAGCATGGCAAAAAGATACAGCCTTTGGGCAAATCTCGATTGGTTTACAGTGCTGCTTTACATTGCACTGGTATTTATGGGTTGGGTGAATATTTATTCTGCAGTATACGATGCAGAGCACCAAAGCATCTTTGATGTATCCCAGCGTTACGGCAAGCAATTGATTTGGATTGGTGCTGCCTTGCTTATCGCTTTTGTGATACTTATTATTGAATCCGATTTTTATGTGTTTTTTTCGTATTACATATATGGCACTGTCATTCTGCTGCTGGTAATGGTTTTGTTTATCGGTACTGAGGTAAATGCTTCAAAATCATGGTTTGTAATTGGTGGATTCAGCATTCAGCCTGCGGAATTTGGAAAGTTTGCAACAGCATTGGCCCTTGCCAAATATATGAGTTCTTACGGTTTTAAACTGAAAACTGTTAAATCATTGTCGGTAATTGCTGGCATCATATTTTTACCAGCCTTGCTTATTTTAATGCAAAATGATACAGGTTCTGCACTTGTATATTTTGTGTTTATTCTGGTATTGTATCGCGAAGGACTTTCTGAAAGTGTATTGTTTTTTGCTACACTTGGAGGATTGTTGTTTGTTTTTTCACTGGTGTTGCCCCCGCTTGTCCTGTTTTCAGTCATAACAGGGGTGACTTTGCTGGTTTTTTTAATTGCCAGTCCGGGAATGAAGCATTATACTAAAATAGTACTGTTTCTGGGTGCTGCATTTATAGTGCTTGCTGTTGTAAATTACGCAACAAGGTCGGGTTACAAGATTGAACTTTTACTTGCCGGAATGTTGGTACTTGGAGGAGTTATGATTTTGATTTACAGCCTTCGAAAAAACCTGAAAGTATATGCTTTAACAGCAGTGGTATTGATAGGCTCAGTATTGCTATCGCTTTCTGTTGGCTACGCATTTGAACAAATACTTGAGCCTTATCAGCAGGCGCGTATCAATGAGTTGTTTGGAATTGAATCCGATCCGCTTGGCATAGGATACAATGTAAATCAGAGTAAAATTGCCATAGGATCAGGGGGTTTCTGGGGTAAAGGGTTTTTGAACGGTACCCAAACCAAGTTTAATTTTGTACCTGAGCAAAGCACTGACTTTATTTTCTGTACGGTAGGAGAAGAATGGGGTTTTGTAGGTAGTTCAGTGATCGTAGTATTATTTTTAATCCTTTTCACCCGTTTGGTTTTGCTGGCAGAAAGACAACGTTCAGGATTTTCACGGATTTATGGATATTCAGTAGCCTCTATTCTGTTTTTTCATTTCATGGTGAATATAGGAATGACAATTGGTTTGATGCCTGTTATTGGGATTCCCCTGCCATTTTTCAGTTATGGAGGCTCTTCGCTGTGGTCGTTTACCATTTTACTGTTCATATTTTTGCGTCTTGATGCAAGTCGCTTTGATTATCTGTCGAGTTAACCGCGACTTTAAGTAATATGACAAACGTCATATTACTTAATTTTTATAAAAGGGCAATTTTTAGTATATTCGCGCAACTTTGAAAAAATCATCATTTTTTCGTAATTAAGAATATCTTCTCAGGAAGATGTTATCAACCTAATAAAGAATGGTTTAATCATTCTTATCAAAATATTGCCAATGATGGAGTATAAATCTTATTCTTTGCACAATTTCAGAGAAATTCCCCAAATGCGTTATTTGAACGAAGAGCAAAAATTCAACATTGAAGTTGTTGGTACAGTTCTTCCTTTTAAGACCAATAACTATGTGTTGGATGAATTAATCGATTGGGACAACTTTGAAACAGATCCTTCTTTTATTCTGAATTTCCCTCAAAAAGAGATGCTTGATAAGAGCAGTTATAAGATCATAGCATCATTGCTTGAGCGAAATGCGTCAAAGAAGGAAGTGCAGGATGCCGTAAGGAAAATCAGGCTGGGCTTAAATCCAAATCCGGCAGGGCAGGAAAGCAATGTACCAGTATTCGAAGGGCAAAAGCTGAATGGTATTCAGCATAAGTACCGTGAAATCATGCTGTTTTTCCCTACGCAGGGACAAACTTGCCATGCCTATTGTACGTTCTGTTTCAGGTGGCCACAGTTTGCACTGAATGAGTTTAAGTTTGCAATGAAAGAGGCCGATACATTGGTGAAGTACCTTAAAGCTCACCCTGAAATTACCGATGTTCTGTTTACAGGAGGCGATCCCGCAATAATGAAAACCCGCTTTTTTGAAGCTTATTTTGAGGCACTTGCAAATGCTGATTTACCTAATTTAAAAAACATAAGGATTGGAACAAAATCACTTGCATACTGGCCTTACAGGTTTACTATTGATCCGGATGCGGATGATTTACTTCGTCTGTTCAGGAAAATGAAAAGGAAAGGCTTTAACATTGCTTTAATGGCTCATTTTAATCACCCCGGTGAATTAAAAACCGGGGCCGTTAAGGAAGCGGTCGGCCGCTTAATATCAGCCGGTGTGCAAATACGTTCCCAATCACCTTTGTTGCGCCATATTAATGCAAATGCTGATATTTGGGCTGAGAACTGGAGGGAACAGGTAAAGCTTGGCATAATTCCTTATTACATGTTTATTGCCCGCGATACCGGGCCGCGTGATTATTTTGCAGTTACGTTGAACCAGGCCTGGCATATTTTCAGGAATGCCTATAACCAGGTAAGTGGTATCTGCCGCACTGTAAAAGGTCCCAGCATGTCATGTCATCCGGGGAAGATACAGGTAGTGGGAGTTACAGAAGTAAAAGGCCAAAAAGTATTTGTGCTTAACTTTCTGCAGGGACGTAATCCTTCATGGGTAGGTAAACCATTTTTTGCAAAATATAACACCGATGCTGTGTGGATTGATGATCTGGAGCCGGCTTTCGGTGAGACCAAGTTTTTCTTCGATGAAAACTATTATGTAATGCAGGCATAACTATAATAAAAATCCCGCATCACTTGCGGGATTTCTAATTTCTCTGCCGGATTCCTGCTCTGCATAGGTTATTATCTCATGCATAAAGATTGAGAACCGGTTATTTATAAATTCCATATTATTCTGCATCGTTTCAATTGCATTATCTGCCTTCTTCGGGAGCGAAGTGTAACGGCTCATAATGTCTATCGACTGATGAATTCCTTTAACGTGTGCATATGACTCCAGTCTTTTATTGGCTATCAGTACCGGTAAAAAGCCCTGAACGCGGGGAGGAAGATATACAAAGTTACGAAGCAATACAGCATGAACTTTTTTGGCAAACCCCGGAAGCGATAAATTACAGTATTTGTCCCATTGGCTGGCCAGCAGATGATCGAATATAAGGTCGGTTACCACCCCTGAGTAAAGACCAAACTCCCCTCTGAAAAGTACTTTGACTTCCCGAAAATGCGGGTGGGTGTCGGTAAAAGTATCAATAAGGCGGTGCAAAATAATGCCTTCCCTTATTTTACCGGGATACTTCAGAAAATTCTTGCCCTTAACATAATCGCCGATAAAGTTGCCGGTAAGCAACTTTTCATCATTTCCCGATAAGTATAAATGCGCCAGAAAATTCATTACTACAGCTGTTTTTCAAAAGAACGCAATGTATTAAAAAATGTTTTGAGGAGGTATTTATATATGAAACTGAGTTTTATCCTGTTTTTTCTATAAAGATTCAGCTAAATTAACAGGATACAAAATCAAAATCTATGAAAAAGCAACGAGTTATAATTCTTGGAGCAGCAGGCCGTGATTTTCACAATTTCAACACATTTTTCAGAGCAAATGATATGTATGATGTAGTGGCTTTTACTGCGACCCAGA
Source organism: Mariniphaga sp. (assembly GCA_024636975.1). Lineage (GTDB taxonomy): Bacteria > Bacteroidota > Bacteroidia > Bacteroidales > Prolixibacteraceae > Mariniphaga. The sequence continues at coordinate 28,625 of JAGXGA010000027.1, forward strand.
TACCCGATATCGATGACCGCCGGTATCCACCTGAATTGTCCGGAGCGTTATATCCGAAGGGTATTCCTGTATATGCAGAAAGTCAAATTGAGGAACTGATCCGCGGGTTGAAAGTTGATGTGTGCGTGTTTTCGTACAGCGATGTAACCCATCAGCATGTTATGGAGGTGGGGTCAAGGGTTAATGCCGCCGGAGCTTCCTTTATGTTGCTGGGTACTGAACAGACGATGCTGCGGTCGACGAAGCCGGTAATATCGGTGTGTGCCACCCGTACCGGCTCAGGTAAAAGCCAGACAAGCCGGCGTATAGTGCAACTGTTAATGGAGAAAGGCTATAATGTGGTGGCTGTAAGGCATCCAATGCCCTATGGCGACCTTGCCAGGCAAAAGGTGCAACGGTTTGCCACAGTTAAAGACCTTGAGCTGCATAATTGCACCATCGAAGAAATGGAGGAGTATGAGCCGCACATTGCCAGGGGAAATGTAATTTATGCCGGTGTCGATTATGAAGCCATCCTGCGTGCTGCAGAAAACGATCAGGAGGGGTGTGATGTCATTCTTTGGGATGGTGGAAATAATGATTTTTCATTTTATAAGCCTGACTTGTCGATTGCTGTAACCGACCCGCTTCGCGCAGGTGCCGAGCTTGTTTATTACCCCAGCCAGGTGGTGATGCGTTCAAGCGATGTTATTATTATAAACAAGATGGATTCGGCCTCTCCTGAACAGGTAGAAGAGGTCGAAAAAAACATTGCAGGAGTCAATCCAAAAGCCATCGTAATTCATGCTGAAAGCCCGGTTTATGCAGAGAGACCACAGGTAATCGAAGGCAAAAGGGTACTATGTGTTGAAGATGGCCCAACTTTAACTCATGGAGAAATGAAATTTGGAGCCGCAGTAGTGGCGGCTCACAAATATAAGGCTAAGGAAATCATCGACCCGCGCCCCTTCACCACAGGGGAACTTACACGTACCTTTGAAAAATACCCAAATATTGGAACATTGCTGCCTGCAATGGGTTATGGACCGGCCCAGGTGAAGGATCTGGAAGCTAGCATAAACCAATCCGATTGTGATTCGGTTATTATCGGAACACCGATCGATTTGAGCAGGATAATCAGGATTAATAAGCCCTCCACCCGCGTACATTACGATTTAAAAGAAACAGGTCATCCCGATCTCTCTGATGTACTAACAGATTTCGAGAAAAAATATCTGAAAAAAAATTCAATCAGTTATGCTGATTAATTTAATTCATTGTGTATATCTTGTTTGCATTTTTTATGAAATACCTGTACGCCCAAAATTTGAATTCTAGTTGATTTATCGCTATTTTTGTCGGCGGCAAAAATAAACATGAGAAAAAAAATTGTAGCATTTGGTGAGGTAGTCTGGGATATCCTTGCTGACCGGAAGGTTTTGGGAGGGACACCATCAAATATGGTATATCGCTGCAATTCCTTTGGCGAAGAAGGTCACCTGCTTTCACGGGTCGGTAACGACAGCCTGGGAATACAAGCTTTAAAGCGCCTGAAAGAACTGGATATTTTAGTTAACAACGTTCAGGTTGATACTGAATTTCCTACAGGAACGGTTAATATAACCTTTGATGAAAATAACGAACCCATTTTTAATGTTACACCTGATGTGGCTTTCGATCACATCGAATTTTCTCCTGAAGCCCTTAAACTTGCCCGTAATGCTGACTGTCTTTTTTATGGCTTGTTACCGCAAAGATTTGGCATTTCCAAAAACACCATCCGCGAACTGATTAAGGAGTCGGCAGGTTCATGCAAATTTTTTGACCTTAAGCTGTTTCAGCATTTTTTTAATGTAGCCGTAGTTGAGCAGCTCCTGCAGTCGGCACATATTGTACGAATAAAGGAAAAGGAAATCGATTTTCTTACCGGCAAGCTGGGTCTCGAAAAAGGTAACCTGGCTCAGTTTGGTCAGCAACTGGTCGATAAATACAAGGTCGACGTGGTGCTTATAACCCGTGGTCCAAACGGAGTTTTTGCTTTTCACAAAGAACAGGGAGAATTCTACGATACAGGCTACCTTGTTGAAATGAAAGATAATATTGGGTCGGGAATGGCTTTTGCTGCCGGGTTTATACATTACTATCTCAATGGAAAACCGCTTCAGGAAGCCTTGAAATTCGGGAATGCAGCTGGTGCTCTTAATGCCACCAAGGTTGGCGCTACCTCTCAGTTTACCAAAGACGAGGTTTTGAAGTTTATCAAAAAAACAGGGAAGAAAGATTTAGAAGCGGCCTGAATTCATCCTTTGGTTCTTATTGGTTTGCCTGCTTTTCGCTTTTTCGGGCATTTTACATTTAAAAATTTACATTTTTATTTTCTTAAACATATTTTTTTAGGTAACCCTGTGATTCATTTATCAGTTTAACTGAATATGAAACGGACAATAAATGATGTTACAGCTGAATTGGTTGGAAAACTTTGGGAAAGCTTTCTCGACCGTGTTTCCTATGCCCGTCAATTCAATGAATTGTTAAAACGTCGCAAGGGCAAAATGGTTATCGATCACATAGGGTTCCGCACCTTAAATACGCACACAGGTGAACAACCCGAGGGTATTTTGAGCATCAGGCATATTTTTGAAAGCCTTGGTTATGTACCGGCCGGAAAGTATAAATTTCATAGGAAAAAACTGAAGGCCATTCATTTCGAACCCGGCGTGGAGGGATTACCCAAAATATTTATCAGCCAGCTTGAAGTTTCACAGCTGCCACCTTGGGTTCAGCCGCTGTTTGCAGAAGCGCTGTCAAATACGCCCTACCTTCTTTCCGATACCGGCATTGAACTATTAAACCGGCTTGGAAAAGATCGTCAGCTAACACATGAAGCGGCTGATGCATTGGTGCATGAACTCTTTAATTATTTCCGGCGGCCATGGAATCCTCCCAAAAAAGATACAATCCTTCAGTTAAACGATGTGTCGCATTATGCTGCATGGGTACTGTTACATGGTAATGCACCCAGCCATTTTGCTTCCCTTGTAAATGAGCAGAATATTTCTGAATGGCCCGATTTAAAAACTACGTGCCAGGCAATGCAGGATGCCGGAATTCCAATGAAGAAAAAAATTGAGGGGACAATGGAAAACGTGCTTCTTCAAACTGCTACCCTGGCAGTTAAAGAGGATGTGACGGTTAAAGATGATGGAGCCTTTATGGAAATCCCATGGACCTATGGGTACCTCGAACTGATTCAGCGTGGTTACGACAAAGACCATCATGAGGTGCTGTTTCAGAACTTTCTCGAAGATCAGGAAAGGCATCTGTATCAAATGACTATGACACTTGAAAATTAATTCAGTTGCAGGTAAAACCCTCTTTTGCTGTTTTCGCTAATAAACTTCAGGAACATAAGTTATTTCATCGAGTGGCGGCCTTACGTACCCCTTGTGATCATTCCGTGGAGGCAGTTCAAAAGGATCGGGTGTAAGGTCTTTATATTCAATCATCGACAGCAGGTGGTGAATGCAGTTTAAACGTGCTTTTCTTTTATTGTCGGCATCAACAACAAACCAGGGACTTATTTTGGTGTCGGTATAGGCAAACATCTCATCCTTTGCCTTCGAATATTCCACATACAATTCACGCGATTTCAAGTCCATCGGACTTATTTTCCAGCGTTTGGTAGGGTCCTCGTTGCGCGACTTAAACCTTTTTTCCTGCTCTTCCTCACTTACCGAGAACCAGTATTTAATCAGGATTATTCCTGAACGGATCAGCATCCGTTCGAAATTAGGGCAGGAACGAAGGAAATCCCAGTATTCATCGGTAGTACAAAATTCCATTACTTTTTCCACACCTGCACGGTTGTACCAGCTTCGGTCGAACAGTACCATTTCACCACCGGCAGGCAACTGTTCGGCATAACGCTGAAAATACCACTGGGTTTTTTCTTTTTCAGTAGGGGTACCCAACGCTACAACACGGCATATGCGCGGATTCAAAACCTGGGTTATCCTTTTTATTGTCCCTCCCTTGCCGGCTGCATCACGTCCTTCAAAAACAACCACAACTCTCAGCCCCTTATTTTTTATCCATTCCTGCAGCTTTACCAGTTCAATCTGCAATTTTCTCAATTCCGAGTTATAGGTTTTTTTCGAAACTTTCTTAGGCTTTCCCGTTTGCTTATTTGAATCTTCCATTCCAGAATTTTATTTTCTTATTAAAAAGAGGAACTTAAAATTACGAAAAAATGATAATAAGAAAGAATTTATTTTATTCATGATAGTGTCCTACCACAATTTGGCCTCCTCTTAACAGGGGGAAACAGACCATGGCAAACCACTGCCAATTTCAGGAAGCTCAATTCTCGTTTTTTATCAGGTAAAATCGTAAATTGGGTTAAATTTCAAAATCATCCAAAATGAAAACTTTTCTTATTGCAGTTTCACTTCTGTTTTTTACGACATTGAGTATGTCTCAGGAAATTAAACCTGAGGGTAAAATTATAGTTCATGATGAGCAAATACATAAAGTAATACCTGCTGACGCTGAAATGGAAATCCTTGGCAGTGGTTTTGAATGGACGGAAGGCCCGCTTTGGTTACTTTCTGAAGACAAACTTATTTTTTCCGATATCCCAAAAAATTCAATTTTTGAGTGGTCAGAAAAAGAGGGGATTAAGCTTTATTTAAAACCTTCCGGATATACAGGTAATGACGGGAGGGGAGGGGAGGCCGGTTCGAATGGGTTATTGATTTCACCTGAGGGAAAATTGGTGCTTTGTATGCATGGAGACAGGCGAATGGCTCAAATGACTTCACCGGTTAATAACCCTGAAGCTGAATTTGTAACACTTGCCGGAGAATATAAAGGGAAAAAGCTAAACAGTCCGAATGATGCCGTTTATAGCAAAGATGAAGTGTTGTACTTCACTGATCCTCCCTACGGACTGGAGTTAAATGAAAAGGATCCAAAAAAGGAGCTTGATTTTCAGGGGGTATTTAAAGTGGGGAAAGATGATGAAGTAACATTGCTTACCTCAGAATTGTCGAGGCCTAATGGCATTGCTTTTTCACCGGATGAACAGAAACTGTATGTTGCCAACTCGGATCCAAAAAAGGCCATATGGATGGTTTATGATGTAAAAGATGACGGCAATTTTAGTGACGGCAAGGTTTTTTACGATGTAACAAACCTTGTGGGGAAATATAAAGGACTGCCCGACGGGTTAAAGGTTCATCCCAATGGCTGGTTGTTTGCAACCGGTCCGGGAGGAGTTTTGGTTTTTACTCCCGAAGGAAAGCATCTTGGAACGGTATTTACAGGTGAAGCTACCTCCAATTGTGCTTTTAATGAAGATTTTTCAGAGCTGTTTATGACGGCCGATGATTACCTGTTGCGGCTAAAATTGAAACCGTCCGGGCATTGATACTGCCGGGTTAGTCCATTCCTCCCATGCAATCGAGACAGGCAAGGGCGTAAGAATCATACTCGTCGTAGGCAGGTCCCGGCTTGCCGTTTATAACAATAATACGGTCAATTCGGATTCCTTTTCCATTGTCGAGGGTAACAAAATCTTCGTTTTGGTGACTTTTATTCACGCCTTTTATTTTACCCTTTTCTTCTCCAAGCGAATTTTCATTTTTAAAATAATGGATAACTGCCGTATCTTTTTCAGCCTTTTCCTTCTCAATCATTTCGTAATAATCCGGGTCAACCGGCATATATTTAGTGTTCATAACATTGTGTTTTAGCGTTAAACCTATTCGTTCTTCAAATCCATAATTCTTTTGCTGTTAAAAAGCTTATTTGAATAAAATCCAAGGTACAGCAAAACCAGCACCTTAATAATTTCAGCTATTCCAAACAGCATGTGAACAGACGACTCCCCCGGTGTACCACCTGCAATTATTATTTCTGCCCTTTCATTAAGGACAGGCATTAAAAGGAAAGTCTGGATGATAAGAATAAACAAAACCATTGTAGACAACGAAATGAATTTTGCAGACAAATTTTTAACACCGGGAACTGTCCATACCAATAAAAGAAAAACAAACACCCATTCCATCCGGTTCAATGCGGTAAAAATCAATTTGCCGATGCTGAGCCCTACCGGAAGGGTTACCCCGGGAGCCTGAAATTTAAGCCAGGCTTCCATAAAGCTGATAGAACATACGAATCCAGCCCAAAAGAAAAATGTGCCGGAAATGGGAACGGGTGTTTTTCTCATGAATTAAAAATAACTAAAAACTTTCTTCCAGTTGCTTTGCCCTGGTAAACAGAATATTATTTTCAAGATGAATATGACGGTGTAAATCTTTTTCGAAATCAGCCAGTTGTTTCAGCGTTACTTCGTAGGTAGTGCACCCGTCTGCCGGAACATGGTAGTTGGCTGTCAGAAGTGATATCTTTTCAAAGCGTTCGCCTTCATTCTGATGTTCAACCATCATTTCTGAAATCGGACTTGAAACCGATCCGAAAGAGGCATTTGGAAGGTTTTGATTTTCTTTTTTGGCCTGCTCCATATTTTTAACGTAGGGAAACAGCAGAAGTTCTTCCTTTTGCATATGCATTGTAAGTTCGCCAGCCGATGCAAAAAAATGATCCCTGACCTCAACCAGTTCAGGATGATTTTCTCCATGAACCCGTGCTATTTTCTCCAGATTCTGCTTTAGAAAAGGAATGTTTTTCTGAACGTAAGAATGGTGGCGTTTTACGATGTAATCGGCCAGATCACCTAAATCCAGGTTGTTGATGTATTCAGTATCGGGGTCGTTGTTCTGGAGAATTTCTTCCAGCTGATCAACAAGCGATTCTGCTTTAATTCCTGCCTTAGTGCTTGCTTCTGAAATGGTCTGGTGCCCATTGCAGCAATAATCTATTCTATTAGCCTGAAACAGGGTGGCAGCCTTGAAATTGTTTTTTACAACTTCGCCTACAGGTGTATCTAATGTAATCATCATAATTAATTTGTATTAAATGGTAGGCGCAAAGATAGTAATTATTTTACTAAAAGACAAAAAGGTCCTTTAATAAAATATACATTTTTGCATGAATCATTTTTTAGACAAGCTATACACCAGCTAATATATAGGCACCAAAAAATGTGCTTTCGTCAGCATGAGTGAGGGGATAAAAGCCCGATTCAATGCGTTTGTTCTTAAATTGAACGGGAAATTTTTCATGCATTTCATTTTGAAATGAAAGGAAGCTTTTACCTTTTTGAAACCAGATTTTAAAAACTCCCTTAACGCCTGGCACAAGCAACTTTTCGAGTTGCAGGGAAAGCAACCCCATACTTTGTCGCATATTTATCTCGAGGCACGGGTTAATACGAAGCCGACCCTGCCCATCATTGAAAATTAATGTATCGGTTCCAAAATTGCCTTCGTAATATTTTGCCAGCAAGCTGTTTTCAATTAGCTCAGCAAGGGCAGGAACAAGAATGCCAGTAAAGGTTTCAGCAAATTCGGCTGCCTGAGGTTCAATTGTATCCGGCCAACCATTCAGAAAGTTTCCTTGATACTGTCCTTTTTCATCTGTAAAAAAGCGGCTGATGCCTTTGTAATGAACTTTTCCGTTCGATAAACTAAACTGTATGGACCTATCGAGAACTTTATCGAGGTACGGCTCTACAATTGCATAGTCCTGTTCATTAATAATGCCAAGCAATTTTTCCCAGACCTTAGGTGCAACCGGAGTCTTTGTTATTCGCTGCAGTCCCCGGCCTGAGCTACTCCAGGGCGCTTTTACCATCAGTTTTCCCCACCGACTGAGCAATTCTTCCAACTCATTATGGGTGGTGCAGATTTCAGGAATGAGATCTGGGGGTAGTATCTTTTCCTCTGGGAGTAATTGCAAAACCCTTTTTAAAATACCTAAAGCAAATTTTTTCGAATACATTTCTCTGTACTCAGGTTTCCATTCTGCAACAGGTGATGATTTAAATTCCGGTGAACACGATGGTTTAAGTGGTTTCAGCAACTGGTGAGCTGCCGGGCTCCAACCCCATGGCAACAGCCGGGATTTAGGAGCTTTTAAAAATTTTCTGTCAGTTGTGATGTCCTTCCTCCTGAAAAACCGGGGCGCTTCAATGCCAATAAGTTTTAGCTGTTCAATGTAACTTTCAGGCGGCAGTTTTTTTACAAGCACCACATCGGTGGGCCGGGAGAAAAAAAGAGGTAAGGTGCTCAAATCTTCTTCCATCTTTTGTAACAGGAGATTGGGCTGCCACGATGTGTGGCTGTTTGCAACAGCATACTCACAAGTAGGATTGAAAAGATATATATCGGGTAGTGCTTTTTTCATAACTGCCGCTCAAAATTAGAATTATTTATCTGATGATAATACTTAGTCCCGACCCTAAAGTCTGATTAATCAACTGGCAGGATATATTTCTTTTTGCAATCTAATTTCATTTGGGGTTAAGGAAAAAGAATGCGTTCATGAATTAGATATACCTCTTGATTAAACACTGCCTTCGCCTGACTAAATTCAGTATTAACTCAGTTCAAACTCAATATTAACTCAATGTAAATTCAATTATAATTGAGTTTACATTGAGTTAATATTGAGTTTATATTGAATTTACATTGAGTTTAGTCAGGCGAAGGTATAGCGAATTACCCGCTTTTTGGTAGCTGGTTGACAGGTTTTGCAAATAGATGTTTTTGTTAAAATAGCTGGATTTTAAGCTTCTAATACATGGATTATGCAGATAAAGGAATAATGCTGGAAAATCCTGTGGTTAATTTTGATTTTTGGTTACAGTAAGCGGAATACCGTCCGGCCGGGTATGTTTCCACCGCCGGTGCGACCAAAGGTAATATTCGGGTTCCTGCCTTATAATCTCTTCCATTTTGCGGACGTAGGTCAGCAAAATATCTTTTTGATCCATTTCTGCCGGTTTTTCAATCAGCGGAACAAACCGGGCAATATAATGTCCACGTTTTATTTTGGTCACGTGCTGGAAGAAAACAGGCTGGTTGGTTTTGGCTGCAATTTTTTCGGGACCGGAAAAAAACGGCGCTTCGCGGTTAAGGAAAATTGTCCAGAACTTTGAGGAAGCAGGTGGTGTTTGGTCAGCTCCAAGCCAAATGCCGGTTGGTATCTTTTTTTGATGGAATTCAAGAGTAACCCGAGCCGATAAATGAACCGGAACACATAGTCCGCCCCAACGTTCACGCGAGTGCAGAAGAAATTTCTCCATCGCCTGGTTGCCCCTGATTGGGTTATAAAGCATTAGCCCCTGATGTTTTACAGTGGTCATCATTGAACTGCACCACTCCCAGTTATTATGGTGCATGGCAAAAATAATAATGCCTTTTCCCTGCCGGTGATTTTCATTAAGCAACTCGATCCCTTCAAACCTGAGGCGCCGGGTGATCTGTTTTTTACTTATCGTGTGCAGCTTTAGCGTTTCCATCATCAAGTCGGTGAAATGGCGATAAAACTTGTTGGAAATCTGTTTTTTTTCTTTTTCAGTTTTTTCAGGGAAGGCAAAATCGAGGTTTTCTTGTACGACTTTATACCTGTATTTAAAAAAATACCTGATCAACAGGTAGAAAATGTCGGATATGCCATACAGCACCCAAAATGGCAGGAGCGATACAAGGTAAAGAAACCCTGCAAGCAATTTATTAAGATTTTTTTTAAGTAAACCTTCCTTATATCGCTCGTCAGCAGGGCTTGTATTACGTATTTTTATTTTCAGGTTCTGTGAACCGTTATTTTCGGTATTCATAACTATTTAACTGATTAGCCAGTAAAACCGTTTAACCCAACATAGGAACGTTTTCCGGTCGTTTGTGTTTCCACCTTTTATGCGACCAGAGGTAATGCGCGGGTTGTTCCCTGACGGTTTCTTCCATCTTCCGGATATAGGCTTCCATAATCTGGGCTTCGCTGTAATCCTTCGGGTTTTCAAACAATACCTCAAATGAGGTTTCGTATTTCCCTCTGCCTGTTTTAATGGTTTTCTGAAAAATTACCGGATAGTTATAACGGCGCGAGATGGCTGCCGGTCCGGGATAGAACAGCGCTTCCTGGTTAAAAAACATCAGCCAGAACTTGTAAAAGTAAGGCGGGGTCTGATCACCTGCCAGCCATAGAAAAAATACTTCATCTTGTTCCCGTGCTTTAATAACACGCCGTAAAACCTGGTTGTTAGCGATCATCTCAGGCCCCATTTTACTTCTGTTACTGTTAAGGTAGTTATTGTATTTTTCATTGTGCAGCGGTTTATATACTGCGAATGGTTTATGTTTTACGTAATGTGTCAGGCAAGTGCTCCATTCCCAGTTATTGAAATGCATGGATAAGGTTACAACGCTTCTTTTTTGTTCAAAATAATGATGCAGCAAACCGGCATTTTTCACCACCACCCGCTTTTTGAAATCGGTCTCATTCATCGTTCTCATCTTAATAACTTCGAGGGTTAGGTCACTGAAGTGCCTGTAAAATTTTTTTCTTATATGCCTTATATCATTTTCAGTTTTTTCAGGGAAGGCATTTTTTAGATTTTCAATAACAACTTTCTTGCGGTAACCAACCACATGGTATACCATGATGTAAAGAAAACTGGAAAGCAGGTAAAGCAACCCAAAAGGCAACCGGGCAATTTGTTTCAGTAAGAATATTCCCATATCATAAAAAAAGGCACCTGTTCATAACCGATTTTTCTGAGGGTAAAACTACATTTTTTTTTGCCTAAAAACAGGATAAACACTTTTTCCTTTCTATCTTCGAAACATTAAATGATATTCTCATGAAGACATATATGACGATACTTTTGGCTTTTTTTGGATTTGAGCTGTTGGCACAGCCTGCATTTATTGCGCATCGAGGCGCATCGTACCTGGCGCCGGAGAATACAGTTGCTGCTGCCCGTCTCGCCTGGGAACTGGGTGCCGACGCTGTTGAAGTAGATGTTTTCCTTACAAAAGATAACCGGGTAATGGTTATCCATGATAAGGATACCAAAAGGACGGCATTGGGAAAGAAAAACATGACCATAAGTAGTACCCCGTCGCTGGTATTGAAGGAACTGGATGTGGGCAGCTGGAAAAATTCAGAATATAAAGGGGAGAAAATTCCTTTTCTATCCGAAATCGTTGAAACAGTGCCTGAAGGCAAAGAACTTGTAGTTGAAATAAAAAGTGACAGCGAAATACTTCCACACCTTTTAAGGAGCCTGCAAAAAAGCGGCAAGCAGGACCAGGTTGTATTTATTAGTTTTGGCTGGGATACCATTCTCGATACAAAAAAAGAATTTCCCGATAACAAATGCTACTGGCTTAGTTCATCGAAAGGCGGGTTGGAAGCAAAAATGGAACAGGCAGCTGAAGCCGGCCTGGCAGGTGTGAACCTGAACTATAAAATTATTGACCGGGAAGTGATGGAAATGGCAAAAGCCAATAATCTGGAAGTGTTAACCTGGACTGTAAACGATCCGGCAATAGCTAAACAAATGGCTGAGTTGGGTGTGAAAGGCATTACTACCGACCGGCCAAAGTGGTTAAAGGAGGAGATGGACAAACTTTAATAAAAAATGCTGCCGGGACATTATTGTGTTGCCTTTTGACTGCATACGAAAAATGCAGGCAGCAACCCGATAGATATCCCGGCAGCTTTACTATTGTAAATGAGGCTATTTTGTGAGCCTTTCCAGTTTCTTCATAATAATAAAAATAAATGCCGCAGAGGCTAGGCAGCAGGCAACGAAAATTGCCCACAGTTGCCATAGTTCAAGCCTGTCCCAAAAATAACTGCCTATACCCAGCAACTTATTGCCTACAGCAGTAGCCAGCAACCAGCCCCCTTGCATAAGCCCCTGGAACCGTATTGGTGAAACCTTGGAAACGAATGACAATCCCATCGGACTTAAGAACAGTTCGGCTATTGTAAGAACAAGGTAACTGCTCATCAGCCAGTAAGGCGATACCCTTGATGCATCGGGTACCGGTTCACCCTGTAACTGTACCGGAGAAATAACATCGAGTGAAGATACCAGCATTATCATAAATCCAAACGAGGCAATAATCATCCCTATTCCTATTTTTTTAGGAGTAGAGGGTTCTTTTCCACGATTTGCCAGCCAGGTAAATATTCCCATGACCATAAATGTGAGCGATACTATAAAAAGGGGATTATAAGACTGGAATATTTCAGGGGCAATGGCATTTTGAGCATCTTCCCTGCTGTAGAAATACCAGGTTAGGTATCCCAGCCCTAAAAGCAGTGTTCCGCCCAGGACCCTGGTTTTTGCTGCCGACTTTTTGCGGATAAGCAGAACCAGACCGGCCACCGTGCCAATAAAGGCAAGGATATAATCGAGCCTGAAAAACAGGAAAGTAAACGGTCCTACAGATTGAACGGTATAGTCGCGTGCAAACATTGTTTGAGTAAGCCCGTTCTGGTGGAACGACATCCAGAAGAAAATAACCACCACAAATACAAGCAACAGGGCGGTTACACGTGGTCGTTCTTCTTTCGTCGATACCTGGAGTATCCAGGCAACAAAGCCGGCAAACAAACCGAATGCAAAGCCAATATCAACATTGCCAAAAATGAAGTATACACCAAGAGAAACAACTGCCATTGCTCCAAGCGAAACGCCCATTTTTGAAACGCCCTTTTCAACCTGAACTTCTTTGGTTGCCTTATTTGCCTCTTTTTGGGGCAGATGCCTGTTGAAGAAGATGTAAACCAGCAGGGATATAAGCATTGCTCCGGCCGCAATGGCAAAAGCATAGTTGTAGCCCTGGGAAAATACATCAATGTATTCGCGGGCAAACTTATCAAGATCGGTAACCGGGCCATTTAACGACACAGTACTTGCCAGTTCAGCAAAACGGGTTGAATCGGTAAGTTTACCGCTTAGCACCATATGGCACATAGCCGGCAAACTGCCATCGTGTTCAAAACCGTTGGTGTTCAGCCACCAGTTACGGATGCCTGTAGCAGCAAAAGGAGCAAAAAACGCGCCCACATTTATACCCATATAGAATATAAGGTAAGCTTTATCGCGTAGTGCTTCGTACTTTGGGTTGTCGTACATCTGGCCAACAACAGCCTGAAGGTTACCTTTAAATAAGCCGTTTCCCAGCGCGATTGTCAGCAGAAAGAGCACAGTCAGTGATATGGGCATTCCAGGAATGGCCATCATTACATAACCAAAAAACATAATAATGATGCCGGCTAAAATCACTGCCTTGTACTTTTTTGTGGCATCGGCAAGGATTCCGCCCACCAGGGCAAGGGCATAAATGGCAAAATAAAACCAACTGTAAATGCTGCCTGCTGTTTCAGCATTTACTCCATACTTTGCCTGCAGAAATAAAACAAGTATTGCCATCATGGTATAGAACCCGAAGCGTTCGCCCATATTGGCAAAAAAGGCTACAACAAGCCCTTTCGGATGATTTTTAAACATGGATTTTGGATGTAAAGTTTAATTTTAGTTTATTAATTAAAGCAGCAAATGTCGGTATTCATTTGCTCTGCAAATTTGATTAAAAACAATTTATGTAAATCACTTTTATGAAATAAAATATTTCAGAAAATGAAAATAATATTCAGGCAGGAAATAACTAAGAATGAATCTTTTTCGGGGTATTGACGTTGTTAAATGTCAACGGCAATAAAATTTTTAACAACAATTAAAAGTACTATGGATATTAGTTCTAATTTTAACGGCACTAAATATAAAACTGATATGCGATGTCTGAAAAGAAAAACAACCTGATTTTTGTTGTGGAAGACAACAAAATCTACAACAAGCTTATCGTTGAATTCCTTGCAAAAAATAAATTCTCCAATGTAAAGCCTTTTTTTTCCGGGGAGGAATGTGTTAAAGCCATTAAAAGTGGAGAAACGCCTGATATTATTATTCAGGATTATTTTCTGGAGAAAATGAACGGAGTGGATGTGTTGCGAAAGGTTAAGCAGATTAATCCAAATCCGGAATTTATTTTTCTTACAAGTCACGAAGATATGGAAGTGGCAGTTAATACCATAAAATTCGGGGCATACGATTACATTATAAAGGATAAAATTACCCTTGACAAAGTATTGGATCGAATAAAGAAAATTATGAGGGTGAAATCGCTTGAGAGGAGGAATGAGGAAATTCAGAAATACATTTATTTGGCTTCAGGATTTCTCCTGATAGTTATCGTGTTTGCAATTCTTTACTTCGTTTTTGATATCTTTGGTATGAATACCTAATAGTTGAATGGCTGGTTGAAAAAACCATACTTCCGCAATCTTGTTGGAAATCCTCAATTATTGAAACGCTGAGTTATGAAACTGTTTACAACAAAACAAATCGCGGAGATTGACAGGTTTACCATTGAAAATGAGCCGATAGCTGATATCGACCTTATGGAAAGGGCAGCTCTGCAGATTACCGGTTGGGTGGTGCAGAACTTTCCTGCGGAACAAAAGATGATTGCTTTTGCCGGGCCAGGTAACAACGGAGGCGATGCTTTGGCTATTGCACGGCAACTGGCTGACCTGGATTACCAGGTTGAAGTTTACATTGCTGATTTAGGTAAGGAATTAAAAGGATCGCCTGCAGTTAACCTACAGCGGCTGAAGCAACAGGAAAGAGTAAAAATTTTAAATATAAGCCGGAAAAAAGATTTTCCCCGAATTCAATCAACAGATGTAATTCTCGATGGGTTATTTGGTTCAGGATTAACCCGTCCCCTTGAAGGTTTTGCTGCGGAAATAGTTCAGCAAATAAATAACGTTTCATGTCAGATTGTGGCCATTGATATTCCCAGCGGTTTAATGGGAGAGGATAATTCAGGGAACCGGCCTGAAAATATCATCAGGGCTGATTATACGCTCACTTTCCAGTTTCCCAAGATCAGTTTTTTATTTCCGGAAAATGAGCAATACACAGGAAAGTGGGAGGTGCTCCCGATAGGATTGCATCCGGAAGGTATAAAGCAAATTCCTTCCGATTGGTATTTAATTGAAAAGGAAGAAGTAAAAAAATTAATTCCTGTCCGAAGTAAGTTTGCTCATAAGGGAACATTTGGCCATGCATTGCTTATTGCCGGCAGCTATGGTAAAATGGGAGCTGCCGTTTTGGCTTCAAGATCTTGCCTGAGGGCAGGTACGGGTCTGCTTACTGCTCATGTGCCCCATTTCGGATATTCAATTATTCAGACTGCCGTTCCGGAGGCTATGACCAGTATTGATGCACATGATTCCATTTTTACTGAGTTTCCTGATGTATCGCAGTTCACTGCTGTGGGGGCAGGGCCAGGCATAGGTAAGAAAAGCAATACATGCAAGGCATTGCATGAACTGTTGATTGCATCGGATATACCGTTGGTGCTTGATGCAGATGCATTGAATATACTTTCGGAAAATAAGGACTGGCTTAAGGAATTACCTGCGAATTCAATTCTTACACCTCATCCCGGAGAATTTAAAAGGCTGGCAGGCGAAACTGCCGGTTCATGGGAGCGCATACAAAAGCAGAGGGATATGGCCAGGGAACTAAACGTAATTATTGTTTTGAAAGGGGCTTATACTTCGGTTGCCCTTGCCGATGGCAGATTGTTCTTCAATTCAACCGGAAATCCGGGATTGGCAACAGCTGGCAGCGGTGATGTGCTTACCGGGTTTATACTTGGTTTGCTTGCCCAGCAGATTTCTCCTTCCGATGCAGCCTTAGCCGGTGTATTTCTGCATGGTCTTGCAGGTGATCTGGCTGAACGACAAAAATCGGCCAATGCATTAATAGCCGGTGATATAATTGAATCACTTGGAGCAGCTTTTTTCGAATTGAGGTAATATTCAGGCTTTTCTATAATTTAAAAGCTACTGGTTTAAAATTTTTTCTTGAATTGCGCAATAAAAATTCTATTTTTAGGGTCTTTATTTAAAGTGAGTATGATGAGGAGCTTAATTTTATTTTTAGTTATTATTTTGGCTGTTCCAGCGTTCGGCCAAAGGAAAAAACAATCTGATAGCGAAGCAGTACCTGCATTTACCGAAGGAATTACTTATGCCCTTCCACGCACCGGTTTTCGAATTCATGTTGAAGCTGTTAAAGAAACTTTTGAACCGGGGCCTTATGCACAGTATGCCTCGCAATTGCTTGGGATTACCGATGCAGGGAACAAGGCCGTTGTAAAATGGGTTATCAGCGGAGCCCACTTCGAAACCTTTTCAGAACCCGACCCCGATCAGGTATATAAAGCTATGGGAGATGCGGCTTTTTTAGTTAACCTTACTTCTGCTGGATGCCTAGCAGGAATTAATGCCGGAAATACACCTTCCGAAAAGCTTCAACAAAATACCTTTACCTTTTTGGATGAAGATATAGAAGATGATGGTTTCGATTTTTCACGGTTTAACCATTCGCCGGTTGTCACCCAGGGCGATTCAACAAATAATTACCGTCCGGTTCGCATGAATGACGAAAATAAAGCTGTTGAAGCTGCCAGGCGGATACTCGAATGCCGCAATACACGGTTTCATATAGCAGCAGGATTGATGGATGAATTTCATCCCGACGGTAAAGCTTACGAAGTAAGTATTGAGGAACTTGAGCGGATTGAAAAGAACTACCTGACTCTTTTTACCGGAAGAACAACCTATCAGAAACAAAAGGTTGGTTTTAATTTTGTTCCTGCTTCTTCATCAGAGAAAGGAGAAGTAGTATTCCGTTTTTCTGAAGAAAGTGGTGTATTGCCGGCCTCTGATCTTTCAGGTAAACCGGTTATGCTGAGGGTTGAACCGGAGAAAGCCCTGGTAGCGAAATTCTCGGGACTGGCTTCATCTTCAAATCCCGATGCAGGTTCCAGCGGGATCTATTACAGGATGCCGGTCGTTGCAAATATTAACCTGATTTATGAACTAAAAACCGTTGCAACAACACGGGCTCTCCTTCCGCAATTTGGTAAGACCGCACCAATCCCTGAAGAGCTGCTTTTCGGCGAATTCAGCATTGAAATACATCCTGAAACCGGGGCAGTGAAATCGGTTTCGAGAAAATAATATTTAATCCTGAAGGGTGGTTATTCGTAACCACCCTTTTTTTGGTCATATTTATCGCATTTATTTTTTTTTATTTTTACCCGCCAAAATTAAATACTTACTAAAAAAAACAAAAATGAATGAACCTAAGTTAACTTTAAAAGATTCCAAAAGCATGCGCTGGACCATGCTTGTTATTCTCTCATTTACAATGTTTGCCGGTTACCTGTTCACGGAAGTTATTTCACCATTGAAACCAATACTTGAGAGGGTTTATGGATGGGATAGCGCCGATTATGGTATGGTTACCAGTGCCTATGGCTGGTTTAATGTGTTTTTTGTGATGCTGATTCTGGTGGGTGTATTGCTCGACCGGTTGGGCATACGGTTCAGTACCATAACATCGGTGATAGTTATGATTATTGGCGGAACAATTAAATGGGCCGCTTTCAAAGGATTATTGCCTGTTGATGAAGTTATCTTTGGATTAAATTCCCAGGTGTTCTTTGCTGCATTTGGTTATGCTCTCTTTGGGGTAGGTGTTGAGTATGCAGGTATTACCGTTTCAAAAGCGGTAGTCAAATGGTTTCGTGGAAAAGAACTGGCATTGGCAATGGGCATGCAGGTAGCCATTGCCCGTTTGGGTTCGTTTGCTCCGCTGGCGTTTGGCGCTGCCATTGCAACAAAATATAATGTACCGCTTTATATTTTAATTTCACTGGGTTTTTTGATTATCGGGTTAATTGGCTTTGTGTATTACAATATCAAGGATAAACAACTCGATATGCAAATCAAATTAAACGATTCTTCAGAGGAAGAGCTTTTCCGTTTGAGGGATTTTGGGATAATTATTTCGAACCGGGGTTTTTGGTACATAGCATTGCTTTGTGTTCTTTTTTATTCTGCTGTTTTTCCATTTTACAAGTATGGACCCGACCTGATGGTGAATAAGTTCGGCGTGGGTGAAAAGTGGGCAGGGTTGCTTCCCAGTTTTGTTCCTTTTGGAACTATGCTGCTAACCCCGTTTTTTGGAAGTATTTATGACAGGAAAGGGAAAGGTGCCTCAATAATGATACTGGGTGCAGTATTATTGTTTATTGTACATGTAATATTTTACCTGCCAATGATTACGAGTGTGGTAGCCGCATTTTTTAATGTTTTGCTTTTAGGAATTGCATTTTCACTTGTGCCTTCTGCAATGTGGCCATCGGTTCCAAAAATTATTCCTGACAAACAACTGGGCAGTGCTTATGCACTAATTTTCTGGGTACAAAATTTTGGGCTTTGGGGAATTCCTCTCGCGGTAGGGATTGTGCTCGACCGCACCAATCCTGGGGTAGCAGCTGCCAAGGCGGCCGGTCAGAATGTTACATACAACTACCAAACCACATGGATGATTTTTGTGGGGCTTACCATATTGGCAATTTTTGTATCAATTCTTTTAAAAGCCGAGAACAAAAAGAAGGGTTACGGACTTGAATTACCAAACATTAAACAGTAATAGTTATGACAAAAATTAAAGACATTCAGCCGAATGAAGTCTGGCAGATATTTGACCAGATGCTTCAGATTCCCCGTCCCTCCAAACATGAAGAGAAAATTCAGGAATGGGCAGTAAATTTTGGTAAAGGGTTAGGCCTGGAAACAATTAAAGATAAAGCCGGAAATGTGGTGATTAAAAAACCGGCCACCCCTGGTATGGAGAACAGGAAAGGGGTAATTTTGCAAGGGCACCTCGATATGGTTCCACAGAAAAACAGCGATAAAAAACATGATTTTGCTGCCGATCCGATCGAGGCATTTGTTGACGGAGAGTGGGTAACCGCAAACGGTACTACCCTGGGAGCTGACAATGGTATTGGAGTATCAGCATCCCTGGCTGTGCTGGCTTCAGATAAAGTAAAGCATGGCCCTCTTGAGGTATTGCTCACTTCCACAGAGGAAACCGGTATGGACGGAGCAAATGGTCTGGGCAAAGGTGTTCTGGATGGCGATATTTTAATCAATACCGATTCGGAAGATGAAGGTGAACTGTATGTTGGGTGTGCCGGTGGTGAAGATGTCAACTTTAAGTTTGAATACACGGAAGAAGAGGCTCCGGTAGATGTTGAGGCTTATAAAATAAGTGTTACCGGATTAAAAGGAGGTCATTCCGGAATCGATATCCCACTTCAGCGTGGCAATGCAATCAAAATATTTTTCAGGATCCTCAATGCAGGTTTCGACGGATTTGGAGTGCGACTGGCTCATGTTGATGCCGGAAGCCTTAGAAATGCCATTCCGAGAGAAGCATTTGGTACTGTTGTATGCGAAAAAGGCCGCACTGGTGATTTTGTAGCTTCTGTGTATGATTTAGCCAAGCTCATTAAATCGGAACTTTCGGCCACTGAACCCGATATGAAAGTCACAGTTGAAGAAGCTGAACTACCGTTTGGGATCATAGATGCCGATTCGCAGGCAAACATTACCAAAGCAATTCTGGCCTTGCCCAACGGGGTTATTCGTATGAGCGATTCGATGAAGGGGCTTGTAGAAACTTCAACAAATCTGGCTATTGTAAAATCGGATTCAAAAAGCAAAACTATAGATGGAGCCTGTCTGATGCGCAGTTCAGTTGATTCAGCGAAAGAAGAGCTGGGCATACGGATGAAGTCGGTATTAAGCCTGGCAGGAGCTAAGGTGACTTTGGCCGGTGCCTATCCCGGCTGGAAGCCTAATCTTGATTCGCCGATTCTCAAGCTGATGCAAGAGGTATATGATAAGAAGTTTGGAAAGATTCCTGAGATAAAAGCTATTCATGCCGGCCTCGAATGCGGAATCCTCGGCGGAAAGTATCCCAACTGGGATATGATTTCCTTTGGCCCGACCATTCGTTTCCCGCATTCACCTGATGAAAAGGTGAATGTTGAAACAGTTCAGAAATTCTGGGATTTTCTGGTGGCGACGCTGGAAAGTGTACCAAAGAAATAAATTGGAATTGCCAGGCAGGTCGTGGTTATCTGCCTGCCTGGTAACTTCTTTTTTATACTTTCAGGCTTCCCTGTTCATCAAATTCCCAGAAGGGAGCCCATGCAATTTCCCATGCATAACCATCGGGATCAGCGAAATACGCTCCGTAGCCTCCCCAAAAAGTTTCATGAGGTTTGATAAGGTCTTTGGCTCCATTGTTTATAGCCTTTTTAAATACTTCATCCACTGCTTCTTTATGAGGTACAAACATTTGTTCGTCTATTGAATTTCCAGGATTAGAAGATGCATTTTTTTCTGCAACTTTTTCAGGTAAGAATGAGTAAGTTGCCTGAAAATTTTAAATTTGTGATTTCATTAAAACCAACCGAGATGAGTAAATCATTTGTTGTACTAAGCCTTGTGGTATTTTTTCTTGCCTCATGTTCTTCCGGAAAAAAAGCCTTGCAAAAAGGTGATTACTTTTCAGCTGTTTCAAAAGCAGTTGATCGATTAAAATCCTCTCCCGACAATAAAAAAGCATTAAACGTTCTTAAGGACGGTTATCAATACGCTTTGGAATGGTCGCAGGAAGAGATTGACCTCGCGTTTGCATCCAATTCTCCTGAAAAATGGGAACGTGTGGCTCGTGTCATGCAGCAGGTGAACATGTTGTCGGGGCAAATAAGAAGCACTCCTGCTGCCCGTAATATTATCAGTAATCCTGTAACATATACCACCGAACTGAATGAGGTATATGAAAAAGCAGCCGAAGAGCGGTATGTTGCCGGAGTGACTGAGCTGGAAATTAGCACACGTGAGTCGGCACGAATTGCTTTCGACCATTTTTATGCAGCCGATCGGTTTGTTTCAGGATACAAGGATGCAAGGGAACTGATGGAAACGGCAAAAGAAATGGCAACCGTTAAAGTAGTGTTGCAAACAATACCTGTTCATACACAAAAGTACAGGCTTACATCGGAATTCTTTTACAATCAGATTTTCGGTTATCTGAACAACCAGTTTGACATGCACAGTTTTGTCAATTTTTATTCACCTTACCAGGCTGAAACTGAAGGTTTGGAAACACCTGACTTTATAGTGAATATGGAGTTTTTTGATTTTTCAATCGGAAACCTTACTCATACTGAAAAGGAGGAAAGCCTCGAGAAACGGGTTAAACTGGAAACAAAAGATACGACTGTAGTTGAGTACGTTGATTATAAGGCAAAGCTTAAAACTTTTACCGATAAGGTAGAATCGGGAGGAAGCCTGAGGGTGCAAATTATTGAGCCTTTAACGGACAAGATGCTGTTGGATGAAATTGTTCCAGGTTCGTTTACGTGGATAAATGATTATGCCTTATATGTTGGCGATCTGCAGGCCCTTGATAAAAAACAGCAGGAGCTGATCAAAAGAAAAGCTCTGCCGTTGCCACCAGAGCAGGATTTATTCATTGAGATTACCAAGCGTGTATACAGCCAGGTTACCAACAGATTGAATACGTTTTTCAGAAGATACAACTGATTGCAGCAAGTTTTGGAAATTTATTTTTAAGCTTCAGTTAATGCAAGCTCTATCGGATTCACCAACTTCTTTTATCTGACTTAATATATCCAATTAGTCAGATACTTGTTAATGTTTTGTAATTGATTGGTGTTAGCTGCATCAATTAAGTAATTTTTATTTTCTTTAACTTCCGATATTGTGGTTATATGGAACAAAAAGCTTGTGTTATATTTTGCAGGTGTGGAGCGGGTATTGCAGAGACCTCGTATGATGAGATTTCAGAAGGATTAAAGGATCTGGATACAGACGTGTATGAGATGCATGATTTATGTGCTTTTTCATTACATGAAAAGGATGTTCTGAATACTATTGGCAGTAAGTATCAAAAAAAAATAGTAGTAGCATGTTACCCCAGGGCAGTAAAAAACATGCTTATTCAGGGCGGTGTTGATTTGGGCAGTTATGATGTTTTAAACTTTAAAGAGCTGTCGGCAACAAAAATACTGGAGAACCTTAAAACTGAACATCATTTTAAGGATGGACAAGCTCATTACAATATACAAGTTTCCGGGCTCAAGGTTCCGGCGTGGTTCCCTGTAATCGATGAATCACTTTGTTCGCTTTGCGGGAAGTGTGCCCGGTTTTGTCTTTTTGGTGTATACAGCTTTAATAAAAGAAGCCTGAAAGTGGTAAATCCACTGGCCTGTAAAAATAACTGTCCTGCCTGTGGCCGTACTTGCCCGACTTCAGCCATTATGTTTCCAAGGTTGAACGAAAATACGGTTTTGGCAGGCGCTGAACCTGGCAGCATGATGAAAAAAACCGGAGAAGGTGGTTTGATGATGATGCTGAATGACCGAAACAGGGATCGTAAAAACATTTTCAGACAAGGTGTGATGCAGCAGGCGGAAGAAGAACGACGGAAAGCTGTTGCAGAAATAAGAGCAACTATGTTGAAGAAGAATCCCTGATAGGCAGGTAATAATTTTCTCAGATAATTGGCGTATTTCTTAACTTTTACTTTTTTCTATAAAATTACATATTGAAACGAATTATACAAAATACCGACAGGCGTTGTCTCTGGAAATTGTTTTACAATCTGGGCGTTAAGGGTATGCTTGGTTTTAATCGTTTTCAACGGCGATTGAAAAAAGGGGAATTTTTTCCGGCATTTCATTTTATTTCAGTTACCGATGATTGCAATTTAAATTGCCAGGGGTGCTGGGTTACCGGAAAAAAACAGAATAATCGCCTTGAAGAGGGACATTTGAACCAGATAATATCGGAGACAAAAGCCAAAGGATCCTATTTTTTTGGAATTCTGGGAGGTGAGCCGTTGTTGTACAAATCCCTGTTTTCAGTTTTCAGGAAACATTCTGATTGTTATTTCCAGCTGTTTACAAATGGAACTCTGCTTAATGCTAAAGTAGCAGAAGAACTGCGTCAGTGTGCCAACGTAACCCCGCTTATCAGTTTTGAGGGTGACGAGCAAATAGCTGATGTGCGCAGAGGAGGAAAAAATGTATACCGCCGCACATGGGAAGCAATTGAGAATGCCACCCGGTCGGGATTGTTTACAGGGGTAGCCATGAGTGTTTGTAAATCGAACCTGGAACTGGCATTGTCTCCGGCATTCATAAATGAATTGATTCAAAAAAAGGTGGCCTATTTATGGTATTATATTTACAGGCCGGTAGGAGAGAACTCTTCACCCGAACTGGCGTTAAGCAGAGAGGAAATACAGCAGCTGAGGGAATACATGGTGAACGCCCGTACAATGTACGATATAGTAATTATTGATGCCTACTGGGATGAAAATGGGAAAGGTCTGTGTCCGGCAGCATCGGGTTTAAGTCACCATATAAATGCTTCGGGTTATGTGGAGCCTTGTCCTGTAATTCAGTTTGCTGCAGATAAAACTGGTACTCAACCACTGGATGAACTTTATCGGTCATCGGCTTTTCTAAAAGATTTGAAGCAGGAAATTCCACAGAAAACTTCAGGCTGCATAATTATGGAAGATCCTTCATGGGTCGCCAATTTTGCAGAAAAATATAAAGCAGCAGATACATCAGGCAGGGGCAATGAAGCAGAACGTTTGCGTAATATGTCCCCTGTTGCAAGTCATGGTTCGGGAACCCCTGTACCGGAGAAAAGCTGGATGTACCGGTTTGCCAAGAAGAAAGCATTTTTTGGATTAGGCGCATATGGATAATTTATGTTTGAAATTAACCGCATATTAAAAGTACCACCCCTTTCAGGAATCAGGAATGATTTGCGGGACAGGGTACGATTGTTTGTCTCAGAACATAAGGTATTGCCTCCATCCACACTTGAGAAGCTGGAGGGCTTTGCAAATGTGATTCTGAATGATTCAGGCCTGGATAAGGAATTCCTGGATTTCACTATGGTGTTGCTTGGAAATGAAATCTGGCGGGAAACAGTTACAGCTACACCATATAACAGGCGATTGCTGTTGTTGCCGCAATGCCTGCGCAACGATCATTTGTGCCAGGGTACTTTTGATGAACTTGGGTTAATTTGTTCAGGCTGCAAAAACTGCCGAATAGATTCCATATTGGATAAGGCCGAAAAACTTGGGTACACCACACTGGTTGCTGAAGGTACAACTGTAGCCATCGGTCTGGTTGAGGAAGGAGCCATTGATGCTGTTATAGGTGTGAGTTGTATGTCGGTTTTGCAACGTTCGTTCGGGCCGGTAACCCGCGCAGCATTGCCTGGTATTGGTCTTCCTCTTTTGGGCGATGGTTGTTCAAATACCGCAGTTGATTATTCCTGGTTATTTGAGGAAATGGAGAATTTTTCAGGCATCAGTAACCATACGCCTTTGTCGGTTTCGTTGTTGAAAAATAATGTAGCCGATTATTTCCAGCCACCGGTTTTGAATTCTTTTTTTGCTAATGGAAACGAAACAGAAAAGCTTGCATTACAGGTAATGAGTATGGGCGGCCAACGTATTCGCCCACTCTTGGCTGCAATGGCATACAATTCCTATTGCAGCAGTCCCCCGGAGCTGATTCAACAAACGCTTGCATTGGTGATCGAATGTTTTCATAAAGCATCGCTTGTGCATGATGACATTGAAGACGACGATGAAATGCGATACGGAAAACCTGTGTTGCATCAAACAGAGGGTATTCCTGTTGCTATTAATGTGGGCGATTACCTTATTGGCAAAGGTTACAGCCTGCTTTCCCAACTACCACTTGATGCAGTTATACTTGCTGAATGTTTTTCAATAGTTTCGGCTTCACATGTTAAGCTTTCGCAAGGGCAGGGAGCTGATTTGTTGCTGAATGCGCAAATTGCCGGGAAATCAGTTAACGATGTGCTTGAGATATTCCGTCTGAAAACAGGAGAGGCAGTAAAGGTAGCCTTGTTAATTGGTGCTGTTGCCGGGGAAGCATCGCAGGCTGAAAAAGATACCTTAAGCAGATTTTCGGAGCTATTTGGAATTGCTTATCAGATCAGGGATGATTTGCTTGAGTTCCGTGAAGAGCCTTATACTTCTGATTTTTTCGATTATCCATTTATTCTGACACTGTTGCAGCAGGAAATGCATGAAGACCTTGCCTCGTTTATGCACATGCTTGAAGCGAACGATGAGGAGCTTTTCAGAAGCTACTGCAGCAGTTATGATGTGGAAAAAAAGGCAGATGATTATCTGAAGGAATACATTGATAAATGCTACCTTGAGCTGGATAATCTTCAGAATCAAAAGCTTCGTCTGGGTTTATACGGTGTAATGGGAAAGGTTTATAAATCGTAACAGTGTGACTGACCAATATGTACTTGCACCGGTTTATCAGCAATTCACAGGATTTGTGAAAAAAGGATTTGCCGCATTGAATGAAGAACATCAGGAAGAGGTAAAGAGGTTTATTAAATCATGTAAGCAGGGGAATGGTATGTTTACTGATCGTGCGGGTACCCCTGATTATTATTATTCATTGTTTGGTACATGGCTTTCATTGGGCGTGGGATTAATAGCTACAAAGGAAGACTCTACACAATTCACCCGGCAGTATGATGGCAAATTTAAAAACCCAATAGATGAGTTTGCTTCTTTGTTGATTAAGGCTTCATTGCCGGGAGATAACTTTGATAAACCTTCTTACTTTTATTTGCTGAAAAGATTATTTTTAAATAAAAGTCATGTAAGCTTTTTTTACCGCCTTTTTTTGTTTGTCCTGATTGATGATGCCATTTACCGGAAAAAGTGGCTGTATACAGCAGCCCGTTGGATTTTAATTTTTACTTCACCTCCTGCAGGCGCTCCGTGCAGCATACAGGCTGCTTATATTGTGGGCAGGCATGAGACAGGGCTGGATACTAAAAAAGAACAGAAAATATTACTTGATTTTTTTGTTGCAGGAAAAGGATTCAAAGCATTTATGGATATTGGTGAGGTCGATTTGTTATCAACAGCTGTTGCTTTATTTGCCCTGAAAACTACAGGCGCTGATTTAAGGAAGATTGCTCCTGATTGTCTGGAATTGATTCAGCAGAATTATGATGGCGGAGCTTTTTTAGCAGGAAATGGTGATCAGGTCCGCGATTTGGAGTATACGTTTTATGGACTGCTGGCACTGGGAATTTTAGTTTAATGATGGAAAAGAAAGATCTGGAACAACGTTTAAATGAATTGGGAAGGCTGCTGGTTTCTGAATTAAAACCGGAAGGATACTGGGAAGGCAGGCTTTCATCGAGTGCTTTGGCAGTAGCGGTTTCAGTTACTGCTTTGTATTTTGATAGTGAGAAGGAGCATGCTTCCCGCATTGAGAGAGGGCTGAACTGGTTGAAACGGAGCATAAATCAGGATGGTAGCTTTGGTGATACACCTGAAAGTCCGGGGAATGTGAGCACTAGTCTGTTGGTTTATGCAGCGGCTAACCTTTTTTCTGAGAAGCTGGACTGGATAAAAACTTTCCAGGTAAAAATTGCTGATTACCTGTCCAGTCAAAATATCGATGTGCATTCATCACAGGTTTCTGAAGCAATTTTGAGACACTATCAAAATGATTATACCTTTTCGGTACCCATACTTGCAATGTGTGGTTTGTGCGGAATTCCCGGCCAAGATGCTTTTGACCATATTCCTCAATTGCCTTTTGAACTGGCCTTACTTCCCAGACGTTTTTACCGGCTACTAAATCTGAGTGTTGTAAGTTATGCTATACCTGCCCTGGTGGCGGTTGGTATCGTTATCTTCAAAAAAAAGAATTCCGGTTTACTATGGAAGAGCATCCGAAAGTTCTCCATACCCAATGCTATGGCGATTCTTCAGCGTATGCTTCCTGCCAGCGGAGGGTACCTTGAGGCAAGTCCTTTAACAGCATTTGTTTCATTAAGCCTTATTAACTCTGGATATCGTGACACAGAAGTGGTTAAACAAGGAATTCATTTTTTGAAAACCACTCAGCGGGAGGATGGCAGCTGGTCAATTGATGTTGATTTGTCGACATGGGTTACTTCGCTTGCAGTTAAAAGTTACCGCTCCGGGTTATCAGGCTTTGTGAATACCGATTTACAGGATAAAATAACCGATCACCTCAAACTGATTCAAAACCAAAAGTTACATCCCTTTAACGGAACGGGGCCCGGTGGCTGGGGATGGACCAACTTTTCAGGTTCGGTTCCTGATGGCGATGATACTCCGGGGGTTATTCTGGCGCTGATGAAACTTCAGCCGAAAGACAGAATAATGAAGGAGGTACTTGCAGGCTGCTACTGGTTATCTAAGCTGCAAAATAAGGATGGAGGATTTCCAACCTTTTCCCGAGGGTGGGGGAAACTGCCTTTTGACCAAAGCTGTGCCGATTTAACAGGTCATAATCTTCTGGCATTTTCATCAGTGATTGAAAATTACCACAGTGAGTTGCCTGCAACTACAAGAAAAGAACTTATTGCATCATTAAAAAAGGCATTGCAGTACCTTACCCGGCACCAGCGAAAGGATGGAAGCTGGCTGCCACTTTGGTTCGGCAATCAGCAGATGCAGGACCATACCAATCCGGTTTACGGCACTGCCAAAGTGTTAACCTATTTAAAAGATGCATCTGCCCATGTATGGTTGCCGGAGAATCTGAAAGAACAGCTTAAATCATTATATGTAAAAGGCACATCCTATCTTATTGCTGTGCAAAATCAAGATGGAAGCTGGGGTGGCGGAAAAGATATCATTGGAACAACGGAGGAAACATCACTGGCTTTATCAGCACTTGCTTCCGTTGCAAATTTTGATGCTTGCATCAGGGGCTTAAAATGGCTGGATTCTGTTTATTCTGAAAAAGGGTTGAAACCTGCACCTATTGGATTGTATTTTGCCTCGTTGTGGTACGACGAGCAATTATATCCGTTAACGGCTTACCTTGAAGCTGTTTCAAGAGTACTTGAAGTTCAGGAATAGATGATTTATGAATTAATCATTTTTATTTCCTCTCCTTGGGTAGTGAGGTATCTTCTTGCAAGATTGGCAGTCAGGCATGAATGTATGGGAATGATTTCCACCAGTTCTCCAATCTTGAAAAAATCAAAATTTTTCTGTGAGACTTTTATTATACCATGTTCCTGTGAAAGCCGGGCAACATAATTTCGTTCATTAAGTATTTTTTTTTCACCTTTTTTGTTGATAGCAATGCGACCGTAAAACTCTTTCCCATCAGTGTTCTGCATCGAATCTTTTGAAAGGTGAATGGCACCACCGTAAATTACAACTTCATTTCGGGAAGGATGTTTGGCAACAATAGGGCAAACCATCCGAACTGCGATATCATCGAATGTACATACTCCCAGGCTTTGTTGCATTAAATCATAAAAAACAAAATTTCCTGGTCTGATTTCATCTACCTCGCTGAAATTGTTGCAAATTGAACAGGAAGGCGTATCGCCAATGCTGATTTCAACATTCGGAAAATCGGAGGCATACCGTTGTTTCAGCGACTTAAGTTTTAGCAGGGCATCAAAATGTCGACTGAAGATTTCATTGGTGGAAAGCGCTGAATATGTTAACCCGTTATGGGTTAGGAAACCTTTGAAATTTAGCTTTTTATTGGTGGCAATAACTTCAAGGATTGCATCAAGTTTACTTGTTTTTGAAGTAATAATACCAGTTCGGTTATAACCTGTATCAACTTTTATATAAACTCCAGCAGGAGCAGAAATGTGTTTTGCCAGTATTTCTGCTGTCTCCTTATTCTCCAGTGTCAGGTTCAGATTAATATTTGCGGCCAACCGATTAATGTTATTCATTTCAAGTACATTCAGAGGGAAGGCAATTGTAATGTCGTCCCATTCGTCGGCAGCAAAGTATTCTGCCATTTGAACCGAAGAAACAGTAATGGCACTTACGCCAAAATTGCGAAACCATTCTCCAACAACCACCGATTGATGGGTCTTAAAATGGGGTCTGAAATGCAAATTGTTATCACTGGCTTTTTGTGCCATGCGCTCAATATTTCTAAGGCATATTTCTTTATCAATCACCAATGTTGGCCGTGTTATATTTGTCATTTTCCCTGAAATTATTTTTTTAATCTTTTTGCCAACCCATCACGTAGTTCCAAAAGATCAGATGAGATTCCTACTTTATATATATGAGGACTGATAAAACGTTTATGTTCTTCGGGCAATTGTTCTGCTCTTTTGACCAGATAGCGGTGTATTTCACACGGTTTTTCCCGTTCAGAAAAGACCTTCCCATTTTTTACCACATAGTGTAACAACGGTTCTTTTATAAGGGTTTTTATGCTTTTTTTCCGTTCAGTATAAACTGGATGATGAATTATTTCAACTTTTTCCGGATCTTCATGGCTTAGCAAAATGGCATCACAGTAAAAACTGTTTTCTTTATCGTAACATCTATAAAGTTGCTTTTTACCGGGAAGGGTCATTTTTTCTATGTTTTCAGAAAACTTCATTTTAGGTTCACCATTATTTTCTGATAGCTTATATACACCATCCAGGGCTGCATTGTCTTTGCCTGTGATCAGTTCTGTTCCCACTCCAAAGAAATCAATCTCGGCATCCTGATCCTGTATTAAACTTTTAATTACATATTCATTGAGCTGGTTGGATGCGATAATTTGAACATACTCCAGACCTGCATCGTTTAGCATCCTGCGGGCTTTTTTGCTTAAGTAGGCCAGGTCACCGCTGTCGAGCCGAATAGCTTTTAACCTGTGCCCTTCTGCTTCCATCTCCTTAGCAACGCGAATGGCGTTAGGCACTCCTGTGTTTAAGGTATCATATGTATCGACCAGAAGAACTGAATTCCCTGGGTTTGTTCCGACAAAAGCACGAAAAGCTTCCAGTTCGTTATCAAAGCTTTGAATCCACGAGTGGGCCTGTGTGCCTGATAAAGGAATGTCAAATAGTTTTCCTGCCATAACATTTGAAGTAGATGATGCCCCACCAATTGCAGCTGCCCTGCTGGCATGAATGGCTCCCAGGCCCTGGGCGCGACGCAACCCGAAGTCTGAAAACATTCTGTTGCCTGCTACCTGGCTGATTCGGAATGCTTTGGTTGCTATTAATGACTCGAAATTCAGAATATTAAGCAACAGGCTCTCTATGAGCTGGCATTCGATTATGTTACCTTCTACTTGTAAAACCGGTTCGTTTGGGAAAACTATTTCTCCTTCATGTACGCTTTGGATGGTTCCCGAAAACCGAAAGCTTTTCAGGAACTCTAAGAACTCTTTCTGCAAACCTTGTTCCGACAGGTAGTTTATATCTGATTCACTAAAAGTAAAGTTTTCGAGAAGTTTCAAAAAATCATCGAGCCCGGCAAACACAGTAAAGCCTCCTTTGAAAGGGTTTACCCTGAAAAAATAGTTAAATACACTGGTATCATTTTTCTTGCCACATAAGTAATAACCCTGAGCCATGGTTAACTCATAGAAGTCGGTGTAGAGGCCCCAGTGATTAATTGATAATGGCATATAAACTATTATTTACCGTGATTCAATAAATATAGCCAGTATATTCTGATAAAAAAAGGATTGGTATTACTTTAATACCTTCCGGAATTTAATCCAGGTGAATTGTTTGTTCCCGGTTTGGTCCAACAGACGCTATTGTGACCGGTATGCCCATTTCATCTTCAATGAAACTGATATACTTGCTCAATTCTTTCGGAAATTCATTCTGGTTCTTTATGTTGGAAAGATCAGTTTTCCAGCCTGACAATTCAACATATACCGGCTTTACATCATCCGACAGTTCAAAAGGAAAATGCTCCACAACTTCGCCTTTAATTTCGTAACCTACGCACACCTTAATGGAGTCGAAACTGTCGAGGACATCAGCTTTCATCATTATCAGTTCGGTAACGCCATTCAGCATCACTGAATATTTCAATGCCACCAGGTCGAGCCATCCACAACGGCGGGGCCTTCCTGTAGTTGAACCGTATTCGTTCCCTGCATCGCGCAGTTTCTTTCCTGTTTCATCGTGCAGTTCAGTGGGGAAGGGGCCCATCCCGACACGTGTGCAGTAGGCCTTAAATATGCCATAAACACGACCAATTTTCTGAGGTGCAAGTCCAAGACCAGTACAGGCTCCGGCACAAATTGTATTTGAACTTGTTACAAACGGATATGAACCAAAATCAATGTCGAGCATAGTACCCTGTGCACCCTCGGCCAATACGGAGCGATTCTCGTTAAGCAGATCATTCAGAAAATGCTCTGAGTCAATAAATTGAAATGATTTAAGTACTTCCACTCCTTCAAACCATTCTTTCTCACAATCAGCAAGAATACTTTTATAATCGTACCGAAAGTAATCAGTCAGCAGGCTTTTGTGGTTATCGATGCGTTCCTGGTATTTTGAATTGAAATTTTCAGTTAAATCACCTACACGTAATCCCTCCCGACCAATTTTATCTTTATATGTGGGACCAATTCCTTTGAGTGTTGAGCCGATTTTAGTGATGCCTTTTTGTTCTTCAGATGCAGCATCCAGTAAGCGGTGAGTAGGCAAAATCAAATGTGCTTTTTTAGATATGTAGAGATTTTTTGAGAGCTCCACTCCGATTTTTCTCAGTCCTTCGATTTCCTTTTTAAAAACTATAGGATCGATCACTACGCCATTTCCTATGATGTTGATTTTATTTTCCCTGAATATACCTGAAGGTATGGTATGCAACACCTGTTTTATGTTGTTGAATTCCAATGTATGGCCTGCATTTGGGCCACCCTGAAAACGGGTAATTACATCATATTTAGGTGTTAAAACATCCACAATTTTACCTTTTCCTTCATCGCCCCATTGAAGGCCCAGCAGAACATCTACTTTCATTTTGCAAAAATTAAATTTTCATTGTTTTTTAAGTGAAACAGCATGAGTTTGTTGACTGCGTCAATTCAAAAAATATTTAATTGCAGCAGTACCCGTTTTTCAAAAATAGAACGCCGAAAATAACTAATGGCGCCCGGATTAAGCTTTTAAAAGTACAATTATTTTTGTTTGAGAAAACAAAATGCGGAATTATCATGGCCATCTTTATAAAATAGTAATCTTAATCGCTGTCAGATACAGGGATTACAAATGAATTACCGGGTACAACAAAATATCAGTCTTTACTGATATGCTGGCCATAAATATATAAGGTGTGATGTGACAGTTTAAAGTTATTTTTTCTGCAGGTATCTTCAATGATTTCCCGAATCCGGGGATCATAAAATTCGGTGACATCACCGTTTGATGTATCAATAAGGTGATCGTGCTGCATAGTGGCAAATGCTTTCTCAAACTGGGCTATGTTTTTGCCAAACTGATGCTTTACGACAAGCTTGCATTCCAGCAGAAGATCAATGGTATTGTATAGCGTTGCCCGGCTAACGCGATACTTTTTGTTTTTCATTGAAATATACAGCGATTCGATGTCGAAATGCCCTTCTCTCGAATAAATTTCATCGAGGATAGCAAAACGTTCGGGAGTTTTTCTATGCCCATTTTTTTCCAGGTATTCAGTAAACATATTTCTTACAGTTTCTCTGGTTTTGTGGCTATTCATATTTAAACCAATTTAAAACAGATGCCAAAAATAGGAATATTTTTTTGATTATTAAGACTAATTATAAATTAATCGTTAAGGTTCTCATCCCGCGTAACAAGGTCTATCCCTTTTATTTTTTCAAGTCTTGATATAAGGCTGTGCAAATCCTCGGCATTGTGAATATACAGGAACATATCGCCATTAAAAATTCCTTCATGCGTATCGAACTTAACTGAACGCATGTTTATGCTGTGCTGTTTTGAAATTACATTGGTAACTTCATTAACAATCCCCATTCTGTCGAAACCTTCGAGCCGGAGCCGTGTCAGGTACGATTGTTTTTTAAATCGGGTCCATTCAGCAGTAATGATTTTGTTTCCATGGCTCGACAAAAACTTTTCAACTTCCCTGCAGCCGGTTTTATGTATTATAATATGATCATCAGTACTCAGATAGCCGATAACCTGGTCGCCGGGAATCGGATTGCAGCATTTGGCCAAAGAATAGGTGATTTCATCCTGGGCTTCCTTCAATAAAAAAGGCTTTCCTTTATCCAGCCTTTTCGGATTACTAAGTACTTCCTCTTCCTGGAGTGCGGGTTCTTCCTTCTTTTTGCGATTAAAAGTAATGTTCCAGTATTTAACCAATTTATTGGGTGATTTCTTTCCCAGTATTTCATCGATGTTGTTTAACTTCAGGAATCCCATTCCTGCTTCAGAATACAACTGTTCCTTATTGTTCAGATTGAAATGGGCAATTAATTTTTTGAGGTTATTGGAGGTAATTGGCGCCTTTGCTGCTTTCATTGCCTCTTCAACAATTTCCCTACCTTTATCGAGGTGTTTCTTCTTCTCAAGCTTGAAGGCATCCTTAATTTTTGAACGCGATTTAGCTGTTGTGGCAAATTTAAGCCACTCCATTTTTGGTATTTGTTTTTCAGAGGTGAGAATCTCTATCTGGTCGCCATTCTCAAGCGGATGATTAATGGGCACCAGCCTGAAGTTAATTTTTGCGCCAATGCATTTGTTGCCCAGGTCGGTATGGATATCATAAGCAAAATCAATAACGGTTGAACCTTGCGGGAGAGAAACCATATCGCCTTTGGGCGTAAACAGGTTAATCTCGGTGGCATACAGGTTCAGTTTAAAGTCATCCAGAAATTCGAAGGCATCGGAATCAGGAGATCGCAGGTGTTCGCGAATGCGTTCCATCCAGGTTTCCAGTTCATTTTCAAAGGTACTGATGTCTTTGTAGCGATAGTGGGCTGCAAATCCATGCTCAGCAACCTCATCCATACGTTCGGTACGGATCTGCACTTCCACCCATTTCCCCTGTGGCCCCATAACAGTAACATGAAGCGATTCATAGCCATTTGCTTTGGGCATGGTAATCCAGTCGCGTATCCTGTCGGGGCGGGGTTTATATATGTCGGTTACCAATGAGAGTACATCAAAACATTGCCGTTTTTCTGAGATTCCCGGCTTTGCCTTTATAACAATCCGTACAGCAAGAATATCGTATATTTCATTAAAGGTGACTCCTTTTTTTTGCATCTTTTGCCAGATTGACCAGGTTGACTTCAATCTGTGGCTTACTATGCTGTCGATTTGTTCCGTTTCCAGTTTTTCCTGTATAGGACGTATAAATTCGTTCACCAGGTAGTTTCTTTTCTCCTCCTGGTTATGCAGCATGTACAATGTTTTTTTATACTCTTCCGGATGCTTGTGCTTAAAACTTAGTTCTTCAAGCTCACTTTTTATAGCATATAAACCCAGCCGGTGAGCCAGCGGAACATATAGGTACAGCGTTTCCCCTGCAATTTTTATTTTTTTATTGACCGGCATCGAATCCAGTGTCTGCATGTTGTGAAGCCGGTCGGCAATTTTTATTAATATAACCCTGACATCATCGGAAAGTGTCATGAGTATTTTTTTCAGGGTAAGTACCTGTCTTGAATCAAAATCTCCCGAGAGTTTTGTCAGCCCGTCGACGATACGAGCCACTCTTGGGCCAAACATATTTTCGATATCGCTCACAGAATATTCGGTATCTTCTACTACATCGTGCAGTATGGAAGCACAGATGGATGTGGCTCCAAGGCCCAGATCTTTTGCAACAATACGGGCAACAGCAATCGGATGAATGATGTATGGTTCTCCCGACCTCCGCTTAATACCATCATGCGCAGCATTGGCAAAACGAAATGCTTTTTCGATTCGCGCAAGCCGTTCCTCATCGAATTTACTCTTTATTACTTTTAGAAAATCCTGGTAACGGTCTTCAATCTGTCGTATTTCAGCTTGATTAAAGTGTTGCAATTATCTGTTTATTAATTTATTCCAAAACTACTCCCTCTCTCTCCAGATGTATCCCAAAGTTTTTAATTTTTCGGGTTCCGGCCATTCATTTTTCAATAAAATGAAGATTATTAACTCTTTTTTAATCCTGAAGAGTTTTCAAACAGGCTACTTTCAACCTTTTCGCAAATTATGTGCCCAAGAATAAGATGCATCTCCTGGATCCTGGGAACATTCTCCGAAGGGATGCATATAATATAATCGGAAAGGGTGCGTAACAAGCCTCCTGTTGTTCCTGTAAAAGCAACCGTAATTATTTCTTTTTCCCTTGCCGAGCGAAAAGCTTCAACAACATTTTCTGAGTTTCCTGATGTAGACAAACCAATAAGCACATCTCCTTTTTTTCCGACACCGGTAATATAGCGTGAATAGATTTTACTGAATGCATAGTCGTTTGCAACAGCGGTTATATATGATGTGTTTACATGCAACGCCTCAGCTGGCAATGGTTGGCGGTCGAGATAAAACTTGCCTGATAATTCAGCCGCAAGGTGTTGAGCTTCGGCCGCGCTTCCACCGTTTCCGCAAAACATAACTTTATTGCCGCTGCGGAAGCAGGAAACAACCTGAGCGACAATATTCTCAAGTACTTCGGAAATTTCTGTGCTTTGTTCAATCTCCTGAATTATTTTACCGCTCTCTTTTAACGTATGTTGAAGTAACCCCATTTCTTATGAAAATTGAAAATAATTTTTGTTTTTCAGATATTTTCGGTAAAAATCACCAATTTTAAGGAATCTTAAACCAAAATTGACTTAAATAGTTTTTTTGTATCTTCTTATTTTGAATATTTGTGAAAGATACATAATTAAATAATTTATTGTGTGCAGGTAACATATACTGATAATGAAGTACATCATACTTTTTAGCCGTTTGTTAGCTAAAAAGAAATGATTCTTTTTTCTGTTAGAACAAAAAAATTAAAATATCAAAGAATGAAAATACATTTGGTTTCGGGTGGTTGCGGTTTTGTTGGCCGGAACATGGTAAAGCGGCTGTTAAAAACAACAGGTGACCGGGTTTTTGTAGTTGATGATCTGTCGATTGGTACTCATCCTACAAAATGGTTACCGGGATTTTCGTCTAAAAAGAACGATGACCTGGAGCTGATAGGTGAAGATGAGCGGTTACTGTTCTGGAAAGGGGATTTTCGCGACTTTTTGTTTTTCCTTCGTGAGAATCCGCGTTTTTTACAGGAAAAGTATCAGCTTGAGTTTGATAAATTCAGCGATGTGTATCATTTTGCTGCTATAGTGGGCGGGCGCTCAAAAATTGAAGGCGATCCGATGATGGTAGCGCTTGATTTGTCAATCGATGCCGAATTTTTTTACTGGGTCACACGGCATAAGCCCGACAGGGTTTTGTATCCCAGTTCCAGCGCTGCTTACCCGGTAAGCCTGCAAACCGATCAGGCAGCTATTTCGTTAAAAGAAAGCGATATCGATTTCGAGGGCAACCTGGGAACTCCTGACATGACCTATGGTTGGTCGAAACTGACAGGAGAGTTTCTGGCACAGATTGCCGCCAGGCATTACGACATTTCCATTGTTTGCATCCGTCCTTTTTCCGGCTATGGCGAGGACCAGGATCTATCTTACCCCGTACCGGCAATTGCTGCACGTGCCGCCCGACGTGAAGATCCGTTCGAAGTATGGGGAACCGGTAAGCAGGGACGCGATTTCGTTCATATCGAGGATGTACTCGATTTTATTCAGATGCTGATGGATAATGTTTCAGACGGATCGGCTTACAATATTGGCTCAGGAAAACTTTTGTCGTTCCTTGAAATAATTGAAGTCTTTTCAAAAATTGCCGGTTACAAACCCCAGGTAAAACAGTTGCTTGACAAACCGGTGGGGGTACATTCACGTTATGCCAACATGGACCTGGTTAATGAAAGATTTGGATGGAAACCAAAAATTTCTGTGGAAGAAGGTATGCGCAGGGTATATGAAGCAGCCGTTGAACGAATCAAAAACGAAGAGGCCTAAATGGAAAAGATAGTATGTTTTGGTGCCGGACCGGTTTTTAAAGGCGGTCTGGCTAATTATAATACTTCGTTAGCCAAAGCTCTCGATGAAAAAAAGGATGTGGAAGTACATATTGTATCCTGGACTCAGCAGTATCCCTCCATTATTCCCCGTGATTTTATAGACAGGAAAAGCAAGACCGATTTACTGCAGGGCACCAACATAAAAGTGCATTATATAACCAATTACAATAATCCTGTTAGCTGGGGCAAAACTGCAGCCCTCATCCGAAAAATAAATCCGGCAAAGGTGATTTTCCAGTGGAGCATAGCCATACAAGGTCTTCCGCTTGGAAGAATTGTACGCCTGCTTAAAAAACAGACCAGTATTGAGGTTATATTTGATCTGCATTTTGTAATTCAGAAAGAAAACAGTAAACCCGATCGCCTGTTAACAAAATATGCATTGTCGGTTGCCGATTCCTTTATTGTGCATTCACTGAAGACGGGCAGAGAGCTGGAAAGCCTGTTTCCACAAAAGCAGTTCTATTATGTGGCAGAGCATCAGAAACCCGAAACATCAGACAGGATACCAATAATTAAACTGTACCATCCGGTATACAACATGTTCAAACCCGATCCGGATTTCGATGCAGAAAAACAAAAAGAGGAGTGGGGCATACGTAAACATGCATTTCTGTTTTTTGGCTTCATTCGAAAGTACAAGGGGTTACATAATGCCATTGAAGCATTTGCAAAAATTGCGCAAAAGCGAGACGATGTTTCACTGCTGATAGTAGGTGAGTCCTTTTGGCAAACCCTTGATAACACGAAGTTTTCAACACGCATAAAGCAACTTGTTTTCGGGCTGGCCAAATCGGTCATGTTGAAAAAAGAAGACGATGAAAAGAATTACCGCCCGTTGGAATTAATCGAACAGCTAGGGATTGGCGACAAGGTTTTTGTTATGAATGATTTTGTGCCAAACGAGGACGTCAATAAATATTTCCAGGTGAGCGAAGCCATCG
Source organism: Mariniphaga sp. (assembly GCA_024636975.1). Taxonomy (GTDB): domain Bacteria; phylum Bacteroidota; class Bacteroidia; order Bacteroidales; family Prolixibacteraceae; genus Mariniphaga. Next base: position 66,434 of record JAGXGA010000027.1, read on the forward strand.
TGCTTTATTATTTATATGCCACACCTTCCGGAGTGGAATCCATCGCATACAATTTCAAATTGCCTGTTCTTGCTACAAGGGTAGGGCATTTCCCTGAAACGGTGAAGGATGGTTATAATGGTTACCTGGCAGAACCGGAAGATATTGATTCAATGGCTGAAGCTATGGAGAAGATTATCGAATCACCTGTGAATCGAGAAAATGTGGAGGAATCATCAAGAGAGATGAGCTGGAGCAATTATGCAGATGCCATTCTCAGTTGAGCCACAGCAGACTGATAGCATTCACCGCTGAATGAGTTTTGTTAGAACAATTTTATCGACAGGAAAAGAAAGCTCATCGGAAGAGGCGTCAGTAAGGCTTAACCATCTGAAACTTTGATTTCCGTTCTCCATCTTGTTGAAATCGAAGGGTTTTTCAGAAATCGTAAATTGCAGTGGAAGCTCAAGGTCGGCAAGGTAATATATGCTAATGAGCTGGGCGTTTTCATAAAAGAGTGCCTGCTGAAAATAGTCGGTGGTGTAAAAGTGGCGTATGTTTTTAATTTCCTGCCCGTTGCATTCTTCCCTGAATTCCCGCCTCAGGCAATCGATGGTTCCCTCTCCGAAATCTAATCCTCCCCCGGGAAATTTTGTCATCTGCATACCCAACTGAAATTCGTCGGTTATCAGTACTTCGTTTCTGTTGTTTAATACAATACCATAAACCCTGATTACAAAATTACCTGCTTTTGTCATTTGTTCCGAATTGATTTATCGATGAATTCTAATAAGCGGGTCATTTCATTCGGTTTGAACCAGTTAACATCCGCATCTTTTCTGAACCACGTAATTTGTTTGCGGGCATACCGGCGGGTATTTCGCTTAATAAGCTCAATCGCTGTCTCTTTGGAGGTTTTGCCTTCAAAATAGTCGAAGAATTCACGGTAGCCAACAGTATTTAGTGAATTCAGGTGCCTCAAGGGAAACATCTGAAAAGCTTCCTGTTCCAGTCCCCGGGCAATCATATCATCAACCCTGTTGTTTATCCGGTTATGAAGTTCATCCCGGTTGCAGTTCAGGGCAGTTTTCAGTATGCAGAAGCTGCGCTTTTTGGGAACTTCCTTTCTGAACGATGAATAGGGCCTTCCCGTCATCATGCATACTTCGAGGGCATGAACAATTCGTGCAGGATTTTTCAGATCTGCCTGGCTGTAATAACTGGGGTCAAGTTTCTTTAATTGAAGACGGAGACTTTCAATGCCTTCCGATTCAAGACGGGTTTTCAGGTTCTTCCGCAATTCCGGATCAATGTCGGGTATATCGTCAATCCCCTTGCATATTGCATCAATGTAAAGCATTGAACCTCCTGTCATCACAACAATGTCCTTTTTTTTGAATAGTGCTTCGAGTAATTCAATTGCTTCTGTTTCATAACGGCTGGCATTGTAGCTGTCGTATAGTGAATGGGAGTGTATAAAATGATGTTTTACTGCTGCCAGTTCAGATGGAGATGGAACAGCAGTACCAATCGACAATTCGCGGAAGATTTGACGCGAATCGGCCGAAACAATATCTGTTTGAAAATATCTGGCCGTTTCAATAGCAGCGGTTGTTTTGCCAATAGCAGTAGGTCCGGTTATTATTATAAGGAATTTCAAAATGCTGATTTTGCTTCAGTAAAATTTATTGAATAAAAAAGACTGTCCAAAATTAATTGAACAGCCTGAATAAAATTTTAATTTTAATTGAAATGCAGTTAAAAATCCTCCATTTCGCCATAAAGTTCATTATAATCATCTACAATGCCAAAATCCATTAAGACTTCCTCCTCCTGAAATTTGGCAGATTCGGGTATATAAGAATCCTCTTCATATACCTGTACCGGTGCGTCACCCTGCTTAAGCAGAACCACCGGTTCGTTAAGATTTCTTTCCATAACAATACCTGTTAATTCAATATTCAAAGATCTGTCGCTTATAAAATCATAAGTGTAAAACAATTGTTGAGGTTTTAGTTCAATAACATCGGTTAAACATGTTTTTTGCATAATAAGGTAAGAACCTCCATAAAACCCGGTATTAAGAAGTGAAATTTCTTTTTGATTTCTTCCGTTTTGGTCGTGAATAAAAAATGAAGCCAACTGGTACGACTCAAAACCAATGCTTTTTTGGATGAGAGTGTGAAAATTGAAAAATGTATGTTCGCCGTCCAATTCCACTTCGAGGTGAAATTTTTTTGATTCCGGTGAGGTAATTCTAAAATGATAAATCATAATTGCGAACATATTTATGTTGTCAAAATTAAGAACCTTTTTTATCACTTGTTCTATTTTGAGAAGACCGGAAATCTCAGGAATTCATAATAATCAGATAATATTACAAAGTAATTTTTTATTAATAAGCTATATATGCCTGGAAACTAAAACTTTTGTGAAAAGATATATTTTGGATGGAGTAATTTTTAGACCAAATTTCAATAGTTATAAAAAATGTTAAAAAACATAAACCAATGAAAATTATCGAACATTTCCGTCATGTGTTCGTCAAATCAGGTTTAATATTAAATGGTAATAAGATTGTAATTTACATCAGTTTTGCTTTACTTATAGCCTGGAAACCGATATCATATGCAGCAGGTAGTATCATTTTTTGAAAACATTCGGATAGCTGGTATTTCAATCCGTTCAAACATGTTGCGGACTGTTCTTACAGTAATGATTATTGCTGTAGGAATAACCGCGCTGATAGGTATTTTAACTGCCATCGATTCGATAAAGAACTCTATTACCCGCGAATTCACTTTCATGGGAGCATATACTTTTACAATTACCAGTCGTGGAATGCAGGTCCAGGTTGGTAACAACAGGTACCGGTCAAAAAATCATTCGTACATATCTTACTACCAGGCAAAAAATTTCAAGGAACAATATAGTTTTCCTGCAATAACTGCCATATCGGTAAATGCATCAGGCAGCGCTACAATAAAATATGGAACTGAAAAAACAAATCCGAATGTTAATGTTCGTGGCATCGATGAAAATTACCTGCAAACTGCCGGCTTCGAAATTGGGCAGGGGAGAAGTTTTAACGAGCACGAAATAACCAACGGCAGGAATGTAGTGTTAATTGGAAATGATGTTGTAAAGAGACTTTTTAAAGGAAATGAAAACCCATTGCAGAAAGTTATAAGCATTGGAGGTGGTAAATATAAGGTGATTGGAATTTTAAAAAGTAAGGGAAGTGGAATGGGAATCAGTAACGACCTGGTTTGTTTTATTCCCTATACCAACACACGCACTTACTTTTCACGACCGGGAATGAATTTCGATGTCCAGGTGATGGTTGACGGAGCCGAAAAAATGGAAATGGCAATCGGCCAGGCTGAAGCAGTATTCAGAAATGTACGTTCCTTAAACGTTTACGATGAATCGGACTTCAACATTGAAAAAAGCGACAATATTGTGAATATTCTTCTTAATAACATAAAGAATATAACCATGGTAGCCACCATCATCGGACTTATTACACTTTTTGGGGCTGCTATCGGATTGATGAACATCATGCTGGTTTCTGTAACCGAACGCACCCGCGAAATTGGTGTTCGAAAAGCAATTGGTGCAAAAGCATCTACTATACAGCAGCAGTTTTTACTCGAGGCTGTATTTATTGGTCAGGTAGGTGGAATTATTGGAATTGTTGCAGGAATCATCATTGGAAATTTGGTTTCATCGTTAATCGGTTCCAGTTTCATCATTCCCTGGACGTGGATTATCGTGGGGGTGGTGCTTTGTTTTATTGTAGGTGTTGTTTCCGGTTACTATCCCGCCCGAAAAGCCGCCCGTCTCGATCCCATCGAATCGCTCAGGTACGAATAATCAGGTTTTATTTTATTCTCAAGGTACGCCACCGATAATTTTTCCAAGGTTGCAATTTAAATCAAATTTTATTTGTTGGGCAAAGCTCCGTTTAAACGTTACATTTTTTCGGAACACTCATTTTTAGGGGTTTTTAGTCAGCTATTGGCAAAAAAGAGCCCTGGCAATACTATTTGTTTTGTTAACAGCGTGTATGTTTTCATATCAGATGAACTTTATAACGTTTAGAATCAGGCCAATACGATACTTTACAGGATTCAACCAGTTCTTTCTTATGGGTTACTTTCAGATCAAAGTCGCATTTAAGTCACATCGAAGTCGTGAAATCGTGAATTTAATGCGAGTTTAATGTGAGTTTAATGTGAGTTTGATGCGAGTTCAATTATAGGTTGAATACTTTTGGGTTGATCTTTGGTCCATAGCTGCTAATTGACTGAAGGGGGGCTGTTGATGAGGAAAGTTCAGTGATATATAAGAAATGGGCAAGTATATGGATGCAGGCAGATAAGTTTGGGCAGCAACAAAAAAAGGGACACCTGCTGGTGTCCCTTTTTATACCATTATATATATAAGGCTAATTATTTTACTGAATCCATGTAGATGATCAGTTCGAGGGTTTTTACTGAATAACCCCATTCGTTATCGTACCATGAAACAACTTTTACGAAGTTGTCGTTCAGGCCGATTCCGGCGCCGGCATCGAAAATTGAAGTACGTGCATCGCCCAGGAAATCGGTTGATACAACCGCATCTTCAGTATAACCAAGGATGCCTTTTAATTCACCTTCTGAAGCTTCTTTCATGGCAGCGCATACTTTTTCGTATGAAGCTCCTTTTTCCAGACGTACGGTAAGGTCAACAACCGAAACGTTAGGGGTAGGAACCCTGAAAGCCATACCTGTAAGTTTGCCGTTAAGGGCAGGAATTACTTTACCCACTGCTTTTGCAGCTCCTGTTGAGGAAGGGATAATGTTTTGAGCTGCACCACGGCCACCACGCCAGTCTTTTTTCGAAGGAGAATCAACAGTTTTCTGCGTTGCAGTGGTTGCATGAACGGTAGTCATCAAACCTTCAACAATGCCGAACTTGTCGTTCAGTACTTTTGCTATCGGAGCCAGGCAGTTGGTTGTACAGGATGCATTTGATACAAATGTCATGTCATTTTTATAGCTTTTTTGGTTTACACCCATTACAAACATTGGGGTATCGTCTTTCGACGGAGCCGACATAACAACTTTTTTAGCGCCTGCATCAATATGACCTTGTGCCTTTTCTTTTGTTAAAAACAAGCCTGTTGATTCAAGTACATACTCAGCGCCTACTTCACCCCACTTCAAATTGGCAGGATTTGGTTCATTAGTGATTCTGATTTTCTGGCCATTAACAACCAGCATACCATTTTCAACTGAAACATCACCTTTAAAAGGTCCGTGGGTTGAATCGTATTTTAGCATGTAAGCTATGTAGTCAACCTCAATAAGATCGTTGATACCTACTACTTCTACGTTTTCATTTGCTACTGCAGCACGGAAAAACAAACGTCCGATACGCCCAAAACCATTAATTCCAATTTTAATTTTTGCCATTGTAGAGTAAATTTTAATTTATAATATTTCTATTGTTTTTTTCCTTTCAGGATTTCCTTTAGGCTTTATCCTGAATTTTAATTCTATACAAAGTAAATATATAATTATTACAGATTCAAATTTGTTTCTTCTTTTCAGAAGTATCATTCGGAACGTTAATGTTAATTTAAAGCGTCATATTGCCAAATGAGTGATGGAAAATAAAAAATGACGTTGGTTGAAAGCGGCTTTTCCGGCAAAAATTCGTGTGCAACCGGCTGATTTAACAAAAATATTCAATTCTAAAGAGGTTAAATTTTGTCTAATATATTTTTTGTCAAATTATTAGACAGGTTTTATGCTGTCGAAAAAACTGATCAAGTAAGTTAAAAGTGGCCTTTAATGCACAAGCCAGGAGAATTTAGATGGAATTTACTTCTAAAACCAATTTCGTAGAAGAAAATATTAATCTATCCGGAGAATTTTTTTTAGATGCTGTTGGATTTGTATTTATATATTTAGTCTTCCCCATCGTATTAAAATTCTTCTGGTATGAATAAGCCGGACAATTGCAGGTTTTACATGAGGATGCCATTGCGATAATAAAAAGGAATAAAAATATTTTTATAAATGTCATAAAAGGCTTTATTATAAAGGTAGGGTTCTTTATTATAAAGGTAGGGTTTTTAAGCAGTTGTGGATATTTAGTCAGGACATTGACAGCAAAAGGTAAATATTTCATGATCGTTTGTGATTGAATTCTTGCAGTTATTTTAAAAGTAATCGAAAATATTTGCTTTTTATTGTCATTATTTAAGAAAATAAAACTAAAATTGCAGATTGTTAACACATCGGTGAAGATATGGACGTCAAACTGTTGATAACAAAGAAGAGCAACCTGTTAATTATTCAGCAAATCACTTGTACTTTGCTGATATTTTTTATAGGTTTGTGAAGTTTAGCTAAAAATTATCAGGAATAAACTTAAACAAGATACAAAAAACAATATAAATTTTTAATCATTCAATCAATCAATCAATTAAGTTCAATTTAAAAAGAAATGCTATGAGAAAATCTTTTACTTTGCTATTTAGCACATTGATTTTACTCTGCGTGTTTGGCTTTTCGTCATTTTCAGCTGCCCCCCAGCTCGAATCGACCAAGCCTGCATACGGAGCAGTTAATGTGAAGCCTACGACCACACATCTGGTGGTCACATTCGATCAGGACATTGAATTTACCTCAACAGGGGGTACTTTAACTGTTTGGCGTGGTGCAACTCCAATAAAAACAGTTGCCCTTGTAGCCGGTAGCGCTAATGCTGTCATCGTTGCTGATTCACTTAAAGTTCAGCACGGAGCCAGCCTTGCCGATGGTACCACTTATTCTGTAACAATTACCAATAATGCCATACAAAATGAAGATGGAGAGGTATTTGGCGGTATTGCTGCAGGGACATGGACATTCACTACCGGAGATTATACTGCACCGGTTGTTGAAGCATTAACTCCTGCCAATGAGGCAACTAATGTTGATGTGGAAACTCCATTCGATGTGGAAATCGAATTTGATGAAGCCATAACTGCTGTTGATGGTAAAAAAGTATGGTTATACAAAGCCAATGGAACTATTGTTGACATCGTTACAATTAGTGATGCAAACACTTCAGTTGCAGGCAATGTTGCTACTGTTACAGTTGACCAGAATGCCTATGTTGGTGAATTAACTGAATACTATGTTAATATTGAGGCTGGTGCTTTCACCGATGCATCACCAAATGCCAATAAATTTGCAGGCATTATGAATAATTCAACCTGGACATTCAGTTCAAGGGATTATTCTGCACCTTTTGTAACTGAAGCTGGTGTAACCAATATCAGCTATACTTCTGCTACATTAGATGTAACTGTAAATGAAGCTGGTTCAGTTTGGTATGTTGTTCAGCCAGCTGCCGCTGCAGATCCTGCTTTTCCGGCTGACTATACAGAAGAAGAAACAGATGATAATAATTCGGTTTCAGTTGCTCTTACTGGTTTAACCAGCGGAACTGCGTATACAGTATACATAGTAGCTGAAAATGAAGAAGCAGCAGTACAGACTGAAGCAGAAGAAGTAAACTTTACTACTCTTGACAATACCGCACCTTTGGCTTCATTCCCAACTGTTGTTAATGAAGAAAACGTTACAGTTGGTGTTGAATTGACTTTCAATGAAGAAGTTGTTGCCGGAAGCGGTGATCTTTTAATTAAAAGACAAGACAATAATGCAACTGAAAGAACTGTTCCTGCTGAGGAAGTTATTATTACAGAAGGTAAAGAGGCCGATGCTGGAAAATGGTTTATGACTGCACGCTTTGATGGTCTGGACAGCGGTGTTGGTTATTATGTAATTATTCCGAACGGATATATTGAAGATGTTGCTGGTAATGATTATGCAAGTACATATGTAACAACCACTGCATGGCAATTTAATGCTGCAGATAATATTGCTCCTACAGTAACTGTAGCGCTTGATGAAAGCGACCCACCAGCTGCAAGTGACAATATAGAAATTGATTTTTCAGAAGAAGTAAGACTGGTTGACGGTACAGCTATGGACGGTTTAACAAGCGCTGCTCAATGGTTTGGCTACATTACGCTTGAACTGAATAATGTTGCTGTTCCTTTTAGTGCAAATTATGCTTCATCGGTTATTACAATTAATCCAACCAATGATTTGCAACCGAATTCAACTTATGTTGTTAAAATCAGGGCCAATTCATTTGAAGATTTAAGTGACAATGCATTCAGCAATGAACACTTAACCTATGAAATAACAACCGGTGATTTTGGCGCTGCCACTATTACTTATAATCCTGCAGATGTTGCAACTGCTGTTAAGGAAGGTACCAACCCTACCATTAAGTTCTCCAAAAAAGCTTTGGTTAGTGGAACAACTCCTGCTGAAATTACCGCTGAAAACATTAAAGGTTCAATTACATTTAAGGTAGATAACGCCTCAGGTGCCGATGTTCCTTTTGCTGTTGAGTGGGATGCTGCAAAAATGACTATTACTGTTGTTCCGACTGAAGTCCTTAAAAGTGAAGGAGTTTATTACCTGGCATTCGATTATACCGATGTTGAAGATGTTAATGAAGAAGCATTTGTTGATCCAGGTACATCAACTTTCACTATGGTCGATTATGTTGCTCCAACTATTGCATTCAGTCACAGCGGCACTGTTACCGACAAGACTTCTGCTGCTAATCTTACGATTACATTCAGCGAAGATGTAACTATTGCCGGGGACGTTGAAGATTTGGTAATTTTAAAAGAAGATGGAGCTGATGGTGCAAATCTTGGATTCACAGCTTCTTTGAGCGGAAGAGTAATAACAATTGATCCTTCAGCTGACCTGGTTGACGGAGAAACATACTATTACGGTGTTGGCGGTGGTATTGCTACCGACGGTGTTAATAAAAATGCTTCTGCATTCTCAACATTTACTTTTACGCCTGCAACTCCTGATCAGGTAGAAGTAGCTGAAGATGGGTTAGTGCCTGCACATGAAGCTACTGGTGTAAAAGTAAATACCGCTGGTGACCTTGTTGCAACAATAACTTTTACTGAAGCGGTTAAGGCTAATCCGACGATGCCTACACCAAATAATGCTACGCTTTACGACTCAAATGATGCTATCGTTAAACAGGTAGCTATAGCTCCTGCAGCATTCCAGGGAAGTACATTGACTGTTACTTTCGAAGATGTTGTTTTGGTATCTGAAGGTGAATATTATATTACAATTGATTCCGACGTAGTTGTTGCAAATGCAAGTAACACTAAAACTTTTGCTGGTATCGAGGCTGAAGATTGGACATTTACAGCTGCAGATGTTATAAAACCAGTATTGACAGCTAATACCCCTGCATCAGGTGCTACCGGTGTGGCATTGAATGCTGATGTTGTAATTGATGCAAGTGAAGAAGTTGTTGTTGGAACTGGTAACATTACAATTGCTGCCGGAACTACAGATGTTAAAACTGTTGCAGTAGCAAACGCAGTTATTGATAACGAAGAAGGAACCATCACTGTTCCTCATGCTGATTTTACTCAATACGGGACAGATTATGTCGTAACAGTTCCTGCAGGTGCATTTAAAGATGCTGGCGGAAATTTAAACGATGTACTTACATATACATTTACCACTGTAGCTAATCCTGCTCCGTCAATCGTATCACTTGATCCTGCTGACGAGGAAGATTTAGTTGCTGCCGGGACTACTGACTTTGTTATTGAATTCTCAGAAGAAGTAGTTAAAGGCGCTTCCGGAACAGTTGCATTCCTGTTTGAAAAAGGAACCGGTACTAACCGTGCTGTTTTGAATGGTGACGGAACTGCCACTGCCAACGATGACATTCAGAGAGGTGCTGTGCTTGTTACCAGTACAAATGTACAGGTTGATGGCAATGTTGTTACCTTGAATTTCGAAGGATTCGAACTGGTAGCAGGAAAAGAATATTTTATTCTTGTAGAAAGTGGAATGTTTAAAGACAAGTCGCTTCCAACAGCTGCAAATTTTGCCGGAATAACAAGTTATAATGCTGCTGATGAGGCAGGTTGGAATTTCTTTACCATGGATGTAAAAGCTCCGACATGGGACGTGACTTATACCGAACGTGGTGAAGGTATGGACATCACAAGCGATATCGTTGTTACATTCAGCAAGCCGGTTGAAAAAACTAATGGTTCAACCATTGCAAATGCTGACGTAGCTAATTTATTCACCCTTACAGTTGGTGGAACGCCAGTTGCTTTCACAGGAAATATTAATGCTGAAAAAACTGTAATCGTTATTGAAAATGCATCATTCATTCCTGCATTGACAACTACAAATTCAGGTCAGACAGTTGAAGTTACTTCTACTGGTATTCGCGGACAGGTAAACCATCAAGCTGTTACCGGAACTGAGAGTTTCGATATTTCTGATTACGTAGCTCCGACTGTTACATTGGCTCTTGGTGATGTTGAAGGAGAAGAATTCGATTTTGATGTATCATCAAACGAAGCTGGTAACATTTACTGGCTGGTTGCCGAAGGGGAAGCAGCTACAATGACTGCTGAAGAAGTTATGGCAGGTACCGCAATTGAAGATTACGAGAGTGGAACTGAAACAGTTACTGTTGATACCGATATCGTTTCGGAAACTACCTATACTGTTTATGCTGTAGCTGTTGATGCAACCGGTAATGTTTCTGCTGTTAAATCAGTGGAAGTTGATACTGACGATATTACCAAACCAACATTGGTTGAAGCAACAAATACTTTTACAAATGGTGGCGTACTTCAGTTGACATTCTCTGAAGATGTGGTTCCTGGTGGAGCTATTGCCGTTATCCGTTTAGCCGGTACTTTGGAAATAATTGATGAAGTGGCTTTAACAGCCACAGCGAAGGAAGATTCATTGATTTTTACTTCAACAGAAGTATTAACATATGCTGATGATCAGGAATTTATAGTTGAGATAGCTGGGGGCGCTGTTGCTGATGCAGCCGGTAATACCTGGGATGGACAAGTTGGCCTGGGTGATAATGCATGGATAGTTGGACTGGCTGACGATACTGCTCCTTCATTTGTTGGAATTGATCCTGATATTCAAGCTACAGATGACCCGGTTGATGTGGACCAGGTATTTACATTGACATTTAGTGAACCTGTACAATTAACTGAGAATTTCCTTATCGAGATTAGGAATTACAATTTTGATGGTGGTGCATATAATGCTGCTAACTGGGATATATATGAAGTAGTAGAAGCTTCCAGTATAACCTTCGACGGGAATGATGTAATAATCGATCCAAGTCGTGACTTCCTGCCAAGGGAAGATGGAACGTTATCAGCAGTAAGTCGCCAGTATGAATTGAAAATTCTTGGCAGCGCATTTGAAGATGAAAGCGGGAATCCATACACTCCGGTTATTCTTGGATGGTTTAATATTGTTGACAATGTAGCACCTGTTGCTACCTTTGATCCTGAAGATGGTGATGACGAGGTTAGCCGTACGACTAATCTGACAATCACATTCAGTGAGGCTTTATTATTGACAGACGGTACGGCAATTGATAAGTTCGATCTGGAAACTATGGTTTACCTGATGAAAGATGATTCAGTTGCTGTTGCTCATACTGCTACAATTGACGCCGCCAAAAAAGTTATAACTATTGATCCGGCTGAGTCATTTGATTATGATGGAGTATATACTTATGGATTTACTGAAGGTTTCATGGATGCAGCGGAAAATGAAGTGGCAGCAGAATCAGCTACTTTCACAGTTGTATCAGAAGCTGTAACTGCAACTTATATTGAATTTGAACCGGATAACGGTGACGATACAAAACCAACTGTTGTTCCTGTTGACCAGGCATTCCGCATCATCTTCAGTGGTGAGCTGAATACCTATAGTACTACAGCATCAGAAAATAATATCCCGGTTACTCCTACTTATCTTCAGGGAGCTACTGCAGGAGCAGGTGCTGTTACACTGACTCACGGAGCTACCAATGTTCCTTTCACAGCTTCAGTTGAATCAAGAACTGCTGACGAGTCTGTTATTGTAATTACTCCAAACAGTGTTCTTGACAGTGAAGAGGAATATGTTCTTACAGTAGTTGACAACAAACTTCAATTAGGTGTAGGTAATGTAAGGATTTTGACAACTGGTGAATCGAATGATTACTTAACTACCGATGTTGTAGCACCTGATGCATTATCATTCTATCCTGCTAAGGGAGGAATTGCTCCATTATCTGCAACAATGTCAATTTCATTTGACGAAGATGTAATGATTGGAGCCGGTACTATCGAAATCAGGGAAGCTTTTGGTCCGGTTGCTCTTACAATTGATGCATCTGAAATTACAGTAGATGCTGATGATGAGAAATTTGTTGAAATAACTGAACTGTCAGGATTAACAGCAGGACAGGAATATTTTGTTATTATTCCTGAAGGTGTTATCACTGATGTTTCAGGAAATGCCTGGATAGGTGTAACAGAAGAAGATGGCTGGAATTTCACTATAAGTGATGTACTGGCTGCACCTGTTGTGGTTAATGTTTCACCTGTTGGTGGCAATGCACCGGTTAATTCCAGCCTGAGAATCACATTCGACCGTCCGGTTGAATTGAATGATACTGGCTACGTGGCATTATATACTGCCGCAGGAGTTGCTGTTGAGCTTATACGTGTGAACGACGGAACTTTTGTTTTCAATGGTGACAATACTGTTGTTACACTTGATATAGCCGATCTGGAACAAAATACACAATACCAGGTTGAAGTGGCTGAAGGTACCTTTGTACTTGTAGCTGATCCGACCTTAGGTAATGAAGCTGTTACCAGAACCTTCTGGACATTCACAACTGAAATTAATGAACCACCGGTAATCGTATCACTGACTCCGGAAGATGACGCTACAGATGTCAGCCTGAGAACTGTTGCCAGAATGGTGTTCGATATCGAAGTTCAGCCTGGTACAGGTAATATTACCCTGCGCCGTGGTGGAAGTGGTGAAGTTGTTCATACATTCGATGTAAACGGCGACGAAGTTACATTCAACGGACGAGTGGTTACATTCAGCCTGGAAGGTTTACTTGAAGCTGAGGCTGGTAATTATTACATAATCGTTCCTGCAGGAGCTATCACCAATGTTAGTGTAGTACCTGAACCATTTGCCGGTCTGGTACAGATGTCAAGCTGGAATTTCACAACTCAGGATGACGGTGTGGCACCTGAACTGGTAACATGGTCACCTGATGAAGTTGAAATAGAAGGCAACCAGCCTGTATTCGTTATGGAATTCAACGAAACTGTGACTGTTGTTGGTGCAGGAAACCTGGTTGTTACAGAAGTTGGTGCAACAGAACCAACCCTGGTGATCCCGGTAACTGCCGACATGGTAAATGATACAGTTATTACAGTTGCTTACGACTGGCGTACATACGGAACACTGAAATATGGAACAGAATATTTTGTTACTGTTGACGGTGGATTCATTGAAGACGAATGGGAAAATGTTTGGGGAGGTGTTTCTGATGAAGCAGCCTGGACATTCTCAACCGAAGACCTGAGCGTTTCAATTGCTGAAATCCAGGGAACCGGCAGCGCTTCACCAATGATTGATGAATTGGTAAGTGTAACCGGTACCATTACTGCTATATCTGCAAATGAAGGTTTCTTCATGCAGGATGCCAATGCAGCATGGAGCGGTATCTGGGTAGCTTACGGACAAACTGCAGAACTTGCAATCGGCGACGGAGCTGTTGTTGAGGGTACAGTTACTGAAACTTCAGAAGTAACAACCATTGATGCTGATGTTGTTGAAGTAGTTGAGGCTACTCTTACAGTAGAAGCTGTAGTTGTGGATGCTCCTTCAGATGTAAAAGCTGAAATGTACGAAAGTGTATATGTTGAAGTTCGTGGTGCACGTGCTGCTGCTGCCGACAACAACGGAGTATGGAACATTTATTATGAAACTACTGATAATGTTAATGTCAACGACTGGTTCTTCACTTACGATGCACTTGTTGAAGGTAACTTCTACAATGTTGCTGGTGTTGTAAACGCCAGAATGAGTAACTACAGAGTGGAACCAAGAATGGAATCTGATATTTATGACATCACTGTTGAAACCGATGCTACTATCATTTCAGCTGCTGATTACAAAATATATCCGAACCCATTCAACGATGTTATTAACATTGATAACAGCGACAAACTGAGCAGGGTAGTAATTACAAACATTGCCGGTCAAAGGGTTATGGATGTACAGTATCCTGAACGTACAGTTAGCACTTCCAGACTTGTTAGCGGAGTGTATGTAATCAGTTTATTCACTGAGGATGGAATGGTCAAATCAGATAGGATTGTTAAAAGGTAATACCGAATTGATTGATTAAGAAGGGGGGAAGCTTTAGCTTCCCCTTTTTTTGTTATTACTATCCTCTTTCCCTTTATTCCCGGCATAAATGCCGGGGTTATTCATTACTTTTGCTGATGCACCTATTTTTTTATTTATATGGAGTTATTAAACAGGCATGTAACTATCCGCAAGTTTTTAGAAAAACCAATTGCTCCCGAAATTCTAAACGATATACTTTATTCAGGAACACGTGCTTCCACGACGGGCAATATGCAGACCTACAGCATGATTATTACACAGGATGAAGAAGCAAAAAACCGGCTGGCTCCGCTGCACTTTAATCAGAAGGTTGTTACCAATGCTTCTGTATTGATAACATTTGTTGCAGATTTTAACCGGTTTAGCAAGTGGTGCAGCATAAATAAAGCAGAACCTGGTTACGCTAATTTTTTATCTTTTTTCACGGCATCCATCGATGCGCTTCTGGTGGCTCAAAATGTATGTGTAGCTGCTGAAAATAATGGCCTTGGTATTTGTTACCTGGGCACAACAACATATAATGCTGAGGAAATAATTGAGACGCTTAACCTGCCCCGTTTAACGTTTCCTGTCACTACTGTGGCACTGGGCTATCCTGATGAGTATCCCGCGCTTACTGACCGTTTGCCGATGGAAGGGGTGGTTCATTACGAAAGATACAGTGATTATTCTGAGGAACGGCTAAATGAGCTGTATGCCTACAAAGAAAGCCTGGAGGAAATGAAACGTTATGTAACGGAAAACAACAAGGAAAGCCTTGCGCAGATATTCACTGATATTCGGTATAAAAAAGCCGATAATGAGCATTTCTCGGGAAAGATGCTTAATACTTTAAAAAAGCAGGGCTTTTTGGTCTGATTACATGTTTTCGTTAATAAAATCCATAAATTGTTGCCGGTAACTGTTCCCTACTGGAAGACGTTTTTTATTAACCAATACAGAATTCCCTTCCACTAATTCTATTTTCTCGAGCGAGATAATGTATGACTTGTGAATGCGGTAAAACATTGTTTCAGGGAGGATTTCCAATATTCTTTTCATTGAAAGATTTGTTACAATTTTTTGGTTTTCAAGATGCACTTGAATATAATCTCCCAGGCCTTCAATATGGCAGATTTCAGAAAAATTTATTTTATAGGTTTTTTTATTTGATTTGATGAAAAAGAATTGCTTTTCTACCGACAAATCCGGCTCTTTTAACTTCGCTGTATGTTTTAGAGAAAGTAATTCCTCTGCTTTAAAAAATGCCTTGCAGAACCTGTCGAAAGAAAAAGGTTTTTTCAGGTAATCCACAGCGTTTAGCTCAAATCCTTCAAGTGCATATTCTGAATAGGCTGTTGTAAATATAACCAACGGGGCATCTTTCAGATTTTTTAAAAATGAAATTCCGGAAAGTTTTGGCATGTTAATGTCAAGAAAAATTAAATCAGCATTATTCTCCTGCATCCATTGATGTGCTGCAATAGCGTCGTTGCATTTTCCGGCAATTAATAAATTTGGAATCTTTCGGGCAAACTGTTCTATTACATTTTGTGCCAATGGTTCATCATCAACTATTAATGCTTTTATTTCCATGTTATTTAAGTTTTAACCTAAGTTTCACTGAATGGACGTTTTCCTGATGAACTATTTCAAGATGAAATTCATTTGTTCCATATAAATGCAGCAGGCGTTGCTTAACATTTGATATTCCAATGCCACTGTTTTTCTTCTCAATATTTTCCAATGTTTCATAATTGTTTTCTATCTTAAAGGAAAGCCATGCAGGTTCGTTGAAATGGAAGGATATATTGATAAAATCTTTTCCTGTGATGCCCGGGAGACCATGTTTAAAAGCATTATCGATAAATGGTTCGAATATTAAAGGTGCAATTTTAGCAGATGGTATTTCCCCGCTCATTTCATAATTTAATTGAACCTGTTCCGAAATACGGATCTTTTGCATTGCTATAAAATTATTTACAAATTCGATTTCTTTTTCAAGGTCAATAAATTTTCCTCTCGATTCATAAATGATATGTCGCATCAAATCTGCCAGGGTTAAAATCAGTTCCGGTACTTTTTCCGATTGAATTAAGGCAAGCGAATATATATTATTAAGGGAGTTGAACAAAAAATGTGGATTGAGCTGGCCTTTTAATGTTTTTAATTCTGCTTCTAATTTTTGTTGTTCAATTTTGGCGAGCTTGAGATTAAGGTCCTGGAGGGCAAGCCAGTCGTTTATAAATTTAAGAAAAGATGTAAATGCTACATATATTAGTGAAGCAAAGAAATAGGCAGCATGCAGATTGGAATCGAATGAGCGGAACCGGTTTTCGAAGTTGAGAAAGCTTCGCAGCGGATAAATCAGAAGGAACTGAATGAATAAACTGGCAAATGTGAGTAGGACAACAAGCCAGAATATATAAAAAACATAGTTTTTCTGTTTTAGAAACCGGGGAATGAGCACCCATAGATTAACATATACTGCTATAGCGAATCCCAGATTAAGGATGGCAGCTTTGGATACAATTGCCAGGTCGAAATGCACTGTTTTTTCGTTGTAATAGAAAAGAGATAAAGTGATAGCCATGCTGGCCAGCCAGAGTATAAAGTGGGCTGCAAATTTCAGGTGGTTGTATCTTTTAGCATCAGGCATTATATGCGGTCGCGTTTGTAAAAGATTTTCTTTACGTAATACAATAAAGGATTTCTGTATTTCAGATTTTTCCATGGCCTGCTTGAATGTGGCAGGTGAAGCACTTCCACTCCCTTAGCCAGATAGTTCTGAAAGCCTGATTTTTTTGACTGACGGCTTATGGTTACGTCGAACCAGTCTTTATTTTGTGGCAGGTCCGCGAAATTATATGTTTTAAGAAAAGGCAATGACAGCAATGTGCAGCAAAAACTTAAACTATGCAAAGTATTTATAGTATCACTGCTTTTAGTTTTTTCGAAATTGTATGGGAAATTATAATTTCCGTTTTCATCGGTTGTAATAGCTCCAATTAAGCCTGGCTGTTTAAGGCTTTTTGAGATTTCAAGTATTTTCCGGATGGTATCAGATGCAACTAAAACATCAGATTCGATAATTATCAGAGGCTTTTGTTTTTCAATCGCCTTCTGCTGGGCTAATTGTAAAACCATTTTGTAATTGGGAGATGGAGTTTTGGTTAAGTCGTCCAGATGAATAAGATTAAACCCCTGTTGTTTTTGCAGTTGCTTTAAAAGATTCTTTGTTTCATTAAGGCTAAAGTCATCGAATACAATAAAATCCATTTCAATATCAGACTGACAGATAGCTTCAATTGTTTTTTGTGTTGTGGCGGGAGAATCTTTAACGGGCGTTATTACAATTACTTCTGGCATCTTAATTATTTCGAACTTCAAAGTTAGGGTGAGAATTGGAATATTTACTTAGTTCACCGAAAAAATCTTAATTTATTTCTTATTCATGATGCTTTATTGTCTGTTAAAATCCCTTGAATATGCCTGGTCTGAAGGCATCACCAGAATATCATCGATATTAACATGTTTTGGGCGTGTGACAACAAAAAGGATGGTTTGAGCAACATCTTCGGCATATAAAGGAGTAAATCCCTTGTATACGTTCCCGGCCTTCTGCTTGTCGCCTTTAAACCGTACCAGTGAGAATTCGGTATCAACTGCACCCGGGCAAACAGCAGAGACTTTAATTCCATATTTCAGGAAATCGATGCGCATGCCTTTTGTTATTGCCTGGACTGCATGCTTTGTTGCACAATAAACATTTCCCATGGGGTAGGTTTCTTTTCCCGCAATTGAAGAAATATTCACTATATGACCTCCGCCGGCCTTTACCATTTTAGCTGAGATTATCTTGGAAATGTAAAGCAATCCTTTGATATTCGTGTCGATCATTCGTTCCCAGTCGTCTGTTGTCCCATCATTTATTCCGCTTAATCCAGCTGCCAGACCGGCATTATTTATCAAAATATCAACTTTCTGCCAATCGTCGGGAAGGCTGCTGATTGCTTTTTTAGTGGCTTCTTCGTTTCTGATATCAAAATTCAGAATAAATATGCCTGCCGGGCTGTCTTTTTCAATCTTTTCTTTAAGTGCCAGCAACCGGTCCTGCCGCCTTCCTGTAACGATCAGATTAAAATTGTTTTGAGCTAAAAGCAAGGCTGTGGCCTCGCCAATTCCTGAAGTTGCCCCTGATATCAATACTGTTTTTCGCATGTTGAATTTAACTTATCTTACCTTCCCCGAAAGGTAAAAAAAATAGCTAATTTTTGGATAAAGATTTTACTTAATTACCTTTGTTTTTTGCTTTAATAACAGAAATTAATTGTATGAAAGACATAATCCAACAGGAACAGGAATTTACTATTGATTCCATTCCGGAACCTTCAGATATTGGTAATGTGATTTATTCACTGATGGTTAATCCAAATCTATCGAGCATTAATTATTTTAATGATTTTAAAGAATCAGGAATATCACCCGAATTAATTGGCGATGGAGACAACCAGGAAATCGGGTTAATTGAAATTGAAGAATCGGGCACTAATATGGCTATCAGCACCCATGCCTTTCATCATCATTTGCAGTACGATCCGCAAAAGGCATCAGAAATACTTATTTCAAGAGCAGCACGTAAAATGCTTTGTATGGGAACTAAACCAGTTGCAATAAGTGCTTTTTTATATCATATCAATTTTGCCGATCCAAATGGCCAGTACATTGCATCTGGAGCAAAAGCCGGTTTGGAAAATGCTGCTGAAAAATTTAATCTCAAAATTTCAGATAAGAAAATCAGGTTTGATCATTTTACCGGTCATGGCCCGGTGCCACCAACGCTTATAGTAAGCATGGTTGGGGTGGTAAAGGATAAAAATAAACTTACCACCCATGCATTCAAAGAAAAAGGCAGCAATATTTTTTTGATGGGAAGGTCAGTCGATGATATTGGTTCATCTGAGTACCTTGAATTTTTCCATGGAATTGCCGATTCGCCTCTTCCGGATTTTTCTATTGACGAGGAACTTAAAATTCAGCAGGCTTTGCTTGAATTGCATGAAATGAACCTGGTTCGGAGTGCCAGCCCGGTAGGAAAAGGAGGTCTTTTCTTTACTCTGTTAAGAGCTGCAATTCCTAATGGATTGGGTTTTGATATAACCACTGATGCTGAAACGCGTATGGACTCATTTCTGTTTGGTGAAGCTATGGGCCGAATTTTACTGGAAGTTGATCCCAAAAAAGAAGATGATTTCGTTGATTTTATGACCGATCGAAAATATCCGTTCTTTACCCTTGGTCATATTACTAAAGGTGAAATAAGAATTGATGACAAATCACTTGGGTATATCGATAAAATGACGCCTGCTGTTTAGCTCATGGCAACACTTCCTTATAAAGATTCAAACCTGAGCAAGAAAAGCCAGGTAGAGGAAATGTTTGATTCAATATCACCCAGATATGATTTGCTGAACCATTTGCTTTCAGCTAATATAGATAAAGCCTGGAGAAAAAGAGCCGTCAAAATTCTTAGTTCACACCGGCCCCGAACTATTTTGGATGTTGCTACAGGTACTGCCGATTTTGCTATTGCTGCAGCTCAACTGCAACCCGATAAAATAACAGGAATTGATTTGTCGGAGGGAATGCTTAAAGTTGGGAAGCAAAAGATTCAGAAATTAGGCCTTGATCACCTGATTGAATTGCATAAGGCAGATTCCGAATCGCTGCCCTTCGGGGATAATTCATTTGATGCAGCAATAGTCAGTTTTGGTGTTCGAAACTTTGAAAATTTAGATAAAGGAATAGAAGAAATTTTTAGGGTACTAAAACCGGAAGGTGTTTTTATTGTGCTTGAATTCTCCCGACCCCGGGGAAAACTATTTGGGAGCCTCTATTCTTTTTACTTTACAAGAGTTTTACCCTTGCTCGGACGCATTGTTTCTCAAAACAACAGGGCTTATTCATATTTACCTGAATCGGTGAGAAATTTTCCCGATGGCGATGATTTTTTAAATGTTCTGAAGGCTGCGGGTTTCAAAAATTGTATATCTAACCCATTAACAATGGGGATTGCAAGTATTTATAAAGCACAAAAAATTGAAAATTAGGTTCTGATACAATAAATATTCATTTTATTTGTTTTTGAATTGACAATGTGAATCAATGCACGTGAGAAAAGTACTATCAGTCATATTTCTATTTTTAGTGGTCCTTCCGGCTTTTGCACAAAAGCAGAAGGTTAACCATATGACTACTTTTGACGATAAATTGATTCATTTTGGATTTACGCTCGGTTTAAATACCCTGGATTTTGCTGTGGTTCATTATAATCCCATTGGTTTGAATCCGGATTTTAACCCTGCTGAATGGCCTCTTGATAAGGAACAAATCGTTGGTGAGGATTTTGTGCGGGCAGATATTGCAGCACCAATACCGGGGTTCACCGTAGGTATTATTTCAAGTTTAAGGCTAAGCCGCGATTTAAATCTGAGGTTTTTGCCCGGCTTGTCGTTTGGTGAACGCCAACTTATGTACAATTTTGATGTGTGGGAAACTGATTATTATGTGCCGCTGCAATATTATTCCATAAAATCCACTTTTCTCGATTTTCCGTTGCTGATTAAATACAAAGCCCGGCGGATAAATAACGACCGACCATATCTGATTTTTGGATCGGCGTACAGGCACAATATCAATCGGTCAGGAAAAGAAGATTTGGTGAAGCTTGAAAACGGCAGCTTGTATGCTGAACTTGGGGCGGGCTGGGATCATTATTTTACTTTCTTCAGGTTTTCCGTAGAAGCGAAGGTTAGTATTGGGCTTAATAATCAAATGGGGACACCTCCAAGTGAGAATCAAAGGCAGTATTATTCGTATGCAATAAAAAGTATGCGCTCCAATATATTCACGCTCAGCTTCCACTTTGAATAAAAGTTCGTGCTGTCATCTGGCGTCTGAATTCATTTCCAATAATACCGGCGGCTACTGCTACATTTAAAGACTCTGCTCCTGTTTTTCCAATATTAAATGAAGGTATATTTAGTTTATTACTGATGTTTTCAGTTACTTCAGGCCGCATCCCATTGCCTTCATTGCCCATAACAATGAGAGCATTTGAGGGTAGTGTTAAAGAATAAAGGCTTTCTCCTTCCATAAATGTTCCATAAACAGGTATTTCAGAGTGCGAGGCCAACAATAATACATCGTTAAAGGATGCATAGATTGTAGTTACCCTGCAAAAAGAACCCATACTTGACTGTATTACCTTCGGATTAAATACATCTGCAGTGTCGGGTGAGCAAAAAAGATACTCCATTCCAAACCAGTCGCATATGCGCAGAATGGTCCCCAGGTTACCCGGGTCCTGAATGCCATCGAGGTAGAAGCCTAGTCCGGATATCTTGCCCGGGATTTTTGCAGCCGGTGGGAGAAGGCATACCGCCAGACTGTTTTGTGGACTTTTTAACAAGCTTGCTTTTTTAATATCACTTACAGTGGTCATTGTTACTTTTTCCACCTTATGAAGATGCTGTTCGCAGTCAAGTAAAAAACCTTCAGTTGCATATAATTCTTTTACCTCCAGAGATGAATTTAAAACTTCCAGTATTGTTTTATCACCTTCAACTAAAAACAGCTGTTCTCTATTGCGGACTTTTCGTTGTGCCAGTGATTTTATCTGATTAATTTTTTTCTTGCCTATCATGAGATGCTTATCTATATAATAATGTTTCAAAATTACTGTTTCCATCTAAAACTCTTGATTATTTTTGTTGAAATAAAAATCGGGGACATTTTGGAAGTTAATAGGAATTTATATCTCTTTAATCCGGGTAAATTGGCTGCCGTAATTTCGGTTGTTTTATTTACCGCGTGTTCTCCGGTTAAATTTGTTCCCGAAGGAAAATATCTTTTAAATAAAGTAGAGGTAGAGGTAGAAAATCCTGCCATGAGTAATGAGGAAGTCAAATTGCATATCAGGCAAAAAGAAAACTATAAAATACTTGGTTTTGCGAAATTTCACTTATGGCTTTACAATTTGTCATCCAAAGACAAGGCAGATGGCTGGTTAAAAAAAATAGGTGAACCGCCTGAAATTTTTGATGAAGGATTGGTTGTAGCTTCAGAAGACCGGTTGGAGCAATATCTTGGAAACAGGGGTTTTTTTAGAGCGGATGTTGAAAGTGAAGTTACATTTAAAGAAAAAAAGCAAAAGGCAAACGTAAAATATACCATTGAAACAGGAGAACAATATAAAATCAGGGAGGTTAATTATCATATTGGTGATTCCACTTTAAAAAGATTGTTTTTTGCCGATTCAACCAATTCATTCATCAGACCCGGAACGCCTTTCGATTTTAATTTGTTGGAAGAACAGCGGGAAAGGATTGTGAATCTTTTTAAAAACGAAGGATATTTTTATTTTTCCAATGATGAAGTAAGTTATCTTGCTGACAGCAGTAAGTATGAGAAAGAAATGATTCTTGATCTGTTTATAGGAATGACTCCGGGGTTAGAACAATCAAAGACATTTACACCTCATTATCTGAACAATTTTTATATTTCCGTTCTTCCGGGATCTGCTCCTGTTAACCTGGAACAAGCCGATTCATGGGAATACGCAGATACTATAAAATGGGAAAATTTCACATTGTATCCTAACCCTGATATTATATACCGCCCGGGTTTGTTCAGAAGCTTACTGCAAATGGAGAGCGGCTCTTTATACAGTCTGAATGATGCGCGCCATACTTTTGATGCCTTTAACCGGCTAAGGCAATTCCGGTTTATTGATATACAATTTAATCCACCTGCTGTTTATCCTGATTCAAATCTGCTCGATTGTCAGATAAGGCTCGCTCCTCTTAGTAAACAGGCCATAACTTTTGATATTGAAGGTACAAACACTTCAGGCAATATGGGAGTTGCAGGTAATATAAATTACCAGCACAGGAATATGTTTCGGGGAGCAGAAGTTTTCCAGATAAACTTTAAAGGGGCCATGGAACGTCAGCAAAGGGTGGTTGATGAGATTACCGAATATTTTAATACGCGTGAAGTAGGGACAGAAGCCAGCCTTACGTTTCCTAAAATTCTGGGGCCGGGTTTCCTGAAAACAGCATTTAAGGATTTTCTGCCCAAAAGTGTTTTTTCTTTAGGATATAATTATCAAAGAAGACCTGAATATACCCGTACCATTTCAAATGTTAAATTCGGATACGATTGGATGACTTCTGAAAACAGAAAACATTTATGGAATGTTATTGACTTTAACATGGTGCGCCTTTATCAGTTCGATCCGGGATTTATTAATCTTATAAAAGACTTATATATTAAAAGTAGTTTTACCGATCACCTGATATTGGCTACTAATTATTCGTTCATTTATAATTCCCAGCGTATTGGAATTCTAAAGGATTACAAGTATTTACGTTTTAATATTGAATCTGCAGGAAATTCCCTTTATTTGTTTTCTCAGATTTTTAACCGGCCTTTGACACAGGCAGAGGATACTCTGGGGCTGGGCTTATCGGAATATTACAAGGTTCTTAACACACGGTTTGCTCAGTATCTTAAATCGGATATTGAATTCAGGTATGGGCATATTATCGATAAATACAATGCTTTGGTAGGACGGGCATTTTTTGGTGTTGGTTTGCCTTATGGAAATTTTGACGTACTTCCGTTTGAAAAGAAATACTTTTCAGGAGGTGCTAACGGGATAAGGGCCTGGCAGGTTCGGTCACTTGGCCCGGGAACCTACCGGATGCCTGAAAATGCTTATCCTAATCAGTCATCAGATATAAAGCTTGAAGTCAATATTGAATACCGGTATAAATTAATAGGATTTCTTGAGGGTGCTCTGTTTGCTGATGCCGGAAATATATGGGCTATTAATGAAAAGGATAACCGGCCCGGAGCTCAATTCCATCTGAATGAATTTTATAAACAGCTGGCTTTTGGTGCCGGAACAGGGTTCCGGTTTGATTTTACTTATTTTATTTTTCGACTCGATGTAGGAATGAAACTAAGAGATCCTTCACAGGTAGCATATAATGGATGGATTTTGGGTAATCGAAAAATTACAAGTGATGATTTTAATTTTTCATTTGCTATAGGTTATCCGTTTTAACATTTGTTTTAATTTTAAGGGAAATACCTGCGGATATAATAATTTTTTGCATTTTTAGCCTCTTTTCGTGAACATTTAAAAGGAAAAAACAAGTATTGCCGATAATTTTAAAATCCATTGATTTATGACTGGTCTTCCTACTGATCGTGATTCGTTTGGTTCCAAATTTGGTGTGATTGCGGCAACAGCAGGTTCTGCCGTTGGATTGGGAAATATATGGAGGTTTCCTTTGGTGACTACACAAAATGGGGGAGGAGCATTTTTACTGCTTTACATTGGATTTGTCCTCATTATTGGTATCCCGGTTATGTTATCTGAGTTTTCTATTGGACGAAGAGCTCAACAAAATGCATTTGGATCATTTAAAAAACTGGCGCCTAAAACACCATGGTTTATGGTAGGGTTTTTAGGCATCCTTACCGCCTTTGCCATTTTAGCATTTTATAGTACGGTAGCCGGCTGGACATTTGAGTATTTATTTCAATCAATATCAGGGAAACTATTGACTGTAGATAATATGGAAGAGAACTTCTCTGACTTCAGTACAGGCACTGTTCGTCCTTTGTTTTGGCAACTGTTAGTCATGTTAATTACAGGGGTGGTAGTGTACGCAGGCATTAAAAAAGGTATAGAAAAATTCACCAAAATATTGATGCCGGTACTGGTACTGCTAATTTTATTTGTGGCTGTGAGATCTGTGACACTTGAGGGAGCAATGGAAGGTGTACGGTATTTGTTCCTGCCTGATTGGTCAGTTGTGAATTTTAAAACTGTTTTAATGGCTTTGGGGCAGGCAGCCTTTTCCTTAAGCATTGGAATGGGAACACTTATTACATATGGATCGTATATACAAAAAGATAATCATTTATTAAGCACTTCAACTCAGGTTGCACTTACCGATACTTTTGTGGCAATTTTATCAAGTTTAATGGTAATTCCTGCAATATTTGCTTTTTCAGATGTCGTAGTTTCTGATCTTTCACCCGGGCCGGGACTCGTTTTTGAAGTATTACCCAATGTTTTTAATGCGATGCCTGGGGGAGTTATTTTTTCAGCAATATTCTTTGGATTATTAAGTCTTGCTGCACTCACATCCACAATCTCTGTCCTGGAGGTAGTTGTCGCATGGTTAAAAGAAGAATTGCGTCTTACACGAAAAGCAGCTACAATAATTGCATCAATATCAATTACTTTACTGGGGATACTGGCAACCCTTTCATTTGGCGAATTACGTGAGTTTACAATATTCGGTAAAACTATTTTTGGATTACTCGATTATGCATCAGCCAATATCATGTTAACATTTGGTGCGCTATTGATTGTGATTTTTGTAGGTTGGAAAATGGGTGAATCTGATTTTCTGGAAGAGATAAGTAACAGAGGTACTATTCAATCGGTATTTTTTAAAATTATATTTTATATCATTCGGTATATAGCACCGGTTGCCATTGGAATTATTACCATAGCTAATTTCTTTATTAGCGGAATTGTTTAAAGGTGAATATAAGAAAATGATATTTTGATTTGAACATTATCTCTAAAAATAGTATATTTAGCTTTTCTTTTTTGTTGTATTTATAATCAGTAGATGAGCACTATGTCATGGAAGAATCTTTCAGACATAAATTTAAAGAATATTTCTATTTTCTGAAAAAGGACCGTAATGGTATTATGGTACTAATCTTGCTAATTCTTTTGACGATTGGCGGGCATTATATTGTTGAGCAAATTGAAATAAACCCACATGCTGATATTACGGAAATGATAAAAGTATTTGAAGCCTGGGAGAATGAACAGAAGCTTCAAGACGAATCCTTAAAGTTGTTTTATTTTGATCCGAATACAATTTCTCAGGAACAATTCGATTCATTACGCATCCCAAAGAGTATAAAGAATAACATTCTTAAATACCGATCTGCCGGAGGTCATTTTCAACGATCTGCTGATCTGAAGAAAATTTACGGCATGAATGACAGTATTTATGCTCTCATTGAACCCTGGTTGTGTTTTCCTGATAAAGCATTACAGTTAACAAAAAAAAAGGAGGAATCATTACCTTTGCCAGTTAATGAAAAATTCGATCCCAATACTTCTACCACTGACGAATTACTTCTTTTGGGATTCAATTCATTTCAGGTATCAAATATTGAAAAATATCGCAGGAAGGGAGGGAAGTTCTATAAGCCTGAAGATTTACTGAAAATTTTTGGAGTAGACACTAATTTTTATCTTGCCATCAGCGAAAACATAAAAGTCGAAGAAATTTTATCTTATTCAATTGATGATACTCCAAATATAAATATACAGGTCGAATTAAATGCTGCCGATTCTCTGACGTTGATTCAATTGAAAGGTATAGGACCTGTTTTTGCATCCCGGATCATAAAATACCGAAATTTACTGGGTGGTTTTCATTCAGCAGAACAGTTACTCGAAGTTTATGGTTTTCCTGAGAAAACATTTTATGAACTTAAGGGAAATTTTGTAGTAGATACCCTCGGTATAAAAAAGGTAAGAATTAATTTTGCTGAATACCTTGATATGATTCGACATCCCTACATAGAGAAGGAAAATGTTGAGGCCGTATTAAATTACAGAAATAAAAACGGTCCTTTTCTGTCGAATGAGCAATTACTAACAGAAGGATTAATAGATTCTGTTGCTTATAAGCGTGTGAAGCCTTATATTACCTGTCGTTAAAAAAAATTAAAAGGAATGACACGAATAGGAAAGTTTATTTTTTTCATTTAAATTTGATTTACTGTGAATAATTTCTACATTTGCGCCTCGAATTTAAAAACTATGTAGAACATGATTGTTATTCCGGTAAAAGAAGGTGAAAATATTGAAAGAGCTCTTAAAAGGTTCAAACGTAAATTTGAAAAAACAGGCGTTATAAAAGAGTTACGTGAGCGTCAGAAATTTACTAAACCTTCAATCAAAAGAAGGGAAGAAGTAAAAAAGGCAGCTTATATTGAGAAGTTACAGCGCCAGGAAGATTAGAACAAAATTGATTCCTGGTGTTAGTGAAACAGATTAATGGATTATCAGGAATCGTTTATCAATTATTTGACTTTTGAGAAGAGGAATTCTTCCCATACTGTCATTGCATATAAGAAAGACCTCGATCAATTTGTGAGTTACTGCACAGAAATGGTTGAGGTGTTTGACTTTAAAAGGGTTGATAGCAAGCTGGTACGAAGTTGGGTTGTGCACCTCATGGAAGAGCAATATACTCCCAGATCTGTAAATCGAAAAATATCAACACTAAAGGCATTTTTCAAGTATTTAATGAAAAATGATATTGTTGAAAAAAGCCCTGTAGTTAACATTACGCTTCCAAAAATCAGGAAGAAATTACCAAATTATGTGGAGGAAAATAAACTTCACTTGTTGTTTGATACAGGATTCTTTTCAGATGACTTCTCAGGGATTCGCGATAAATTGATCATTTATTTGCTTTATGGAACAGGAATCCGGCTTGCCGAATTGTTAAAGCTAAAGGAGAGTGATTTTGATATGAAGGAATATCTAATCAGGGTGACAGGCAAAAGGCAAAAGGAGAGGGTGATTCCTTATCCGCGGAGTGTAAATCCTCTTTTGCAGGAATATATTGAAATCAGGAACCGGGAACTTGGAAACTCACCTGGTATTCTATTGGTGACTGATAAAGGAAATCCGGCATATCTTAAATTGATATACAGGGTTGTTAACCGTTATTTGGGAATGGTAACATCACTTGAAAAGAAAAGCCCTCATGTTCTAAGGCATTCCTACGCCACTCATTTGCTCAATAAAGGAGCAGATCTGAATGCTGTAAAAGAGTTGCTCGGGCATGCCAGTCTTTCAGCAACTCAAATATACACTCATACTACATTCGAGAAGTTACATACTATTTATAAACAAGCCCATCCAAGGGGTAATTAAAAAGTGTTTCTATGGAAGTAATAATTAATTCAGTACATTTCGATGCCGATCAAAGGCTGCTAGATTTTATTAATAAAAAAGTAAACAAGCTTGATACTTTTTTTGATGGTATAATTAATGCAGAAGTGACATTAAAAGTTCTAAAACCCGAAACACCGAAGAATAAGATTTCAGAAGTAAAGATTTCGATACCGGCCAATGGCTATCTTTTTGCTAAAAAAGAAGCAGATTCATTTGAAGAAGCAACCGATATGGCTATCGATGCTATGAGAAAACAATTGAGCAAATACAAAGAAAAAATCAAGAGCAAATAAAAAGTTAAATTTGCATATTTATTGTTAGATTTTTAAAATAATATTTTTACATTTGCACACCCTTTTTGGGGGGCGTTTCAGAAACATCTGAATTGAAAGGAGTTGTCATAAATCCATTAGATTTTAAAGGTATTTGGAAGATATTCTGAAGAATCAAAAATTTGTAAAGGCTCTATTTTTTTCAGAAAGGCACTTGTTGTCTGACGTTTTTGATAAAATTTTGTAAATTTGCAGCGCATTTTAAATGCTATACATCGCGGGAGTAGCTCAGTCGATAGAGCATTAGCCTTCCAAGCTAAGGGTCGCGGGTTTGAATCCCGTCTCCCGCTCAACAGAGATTGGAGTTTTAAGCCACGTTGCTTTTTACTCCTGTCTCTTTGTGTGTTTAAAGCCGGAGTAGCTCAGGGGTAGAGCGCATCCTTGGTAAGGATGAGGTCACGAGTTCAATTCTCGTCTTCGGCTCAATTAATTTAGATAATAATTAAAAATTTGTATTATGGCTAAGCAAACATTCGTAAGGGACAAAGACCATGTCAATATTGGTACCATTGGTCACGTTGACCACGGTAAAACTACCCTGACAGCAGCTATCACAATGGTATTGGCCAAAAAAGGCCTTTCTGAAATCAAATCTTTTGATTCGATTGATAATGCTCCGGAAGAAAAAGAAAGGGGTATTACTATTAACACAGCACACGTTGAGTACCAGACTGAAAAACGTCACTATGCTCACGTTGACTGTCCCGGTCACGCCGACTATGTTAAGAACATGGTAACTGGTGCTGCCCAGATGGACGGTGCTATCATAGTAGTGGCTGCTACCGATGGTCCCATGCCGCAAACACGCGAGCATATCCTTTTGGCCCGTCAGGTAAACGTTCCTAAACTCGTTGTTTTCATGAACAAAGTTGATATGGTTGACGACGAAGAAATTCTGGAACTTGTAGAAATGGAAGTACGCGAACTGCTCGAATTCTATGAATTTGACGGTGACAATACACCTGTAATCATGGGTTCTGCCTTAGGCGCTATGAACGGCGAAGCGCAGTGGGAAGATAAAGTAATGGAATTAATGGATGCAGTTGATAGCTGGATACCACTTCCTCCACGTGAAGTTGACAAGCCTTTCCTTATGCCGGTTGAAGATGTATTTTCTATTACCGGACGTGGAACAGTGGCTACCGGACGTATTGAAACTGGTAAGGTTCATACAGGCGACGAACTGCAGCTGATTGGCCTTGGTGCCGAAGGACGCAAAACGGTTTGTACCGGTGTTGAAATGTTCCGTAAAATTCTCGATGATGGTCAGGCTGGTGATAACGTTGGTCTGCTGCTTCGTGGTGTTGATAAGAAAGAAATCAAACGTGGACAGATTTTGGCGAAACCTGGTTCAATTACTCCTCATACCCGATTTAAAGCTGAGGTTTACGTATTGAAGAAAGAAGAAGGTGGTCGTCATACTCCTTTTCATAATAAATACCGTCCGCAATTTTACCTGCGTACCCTTGACGTAACCGGCGAAATTCATTTACCCGAAGGTCGTGAAATGGTTATGCCTGGCGATAACGTATCAATTGAAGTAGAATTGATTTACCCGGTAGCCCTTAACATAGGTTTGCGTTTTGCAATCCGTGAAGGTGGCCGTACCGTTGGTGCCGGACAGGTTACTGAAATTGTAAACTAAAGTTTTGCAGTAAAATTTTATAAAGTCCCGGGAGTGATCCCGGGACTAATATACGGAAGAACTCAGATGGGAGTTTTTTCAGTGTAAGTTCGAACCTTACCTTCCGTACGAAATAACCAAAAGTTAAAGATGAAATTAAAAGTATATTTGCAGGATGCCTACGACGAGCTTGTTCATAAAGTCACCTGGCCTACCTGGAAAGAACTGCAAAGCAGTGCATTGGTTGTAATGGTTGCTTCCTTTATTATATCACTCTTAATCTTCTTTATGGATCTGTCATTCAGAAACATAATGAGTTTTATTTATGGATTGTTTTATTAATCGAAATCCAAGGATCTGGAAATGAGCGAAACAACAAAAAAATGGTATGTTCTTCGGGCGATCGGAGGAAAAGAAAAGAAAGTCAAGGAATATATCGAACACGAAATCGCGAATGGTGATCTGAAGGGTTTTGTTGAGCAGGTTTTAATACCTACGGAGAAGGTTTATCAAATCCGAAACGGTAAGAAAATCAGCAAAGAACGAAATTTTTTCCCTGGTTACGTACTTATTGAGGCCAGTCTGGTGGGTGAAGTTACACACACACTCAGAAATATTCCAAATGTTATCGGTTTCCTTGGCGACACCAAAGGTGGGGATCCGGTTCCAATCAGGCCGAGTGAGGTAAATCGTATTCTGGGTAAAGTGGATGAACTTGCTGAAACCGGTGAGGAACTAAACATTCCTTTCGTAGTGGGAGAAACCGTAAAAGTAATCGACGGACCATTTAACGGCTTTAACGGAACCATTGAGGCAATCAATGAGGAGAAGAAAAAGCTGCAGGTAATGGTGAAGATTTTTGGACGTAAAACTCCTTTAGAGCTGAGCTTTATGCAAGTTGAAAAGGAATAGTAACGCTTTTATTTATTTATTATGGCGAAAGAAATTGCTGGATTAATTAAATTACAGATTAAAGGAGGGGCGGCAAATCCGTCACCACCGGTGGGGCCAGCATTAGGTGCCAAGGGAGTGAATATAATGCAGTTTTGTAAGCAGTTTAATGGCCGGACACAAGACCAGGCCGGAAAAATACTACCTGTAGTAATTACTGTTTACGCCGACAAGTCGTTCGACTTCATTATCAAACAACCTCCTGTAGCCGTTCAGTTGCTTGAATCAGCAAAAGTGAAAAAAGGTTCTGCTGAACCTCATGTCAGTAAAATAGGATCGGTTTCCTGGGAACAGGTTAAACTAATAGCCGAATCTAAAATGTCTGATTTAAATTGCTTCACTGTTGAGTCAGCTATGAAAATGGTGGCTGGAACTGCCAGAAGTATGGGAATTACCGTAAAAGGTGCTTCACCATTCAAATAACAAATTAAAAATTTTAAGATGGGCAGAATTACGAAAAATAAAAAGACTTCTCTTGATAAACTCGAAAAGGGAAAAACTTACTCTATTGATGAGGCCGCCAACCTGGTTAAGGATATTACCTTTACTAAGTTTGATGCGTCGGTTGATATCGATGTAAGGCTGGGAGTTGACCCAAGGAAGGCTAACCAAATGGTTAGAGGCGTAGTTTCTTTACCCCATGGAACAGGAAAAGAGATTCGTGTATTGGCTTTGGTGACCCCCGATAAAGAGGAGGAAGCCAGGGAAGCAGGAGCGGATTATGTTGGTTTAGATGATTTCATCGATAAGATCAAAGGTGGTTGGACCGACGTGGATGTGGTTATTACCATGCCCCCGGTGATGGGAAAAGTTGGCCAGTTAGGTCGTATTTTAGGTCCCCGTGGTTTAATGCCTAACCCTAAAAGCGGAACGGTTACAATGGATATTGGTAAAGCCGTAAGCGAAGTTAAGCAGGGTAAAATCGATTTTAAAGTTGATAAATTTGGTATCGTGCACACTTCTATTGGTAAAGTATCATTTGATCCTGAAAAGATTAAAGATAATGCCATTGAATTCATTAATACCATTGTCAAACTTAAGCCGACAGCTGCTAAAGGCACATACATTAGGAGCATCTATCTTTCCAGTACCATGAGCCCTGGTATTAAAGTTGAACCAAAGTCAGTTACTGCAAAAACAGAGTAAAAATGAAGAGTACAGAAAAAAAAGTCATTATCGGTAATCTTAAAGATCAAATCGACTCGTACAGCCATTTTTACCTTACTGACATAAGTGGTTTAAATGCTGCTGATACCAGCGATTTAAGGAGACTGTGTTTTAAAGAAAACATAAAACTGGTTGTTGCTAAAAACACCCTTCTTCGTAAAGCACTTGAAAATTCAACAAAGGATGCTGAAGAGCTTTACATTGCACTAAAAGGAAATACCTCGGTAATGTTCACAGAAACTGGTAACAGTCCTGCAAAATTGATTAAAGATTTTAGTAAAAAGCGTAAAAGGCCTTTATTAAAAGCTGCTTTTGTTGAAGAATCAATTTATGTAGGCGAAAACCAACTGGATGCACTGGTAGCAGTGAAATCGAAAAACGAACTTATTGCCGATGTTGTGGCCCTTTTACAATCACCAATGAAAACTGTAGTTTCTCAGTTGCAGTCTGGTGGTAATATAATTCATGGTGTTCTTGAAACACTGAGAGAAAGAGAATAATATTTTTTTTAGAAATTAAATAAAAAAACAAATAAAATGGCAGATTTAAAACAACTTGCAGAAGAGTTGGTAAACTTAACTGTTAAAGAGGTTAACGAATTGGCTGGTATTCTTAAAGATGAATACGGCATTGAACCAGCCGCAGCTGCAGTAGCAGTTGCCGGTCCTGCAGCAGGTGCTGCTGAAGAAACTGCAGCAGAACAGACTGAATTCGATGTTATCTTAAAAGCAGCCGGACAGTCTAAATTGGCAGTAGTTAAACTCGTTAAAGAACTTACAGGTCTTGGCTTGAAAGAAGCTAAAGCTGTTGTAGATGAAGCTCCGAAGGCTATTAAGGAAAAAGTTTCCAAAGATGAGGCAGAAGCCTTAAAAAATCAGTTGGAAGAAGCTGGAGCCGAAGTTGAAATTAAATAAGCGCAATCAGACCTTTTTTAAGGTTGTATGGTTTAGAATCTTGCAAAACAAGATTCTAAACCTTTTTGTGTATTTATATTTTATTTATTTAACCTGTATAAATACATGGCAGTAAATATAAAAACAGAGAGAATAAATTTCTCCTCAACACAAACCAGGTTTGATTATCCTGACTTCTTGGAAGTACAAATTAAATCATTTAAGGATTTTTTCCAGTTGAACACAACTCCTGAAAAGCGGAAGGAGGAAGGTTTGTCACGTGTTTTTGAGGAAAATTTCCCGATAACCGACACCCGGAATAATTTTGTTCTGGAGTTTCTCGATTATCAGGTTGATCCTCCTCGTTATTCAATTGCTGAATGTATTGAGCGTGGTTTAACGTTTAGCGTGCCGGTAAAAGCCCGTTTGAAGTTGTATTGTACCGATCCGGAGCATGAAGATTTTGATACTGTTGTTCAGGATGTATACCTTGGCACTGTGCCGTATATGACTGATAAGGGTACCTTTATCATTAATGGTGCTGAACGGGTTATCGTGTCACAGTTGCATCGTTCACCTGGTGTTTTCTTTGGTCAAAGCCTGCACGCCAATGGTACAAAACTTTATTCCGCCCGCATAATCCCCTTTAAAGGGTCATGGATCGAATTTGCTACCGACATTAACAGTGTCATGTTTGCTTATATCGACAGGAAGAAGAAGTTGCCGGTTACAACCCTTTTGAGAGCGATTGGTTACGAAAGTGATAAAGATATTCTCGAAATTTTCGACCTTGCTGATGAAGTGAAAGTTTCAAAAACAGGCTTGAAAAAAGTTGTAGGTCGAAAACTTGCTGCACGTGTATTAAAATCGTGGGTAGAAGATTTTGTTGATGAGGATACCGGTGAAGTTGTTTCAATCGAACGTAACGAAGTAGTTATCGACAGGGAAACAATCCTTGAAGAAGAACACATCGATGAAATAACTGATTCGGGTGTTAAAACCATTCTGGTACATAAAGACGATCAGCGTCAACAGGATTTTGCAATCATCTACAATACTTTGCAAAAAGACCCCTGTAATTCTGAAAAAGAAGCTGTTTTGCATATATACAGGCAGCTGCGTAATGCAGAACCACCGGATGAAGCCACAGCACGTGACGTTATCGATAAACTCTTCTTTTCAGATAAAAGATACGACCTTGGCGAAGTTGGGCGTTACCGGATTAATAAAAAGCTGGGACTGGAAGTTGATTCTGAAATCCGTGTTTTGACCAAGGAAGATATCATTGAAATTATCAGGTATCTGATTCAACTGGTTAATTCGAAAACGGATGTCGATGATATCGACCATCTTAGTAACCGTAGGGTCCGTACCGTTGGAGAACAAATGTACAATCAGTTTGGCGTTGGTCTGGCCCGTATGGCACGTACCATCCGCGAACGTATGAATGTGCGCGATAACGAGGTTTTTACTCCAATCGACCTGATAAATTCAAAAACACTTTCATCGGTAATTAATTCATTCTTTGGTACAAACGCACTGTCTCAGTTCATGGATCAAACGAATCCACTGGCTGAAATGACTCATAAGCGACGTATGTCGGCTTTGGGGCCAGGCGGTTTATCACGAGAAAGGGCTGGTTTTGAAGTACGTGACGTTCATTATACCCACTATGGCAGATTATGTCCGATCGAAACACCGGAAGGTCCGAACATCGGCTTGATTTCTTCGCTGTGTGTTTTTGCTAAAATAACCGATCTTGGGTTTATTTCAACCCCATACCGAAAGGTAACAAATGGAAAGGTTGACCTCTCGGATTTAGGCTCAGTTTATTTAACAGCCGAAGAAGAAGAAGGAAAAATTATAGCTCAGGCCAATGCACCTATTGATCCTGACGGTAATTTCATCAACCAAAAGGTGAAATCGAGACTCGATGGTGATTACCCTCTTGTCGACAGAGAAGAAGTGAGCCTGATGGACGTTGGTCCGAACCAGATTGCTTCGGTTGCTGCTTCATTAATTTCCTTCCTGGAACACGACGATGCCAACAGGGCACTTATGGGATCGAATATGATGCGGCAGGCTGTTCCACTTCTTCGTCCCGAAGCTCCTATAGTTGGAACAGGACTTGAAGCAAGAGCTGCCGCCGACTCTCGGGTACTTATTCAGGCATCTGCTGACGGTGTGGTTGAATACGTTGATGCAACACAGATTATCGTTCGCTACGATGTTACCGATGATGATCTTTTTGTAAGCTTCGACCCGGAAGTGGTCACTTATGTTTTGCAAAAGTATACTAAAACCAACCAGGGAACAACGGTCGATTTGAAACCAATTGTCCTTAAAGGTGAAAGAATCACGAAAGGCCAAATCCTTTCTGAAGGTTATGCTACCGATAAAGGGGAACTGGCTTTGGGTCGCAATCTTATGGTGGCTTTCATGCCCTGGCAGGGATACAATTACGAAGATGCTATAGTTATTTCCGAGCGGATAGTGCGTGAAGATGTATTTACTTCGGTTCATGTCGATGAATACAGCCTTGAAGTCAGGGATACCAAACGGGGTCTTGAAGAATTTACTTCAGATATTCCAAACGTAAGCGAAGAGGCTACCAAAAACCTCGACGAGAACGGTCTGATTCGAATTGGCGCTGAAGTAAAACCCGGAGATATTTTAATCGGTAAAATTACACCTAAGGGTGAATCCGATCCTTCTCCTGAAGAAAAACTTCTTAGGGCGATTTTCGGTGACAAAGCAGGTGATGTAAAAGATGCATCACTTAAAGCTTCCCCTTCATTATCAGGGGTTGTTATCGATAAAAAATTGTTTTCAAGAGTAGCTAAAGATAAAAAGGGGAAAACTGCAACTAAAACATTGCTCGATCAGATCGATGAAGTTTTTGATCGTGAGGTCGCAGCATTGCGCATACGGCTCGAAGACAAATTGTTTGCGTTGGTAACAGGTAAAACTTCACAGGGAGTGAAGGATTACTATGGTACTGAAATTATTCCCAAGGGAGTAAAGTTCACGTTGAAACAACTGCAAGATATGGATTACCTTTCGGTTAATCCATCAAAATGGACTACCGATAAAGATAAAAATGATTTAATCTTCAAGGTAATCAACAATTACATCATGAAGTACAAAGAGGCCGAAGCAGTTGCAAGACGCGAACGCTACAATGTTACTATCGGTGATGAATTGCCTGCAGGAATCGTTCAGCTTGCCAAAATATTCATTGCCAAAAAACGCAAGTTGCAGATTGGTGATAAGATGGCAGGACGCCATGGAAACAAAGGTATTGTTTCGCGTGTTGTCCGTCAGGAAGATATGCCTTTCCTGGCTGACGGAACACCTGTCGACATCGTATTGAACCCACTTGGTGTTCCATCAAGGATGAACCTGGGACAGATTTATGAAACTGTACTGGCATGGGCAGGAAAAGAACTGGGGCTGAAATTTGCCACTCCGATTTTCGATGGTGCTTCGCTTGATGAAATTTCAGAATATACTAAAAAGGCAGGGCTTCCAAGTTTCGGGAAAACGGCTCTTTACGATGGTGAAACAGGCGAACCCTTCGATCAGCAGGCAACTGTGGGTATAATATATATGATGAAACTTGGACACATGGTTGAAGATAAAATGCATGCCCGTTCCATCGGACCATATTCACTTATTACCCAACAGCCACTGGGCGGGAAAGCACAGTTTGGTGGTCAGCGTTTCGGAGAAATGGAAGTTTGGGCTCTTGAGGCCTTTGGTGCTTCACATATTCTGCAGGAAATTCTGACGGTAAAATCGGATGACGTTATGGGCAGGGCCAAAGCTTACGAATCAATTGTAAAAGGTGAGCCGATGCCACAACCCGGAATTCCGGAATCGCTAAATGTACTGTTACACGAACTTAGAGGCCTTGGTCTCAGTATACGAATGGAATAACCATTCATTTACCTGCATTTGGTTCTGTTATAATGACTTTTAATTTAAATTATGGCTTTCAGAAAAGATAATAAAGCAAAGGGTGGTTTTTCTAAAATCTCCATCAGCCTTTCCTCTCCGGAAGAGATTCTGGAAAGATCGTATGGTGAGGTTTTGAAACCCGAAACAATAAACTACAGAACTTACAAACCTGAACGCGACGGCTTGTTTTGCGAGCGTATTTTTGGTCCGGTGAAAGACTATGAATGCCACTGCGGAAAATACAAACGGATCCGGTATAAGGGAATCGTGTGTGACCGTTGTGGTGTTGAGGTTACCGAAAAGAAAGTACGTCGTGAACGAATGGGACACATTGCACTGGTAGTGCCGGTTGCCCACATTTGGTATTTCCGTTCGTTACCAAATAAAATCGGGTATTTGCTTGGTTTGCCAACCAAAAAGCTCGATTCAATAATTTATTACGAACGTTATGTGGTAATAAACTCGGGAGTTAAAGCCGTTGACGGTGTTAAACATCTTGATTTTCTTACCGAAGAAGAATACCTCGATATACTTGATACATTGCCTAAGGAAAACCAGTTCCTTGATGATGAAGATCCAAATAAATTCATTGCTAAAATGGGTGCCGAGGCTTTATATGAAATATTAAGCCGCATCGATCTGGATGATTTATCTTTTAACCTTAGGCATAAAGCCAATACTGAAACTTCGCAACAAAGAAAAAATGAAGCATTGAAAAGGCTTCAGGTTGTTGAAGCATTTAGGGCCAGCAAAAATTTGAACCGGCCCGAATGGATGATTGTAAGGGTAGTTCCTGTTATTCCTCCAGATCTGAGGCCGCTTGTCCCACTTGATGGGGGACGGTTTGCTACATCCGATCTGAATGATCTTTACCGCAGGGTGATCATCAGAAATAACAGGCTGAAAAGGCTTATCGAAATTAAAGCTCCTGAAGTAATTCTCCGTAACGAGAAACGTATGCTCCAGGAAGCAGTAGATTCACTTTTCGATAATTCACGTAAATCGAATGCCGTTAAAACGGAAAATAACAGGGCGCTTAAATCGCTGTCCGACAGCTTAAAGGGAAAACAGGGCCGTTTTCGCCAGAACCTGCTTGGTAAACGTGTTGACTATTCTGCCCGTTCAGTAATTGTTGTCGGTCCGAAACTTAAAGTTCATGAGTGCGGTTTGCCGAAAGATATGGCTGCAGAGCTTTACAAGCCTTTTGTAATCAGGAAACTGATTGAGCGGGGAATTGTAAAAACTGTGAAATCGGCCAAGAAGATTGTCGACCGGAAAGATCCTGTAGTATGGGAAATTCTTGAAAATATTTTGAAAGGACACCCGGTTCTTCTGAACCGCGCACCCACACTGCACAGACTTTCTATTCAGGCCTTCCAGCCGGTTATGATCGAAGGGAAAGCTATTCAGTTGCACCCACTTGTGTGTACCGGATTTAATGCCGACTTCGATGGTGACCAGATGGCAGTTCATCTGCCTTTGGGAAATGCTGCTATTCTGGAAGCTCAGCTGTTGATGCTCGCTTCGCACAACCTTCTTAACCCTGCTAATGGTGCCCCGATTCAGGTTCCATCTCAGGACATGGTGCTCGGTTTATATTATATGACAAAACCAAGGGAAGGTTCAAAAGGTGAAGGAATGGTATTTTATTCACCCGAAGAGGTAATGATTGCCTACCATGAAAAAGCTATTGCGCTCCATGCCGTTATTAAAGTAAAAGTGGAGGATGTGGATGAGAACGGTGAGTTCTTCAAGCACATCATTGAAACAACTGTAGGCCGCATACTCTTTAATGAATTCGTGCCACGCAATGTGGGATATATTAACCAGTTGCTTACTAAAAAGTCATTGCGTTCCATTATATCCGATGTGTTTAAAAAGTGCGGAAACGCTGATACCGTCACATTCCTTGATGCCATTAAGGATTTGGGTTACCATATGGCCTACCGTGGTGGCTTGTCATTTAATATTGACGATGTCATTATACCGGATGATAAGGAAGTCATTGTAGATGGTGGTTATGAAGAAGTAGAAGAAGTAATTGCTAATTACAATATGGGGTTCATTACTAATAATGAACGTTACAACCAGGTGATTGATATCTGGACACATGCCAACTCACGTCTTACCCATTCGGTAATGAAAACCATCAGTACCGATAAACAAGGGTTCAACTCTATTTATATGATGCTCGACTCAGGCGCCCGTGGTTCGAAAGAACAGATTCGCCAGTTGTGCGGAATGAGGGGTTTGATGGCGAAACCGCAGAAATCAGGTTCAACCGGGGCACAGATTATTGAAAACCCGATTCTTGCCAACTTTAAAGAAGGGCTTTCAGTACTTGAGTACTTTATTTCTACCCACGGAGCCCGTAAGGGTTTGGCCGATACGGCCCTAAAAACTGCCGATGCCGGTTATCTTACCCGTCGTCTGGTGGATGTATCACAGGATGTTATAATTGCTGAAGAAGATTGCGGTACCTTACGCGGTATTGCTGCTTCTGCCATTAAGAATAACGAAGAAGTGGTTGCATCGCTGTATGAACGCGTAATCGGCCGTACATCAGTACATGATATTTACCATCCGCTCACCGGTGAGCTCATTATTAAATCGGGCGATGCCCTTACAGAGGATGTGGCTAACAAAATTGAAAACTCACCTATTGAAAGCATTGAAATACGCTCAGTATTAACCTGCGAGTCAAAAGTAGGGGTATGTACCAAATGCTACGGAAGAAACCTGGCAACGGGTTATATGGTTCAGAAAGGTGAGGCAGTAGGTGTTATTGCTGCACAATCGATTGGTGAACCTGGAACTCAGTTAACGCTGCGTACATTCCACGTGGGAGGTATTGCCGGTAACATTTCGGCACAATCAACTGTGGAAGCACGGTACGATGGTTTTGTTGAAATCGAAGAACTCAGGGCTGTTGAATATAAGGGAGAAGACGGTGCACCTGTTGATATCGTGGTTAGTCGTCTGGCTGAGTTTAAAATTGTTGATAAAAATACCCGCATCCCGCTTTCTACCAATGCTATTCCTTACGGTTCAAAACTGTATGTGAAGAATGGTGAGGAAATAAGGAAAGGGAAACTGATCTGTGAATGGGACCCCTTTAATGGCGTAATCATTACAGAATTTGATGGTAAAATCGAGTTTGAAAACCTGATTGAAAACATTACCTTTCGCGAAGAATCGGATGAACAAACCGGTTACAGTGAAAAAGTAATAATCGAAACCAGGGATAAAACGAAGAATCCTACCCTGAAAATTATGGATAAGGACGGCACGATGATCCGTTCATATAACCTTCCCGTTGGAGGACATATTTCTGTATCGCAGGGGCAGGCGGTAAAAGCAGGTACAGTTTTGGTGAAAATACCAAGAGCTGCCGGTAAAGCCGGTGACATCACTGGTGGTTTGCCACGTGTAACTGAACTTTTCGAAGCACGTAACCCCTCAAATCCTGCAGTGGTATCCGAAATCGATGGAGAAGTTTCTCTTGGCAAAATCAAACGCGGTAACCGCGAAATAATAATTACTTCCAAAACTGGTGATGTCAAAAAGTACCTGGTACCGCTGTCAAAACAGATACTGGTTCAGGAAAACGACTACATCAGGGCAGGTACTTCCCTGTCGGATGGTGCCATTACTCCGTCTGATATCCTTGCGATTAAAGGTCCGACAGCCGTTCAGGAATACATTCTGAATGAGGTGCAGGACGTTTACCGTATGCAGGGTGTGAAGATCAATGATAAACATTTCGAGGTTATTATTCGTCAGATGATGCGTAAAGTTGAAATCGACGATCCGGGTGATACCCGTTTCCTTGAAAAACAAATCGTTGATAAAAACGAGTTCCTTTCTGAAAACGACTGGATCTGGAACAAAAAAGTAGTTATTGAACCGGGCGATGCCGAAGGTTTGAAAGCAGGCCAGATTATATCTTCACGCAGGTTGAGGGATGAAAATTCACAATTGAGGAGGAAAGATAAAAAACTGGTGGAATCAAGAGATGCCATTGCTGCTACATCAAGTCAGATATTGCAGGGAATTACCAGGGCAGCTCTCCAGACACGGAGCTGGTTGTCGGCAGCTTCATTCCAGGAAACAACCAAGGTGTTAAATGAAGCAGCCATCAATGGTAAGACCGATTATCTTGACGGATTGAAGGAGAATGTTATTTGCGGTCACCTGATACCTGCAGGTACAGGTTTGAAGGAATATAAAAACCTGATTGTTGGTTCGAAAGAAGAATACGACAGGTTAGTTGATGTAAAAAAGAACGTCTAAGTTTTAAGTTATGGATGAAAAGAATCAAAAGCAACAGCAACTGAATATAGAATTAAGTGAGGAAATTGCCCAGGGAGTTTATTCAAATCTGGCTGTGATAACTCATTCAAGTTCTGAATTTGTGGTTGATTTTGTTCGGATCATGCCTGGAATTCCGAAGGCAAATGTGAAATCGAGGGTTATTCTTACACCGGAACATGCCAAACGGTTACTGCATGCATTGCAGGATAACATTAGTAAGTATGAAGCCGTGCACGGGCCAATAAAGAATGTCAATCCCGGCTCCGGCCCCGGTATACCGCCCATGGTTTTCGGAGGACCTACAGCTCAGGCGTAAGAAAATTTCAATATCTAAAAGAGGGACCATGCAATTGGTCCCTCTTTTTTTTCACCCATACGGGTCTTTAATTGACGCTTTACTGACATGCACCTGCTGTCTTTCGCGAAAAGAATGCGAGACAATTGCGAACCCCGATTTTATGAACTACAATCCCGGTTGAACGATTGATTAAGAAGAGTTCTCCCTCCGACCCCGACATTTACATAAAGAATTATTCACAACGTAACAAACCAATCCAGCCATGGTTGGAATGGTATGATTATTAAATTCTTCTGGTATGAGGCTGTAATGATTATTTCGGTGTCATTATTTTTTCTTATATTAAGGTATAAACTGACAGAAATATGGTTTTTAGATTTATAAAACGTATATCTAAGAATAATATGGGAATCATTTTTTCAAACGAAGCCTAAAGAATAAATCTAATACGTAATACGTACCAACAAATGCAAACTATATTCTTCAGCGTTATTATTATCATTGCTGGTAGCGGCTTGTCGGATCAATTTGAAACCGAAAGCGGTTTGTATCGTTTATCACATGATCAGAACTACCAGACTGTTAGGATAGGTGATCAGGTGTGGATGGCCGAAAATCTGAATGCCCATTATTTCAACAACGGCGATTCAATTCCGGAAGCAAAATCTGCTCAGGAGTGGGAAGCAGCATGGGAGGCAGGGCAACCTGCCTGGACATACTATGAAGAAAAACCGGCTTACGGAAACAATTACGGTAAGTTATACAATCGTGCCGCAATCCATGATGCCAGGGGATTGTGCCCCAAAGGGTCGCATGTTCCTACTGATCAGGATTGGAGGCAACTGGAAATATATATCGGATTGTTGTCTGATGAAGCAGATTCATACGGCTGGCGTGGCACAATTGCCGGAAAGCTCAAATCTACCCGGGTTGCTCCAGGGCCTCACCCAAGATGGGACCTCCCAAACGCAGGAGCTACGAATACGACCGGTTTCTCTGCTTTGCCGGGTGGATATAGGACAGGCCGTCCCAATTATGCAGAACAGCAACAAAGTTCATTCAGAAAACTAGGCAATGAGGCATCGTTCTGGAGTGCTGAGGGCGGAGGTCGGGCATTGGCCGCGGAGAGAACAGAGATATTTCGCGGAAGTTCAAAAATAAGTGACGGTTTTGGGTTAGCGGTTCGCTGTGTATCGGACAATGATTTCTAAGAGCCAACCTGAAATAGTGGGGCTTTAATGAAGCGTTGAAAGCATAAATAAAGGATCAGTTGATTGGTCTTTTTTTGTCATTTCAGAATATTGTTTCTATTTAATAAATACATACCGTCAATTTGAACATTTCTCCATGATCGTACTAAATGGTTTCATAGCCTGATCCAAATGGTAGTTCCTTAGTTAGCTAAAGCTACTTCCGGGTCCTGGCTGTGAAAAAGCAGATATAAATTATTTTGCTGGATTGGATTGTATAATTTAACCTGTTTTGTATTTTTCTGATAAAAAGAAACTATTTTGTACGGAATTCAAGGAGAGACGTGTTCATGAGAAACCAATCGGAACTTGCCAGTTTTGAGAATATAAAAAATGGTGACAATGCAGCTTTTAATATCTTGTTTGACAAGTATTATGTTGCCCTTTGCTTTTATGCGAATAAGTACCTTAAGGACATAGATTTGGCGCGATCACTGGTCCAACAGGTATTTGTCGACTTATGGACCAAACGCGAAAAAATAGTTGTTTCAACTTCTGTAAAATCCTATTTCTACAATACAGTAAGAAATCGTTGCATCGATGTTCTACGAAAAGAAAAAGCCACTGCAGGCCTTCCAAAATCGCTTGAAAATATTGGCCATGCTCCCTTCCGTGATTTGGTGGAGGAAGCTGAGCTGAACGATCGCATCAATGCGTCCATCAACCAGCTGCCTGAAAAATGCCGTGAGATTTTCCTGCTCTGCCGTTTTGA
The DNA here is from genome assembly GCA_024636975.1 of Mariniphaga sp. Lineage (GTDB taxonomy): Bacteria > Bacteroidota > Bacteroidia > Bacteroidales > Prolixibacteraceae > Mariniphaga. The sequence continues at coordinate 110,345 of JAGXGA010000027.1, forward strand.
AGGATTAAAATATTCAGAAATTGCCGAAAAACTGGGGATATCTGTTAAAACAGTGGAGATGCAAATGGGAATTGCCTTAAAAAAGTTGCGCGATAGTCTGTCTGATTATCTTATGGTTAATCTGTTGGTTTATGTTTTTTCAAAAAAAAGCTGATTTCCTTACAGGGTAGAAGTCTTTTTTTTCGTCATAGGTAAAATGCGGTTAGTATAATGAGACCGCACCATTTAATTGAAAAGACTTGAAACAAAATCGGAAACATATAGATAGTCTCATTGCTAAAATCATTTCGGGCAATGCAAATTCTGAAGATATCAGGGAATTGGAAGAGTGGGAAAAAGTATCCTCAAAAAATGAGAAGCTGGTTAAGAAAAGCCGCAAGGTGTGGGAAAATGGATACTTGCATTTGCCGGAAAAGGTCATTCAGTCAGATAAGTCCGATCTTTCACAGTCATTCAATCAACACCTTTTCGATCAGATTCAGCGTATAAAGCGAAAAACAAATTTATACAAGCTGGCTGCAATTCTGGCTTTTCCAATTGCTCTCGCACTAGGCTTTTATATTTCTTATGTGGCAGGAAATCTGGAAAACAATACTGCTCAGCTAACACAAGTAACTTCACCCAAAGGGCATGTTTCTAAATGTGTTCTGCCCGACGGTACGCATGTATGGGTAAATACCGGTTCTACCATCACTTATGACATCAGCAGATTCAATAAAAATAGCCGTGAAATTTCCCTGGAAGGGGAGGCTTATTTTGAAGTAACTTCTGATATTGATAAACCCTTTAAGGTTACGACTCCTGTGGCAACAGTGAATGTTACAGGAACAGCATTTAATGTGATGGCTTACCCCGGTGAAAACAACTTCGAAACTGTACTGGCTGAAGGAAGTATATTTCTTCAGTTTAAACAGGATGCAGAAAATATCATTACCATAAAGCCCGGCGATCGGGTAGTTTACAATCAACTGACCGGCAATTTGACTGTCGGAGAAGTGGATGCCGCCATGTTTACCTCATGGCGGAACGGCGAATTGCTCTTTAAGGATGCTACCCTGAATGACCTCATTACCGAACTGGAACGGATTTATGACATTAAATTTCACCTGCAACCACAGGAGCTTGGTGATTTCAGGTTCAGGGGAATGTTTAGCTACAATAATAACCTGATTGAAGCGCTTGAAAAAATTAAGCGTACCTCAGGGATTGATTATTATATTGAAAATAAGGAGGTGAAATTGCACAAAATGAAATAAAGATCTGATAATATAAATCGGTAAGAAAATAGGATGCCTATGGAAAATGAGAGATAATAACAGGCTGTAAATTAGCAATAAACAAATAAAAAAGAGGGAAATTGTGGTGATTTTCCCTCTTTAAAGAAAGACTTCTTTAGCCTTGGTAGAAGCTAAATTACTCTATTAATTAATAAACATTCAAATGTATGAAAAAAAATTATGAACAGTGGCGGGTAGATAATCCCCGCTTAAAAAAGCTTTGGTTAATTATGCGATTAAGCAGTTTACTCATCTTATTGGCAGTGTTTTCCTCCACCGCCAGCGTCTATTCACAGGCCATCAGGCTGACGCTAAAAATGGAGAATGCCAGAATTGCCGATGTGTTCGATGCCATTGAGCAGCAATCGGAATTTTATTTCTTTTATAACCGCGACGCTTTTGATGACAAAAGAGAAGTTTCTGTTGATTTCTCAAACAAAAACATTGAAGAAATATTACAGGAACTTTTTAAAAGCGAAGAAGTTGATTACGAAATTTTTGACAGGAACATTCTGATTAAAATACCTGAAATGGAAACTTCGGGAAAAAAACTGCAACAACAGCAGCAGGGTTCCGTTTCGGGCATTGTCACCGATGAAACCGGTCAGTCACTGCCCGGATTAACGGTTGTAGTTAAAGGAACCACAAGGGGGACCGTTACCAATGCTGATGGAAGGTATTCCCTTTCCAATGTTCCTGAAAATGCCACCCTGGTATTTTCATATGTAGGCATGCGTACCCAGGAAATTCCTGTCGGCAATCAGACTTCAGTTAATGTAACTATGGAATCAGATGCCATTGGAATTGAAGAAGTAGTGGCTATCGGTTATGGCACCATGAGAAAGAGTGATTTAACAGGAGCCGTAAGCAGCATTACCGCAGAGAACCTTGAGAACCAACCCAGCCAGAACTTAACACAGGCGTTGCGTGGTGCTGTAGCTGGCCTTGATGTAGGGTTGGACGCCTCGGCCAAAGGTGTGGGTAGTTTGCTGGTAAGGGGTAAAACTTCGTTGAAAGCCAACAATGCACCGCTAATTGTACTGGACGGAGTAATTTACAATGGCGATTTGGCCGACATAAATACCGAGGATGTAGAATCTATCGACATTTTGAAAGATGCCAGCTCTGCCGCTGTGTTTGGTTCCCGTGCTGCCGCCGGTGTTATAATCGTTACAACAAAAATTGGTACTGGCGAACCCAGAATTAATTTTAATGTGAGTACCGGCTTCTCGCATTTGAAGGATCGGACAGCACGGACTGATGTGAATTCCTACTTGCAAAGAAGAAGTGATTACTGGGAATATACCCGTACAGAAATGCCGGAAGCTTATTTCCGTAATCCTTCAAATTTACCTTCAGGTGTCAATGTTGATCAATGGCGTGGATACGATTCCGGAGTGGAAGATTTCAGCAATGAGGAAATATTCTTTTCAAGGAATGAGTTGAATGCCATTGAGCTGGAAAATTATCTTGCCGGAAGAAGTGTCGACTGGTACGATGAAATCTTCAGAACTGGAATAAGGCAGGATTATAACGTGAGCATTACCGGCGCTTCCGACAGAATTTCATATTATTATTCCTTGGGTTATCTTGATAATGAAGGATTCTATACAGATGAACGCTTTAGCTCAATCCGAAGCAGGTTGAACCTTGAATCTGATGTGACAAGCTTTATGAAGGTGGGCTTGAATGCCCAATTTTCTAAAAGAGACGAAAGCGCTGAATTTCCTTCCTATAATCTCGGAGTTAACATGAGCCCGCTGGGTAGCGTATACCGTGAAGATGGATCTTTAAAGTTCCTGCCGCACGATGACAGTGCAGTACAAAATCCATTTAATTACAGGAACAGCGATAATTTTGAAATCGATTACGATTTGATGGCCAATATGTATGCCGACATATTGTTGCCGTTTGGGTTTTCCTACCGTATAAACTGGATCAATCAGTTGCGTTGGGATCAAAACTACAGTTTTGGTTATACTACCGATGAACAAACAGGATCGGGAGCACAGAGAAATGAAGTACACTTCAATCAGTGGTTTATAGATAATATTCTTTCGTGGGATAAAACCTTTGGAGTACACAGGTTCAATGCCACTTTTCTCTACAATACAGAAAAAACGCAGCAATGGTCAACAACAGCTGAAAACAGCCTGTTTGAACCCAGCGAAGATTTAGGATACCATCAGTTGAATCACGGTACATTGCCTGTTGTGGGCGCCAACGACTGGATTTCCACTGCTGCCGCCATGATGGGGCGTGTAAATTATACATTGATGGACAAATACCTGTTTACCGCTTCAATTAGAAGAGATGGATACTCAGCCTTTGGTGTACAAAACCCATGGGCAAATTTTCCATCGGCAGCCATTGCCTGGCGAATATCTGATGAAGACTTTTTTGATGTTAACGGAATCGATTATCTGAAGCTGAGAGTATCATATGGGGTTAACGGAAACAGGGATGTGCCTACTTATGCTGCACTTCAGCACCTGGGAGCAGTGAAATACATTTACAATGTTGATGGCGCCCACCAATCGGTTACTGGATTCCAACCCACAAGAATGGCGAACCCCGAACTTCAGTGGGAACGCACGGCTGCCTGGAACGTGGGTGCAGATTTTGCAATCGTTGACAGCCGAATTACCGGATCAATAGAAGCCTACAGCATGGAGACTACAAACCTTCTGCTTGACCGCTCGCTGCCTTCTATTACCGGATATTCATCCATTACAAGTAATCTGGGAGCTGTTGGGAACAAGGGAATAGAGATTTCTGTAAACAGCAGGAATATTGAACGCGATAATTTCTCATGGAATTCTCAGGTAATATTTTCATTTAACAGAAATGAAATTAAAGAATTATATGGAGATATGACGGATGTACTGGATGAAGATGGCAATGTGATTGGACAGGAGGAGGCGGATGATTTTACCAACAACTGGTTTATCGGTGAAGACATTGACAGGATCTGGGATTATGAAGTGGCAGGTTTCTGGCAGTTAGGTGAAGAGGAAGAAGCAAGTGAGTTTGGTGCACAGCCAGGAGATATTAAAATAGTGGATCAGAATGACGATGGAACCATATCACCACGGGAAGATAAGATTTTCCTGGGTTATGAAACTCCACGTTATAAAGCCAGTCTGATAAATAACTTTACGCTGTTCAAAAATTTCGATGTTTCCTTTTTGATCAATGCGCAAATGGGAAGAGAAGGATCGAATAACAACCATATTCATACCGGATGGCAATATGGAAGAATGGGCAGATACGACTATCCTTACTGGACGCCTGAGAATCCTACCAATGAATGGGGAAAATTGGGATCCAACAATCCGTTTGGAGCCAATTACTATGTGAGCAGATCATTTGTCCGGCTGCAGAACTTTTCTGTAGGATACAGGATTCCTTCAAACTTTATCCAACGATTCAATGTGAAAGCTTTAAGGTTATCGTTCGATTTGCAGAATGCATTTGTCGCAAGTCCCTGGGATTTGTGGGATCCTGAAACTACAGTGCCTACACCTATGATAGGAACCTTAAATTTAAGGATAACATTATAATGATAAAATTATGACAGTTATGAAAAACAGATCAATAAAAATAGTATTTATATACATTCTGTTGGTATTAACAGGATGCCAGGATGAATGGCTGGAACCAAAGCCACTTTCATTTTATTCACCCGAGAATGCTTTCAACACACCTGAAGGACTTGATGCCGCATTGCTTAGAACCCGGCTGGGAATAAGGCAGGATTATGAAGGATCATTCTGGTCGAATATTAATTCAGAATATGTGTGGACTGATCTGGCAAACCAGGGAAATCCAAATGCTGCCCATCCACATGATGCGGTTACTCAGCTGATTCCTGCCAGCAACCCAGGAACCTTTGTCAGTATGTGGTACTGGGATCATGCTTACCAAATGATTCAGATCTCCAACCTGGTAATAAACCGTATCGATCAACCGGAATATGAAGATGAAGCAGTTAAAAATGCATTGCTTGCGGAAGCTTATTTCCACAGGGCATACTGGTATTACAGACTGGTACACCAGTTTGGCGATGTGCCTTATATTGGTCAGGAAGTAATAGAGCCAAAGCTTGATTTCCAAACCTTTACAATGGAAGCTATACTGCAAAGTATTAAAGAAGATATGGAATATGCCGTTCAGTGGCTTCCGGAACAGGTAGATGGTGGAAAAGTAAATCGTGCCGCCGGGAATCATTTACTGACCAAGATTTATCTTGCAGTGAGGGAATTTGATAATGCTGTTCTCGCTGCCTCACGGATTATTGATGACAGTCAACATGAGTTAATGACTGAACGATTTGGATCCGGACGTTTTGCTGATGATCCCGATTATAACGTGTGGTGGGATTTGTTTCAAAAGGAGAATATATCCACGAATGCAGAAGCAATTCTGGTAGCACCAAATGCTTTCGGTCTGGAAGGAAACTCGAACGACGATAAAGGAAATATGACCATCAGAAACTGGACTCCCAACTGGTGGCAGATAAACGGTATGCGATACACCGAAAATAATCCTGATGAACAGTCAGCATCCATCGGAAGGGGAGTTGGATACATGAGCCCTTCACCATTCTTCCGCTTTGTTTTACCGGCTGAAGATCCAAACGATCTCCGGTACAGCGATGCGAACTGGCATGAAATCACTGACTTTTGGTTCAATAATCCTAATTCTTCACGGTTTGGGGAGAGTTTCACAATGGAAGATTACCGTGCTTTGGGAGGTGATACAATCAGGAAAGCTTTTCCGTTTTTCAAAAATAAATTTGTGATTCCGCAACAAAGAGTTGGGCAATATGAAGGAGGATTCGCAGACCAGTATGTTTTCAGGGTAGCCGAAACTTACCTGCTCAGAGCTGAAGCCCATTACTGGAACGGAGATTTAGAAAATGCCGCTGCCGACATAAATGCAGTCAGAGGCAGGGTAGAAGCTTCTCCTGTCGATCCGGCAGATGTTGATATTGAATATATATTTGATGAACGCGCCAGGGAACTTTATGGTGAAACACCAAGGAAAACAGAACTGTCACGTGTTTCCTACATCCTGGCACATCTGAACAGGAATGGGTATTCACTTGAATCCATTCATGAAAACAACTGGTATTACGACAGAGTTATAAATAAACATACAATGTACAATCGCGGCATTGTGCATGCCGGACAGGAACTGAGAATTGCCCCCTATCATCTTAACTGGCCGATTCCACAATCAGCTATCGATGCAAATACCGGAGGTATTATTAATCAGAATCCGGGATATTCCGGAGTTGAAAATAATGTTCCACCTGTAACAGAAATAACAGAGGAAGATTAGTTATATAAACAGGTGAATCGGAGATGGAAGTCTGATTCACCTGTTTTTTATTTACCCTTCAAATGAACCAATTCACGGTTTCTGTGATTTTTAATATGATAATCAAATCCGACATGAAATATTCTGTAGCTTTTATAGTCCTGATATTATTCTTTAGCTGTCAACAACCTCCAGGGAAACAGAATACGGCCGGAATTTCACCTGAGCACATAGATGATGTAATTTGCTTCTGGAATTTCCAGCAAAAAGATGATGGAACAGTAAACCTCACTTCTGCAGGCTCCCAAAATTATACGCTTACTGAAATGAACGGACCGATCAGGCAGGTGGAAGAAGGAATTTTTGGCCCTTCTGCACTTGAAATAGAACGGGGGCAATGGTTACGCATTTTACGGGAAGACTGTCCTGCTTTAAATATTCATGGCAGACAGGAAGTGACAATTGTAGCATGGATTAAACGCAGGGCCGATGTCCACTGGCAATACATTGCCGGCATGTGGGACGAACAAAATTCTGCCCGGCAATATGCTCTGTTTACATCCGGTCATAAGCAGTCGGATTATACAACACTGGAGCGCATTGATGCCGATCATCAACCGCATGGCTATGTATCGGAAGTGGGAGGGGCCACACCCGGCCGTCCGTTTGCATTTTCGTATGCAACCGGCGGAACTACCCTGGAATACGATGAATGGTATATGATTGCATTTACTTACGATCATGAAACCATAAAAGTTTATACCAATGGGGAATTGGATGAAAACGGCAATTACAATCCTTTTTATTGGGATAAACCAATTTATGATGCAAGAGAAAACGGCAGCGATTTTACCGTGGCGCAACGTTCTGTCCCTTCGTGGCCTGATTTTCCTGAAGGAGTTCCCGGAAATAAAGTTGGCTTTGGCGGTGTAATTGGAGGGCTTGCTGTTTACAACCGGGCATTGGTACCTGATGAAATTGCAGGCTTGTATGAATCCACAATGATTAAGCAATAAGTTAAAGTTGATGATGGAGTAAACATAAGAATACTAAAACTCATGGAAGGATACTCCAATTATGACCAGGCAAAAGAAAAAGCAGCTGGAATTATAGGTAAGACTTCCAAAATTTACGGGAAAACATGAACCCATATAGAAGAATTTGCATGTAGATAAAATCGAAACTTTTATAAATTAAGATGATGAACAATTTATCAGTTATTGCATTTCTTTTAATTGCATCATTGTCAGGATGCATCAGCAAGGGAAATGAAAATGAGGAACATCCTGTTGAATCAATAAATGATTTGATTTCCTTCTGGGATTTCAGGCAATCGGACAATGGTGAAATAATCTTAACCAGTAAAGGACCTTACAATTACACCCTGAAAGAAATGAATGGTCCGATTGAACGGGCGGATGATGGTATATTCGGACAATCGAGCCTTAAAATAAGCAGAGGTCAATGGCTGATGATCGAACGCGACGATTGTCCTGCCCTGAACATTCATGGTAAGCAGGAGGTAACCATGGTAGCATGGGTTAAACGTGATGGTGACAACCACTGGCAATACATCGCAGGTATGTGGGATGAAAACAAAAAGCGCCAGTATGCCTTGTTCACACACGCCCATAAACAAACCGACTACACCACTCTGGAAAGAACTGATGCCGGCTATCAGGTGCATGGTTATGTTTCCGAAGTTGGCGGTGCCACCCCGGGGCGTCCTTTCAGCTTTTCCTATGCATCTGGTAAATCAAAAATGGAAAAGGATGTCTGGTACATGATTGCTTACACTTACGATCACAATGCCATAAGGGTATATTTTAACGGGGAGTTTGATGAGAACGGGAATTACAACCCCTTTTACTGGGACAAACCCATTTTTGACGGAGGAGACGATGGCGCCGACTTCACAGTTGCACAGCGGGCTCATCCCAAATGGCCGGGATACCCTGAAGTCGAGGAACCTACCATACCTGAAGGATTTGGAGGACAAATCGGAGGGCTGGCTGTTTTTAACAGGGCACTTGAACCTGAAGAAATCAGGAATATTTACCAGGCGACAATGAAAAATGGAACTCCTTAATTCTGAAATTGCAATAATAATGTAAATTTAATTCAATCATTATGAATAGGTTTTTTCTGCTCATATTGTTACTTGTCTTTGCTGTTATGAATAGCAATGGTGAACCTGTTGACATTGTTGTTCCGTATAATCAAAGCCGTGTGGAAAGAACTGCTGCCGGGGAGCTGCAAAAATATCTTTCCCTGTTGTATCCTGGTGATGACTTTACCATTACCAGGGAAATGCCTTCCGGTAACAGGAAGATCATACTGATTGGCACCGTTCAGAATCTGGAAGAATATAAGGAATTGTTGCCTGTTGTACTGCCTGATGAAACAGAAAGTTTTTCAATACATAAAAGTCAATTAAATAACCGGGAAGCAGGAGTGATTGTTGGCTATGATAATGCGGGAACATTATATGCTGTTTATGCACTTCTCGAAAAACTTGGCTGTGGATTCTATTTGTCGTACGAAACGGTTCCGGAAGAAAATAAACAGTTTTCGTTTTCCGACTGGGATATTATTGATTCACCTGAGTATCCTGTTCGGATGGTTTTTAACTGGCACAATTTTCTTTCAGGGATCAGTACATGGAACCTGGAGGATTGGAACCAGTGGATCGAACAATCAGCAAAAATGAGATATAATACCATTGTTGTCCATGCCTACGGAAACAATCCCATGCTGCCGTTTGAGTTCAACGGACAGGAAAAAGAGGTGGGATACCTGGCTAATACGGAGAAAGGACAGGACTGGGGTACAAATCACACCAACGACGTAAGAAGGTTATATGGAGCCAAAGCATTCTTTGCCGACAGTATTTTTGGCGCAGAAGCTTCAAAAGTACCCGACAAACAAAGGATTGAAGCTGCGGTTCAACTGGCGCAGAATGCATTTAATAAAGCTGATCAATACGCAATGGATGTGGCCTTTGCCTTTGATATTGGAACCGGTACATCCGTTCCAAAAAATTTAGTCAATACACTGCCGGAGCATGCCAAAGTAAAAACAGTGGGCACCTGGTATCCCAATCCGGAAACAGACGAGGGCTATGAATATTTTAAGGCCCAGACAGAACAAATTATGGGCATGTATCCTCAAATCGATTATTTTATCCCGTGGGTAAGGTACATGTGGCAGGATACATCCGCCAACTGGATGAGGGTAGAGCAGTTTCCTGAATTATGGGAAAAGGAATTTAATACGGTTATGGCTGAAGAAGCGATGGAGGACAATAGTTTTACCCGCAGCATCTTTTTTATAGGTAAAATTTGCACGGCCTACCGCAAAGCCCTGGACGAACTGGGATACGAACAGGTAAAACTGGGAACCGGAACCTGGAACTGGCATTCATTTACTACCATGGATAAATTTTTGCCCGGGGAGGTGGAGTTCTTTCCCCTGGACTGGAACATGGATTTTCAGACGGATTTTGCCGTAAACACCCTCACCTCAATGGATCCGGGGCGTAAAGTTTATCCCATTGTATGGGCCCACCACGACGACCACCGGTACATTGGAAAACCTTACACTCCTTATGAAAATTTTGCTGATATGTTGGTTGAAAGAAATTCCGCGGGATTTGGAATTATCCACTGGACCTCCCGTCCCTTGGATATCTATTTCAAAAGCCTTTCCCAGCAGGTGTGGGAAAACACTTTAAACGAACCACTGAAAGAAACGGTAGAACAGTTCGCAAAGAAAACCTTTACCAGTAATGCTCCTGTTTTCAGAAACTATATTTACGAATGGATAACCAAAGCTGCCATGTTTGGCCGTGAAACCTCCGAGTATTTTTACGACATGAAGGATACGGAGCAACGATTAAAAAGATTTCAGCTGGAAAAATACGGTAATCCGCTGGATTATCCGGAAAATGCTGTGAAGGAAGCACAAAAGCGGTTATTGATTCTCGATACCATCGATGCACTCAATTTAACGCAACAGGGCAAGGAATGGTACAGGTACTTTTATGGTTTTGAAAATTTTGTTATCAGCTTCAACCGAAATCAAAAATACCTGATTGATGCTTTCGACCTGATTGAACAAGAAGAATATACCAAAGCAAAAGAAATCTTGAGCAAGGCCGATCCAGAAGAAACAATCCGCCTGTTTTCCGAATTTTCATCGCAAGGGTATATAACTCAGGGTGAGAAAGGATTGATCGTATCCTTAAACCTTAGATGGTTGCCTGACTTTTACGTATTTATGCAGAAGTTGAGGATGATGCCCGTCAGGTACAATTTCGCACCAACCTTCCATGAACACCTTGCAGGATCAAGCAGGGGAAAATACACCTTTTTCTTTACAGAAGAGAAAACAGTGTGGAGGAGTATGGGAGATGAGGAAACCGGGCAGGAAGTGAAGATAATGGATGATGTATCTCAGGAAAATGAAATTGCCGCTGCCGGTATCAGAACTGAAAATTCTTTTGAATTGGAGGCTGGCATATGGAGGCCTCTACGTCGATTAGAAGAGTGGCAGGATAATTCATTGTCGCCCGGAAAATATGAGTTGGAACTGATTGTTTATGATCCTGAAATTACCCAGGCGAATAACAGCATTTATGAACTTCAGCTGGTTGACAGGAACGGGAAGCAGGTTGCCGGTGCAAAAGTGGATGTGTTCAATGAAAGTAATCATGAAAATAATCCTGGCCACCTGAAATTTCCGTTTACCGTTGAGCAGGGAGAGAAATTAAGTTTAAAGTTCATACCTGTTAAGGGAAAGATCATCGTCAACGGGTTGGTTATTCATCCGGTTGATGAATTTTAGCCGGGAAAAGATCGGGATTAATAGAATGCGCGATAGAAAATCGCGCCACCCGTTCTGCCATTAACTTGCGACGGTACATCGGAGACATTGGGTGCGGCGGTTTTTTACCGCCGATTAGAAATTTTGAATTATATAAAGGTCCTGACAATACAGTAAGAAAGCAGAAGACAATTACAATATGCAGGATTAAAGTATTAAAATTCCAGAATGATGATAAACAAGAGTACCGATATATTTAAGACAGGGTTAATTATCGGAGCAATGGCGTGTTTTTTACCAGCTTCAGGTATTTCGAAGGAAAAGCCTAACGTATTATTCATCGCAGTTGATGATTTGAACGACTGGGTAGGATGTCTGAACGGACACCCCCAAACCCGCACACCTAACATCGATAAGCTGGCGTCACGAGGAGTTTTGTTTACCAATGCCCATTGCCAGGCACCCATTTGTGGTCCTTCGCGGGCTTCCATAATGACAGGCCTGTATCCTTCCACCTCAGGAAACTATCTGCAGCTGAACGATGACGATATTAAAAAATCGAATGAAGCAACACGGGAGGCCATTTTTCTATCCGACTATTTTGAGCAATTTGGTTTCAAAACAATGGGTGTGGGTAAACTCTTTCACAACGGCGACGGAGCAAATGCATTCAGTGAATACGGAGGTGTTTTTGAAAAGATGGGGCCGAAGCCTGAAAAACGATTCAATTATAATCCAGCCTGGTTTGAAGATAAAACCGGTGGCACACAAACCGACTGGGGCGCCTATCCTGAAGCCGACAGTTTAATGCCCGATTATAAATACGCTGCCTGGGCTGTTGAACGCCTTAACCAAAAGCATCAAAAACCATTTTTTCTGGCTGTAGGATTCGTGCGACCCCACGTCCCATGGTATGTGCCTCAAAAGTGGTTCGATAAGTTTCCTGCAGCAGAAATGATTACCCCTCCTTATAAACCCGATGACCTGACCGATGTGCCGGAATTGGGCCGCAGAATTAATGAAGCGCCGATGATGCCCGATACGGAGTGGTTAATTGAAACCAATCAATGGAAAGACGTGGTGCAAGCTTATCTTGCCTGTGTCCATTTTGTGGATGCACAAATTGGGAAGGTGCTGGATGCACTTGAAAAGAGTGACTATGCAGAGAATACAATTGTAGTGCTGTGGTCCGATCACGGTTATCATCTGGGGGAGAAGAACCGTTTTGCAAAACAATCGTTGTGGGGAAGAGATACAAGGACCGTTCTGATCTGCAGTATTCCGGGCGGAAATCGTGACGAGTTATGCTCCCATCCTGTGCAACTGCTTGATATATATCCAACTTTGGTTGAATTATGTGGCCTTCCCCCTAATCCGGCCAACGAAGGGAATTCATTGGTTTCCCTGATCGAAAATCCCTGGTCGGCAAGTTGGGAATATCCTGCTTTATCGTTTTATGGAAAAAACAACGTCGCTGTAACCGGCAACCAGTTTAGGCTGATACAATATGAAGACGGGTCGCAGGAGTTTTACGATGTGCATAACGATCCGTATGAATGGGAGAATCTGGCCGGAACCGGCTATTACCATCAAGAGATAAAAAAAATGCAGGATTTTATTCCCGCAAAGCAGGCAGGTTTATCACCTTTTTCAAGCTACGACTTTAATGAATATTTTATATCATTAACCAAACGGGAATAATGCATTTGCCTGATATTTTATTTCCGGTTATTTTTGAAGGGTTACAGTAACTATAAGACAGGTAATAGTATAAAATGAAGAATCCAGTTTTAACTTTACTTTTTGTGTCAATTGCTTATTCATGCTTTTCACAGGTACGCTTAATCTTCGATACCGACATGGGGTCCGACTGCGATGATGCCGGGGCGCTGGCCGTATTGCACAAACTGGCTGATAAAGAAGAAGCAACGATCCTGGGATTCATTTATAGTTCCGGTGTTTTCTCAGGGTTGGGCGAAAACATAACTACAGGAAACAGAAAATTACCTGATACCCCAGATGAAAATCCTGTAAAGGAAATTTATTCTTTGTGGAATGGGGCAATTGAGAAAGGCCGCCACAGTTGGGATCAGGTGGCTGTTTTGGTTGCAGTTCGTCCCGAATTGTTTAACTTCGAAACCTGGGGAAGCCTGCGTCAGGTTGAAGGAGATAAGACGTTCTGGGATAAAGCAAACAATAATCCCAGACATTCAAGTGTGGCGCTGAAGACGGGAATGATAGAACTTGAATTATTAATTGAGGATTTAATGAGCGAACTACCAAAATAAATACTGGTTATGAGAATAACTGAATATATTCCAGGCAAAACTGTAATCCAGACAGGAAAATTTTTGCTTGCCGGTTGTCTGACTGTTTTTTCTGCATGTTCTCAAGAAATACAGGAAACGCAGAATGAAAGGCCAAATATCATACTTATTATGGCCGACGATATGGGTTATTCCGACATAGGTGCTTTCGGTAGTGAGATCAAAACACCCAATCTTGATATGCTTGCCGATAGCGGCATCCGGTTTACAAACTTTTATAATGCAGCCCGGTGCTGCCCAACAAGAGCCTCCCTACTTACGGGTCTTTATCCGCATGAAGCCGGAATGGGAGGGATGGTGAGCTCTGTAAATGCCGCCCCTGAACCCGGGCCGTATCAGGGTTACCTGAATGACAATTGTATTACAATGGCTGAGGTGCTGAAAGAAGCTGGTTACAATACTTACATGACCGGTAAATGGCATGTGGGGGAAAAACCACAGCACTGGCCCCGGAAAAGGGGGTTTGAAAAATATTTCGGTCTGATAAGCGGAGCCAGCAGTTACTATGAACTACTTGAACAACCAACAATTGTAAGGCAGATGGCCATCGATGATGATCCTTTTGTGCCCACCTCGCCTGATTTTTATATGACCGATGCATTTACCGATTACGGTGTGCAATACATCAACGATCATTTCGGAGAAAACAATCGAAACCCGATGTTTATGTACGTTGCCTATACCGCTCCGCACTGGCCACTGCATGCCCTGCCCGAAGACATTCAAAAATATGAAAACCGGTACAACAACGGATGGGATGCCCTTTGGGAGGAGCGGTATCAAACGATGAAGAAAATGGGGCTTATCGACGACACTTACGGCAGAATTGACAGGCCTGAATCTGTGCCGGTGTGGGAAGAGGCTGAAGACCGGGAAAAATGGGCCAGGAAAATGGAAGTGTATGCGGCCATGATCGACCGCATGGATCAGGGGATAGGCAGGTTGGTTGAGGCGCTTCGTGAAAACGGGGAATTTGAAAACACACTTATATTATTCCTTTCCGATAACGGCGGATGTGCAGAGAGTGTTGCCGGCAGAAATCTTAACGATCCCTCAGTGCCCATTGGGGAAAAAGGTTCCTATGTGGCATATAATGAGCCCTGGGCTTTTGCTTCAAATACCCCTTTCCGCAAGTACAAGCAATGGATACATGAAGGTGGAATTGCCACCCCTTTTATTGCACACTGGCCGGCACAAATTAAATCAAAAGGGGAAACCTCGGCCCAGGTGGCTCATATTATTGATTTAATGCCTACTCTGCTCGAAATTACCGGGGCTGGGTATCCTGAAGAATTTAACAGTAATAAAATCAAACCGCTTATAGGGGAAAGCCTGATGCCGGTTTTTAATGATCCCGGTATAGATGAACCGCGTGTTTTATATTGGGAGCATATGCAAAATAAGGGCATACGGGTTGGCGACTGGAAACTGGTAGCCGGAAAACCTGATCCCGAATGGGAATTGTACAACCTCGATGCCGATCCCGTTGAGATCAATAACCTCATTGCCCTCTATCCTGAAAAAGCCGACAGCCTGGAAACATTGTATAGAAAATGGGCTGAAGAAATAGGTGTCAGATAAGCTAAATAAGAAAACTATTAATTAAAACGGATAAAATCCAAATGAAGCATTTAATTTTATTGGTGTTTATCTTTCTGGTTTTTAAGTTAACCGGATCGGAAACTGAAAATTGCCGGGCATGGCGATCTGACAGCCTTTTTATTATCGAAAATGAAGTTATGAGCCAGACTTTCAAATGGAATAATGGCAATCTTCAGTTTATCCAGTTAAAAAACAAAACTAACGGGAAAATAGTGGGATATTCTTCGGACACTTTTCCTGCTGAAGGTACAGGGGAACTGGTGCTTCCCTCTTTTTCTAAAAGACCTGCCGAAGGGAGGTTTGAACAGAAAGTTACAGCCAAATCGGATATGGAACCCGAATACCTGCAGGTGGTTGTGTATTTTGATATGGATGAAGTTCAGGTGAAAAGGGTTTTTAAAGTGTACCCCGGAATTGCAGCTTTTGCAAGCCATTATGAATTTAAAGGGAAAAGTAACCGAAGTATGCTGGCAGCCGGGAAAACTTCAGACAGCAGCAGTCAAGTGATTGAAGATGCAAATTATAAAGCTGCTGACGACAATGAATCACCTGTCATTGGTATACTACCATTGAATTCAAATCACTGGAATTTCAGGATTATTGAATTTACAGAAACCACCGATCACAACAATACACTGGTACAGGAAGATACTTATGTTGCCTATACGATGCCGGTAAAGGTTCAGGCTAATTTAATGCTTGCCCGTAACCAGGCATTGAAAACCGGTTTTTTTATTCTTAAAGAATCACCTTCATCCGTTAATCAGCAATACTACCCGGGGTTCGATTACTCGTTCAGCCGGAAGGAAGTACGGCTTTTCGGCACAGGAATCAATACGGTTGATTTAAATGAGCAGGATTGGTTGCGGGGGTATGGCTACGTTATCGGAATTGCCGACGATACTGAATTTAACCTGTTGAAAGCATTAAAGTCGTATCAGAAAAAAGTAAGGGGGTTAGTATCCGGCAGGGATGAAATGATTTTGATGAATACATGGGGCGACCGGAGCCAGGACAGCCGTATGAATGAAGCGTTCATCCTTAAGGAATTGGAAACAGCCTCCAGACTGGGTATTACCCATTTGCAGCTCGATGACGGATGGCAGCAGGGGCTGTCGAAAAACTCTGCCTCGAAGGAAGGAAAACGTTGGAACGACTGGAGCATTGCTGACTGGCAGCCTCATTCCGAAAGATTTCCCGGTGGGCTGGCTCCTGTGCTAAAGGTAGCTGCCAATAAAAATATTGAAATAGGTTTGTGGTTCAATCCAAGTAAGGCAAATTCCTATGGTAACTGGGAAAGAGACGCGGATATATTAATTGGCTATTACAAAAAGCATGGAATTAAAACCTTTAAAATCGATGGGGTTGATTTTCCCGATAAACAAGCTGAAACCAACCTTCGAAAGTTATTCGACCGCGTATATGAGGGTACCGATGGGAATGTAACTTTTAATCTCGATGCAACAGCAGGAAGACGAGCCGGATACCATTATTTCACAGAATACGGCAATATATTCCTCGAAAATCGTTACACCGACTGGGGAAATTACTATCCGCACCATACCCTGAGAAACCTATGGATGCTGTCGAAGTATGTTCCTGCTGAAAAATTGCAGATCGAATTTCTGAATAAATGGCGAAACCCAGACAGATATCCTGAGCACGATGAACTTGCTCCCCATAATATTCCATTTGAATATGCAGTAGCCATTTCATTTATGGCGCAGCCACTGGCATGGCTTGAAAGTTCCAGTTTACCTGACGAAGCATTTACCGTTGCGGAAACATTAAAAGAATATGCCAAAATACAGCACGATATTCACTCAGGGTTAATATTCCCTGTCGGTGATGAACCCAACGGCTTTTCATGGACAGGATTTCAATCGATGCACAAGGACTATGGCTACCTGTTAATTTTTAGAGAGAACAACGACCGGGACGAGCAAATGGTTCCAACCTGGCTTGAGGCCGGGCAAAAGGTGACATTGACACCTGTTTTGGGAGAAGGGAGTTACGGGTCACAAAAAGTGTCGGATACGGGAAGCCTGAAATTTAACTTGCCCGAAAAAAATACATGGTGCCTTTACAGGTATGAACTAAGTGGGGTTGATTAAAAGCATTGCAATAGTATTATTCTATAAGACAATATGTTACCTATAAGACTAAATGAAATGATTCAGGAATATTCTGGTCTGATACGCGCAATCAGATGGTATTTGATCCTACCGGTTCTTTTTTTCTGTATTACCGCTTTCGCTCAGGAACCTTCGTTTGAGCCAAAGCCACCGGGTAAAGACAATATGAAAGTAGATGGATACAGAGGCATCTGGTTTGAGCTTAATCAGAAATTTGAATACGGCGACAAGTATTCAGGAGGTCTTGGTACCTATACTACGAATCACCTGCCCATGGCAATTTATGCCAAAGAGGTTGACAAAACCTTTTTTGTATATGGAGGTACAACCCAAAGTGATGAAAAATACCTTTTATGCATGATTGGCTATTTTGATCATAAAACAGGGAAAGTGCCCCAACCCACCATTGTTTGCGATAAAATGGGCGTGGATGACCCACATGATAATCCGGTAGTACAAATTGATGAGGATGGATACATATGGGTGTTTGTGAACGGCAGGGGACGCGGGAGGCCTGGATTTAAGTATAAAAGTATAAAGCCTTATGACATTGAAAAATTTGAACAAATTACAATGGAAGAAATGGCTTACCCTCAACCATGGCATTTTAAGGATGAAGGATTTGTTAACCTGTTTACAAAGTATACCGGCGTGAGGCTCCTTTATTACGAAACCAGTCCCGATGGTGTTCAGTGGAGTGATGACAATCTGCTGGCAGCAATAAAAGAAACCGGCGACGAGAGGGGAGGACATTACCAGATCAGCAACCGGAACGGCGATACACTGGCTACTATTTTTAACCGGCACCCTGACGGGAACGTCGATAAAAGAACCGATATCTACTACATTCAAACCACCGATAGGGGTAAAACCTGGACCACTGTCGATGGTATGCCGCTGAACATTCCCATCACGGATGTTGAAAATCCTTCAAGGGTTGCCAACTACCGCGATCGGGGAATAAATGTTTATTTGTGCGATATGGGCTTCGATAAACAGGGAAATCCGGTTTGTCTTTATGTAACCAGTGGCGGCCATGAACCGGGGCCAAAAAACGCTCCCTACCACTGGAAGATAATCCGGTGGACGGGTACGGAATGGGTAACTTCGGTTGTTGCGGGTTCCGACCACAACTACGATGCCGGCAGTTTATATCTGCTCTCTGACAGATGGGTAATTGTGGCGCCGTTTGTTAATGGCCCACAGTTATGGGGCGCCGGAGGAGAAATGGCAATGTATGAATCAACTGATCAGGGCAAATCGTGGGAAATCAAAAAGCAGATTACCGCCAACAGTGTGCGGAACCATACCTATGCACGCCGACCTGTACATGCCGCCGACCCGTTTTTCTATTTCTGGGCCGATGGCAACATTGATACATTCAGCATCTCAAAGCTTTATTTTGGTGATTCTTTAGGGCAGGTCTGGCAGCTCCCCTACCAGATGAAAGGGAAAACGGCTAAACCCGAAAAAATGATATTACAAACTAAAAACTGATAGTATGCAATATTCCGTTTTATCATATGGTGTTATTTGCAAAAGGGAATAAGGATGAAAGTCAATCTTTTAAGGGAGCAAAAAAGGGTAGAAAAATCAACCTTCCTCTGTCTCACTAAGTCCCACAAGGGCACATCCATTAATGAAACGAACTAAATACCAGTGAAATTAATTAAAGAAAAACATACCAACTATGAAAAATCCTTCATTAACAAATAAGGCAACCTGCCTGGCGATGCTTTCATTACTTTCCTGTTCATCAGGGAGTATTCAGCAAAAAGGAAATACCTTACCTGATAAGCCTAACATCCTTTTTATTGCCGTTGATGATTTACGGCCGGAGCTGGCCCTCTACGGGGCAAGTCATATTAAATCACCTGAACTCGACAAGTTTGCACAGGAAAGCATGGTGTTTGAAAGGACCTACTGCAATGTGCCGGTATGCGGTGCTTCACGGGCGAGCCTGTTGTCGGGGGTAAGGCCGGGAAGGCACAGGTTTTTAGGATACGATACCTACCTCGATCGGGATTACCCGGGCATTGTGTCCTTGCCGAAATTGTTTAAAAACAATGGCTACACAACCATATCCAACGGTAAAATATACCACCATCCCGACGACGATTCACTGGCCTGGGATGAGGTGTGGCAGCCTCTGGTTGATAATTCCGCCAGATGGAGCAATTATCTTACTGCAGAAAATATTGAACTGCTGCAAAATCCGGGCGTAAGGGGGTATCCCTGGGAAAAGGCTGTTGTCCATGATTCGGCCTATTTCGACGGACGCATTGCTCAAAAAGCCATTCGTGATTTAAATAAACTGAAAGATACTGGAAAACCTTTCTTCCTTGCTGTGGGATTCCTAAAACCTCATCTTCCTTTTAATGCCCCGGCAAAGTACTGGGAAATGTACGATTCAACGCAAATTTCACTTCCCGCCAATTTCCTTCAACCCGAAACCACACCCCGGCAGGCTTACCATAACTTCGGGGAGTTGCGGAATTACTCGGGCGTTCCAAAGGAAGGGGAGCTTTCACACCAAATGAACATTCAGTTGCTGCACGGCTATTATGCATGTGTAAGTTACGTGGATGCACAAATTGGGAAGGTATTAAATGAACTGAAGGAACTGGGCCTCGACGAAAATACTGTGGTAATCCTATGGGGAGATCACGGCTACAACCTGGCAGACCACAAGATGTGGGCAAAGCACTGCAATTTCGAATCATCGTTGCATGTGCCCATGATGATTAAAATTCCCGGAAAAACAAGCGGACAGCGGTCGGATGCAATTACTGAATACGTCGACATTTATCCCAGCCTGGCTGAGCTGGCCGGCCTGGATGTTCCGGAACATATTGATGGCGAAAGTTTTATTTCACTGATTGATGGAAGCCCAAGGGAAAAAGATTATGCCGTATCGAAGTTCTATGATGGAATTACTTTAATCCAAGGAGATTTATTCTATACCGAATGGTTAAACGATGAGAACAAAACCGAAGCACGAATGCTCTTCGACCATTCAGCCGATCCCCTTGAACTGAATAACCTTGCAGAAAAACCCGAATACCGTGAAAAAGTAAAGGTGCTGAGCGAAACCCTGCACAACAGCTTGGGAGATGATTTTTATGTGGACCGAAGAAAACAAAATGAATAGTCATGAATTTATCAGGTAATATTGTCACAGCAACACAAAATATACCCAGAGAGGTTACATTGAAAACGTGCATTTCAAAAACATTACGGTTAATGGTGAAGTATTTCCCCCCTCGCAGATTCATGGATTCAATGAAAAGCACATTGTGAAAAACGTAACGATCGAAAATTTTGTAGTGCATGGAAAAAAGATAAACAATGTTTCTGATGGAAAAATATCAGTACGTCATGCCGAAGGTATTCAATTCAAATAATTTCAGTTTTAATTTCTTTTATGCGCCCGAATGACAGGTAGTTTTGTTTGGTGAAATAATTGCTTTACCTCATAATTCTCATGCTTTCGGGGTATAAAAAGTTATTCCATATGCTTAACCTTCGCCTGAGCAAATTCAGCCTTAACTCAATGATAACTCAATGTAAATTCAATTATAATTGAATTTACATTGAGTTATCATTGAGTTAATATTGAGTTTACATTGAGTTTAGTCCGGAGAAGGTCCCTTGGAGGTATGGTTTGTAAATACCTCCGACAGGTAAAAATTACCATTTGTTTTTAGAATTACTCAGGAATGCCAAATAGAAAATATTGGAATTAAAACGGCAATCGAATGACTTTTAGATTTTAAAGAATTATTGCTGCCGGCGATGGGAATTATTTGGGCATTTTCCGGGCTGGAGATTTAAAAAGTTATGAGGAAAAGGTGTTCATGATGGGGGCCTGGCCAGACAATCAGGCAATTTGCAGATAGTGGTAGCAGTATTCGCCTGCTAATAAATAAAAAAAGGCTGCCCTTGCAGGACAGCCTCTGTTTATAAGTTGTTTTTTCAATATAAACCTTCGATGGAAAGATATCTTTCACCATGGTCGTAAGAAAAGGTAAGGATACGGGAACCTTTCGGCAGGTCCTTTATTTTTTTAGCCACAGCAGCAAATGAAGCGCCCGATGAAATCCCAACAAATATGCCTTCCAGTTTGGCTGCTTTACGGGCATATTCATAGGCTTCTTCCTGCGAAACTGTTATGGTACCATCCAGAAGTTCTGTTTTAAGGTTATCGGGAATGAATCCGGCACCAATACCCTGTATTTTATGCGGACCCGGTTCTCCTCCACCAATAACGGGGCTGTCGATAGGCTCCACGGCAAACACCTTCAGATTAGGAAACTCTTTTTTCAATACTTCTGCCACACCGCTTATATGTCCGCCTGTACCCACTCCGGTGATCAGGTAATCAATTCCCTGCGGGAAGTCGTTTAAAATTTCCATGGCAGTTCTTTCGCGGTGTGCTGCTATATTTGCAGGATTGGAAAACTGGAGGGGTATCCATGAATCGGGTGTTTCTGATGCCAGTTCTTCCGCTTTGGCAATGGATCCTTTCATGCCTTTCTCCTTGGGTGTCAGAACAAGTTCTGCACCCAGGGCAATAAGCACCTGCCGACGTTCAATTGACATCGATTCGGGCATTGTAAGTATAAGCCTGTATTTTTTGACTGCTGCCACCAGGGCCAGGCCGATGCCTGTGTTTCCTGAAGTGGGTTCAATTATTACCGATCCTTCCTTTATAATCCCGCGTTTTTCTGCGTCTTCTACCATTGAAAGCGCAATACGATCTTTTATACTTCCTCCCGGATTTGCTTTTTCCATCTTTACCCATACCTCATAATCCTCGGGGTAAAGATTGTTGATCCTTATATGTGGTGTATTCCCAATGGTTTCCAGAATGTTGTTGACTTTCATAATAATTAATTTTGAGACGTTCTGTTAAAAATGCAGCAGAGTTCAAACTCTGTTCTATCCTATTAAACAAATTACGTCCTGTACGGTTGTGAAATTCGGCCAGAGTTTTTAAAAAGTGAAGCCAGTTATGGCATTAGCGATGCAATATAAGGAAATCCTGCTAATTAAGAATAAAATGTCTGTTTAATATTAAGGAAATTAACTTTTATACCGCAGCCATTTAATAAGTTCGATTAGGTTTACTTTTTTACCATACATCAGCAGGCCGGTCTTGTATATTTTTGCAGCAACCCATATGGCACCGAACATTGCCAGCAAAAGCAGGAACATTGAAAGCAGCAGTTCCCATAGTGGCACTCCGTAAGGTACCCGGGCAAGCATAGCTACCGGCGACGTAAATGGAATGATCGAAGCCCAGAATGCCACAGGGCCTTCGGGGTTGCGGGCGATCGGGAACAGCAGCATTATTGAAAGGATAAGCGGAAAGGTAATGGGAAATACCATTTGCTGGGAATCTTCATCATTATCGACTGCAGCCCCCACTGCCCCCAAAAGGGAACTGTACATGAGATAACCTCCCAAAAAATAAAATACGAAAGAAAACAGGATGAGCGGAAGATTAAGGTTTCCGATCAGGGCTAATACTTCTGCTACCTGACTGTTATCTACTTCCTGTCCCATTGGTGACATCTGACGGCTGTCCATTAAGCTTTGACTCATTTGCTGCGATTCTTCCGGGGACATGAAGGCTCCTATTGCAAGCATAGATACTATGCCTATAATGATCCAGATGGCAACCTGTGTCAACCCCACCAGGGCAGTCCCCACAATTTTTCCGGTCATTAACTGAAAAGGCTTTACCGACGAAATAATTACCTCTACTATCCGGTTTTTCTTCTCTTCCATTACGCTGCGCATAACCATGGCACCATACATGAAAACGAAAAAATAGATAATAAAACCCATGGCATAACTTGTTATAAAAGCAACTGCTGATGAGCTCTCCTTAGCCTGTCCTTTATCTGATACTTTTAACGTGTTAATTTTAATTGAAGTACGAGAAGCCCTCAGCCGTTCATCCAAATCGGGAATGCCGGTTTCATCAAGGATTTTCTGTCTTTTTTCAGTTTCCAGATAGCGGCTCAGTTTGCCTGAAATTTGCTCAATGACTTCAAACGGAAGTTGTTTTTCTGAGATCAACTGTGCTTGATTGCTTGAGTAAATGTCGGAGGGAATATACAGCAAAGCATAAAATTCACTTTCTTTCAGGTTGCTTCTTAACCGGTCATACTCTTCCTGTGGAATAAAATGATATTTTGTAAACCCTTCCTGGTCAAGTTCTCCCAAAAAGATAGTTGATTCATCGAACACTCCAATTGTCCTTTCCTCATTATCGCCTTGTGCCGACAAAAATATAACAAGGGCAATTATACCGACAAACAGAAGCGGTACGAGGATGGTTAAAATTATAAACGATTTCTTTTTTACCCTTTTAAGGTATTCCTGGCTAAGTATCAGTAATGTTTTATTCATTTTCTTTTCTTTCTTAAATGTTGTTTGATTCCTGTACTGCTTTAATAAAGACATCGTTCATACCGGGTATAATTTCCCTGAATGATATTATTTCTGCTGCAGGAAGAATTGCCTGAATCAACCCATTGTTTGCTCCACCGTTTAAATATTGCACCTGCAACGTATTTGCTGTTTCCTGCTCGGTGTGGCTTACAACTTTGAAATCATGACTTAATAATCCAGCCACTTTTTCGAAGTCTCCTTTATAGGTGATTTCGAAAATATTCGATTTATACCGCTGCCTGATTTCGTTGGTTGGTCCGTCAACAATTTTTACCGATTTATTTATAAGGGCAATGTGATCGCATAATTCCTCAACAGAACCCATGTTATGGGTAGAAAAAATTATAGTAGCTCCGTTTTGGCGTAGTTCCAGGATTTCCCTTTTCAATATATTGGAATTTATAGGGTCAAATCCGCTGAAAGGTTCATCAAAAATCAGCAGCTTAGGGTTATGCACAACTGTAGTAACAAACTGTACCTTTTGTTGCATTCCTTTCGATAGTTCTTCTACTTTTTTGTTCCACCAGTCTTTCATTTCAAATTTTTCAAACCAGATTTTCAGGCTTGCAACCGCATCGTGTCTGCTCATTCCTTTCAGGCGGGCAAGGTAAATGGCCTGTTCTCCCACCTTCATTTTCTTGTATAGCCCTCTTTCTTCGGGGAGGTACCCGATATGTGCCACATCGGCCTGCCGCATCCGGCGGCCATTCAGTAAAACTTCACCTTCATCGGGTGCGGTTATCTGGTTGATTATACGGATAAGCGTGGTTTTTCCTGCCCCATTCGGCCCAAGCAAGCCAAAAATACTGTGTTCTTTCACCGAAATACTTACATCGGTTAAGGCTTTGGTTGTAGAAAAAGTCTTGTAAACGTTCTTAGCAACAAATAACTCCATTTTATATTTTTTTAATGGGTATAAATATACGGATGCAAATTACAGACTTTCTGATGGCTTTCGCAGGAAAAAGGAGGGAATTTACCGAATAAATTTAATGTTGGGTTAAAGGTTTCCTAATTTTGCATTTCTGAAAACAATATTTTTATGAAGTATTTGAGAATCTGTATCGTATTTTTTCTGGGGTTCCTCTTTGTTATTGATAAAAGCACTGCGGATGAAAATACTGGTCAGGTTATTCGTGGGAAGGTCGTGGATAAGCTTACCCAGATGCCCTTACCAGGAGCAAACGTAGTTCTGTTGGATTCTGATCCATTGGTGGTAACAGCAACGAATGAAGAAGGTGAATTTAGAATTGATAACGTACCGCTTGGCCGGCAGACCGTGGTAGTAAGCTTTATTGGATATCATTCAGGACAGGCCAGTAATATGATAGTTAATTCTGCACGGGAAACTGTTCTTTTCATTGAGTTGGAAGAAAAAGTGGAAATAACGGGAGAAGTAACTGTTTTTGGTAACCGGAGAAAAGACAGGGCTTTGAATGAAATGGCCACGGTCAGTGCCCGTGCTTTTACTGTAGAGGAAGCAGGTCGTTATGCCGGCAGTAGGGAGGATGTGGCAAGGATGGCCATGAATTTTGCCGGAGTTTCGGGTGCAAATGATCAGCGTAACGACATAATCATCAGGGGAAATACACCAAGTGGTATACTGTGGCGACTGGAGGATGTAGATATTCCCAACCCGAACCATTTTGCTGCTTCCGGTACTACCGGCGGACCGGTGGGTATGCTTAATAACAATACCTTGCGCAATTCCGATTTCTTTACAGGCGCATTTCCTGCTGAATATGGCAATGCCTTTTCCGGAGTATTCGATTTGAACATGCGGGAAGGCAACAATGAACAGTATGAATTTCTGGGGCAGGTGGGTTTTAATGGTTTTGAGCTGGGAGCAGAAGGACCATTTAAAGCAGGTGGAAACAGTTCATTCCTGGCCAATTACCGCTATTCCACATTACAGGTCTTCGATTTGCTCGGTATAAGCTTTGGCACCTCAGGCATTCCACAATACCAGGATCTGAGCTTTAAACTGAACTTCCCGATGAAAAAAGGAAAGCTTACGCTTTTCGGCCTGGCAGGCAAAAGCAGAATCTCGATGCTCGACAGTGATGATAATTCGGCCGATTTATATACAAGTGAAGGAATGGACCTGGTAAGTGGTTCTGAATCGCTCGCTACAGGGTTGAATTATTCCCGTTTTCATAATGAGAATGCATACAGCAAATTTGTACTTTCCTTTGTCCACCAGAATACCTTCACCACAATGGATCAGTTTAACCAAGGTCAGATTCCTGAATTTTCCTACAGAGAAGATAATATTGAAGAGCGGGTTTCATTTAAATACATTTTTAATAAGAAATTCAGCCGGCGCCTTTCCAATCGTACCGGAATAACTATTGATAAATTCGGGCATCGGCTTGATGCGCAGCAACTAAGGGAAGGCGATGATACATGGGAGTACCTGCTTAATAACAAAAAAACGATTATTGAAGGTCCGGTGCTTTTTAGTTCCTATTCGCAGGTAGTATATAAATTTTCAGACAGGTTTGAAATAAAGCCGGGTGTGCATCTGATGTATTTTGGTTTAAATGAAACATTATCACTGGAGCCCAGGTTTGGAGCCAGCTGGAAAACCGGTAATAATACCAGCTTCAATTTTGGTTATGGAAAGCATGCACGTCTTCAGTCGATGGTTACTTATTTTCTGGAAACGATGTACGATAACAATACCATTGTGCTTGACAACAAAGACCTCGATTTTACAAAAGCCCACCATTGGGTTTTGGGATTTGATGCATTGGTCAGCCAGCAACTCCGGTTTAAAGCAGAGGCTTATTACCAGTATTTGTTTGATGTTCCGGTTGAGAAAAATCCTTCCTCATACAGCCTTGTAAATGCCGGGGCAGGGTGGGGGTTGAATACCCGGAATACGATGGTAAATGAGGGAGAGGCCAGTAATTATGGCATTGAGTTTACCTTTGAGAAATTCTTCCATAAAAACTACTATTTCCTGACAACACTTTCTCTTTTCGATTCAAAATATACAGCCAGTGACGGCATTGAGCGGAATACCGCGTTCAATGGTCAGTTTGTGTTTAACTCACTTGCAGGGAAAGAATTCAGGCTCAGTGAAAACAGCACCCTGGTTTTCGATGCAAAGATAAGCTGGGCAGGTGGGGAAAGGTATACCCCAATAGATATGGAGGCATCAGGAAATACAAATGAAGCTTTTGGTACAGAGTATTACGATGAACTGGCCTGGTCGTTGCAATTTCCCGATTATGTTAAAGCTGATGTTAAAGTTGGCTTCCGGAAAGATGGGAAAAAGGTGTCACAACTGTGGGAGTTTTATGTTGAAAATGTTACTAACCGTAAAAACCCCATTAATCAGTTGTACAGCAGCAGTAAGAATGAAATAGAAACCATTTACCAGCTTGGTTTTTTTCCTTTGTTTAATTACAGGATTTATTTTTGATGGAATGAGTTTTGCAACCAGTTGCTCTGTTTTTATTCATTAATTCCATTATACTGGATAAAAAAAGGATATATTCGAGACTTTCATAACCTCAGGAACTTTATTGAAAACGACTTGCCGGTTAAAAAATTAATCCTGTTCTTTCTGCAAATGGCGAATATAATTCACCAGTTGCCATGAATCTTCCACTGGCATCATAAAACCATAGGGTCCCATTACACCAAATCCTGCCCTGATGTTGTGAAAAAGCTGACCGTCGGTTTTGTTCATTGCCCTTTCGTTAAGATAACTTGCAGGTTGAATTGGGTATTTCCCACTTGTGAATAAATGACCTTGACCGTTTCCGTCGGGACCATGGCAAACAATGCAAAACCGGTTGTATAACAGCTCTGCATGCTCTTGATTAAATTCATCAGCAAGCGGATTTTCAAGCGATGCAGCCCTCAGCTCATCCTCCGGCGTTTTAACAAATTGGTAGGCATGTTCATGTGTTGCTACGGTTCCTTCAACCGGACCCACCATCATTTTGTTTCCCTCGAAATATGGATTTTTGCTCCAGGTTTCATAAGCCTGCGATTCTTCCATGTCGGGAAAATAGGACCAGCCGGGGGTATTCCGGTCTCTGTCGCATGAACTGAAAATGACAAGAACTGAAAAAATTAATATCCGGTATTTCATATCATAAATTTTCATAATCGGAACTTTCAATAAAATAAGGATGATTTTCAGGAACTGGTTTGGCTTTTTGAAACATAACAAAAAAGATTGCCAGGAAAGCAGCAAGGTAAAAGAATGGAAGCCCGATTTCAAGCAGGCCTATTTTTGCATTTTCATGACCAACAGCACCTGGCATTATCGCCATGTATAAATCGAGGTAATGGCCCATCAGGACAAGCACGGCAATTGATCCCAGTATAACTGGCTGGCGCTTGGATTTCCTGGTCATTAGCGCAAGGAAAGGAAACAAAAAGTTGATTGCTACATTCAGATAAAACAAAGATCGAAAGTGGGTGACACGCTCAACATAATAAACTGTTTCTTCCGGAATATTACTGTACCAGATAAGCAAAAACTGGCTTATCCATAAATATGCCCAGAAAATGCTAAACCCGAACAGGTACTTTCCCAAATCGTGCAGGTGCTCGTTGTTGATGTTGGGCAATATGCCGAAGTGCTTAAAAGCAATGGCGATAATTATAATTACTGCCAGGGCAGCTACAAACATACTGGAAAATATATACCAGCCATACAGTGTGCTAAACCAGTGGGCATCGATTGACATAAGCCAGTCCCATGCTGCCATTGAACTGCTGATTGCAAAAAACACCATAAACCAGCCTGATGTACTTCTTACCCTTCTAAGGTAATTATCCTGTGGTTCGAAATCATTCTTTAGTGATACTCTTCGCAGGTAGATTGCAAAAAAGCTCCAAAAAATAAAATATATGGCCAGGCGAAGCATCCAAAAAGGAATATTGAGGTAAGCAGTTTTCATCTGTAAGATCCGGTCGAGATGCTCAGTATGTGTCCATTCAAAAATATGTGTAAGACCAGGAAAAGCAACAACAAATAAAATTAGGGCAAAAGGAATTGTTAAAGCCATTGATTCCAGAATGCGCTGGATATTAATTTGCCAGGTGGATTCTCCCAGAGCATTAACGGTCCAGAAGAAAAGAGCGCCTAATCCTAAAAAAAGGAACATGATAGCGTTCATCCAAAGATTTGCCCAAATGCGTGAAGCAGGAGCCTGTGAAATAAATACAGCCCATAGTAATGCCACTAAGCCAATTCCTGCTGCAATTCCCAATGCTGTTTTTATTTTCTTTGTAAACTTAAAAGGGACGGCATCCGGTATATTGTGTTTTTCCATCAGTTATCAGTTTTAATATTTTTTACCCCAAGTGCTCCGGTGGAAGCCAGCGCTTCTTCAAGCTCTGCTTCAGATGCACTGTTGTTTCTGTCGGTTAGTATTATTTGAAAATGATCGTTTGTTACCTCTTCATCGAGTATGTCGGGCAGGGAGCCGGGCCCCAGGTTCGATCGTACTAAAAACAGGATTACCATGGCAAATGCAGCAAATAAGACGGTCAGCTCAAAAGTAACTGGTATAAATGAAGGCAATGATAAAAATGGCTTGCCACCAATTACAAGTGGCCACCCCCTGGTAAATACCCAGATCTGAAACAACAGGCCCAGTGAGCCACCTATGGCTCCTGCAATGAAAGCTGCAATCGGTAGCCTTGAACGTGGAAGTTTCAAAACACTGTCAAGTCCATGAACCGGAAAAGGTGTCCGTACATCATCGATTTTGATACCTTTATTTTGAAGTTCTTTCACTGCATTCAGCAAATCCAGTTCATCGGTAAAGTGTCCGTAAATAATCGATCTCATAGCTTCCTATTTTTCCGGTGTTTTATTTTTAATCGGTTTACCTATAAACTTTTTGGCAGAAGACCTGGCAACCGATTTTACTTCCGACAGGGCAATTACAGGAAATACCCTTATGAAAAGGAAAAACAATGTAAAGAACAGGCCAAATGTTCCCAAATAAATAGCTACCTCTACCCAGGTGGGTTTGTACATTGTCCAACTGGAAGGAAGGTAATCGCGGTGCAGCGAGGTGACAACAATAACAAAACGCTCGAACCACATTCCAATATTTATGAAAATGGAAAGTATAAAAGTAAATGTCAGGTTCCTCCTTAACTTTTTAAACCACAGCAATTGCGGAGATATCACATTGCAGGTCATCATAATCCAGTAAGCCCATGCGTAAGGCCCAAGCGCCCGGTTTAAAAAGGCATACCTTTCATATTCCACTCCGCTGTACCAGGCCATAAACAGCTCGGTGATGTAGGCAATACCTACAATTGAGCCGGTTGCAATGATAACTTTATTCATTGATTCAACATGGCCAACAGTAATATATTCCTCCAGATGGAGCGCCTTACGGGTGACAATCATAAGGGTTAATACCATTGCAAAACCGGAAAATACTGCTCCCGAAACAAAGTAAGGTGGAAATATTGTCGTATGCCACCCGGGTATAACAGAGGTTGCAAAGTCAAAACTTACGATGGTATGCACTGAAAGTACCAGCGGAGCAGCCAGGCCAGCCAAAATAAGGCTCATCGATTCATGCCTGTGCCAGTGGCGTGCCGAGCCTTTCCATCCGAAGCTGAGGAAATTATATGCTTTTTTCTTCCACAGCGTTTTCATCCGGTCGCGTATAGTTCCCAGGTCGGGAATAAGCCCCATGTACCAGAATAATAATGATACAAGCAGATAAGTTGTAATGGCAAAAACATCCCATAACAGCGGAGAGTTGAAGTTAACCCATAATTCGCGCGAATTGGGATAGGGTAAAATGAAAAAGCCCAGTGGTAAACGCCCCATATGTATAAGCGGGAAGATACCGGCACACATTACGGCAAAGATTGTCATTGCCTCGGCTGCGCGGTTTATACTGGTTCTCCATTTTTGCCGGAAAAGCAACAGGATTGCAGAAATAAATGTTCCGGCATGACCTATACCTACCCACCATACGAAGTTTGTAATACTCCAGCCCCAGCCGATTGTACGGTTAACACCCCATTTGCCTATTCCAAACCAAACAGTATAGCCAATCATGGCAAAACCGAATATCATTACGATAGTTGATACGGTTATTCCTATGTACCATAACTTTCCCGGTTTGGCTCGAACAGGAGCCATGACATCATTGGTTATGTCATTGTAGCTTTTCTCTCCATTGATTAGTGGTTCTCTAACCGGTGAAACATGCATCATTTGCGGTTACTTTTAGCTTTTATTTTTAATTTTCGTCAGATATCCTACTGCAGGAAGTGTATGTAATTCCTCCAGCAGATGATAGTTTCTTGGATTTTTCATCAGTTTTGATACCCTGCTTTCCGGATCGTTTAAATCACCAAATACAATGGCATTTGCAGGACATGCCTGCTGACATGCTGTTTGCAGTTCCCCGTCTTCCATAGGCCGCCCTTCCAGC
Organism: Mariniphaga sp.; assembly: GCA_024636975.1. GTDB lineage: Bacteria > Bacteroidota > Bacteroidia > Bacteroidales > Prolixibacteraceae > Mariniphaga. The sequence continues at coordinate 141,736 of JAGXGA010000027.1, forward strand.
TTGGCATCGAGTTTTTTCTCCTGGATCCGCTGAATACAGAAGGAACATTTTTCAATCACCCCTTTTGCTCTCACAGTTACGTCCGGATTGTGTCGCATACGGCTCAGATCAACAGTTACATTGGCCGGATCGAAGCGGTTATTTGGGATTGCATCGGCGCCTGTATAATCCAGCCAATTGAATCGTCTTACCTTATATGGGCAATTGTTGTTGCAATACCGGGTCCCAATACAACGGTTGTAAACCATTTGGTTGAGACCTTCACTCGATTGGTTGGTGGCTGCCACCGGGCACACATTTTCGCATGGTGCCTGGTCGCAGTGCTGGCACATAACCGGTTGCCTTAACACTTCCGGATTGTTTTCATCTCCTTTATAGTACCGGTCAATTCGTATCCATTGCATCTCATGGTGACGGGAAGCTTCAATTTTTCCTACAACCGGTATGTTATTTTCTGTATTACAGGCCAGCACACAGGCACTGCAACCTGTGCAGGTATTTAAGTCGATGGCCATGCCCCATTTATGGCCGGGATATATGGTCTTTGGATATAACGTAGTGTGGTGTTTCTGAATTTCCTCATGCATTTCATTCCCTGCTGCAGGATTTTCTTTCCACTCTTCATAGGTTGCATCCCTTACAATAGCCCTTCCTTCCATCGACTGGTGCCCTTGAATTAATGCCAGCAATTCAGTCTGTCCTGTTGGCTCAATGTTCAGATTAGGAACTGTAAGCCGGCGGTAATTACTTTCCACCCTTGAAAGGGGGTAAGCATTAACGCCTGTTCTTATTTCTTCGGCAACACCTGTTGTGCGTCCATAACCCAATGCAATACTGATGGTACTATCAGCCTGTCCGGGTTGCACAAAGGCAGGAATCTGAAGATTTCCCAGTTGAATCACATCCCCGTTTTTAATACTGAGCCTGCGTGCGGCAGCAGGGGCGATGGAAGCATAATTCCCCCAGGCTATACGGGTTACCGGATCGGGGCACTCCTGGAGCCATGGGTTTAAGGGGCCATGACCTGTGCCTGTATGTATACCTTCTGTTAATTCAAGGGTAAAGCCTTCTGATGCTTGTTCAGAAGCTGCTGTTTGCAATGCTCCTGCTGTTGCCGATTCATTGTAGGAAACTGATGCTGCAGTATTATTAAGCACCAACTCTCCGTTTCGTAAGGTTTCAATCCAGAAATCTGATGAGCTAGCATTTGCAGCTTGCTCAGTGAAGTAAACTGAAGTCCAGTTTTCCCTGATGTAATCTTGCCAGCTTAAAGGATTGGCCATCCAGGTAAGCAGCACCTCTTGTGCTTGTCGTGAATTAAAGAGCTTATGGAGAGTGGGTTGCAGTACCGAAACAACCCCCTTTTTATATTCAGCATCGTCCCAGCATTCAAGATAACCGGGCGCAGGCAATTTGTATTTACATAGTTCCGAAGTTTCATCGGGCTGGGCGGTTATCGCAACAGATAAAGGCGCACGCTCAATAGCAGCGCGAATCTGATCAGACATGGGATGGCTGTATACGGGGTTGGTGTCCCATACAATTACAGCTCCCAGGTTTTGATCTAATAATGCTTCCAGCCAGTTTTCATTACCCCGGAAGTGGTTATAAGTTCTGTTGAACTGAATTGTTTCGCCAATATTTCCCAACATTTGGTTGATGCTGTTCACAATAACCTGGTAGTCGGGATTGTTATCTCCGCAAACAACAATTGAACGACCCCGGTTTGCCTGCAGATCGTTAATTACATTTTTAAGTTTTTCAGTGACTTCTTGCGGTGGAGGTGTTGCTTCAATTTGAGTAGCACCGTTTTGTGAGCCAAGCTGATTATACAAATGCACCAGTATTTTGCCATATTCGGCCCTGTCAGCACGGATACGGGTATCGGCATTGGTCCCTGTTAACGACATTCCTGCTTCTATCTGGTAGTGTTTGTTCAGCCCGGGGTTCTCTTCAAAAAGAGCCCTGCGGCTTGAGTATTGAGACGTGAATTCCACTGGGGATAACCAGGTTCCAAGAAAATCACAACCAACAGAAACGATACAATCAGCGTTTTCAAAATGATACTCCGGCAATTCTTCGGTTCCGAAGGAGCGCCTGTTGGCTTCCCGATAGCCGTCCATCGGAATGGGATCGTATTGATGCCATTCAGCATTGAAAGACTGTGTAAATTCGCCAATTAGTTTTTTTGTTGACGGGCTTATAATGGTTGGAGTAATCAATACAACAGTTCTTCCTGAGCCTGACAGTTCCTTAAGCTGGGTAATAATTTCATTATCGGCCTCATCCCAGACTATAGTTTCATCATTCCTGACTGGAGAACGGTAGCGGTTAACGTTGTATACATCCATTACTGATGCCTGGACACGTCCGCTGGTACCGTAAGGTGTGATTACCGACTTGGGGTTTGGCTCCAGTTTAATGGGGCGATTATCGCGAACTTTAACGATTACATTGCAAAATTCATTTTGATTAAAGTAGGAACTGGCATAATAAACTGCTTTCCCGGGAGTAATTTCATCGGGTTTGATAAAATAAGGAATGGCTTTTTCAACCGGGCTTTTACAGGATGCAACCAACGCTGCGGAGGTTGCACCAAGTCCAAGGACTTTCAGGAAGTTCCGTCGTGAGGTTGGGCTGCTTACTGCTTCTCTCTTCCCCTTAAACCGGGCATCATCAAGCGGCTCGAATTCATTCAGGAGCTCCCAGTATTTCTTTTCGTCACTCATCAGGTAATTTTTTGAACCGTGATTGAAATAATTTAATCTTTAAAATCTAGTAATGGCAACTTGAACAGTTATTCGCGCCAATGTTAACTGCAAAAATAGAATCTCTGACTCCTGCTTCCAGATCGATATGAAATGCCTCGAAAATGGAATAGTAGTCGTTTTCAATAAAATCAACTTTTGTAGTCCTGTGGCAATCGAGGCACCAGCCCATCGACAGATCGTTAACCTGCTTTACTACATGCATGTTTTCTACATCACCATGACATTGCATGCAGTCGAGTTTTCCTGCTCCCACATGCTGGGCATGAGAAAAGAACACATGGTCGGGCAGATCATGGATCCTGATCCATTCAACCGAACGTTCTTCTTCATATGCCTGGACAATTTTATCGATTTCAAAACGGCCTGAACGTGTTCCTTCCCTGACAACTATATGGCAGTTCATACATAAATTGGTAGAAGGTATATTGGCCGTTTGGGAAGTTGTTACTGTATGATGACAATACATGCAATCTATTTGGTTTTCAGTCACATGAACCTGGTGTGAAAACTTAATGGGCTGATCGGGTTGGTAACCAGGACTTCTGCCAAGCAGTACCGATTCATTGAACAGCATAAAAAGCTGAAAGCCAAAAGCGGCAACAAAAATAAGGATTGGAATGGCTTTGATTTTAACTTTCTTAAAAATAAGCAGATCAAGCAATGCCCAGGTTAAAAGCACGCCAAGAAACAGAAAAATAAGAATGCGGTTTATGCTTGGCTTCATTGGTTCAACACCAGTTACCGCAAGGTTATCGAGGTATACTTTCATGTAGTAGACGTCCTCTTCGCTTATTTCGAAGTTCTGGTGTGAAGCTGCCATTAAATTGCCGGATGGTTGCATCACAGCCCGGTGAAAAGCAGCTGAATCTCTGCCTGCATACTTGCGGGCTATATCAATTGCTGAAGGGTTCCAGTTAAGGGTGTCGGGTGAAACCATATAGTGGCATGAGATACATGCTTCGTGGTTTCTTTCAAATGGAAGCAGCCCCATAAAGAAGCGTTTTCCCCGATTAATTTCGTCTTTGGAGAATCCTGATTCAATGATAACATCTTCTGTTTCAGAATAACACGTTAAGGGTAAATTAAAAAAAAATGTGAATGGAATGAGAAAGATATAAAATCGAAGAATTAATCCGATTCCTTCACAGCAGCAATTTCTCTTCATTCTGATTAGTTTAGTATAACATCTTTTATGCTTATTTTTTGACTATTTAACCTAACAAAGATCAACTTTAAAGGTTTCTAAATATAAATAAAAATTTTTAACCTGATAGATTCTAAAAGGCCATAAAGTGATATAATGAAACAATAATCAGAGTTTAAATGAAACTATAATAGCCAAAAGTTTATAATGAGAGTTTAAATATAAACGTTTTTTTAACTGTGAATTGTAATTTTTAGAAAATTAAGGGAATGTGTTACCGGATAGGGAATGATTATTTATGATTCCATTCATTTTTTTTGCAGCTGATTTAATATTAGATAAAAAACAGTCAGAATTTAAAATACACAGGTATTTTTGTTGTAGATCTCTTGTTTTCGAAGTATTGCTTCTGTTAATTTTTTACATTTGAGTCGCGAAAAACTTTGTGAAATTCAGACTAAATACCATTTCTGCTTTTCAGATTTACCAACTGGTAAGATACTCAACGCTGGTTCTGGTCGGTATAGTGCTGGCCAAATCAATGCTGACACAAGAGGCCATTGGTGAGTATGAAACATTTTTATTCCTTGCAGGGGCAGTCAGTTTTTTCTGGCTTAACGGATTGCTTAAAGCTTTGTTACCACTTTCAGCTGATGGGAAAGAATCACGGAGTGCCTTGTTTACCTCATTCGTCTTAATTTCATTATTTGGTTTGTTGAGCGGGGTATTTCTCTACCTCATACATCCACTTTTTTCAAATCATTTGTTGAATGGGAGGGAGGTGCCTGAATTACACCTTTTAGTTATTTACCTGGTTTTCGGAGTTCCGGCAAACATGGTTGAGTATGTCTACCTGATTCGAAAAAAAAACAGGCAGATAGTTGTTTATGCAATAGTTTCATTTTTTGTGCAGTTTCTTTTAATAGTTGTTCCGGTAATTGCCGGTTATTCGGTTGTTTGGGCATTGCGAGGACTTGTAGTTTCCGGTTTGTTGCGTTACATCTGGCTTTGGGGAATGTTTGTTTATTATTCTGAAATCAGCTTTTCCTATTCTTTCTTTAAAGCCCATATTCGCTTAGGTACACCGTTAGTTGCTGCCTCTTTTTTAAGTGGTTCGGCGCAATTTGTTGATGGTTTTATTGTTACTTCCCGTTTTGATGAAAGTACTTTTGCCGTTTTTAGGTATGGTGCCCGTGAGCTGCCGTTGGCAACGCTTCTGGCCAATGCATTAAACAGTGCTATGCTACCAGTATTTGCAGTTCGGGAAAAACTGACCGAAAACCTGCAACGACTAAAAGGCAGTATTAGCCGGCTGATGCACTTTCTTTTTCCATTGACTGCTATTCTGCTCCTTGTGTCCCATCCTGTTTTCCCAATAGTTTTTAATCCTGCATTTAAAGAAAGTGCAACCATATTTAATATTTACCTTCTGTTGGTAATCAGCCGGCTATTAATGCCACAAACCATACTGAATGGTTTAAGACATACCAATGAAATTTTGATTGCATCGGTGCTGGAGTTGCTGCTTAATGTATTACTGAGTTTGCTTTTTGTGCAGATATGGGGAATCGCCGGCATCGCATTTGCCACATTTATCGCTTATCTTTTTGAAAAGATTTACCTCATAATGGTGGTTCGGAGAAAGCTGAATATTCGCCTTGCAGATTATCATCCGGTTATGAACTATACGTATTATTCGCTAGGTGTTATTGCTTTCTTTATTTTTGCAGAAATTATTTATTAACCATTTGGGACATTTAGCTATGGTTATGAAGATTATTTATTTAAAACAAAATGGATTTTATTCTCGATAAACCGGAAACAGAAAAAGAATTTCAGCTTTTGCTCCACCAGGTAAAGCTTAGGAAAAACGGAGATACAGTTGCCGCAATGAAGCGACAAGGTATTGAATATAAGTTGAACTGGGGAGTTCAGGTGGTGGAGTTACGTGAACTGGCCCGTGGCTTTAAGCGTAACCACTTGTTAGCATTGAAACTCTGGAATAAGCAGTGGCGCGAGAGCATGATTCTGGCCACTTTACTTGATGAACCTGCGGAAGTTTCCGAAGAGCAGATGGATTTCTGGACGAAAAGCTTTGAAAATCGCGAGATTGCAGAACAAGCCTCTGCCAATTTATGGGTGAATACGAAATTTGCCTTTGTAAAAGCTATTGAGTGGAGCCGTGGAAAAAAACACATGGTGCGGTTTACGGGAATCCATTTAATGGGCCGGCTTGCCATGACACAAATGAATGCCCTCAATGAAATGTTTGAACCCTTTTTTGAAGAGCTGGTGGTATTGGGAAGAGATACTCGGCTTAATGCAGTAATTTACCGCACAGTTGTCGCGTTGGGTACCCGGTCAAAAATGCTGAATGAACTGTCGGTGGAGCTTGCCCAATCATTCCAGCTGGCTGAACAGGAAGATACTGTAAAGCTGGGTGAGTCGCTAATGGAAGCACTTACTGATGAATACCTCACTTTTTTAACTGAATAATAAAAGGCAGAAAATATGAAGAAAAAAATCATACAGTACTTTTTACAGGGCATCTTACTGGTGGCTCCGGTTGGTATTGTTCTTTATATATTGTATGCTTTGTTTGTTTTTGTTGATGGCTGGTCGAGCCGACAGCTTGAAATGGTGTTTGGGTATTCTATTCCGGGATTGGGAATTCTGCTGTTGTTTATATCATTAACTCTCCTCGGGTTTCTGGGCCAAACGGCTGTCATCAGGCCTTTAAAAAAGGCCGCAGGAAGGTTGCTGAGGAAAGTTCCCTTGCTTTACCTGTTATATTCCTCTATTAATGATTTGTTTTCCGCTTTTATGGGAAAAGAGAAGAAATTCAATACCCCGGTAAAGGTTTTGTTTAATGTGGAAAACAATCTTTGGAAATTGGGTTTTATTACAAAAAAAACATTGGATGAAATTGGAGAAAGTAAGCTGGCAGCAGTATATTTTCCCCATTCCTATAATTTTTCAGGCGAGTTGTATCTTGTACCGGCAGAAAGGATTCATATTATTGATATTCCACCTGCAGAGGTAATGAAATTTATTGTTTCCGGGGGAGTTACGCAATTTAATGGTGAAGAGTCAAGGAAATCTTTTCAGCATGAAGCAGAAAACAAATAGCATGGATTTAAAAGCACTGCCATTTGAAGCTGTAATCTTCGATATGGATGGTGTACTGGTAAATTCAGAACCATTCTATGTTGAAGTAGAACAGAATAATTTCAGAAAGCTGGGATTAACCATATTGGAGGATGAGCATAAAACCTACCAGGGAACTGCTACCGACCGGATGTGGGAGATTATTAAAGAAAAGCACGCAATCAAACAAACGGTGGAAGAGCTTGTAGAGATGACAAACTCAATTGTGACACCCTATTTTGCTTCGCTTGAAGTAATTGATTCCATGCCAGGGGTTAAGCAGTTAATCAAACAATTAAAAGAAGATAAGTTTCCTTTGGCACTTGCTTCGTCATCGTATCCCGATGTTATTGAAATCATTTTACAAAAAACAGGTTTGAAGAACTATTTCGATGTTGTGGTTGACAGTCAAATGGCCGGAGCAAGTAAGCCCGAACCGGACATCTTTCTGTTGGCTGCACAAAAATTGGGTATACAGCCTGAAAGATGTGTTGTTATTGAAGATTCTACCAATGGGATTAAGGCTGCTAAATCAGCAGGAATGTATTGCATTGCCTATGCAGGACCAGGTTCTGAACTGCAGGACCAAAGTCAGGCAGATGCAATTATTTCAGATTTTGGTGAGCTTTTATAAATTAAATCACTGCTAAGGGCAAATTCTTTAAATATGCTGTTGAGATTATAAATTCTGTGATTCTACTTCATTAAAAAATACCTGAAAAAGGAATAAATTTGTTCATTGGATTTTTTATTAGGAGAATGTTCAGGACGGTTGGTCATTGCCACCCTATTGTGATATCCCAACAGCTCATTGACAGCAACGGTATGATTTAGTGCCCTCCATCGTTCAGGTGGATCGGAAGAACCACCGGAGACCAGAAAGGGACGAGGAGCCATCAAAGCATGAAGCTCATGCAGGTTGTATCCTTCTTCAATAAGTTTTGGATAAAGTCCTTTTGCATTTTCTGTCAGGCCTTTTTCCCTCCAGGTATTGTCCCATGGAGGAGGGTAGTAACCTAAGTACCACGGTTCCCAATAGTTTACAGCCGAGCCTTTTGTTTCATCGAAAACTATACCTGGATCAGACCAAACGGCACATGCAAATTTTTCATAAAGGCAGGAAGCAAACATCGCCCACTTACCCCCATAAGAATGACCTGTAATTCCAATGCGGGTAGAATCCACTCCTTCCACCTTAGCCAATACATTCCAGGCATTTGCAACTGCATAGGCTAACATCGATAAAGGTTGTACTTCTGCATTTTCAACAGACGGATAATAAAGAGAATAAGTTTTTGAACTGGTTGATTCTGAAGTACCAATCGATAAGGTTATAAATCCGCGTTTGGTAAGTTGATAGGCATAATCACGATAAGGTTTGCCTATCCCTAAAGCGGTTTCAGGTTCATAATAAACTGTAATGACAGCAGGTTTTAGTTTTTCACCATTTGGAATTAAAAGGTATCCCTTGGTATAAGTATTGGGAAGCCATTTAAAACGCACCTTTTTTTGTATGAAGTTCTCCCTGCTTATCGTTTCAATTACTTCAAGCTTTTGGTCAACAATCAGATCTGGCCATAGTCCCATCATTTCATGCCACCGGGTTAATATTTCTTTTCTTCTCAGACTCCAACTTTCCACAGAATTTACGGTATCCCCATTGTAAAACTTTAATGGAGAAAGGAGATCAGGGCATCTGTCCTTAAACATCTCTGGTGGTGAAAAAAAGGGACTGATTTCTTTCCATAACTTTTCCTTTTCCTTACCAGAGATGAAGGGTGTTTGCCCTTTTGCAGGGATAATGGACCAGAGGAATAGAATAAAAAGCAGGAATCGTTTTATGCTTTTTAATGATTATTGCCTGTGAAAGTAATGGTCTGCAAATTTCATAAACTGTTGCCAATCGTATGGTGTCATGTTATGCTTACCTTCCCGGTTATGAAATCCCATGTGAGGATGAATGATTTGCTGATTAACTTCCGGCATCTCAGATGGCAGGTTGGTGTTTATTCCATAAAGTTCAAATACCGGTTGTGCTGCTTTTAGCGCCATATATTGTCCTTTGGGATCAGCCCAGAGGTCTTCTGCAGCACTTGCAACATAAACAGCCCTTGGGGCAATTAAGGCAATCAGCATGTGCTGGTCAACGGGAAGCTTGTCTTCGTTATTGGCATACTGCCTGTAGTTAGGTGCGAACCAGTATGGAAAGCTTTGAGTTATTCGCTCCACGGTTTCTCCGAAATTCCTGCGGGATAAGGCCGCTCCAGAGTTCCCTGATTCATTGGAAACAGTAATGGCCACCCTTTTGTCCTGGACGCCAAGCCAGAGCGATGCCTTCCCTCCGCGTGAATGCCCGACTGAAATAATTTTAGCAGCATCAATTGATTCATCCTTTTCAAACCAGTCTATTGCCCGGCTGGCGCCCCAGCCCCAGGCCCCCAAAGCCCGCATCCCATTGTCCATTTTCAGTTGCCCGGGATAAAGCTTTTCCAGGATGCCTTCTGTAAAATGATCATTGTTATCGGGGGCTACGTCGGCTACATCAAATCCTGCAATGGCATAGCCGGCATCAATAACCTCTTCTGCCGGCCAGAACCCGTCCTTGTTCTGGCGGGTAATATCCATTGTTTTCAGTCCGCGGTGATTGATTACCAGAAATACAGGAACCGGTTCTTTTGGCTCGTTGGGTGTAAACATCAGCAGGTTTACGGTCACTTCATTTTGATTGCGGGTAACCTTAATAGCCACTTCCTTGAAAGTAGCTTTACCTCCCATTGCATTTTTATCCTGTCTGGTTATTTTAAAATCTATGTTATCAAAGTCCCGGGGGAACTGGCCATAAACATGATCTTCAAATAGCTTCAGAATTTCCGGCCTGCGGATTCTTTCCCACCCCTCAAATGAGGTAATCTTTTTTCCGTCACTGGTAACAAGCATTTCAGGCAGATGGTAGCTGCCAGTTTTTGATTCATCGTAATTTTGTGCTACAAGAGTTTGAAAAACAAATAATAATAGCAGGGTTACGCAGATTTGTTTATAGATTTTCATATTCTAATGCTTTAATTTTTTTTGCGAAAAGTCTTACGATATTTCGGTTAATTCAATTACCAGACAAATATTCCAGCTTTAAAGATAATAAAGAAAATCTCATTCAGTAAAACAATAAAAAACGTAAAAGTTTTCAGGCTAATTCCTGAAAAAGGCAGCTTAAGCATTTGTATTTCAAAATAAAGACTTCCATTTTGCCTTTTAAAAATAATCGCTTAACCAGGTATACATTGTTTCCCGCATTTCAGGGGAAAACCGGTTGATATCGTATGGTGTATTTAGTTGAATGTTCTTCGGCACCTTGTAAAGATCAAAAATTTTACTGCTATTTTCAACACAGTTCCTTATATCCTCGGTATGTGCATCTTTATCTTCCTGAGGTGCAATTATCAGCACCGGGCGGGGTGCTATGCAGGCCAGGATTTCATTGAAGTCGACCGGGATGCGTACTTCATTTCCCACAAAGAAACCCAGTCTGGGCTGCAGTCCGTGCAGGTGCGAATAAGTCATAATTCCTTCGGTGCCTCTGTTCAGGGTATTGGTTCGCATAGGAGTAAACCCTGCTACCGAAACCACTCCGGCAATGCGGTCATCGGTTGCAGTGGTATATAACCCTACGGTTGCGCCAAGTGCATAACCGGCTATAATAATCCGTGAATTATCTATAAATCCGAGGTTTTCCAGAGCATCAACTGCCCCACTGGCATCAGCAACCATTTTGCCCATTTTCGACCAGTGAGGATACCTTTCATAAAAACGGGTGGCTTCCTCAATCCGGTTGCCAAAACCCAGCATGTCGTATGTAAAAACAGCAAACCCTTGTTTTGTCAGCGACAGCAATATCGATTCCACATTATGAATTGAGTTGAATCCTTTTGAGTAATCGTACTCATGCAGATAGATGACCACCGGCAGGTTATTTCCTTTCATCTTTCCGTTCCCGTCAAGGGGGTAATAGAGATAACCAAAAAGCTGATCGGCGAAACCATCGTAGGGGCTGACAGCCATTACCCCCATTTGTTTATTGTCCCCTGGCCTTATTAGAAAAGTGCCAAAACTGACTTCTCCTCTGCCTCCCTTGTCCAGACTTCCGGGGCCGGGATTAGTAACTCCCGGTGGTTCTTTCCCAAATGCCCAGCTTATTTGTTTTAAAATTTCTTTCTTCTTAGATTCCCATTCGTTAATGGATTGCGCTTTTATATTTGCATTCGTGACCTCAGGATAAATGAGTGGATTAATTTTCTCGCCGCTATGTTCCATCCAATCTTCAAATGAATAGCTGGTGTACAGCATGTTTCCCGGTTGGTGACTGGTACGGTTAAAAACAAAATCAAAAAAGTCAATGTAATCTTCCATGTCACGGGCACTAACACTATGCTCCCCATGCCGTGTCCGGATGGCTATATTGTTTTTAGCACCTAAAAAATCATAAACTTTCCGACTGGCATGGTATGCCTGCTCAATCCCCCACAAATTGGCTGCTTCTTCTGTAAAGGCGCTGGAGAGCATCAACCCTCTTGGAGCAATCAGTGCCATAAAAGAATTCTGGTCAACCGGGAGCTTGTGCTCTCTGCCAATAAAGAAACGCAGGCGGGGATGCAACCACGAGGGCCGTGCACTGGCCAAAAGGGCTATATCCTCAACATCGAACTTATGTGATGCATACCGCCACGGTACCTCAGCCCCTGAACCACCACTGCTGGGTATGCAGGCAGCAATGCGTTCATCGAAAGCAGCTGCCATCAGGGAAGTCTTGCCATTACGCGAATGGCCCGTCAGTGCAATCTTTTTCTTGTCAACTGCATCAAGGGTATACAGGTAGTCAATTGCCCGGGAAGCTCCCCAAGCCCTGCGCATCAGTCGGGTGAAGTCGTATTTACCTGCCCATATTTCCGAATATTTCTCCGTATCATCCTTCTCATCTGCACCGGCATATCTGCAACCAATATATCCGCGCCTGACAGCCACCTGTGCCCATTCTCGGTGGTTCCACTGGGTGAGAAATACTGGGAATGGCCCTTCCCCGGGGGGAATCATGAGTTCAAGAGTCAGTTTTGCCTGATGCTCCGGACCAAAAGCAAGTTCTATAAGTTGAAGGCGCACATCTCCATCCATGCGTTCACTGATAATTCTTGCCTTTAGGTTATCAGGTGCCGGAGGAAACGTTCCGGTGATGTAATGCTGAAGCTTTTCTTTAAGCCATTCCCGTTTTTCCTGCCATTGCACTTTAGTTTCCACTGGTATATTATGTCCTCCTTCATCTAAAACCAATGGATCGGGGAGGAAGGGCAGGGAAGGCATCCTGTCAAAATCGGGAGGAAGCTCTCCCGTACGCTCCTGCCAGTCGGTAAATGTCCGGTCCAAAAAGGAGATCCTTCCCCGGTCATCAAACAAACTATTTTCATTCAACTGGTCGGGAGGCAAAACCTTCAGGATTAATTCCAGGTCTGCTTTCCGCTTTTCTGTAATGCTATCTTGTGCCGATTCATTAAAATTATCAGGATAGTCAAATGAAGACAGAAGCAAAGGTCCAAAAAGAATGATAACAAGAATGCTCAAGCAGATAAACAGAGATCGTTTCATGAAGCCTCATTTTATTTTTGTTGCTGAACCTTCATCCAGGTATAGAACAGCATCGGGATGCGTTCTTAAAATGGTAGCCGGACAGGTGGTCTCGATTTTCGCATTCAATGTATTGTACACAGCTTCGGCTTTTCTTTCATCAGGAACCACGCAGCTGATTGCTTTACAATTCATTATGGCAGGAATAGTCAGCGTAAGCGCATGCGTGGGAACATCCTCCAGTGTGGGAAACCATCCTTCTCCCAGCTGCTGCCTGCGACAAGCTTCATCAAGTTCCACTACTTTCACAAGTTTAGGATCGTCAAAATTTGCCACAGGTGGATCGTTAAACGCAATATGGCCATTTTCGCCTATCCCTATGCAAGCAATATCAATGGGGTGCTCTTTAAGAAGAGCTTCATATTTTGCTACTTCCTCTTCTGCATCTGCAGCATCTCCGTTCAGGTAGTAAACTTTTTCAGGCTGCACCTTTTTCAGGATGCGTTCTTTCAGGTATTTGCGGAAGCTGGCCGGATGAGTTTCAGGCAAACCTTTGTATTCATCGAGATGGAACACGGTGATCTTTTTCCAATCGATGGCATGCTGTTGCAGGTGCTCCAGGAACTGAAACTGTGAAGCACCTGTTGCCAGAATCAGGTTAGCAAAGCCGTTTTCAGCAACGACTGTCTTTAGCTTTTCTGAAACCGCTGCGGCAGCTGCTTTCCCAAGCATATCAGCATTCTCAAATATTTTTATTGTAAGCTTGTCTTTGTTTAATTCAATAGTTTTCATTTTTATTTATTTGTAATTTTACATTAGCAACTCAGTAATGGCAAACCAGGTAGTTACAAGTGAAAACAATACAACTGCCCACACACCAATGCTTTCACTTATATTGGCTTTATGGATGCCCATCAGTTTTGACCGGTTCAGGAGCAGTAATACTGGAATGGCAACCGCAGGCAGAATAACCGCCTGGAACGCCTGTGACAGAATCATTAGCGCAGGAGGCCTTTGTTCCAAAAAGACAGTTCCAAATGCAAACAGCATGGCTCCAAAAATGAGCCACCGCGACTGCGTTGAATGGATGTTGCGTGGCTTTCCTGAAAAGTCTGCTACTAGCCAAGGAGCAATAAGGACTATGGGGAAAATGGTTGAAAGGCCTGCTCCCACAATACCCAGAATGAGTATGAAAGCTGCGACATTTCCTCCGATGGGTTCAAACAACTGGATCATCTCTACCGTGTTATCGAGCTTCAGACCCATTACGTGAAGGGTTCCTGCAGCTACCGCCATTATGACTCCGCTCAGGAAAAGCATCATGGTTGCCGATACCGCAGCATCCTTCTTTTCTTCCTTCAAATTGCCTATGCCCCAACCCTTTTCTGCAACCACTGTACTTCGCATGATGAACACCGCTGCAGAGCAAGTGGTCCCTGCAATGGCTGCAACTAATCCCATCGCTCCGGGTGTATCCGGGATTCCGGGAATCAGCCCTTGTGCTATAACTGAAAAGTTTGGCTTTACCATGAAGAAAACCACGACAAATGACAGGCCCATGAAAATTACAAATACAGTTAGTACCTTTTCAAAAGTCTTATATTTACCGAACCACAACAACAAGTACAGTGCCGTTGCAAGCACCAGTATAATCCAGCCACGGCCTACAATCCGTTCATTGAAAAGCAACCGGATAGCTTCCTGCACAAGATCGGCAACAATGCCCATCACGCCCATCAGTGCCAGCAATTCACCAATAATAAGTGCGATCAGGATATACATCGCAAGCAGCCATCCATATTTAAATTCATGTTTTATGTTGTTCAGTGCTGTTTTTCCGGAAACCAGCGTTAACTTTCCATAGGCTACCATCAGAATAAAAGTGAAAATGCATGATAATACCAGTGCCCAGAATAATTCCATACCATGCTCGGCACCTGTTTTGGCCATAGTGGTTACGCTGCCTGTACCAATATTATAACCGATGAGAAATAATCCGGGGCCGACGGCGGCTAACCCTATTACTATTTTTTTATAAATCCTGGTCATACGTTTAGATGAATTTAAGTTTTGCTTTTTAGATGTTTTACTTTTTTTTGTTCAGACTGCTTAATTGTTTGACGTACTATCATATAACTACTGTTTCAACCTTTGCATCAAATCCAGCCAATATCAGCCACTAAATTCTGACTACCGGGTGCTCGGTCCCAATAGAAACAGATTGCTTTGCTGCGCGCGCAATGACGGCTCTGTTGGTACGTTAGCCCGACCCGTATACTATTAAATAATTTATTGCGGTGGTTGCTAAACTATTTTAGTTATTTATAATAGCATATTGATCGATGATTAAATGGACTTTTCCTGTCCGAACGGCCGGGCGGGAACTGTTCACTTTTTACTGTTTACTTATCACTGCCTGGTGCGATATGAAAACTACCAACTACCAACTGCTACTGATTACTTTTCGCTTTTGCTTTCGTAAACTCTCTCTCCCTTTACCCACGTCTCATGCACATTCACCTGGAAATCATCGAGGGTAAACAGCACCAGGTCGGCACGTTTGCCGGGTTCAAGCACACCGCGGTCAGTTAGGTTGTATAGCCGGGCCGGATTGGTACTGGCCATTTGCACAGCATCGGCAAGGGTACAGCCGGTTACCTTAATTACATATCCCACTCCTTTGGTTATGGGTGAAGCAGAACCATATAGTACATTTTGGGCAGGGTAACGCAGCATGCCACCCTCTGTAAGTTCAATGGTTTCGCCGGTAGAGGTTTTGTATTCGCCCGGTTCAAGCGCTGCATAATGTGTAACATCGGAAGTTATAATTGTTTTTTCCACCCCCTTAACTTTATAGAATACCTGAATTTCTTCGGGGAGCAAATGAAAGCTGTCGCCAATGATGCTAATGTGCAGCCGGTCATCAGCCAGTTGGGGCCAAAATGGATTGTAGTGCCGATTAATCATATTGGCCGCTCCATTACCCAAATGCGTGGCAATTTTAGCACCCTTGTCGATGGCTGTAGTTACCGTTTTCATGTCACCATTATGGTGCCCCAAAGCAACAACAATTCCTTCACGGCTGGCTTTGGTAATAAAATCCATGGCTCCTTCCATTTCAGGGGCAAGAGTGACCTGCAGAATGTTTCTTCCCGAGGCTACATGTAATTTCATAAACTCATCCCAGTCGGGGAGCTTTACAAACTGTTTGGGATGTGCACCCCGGAATCCGTCTTCCGGATTAATGTATGGGCCTTCAAGGTGGAACCCGGGAATGGAACCCAGCAGGCTTTTATTGTCAACGGCTTTTGAGAGCAGTTCAAAATTGCTGGTAAGCACCTCAATGCTGTTGGTAGTAAGTGTAGGCAGATAGGATGTTACTCCTTTTTTCCACAATTCACGGGTGGCTTTTTCAATACCTTCGGGTGTCAGGTCACTATCGCCAAATGCAAAGGAGACTCCTGCAAACCCGTTTACCTGGTTATCGAAGAATCCCGGAGCAATGTATACCGGGTTTTCCTCCGCTGCTTTATCGATGACAACGATGTCTTGTATAATTCCGTTGCTGATTTTTACCTGTACCGGCAAACCGGTATGATAATGGATACCTTCAACTACCTGTTGCGCTTTTGATTCCATCGTTCCAATTAAAAATATTGTTGTTAGTAAAAAACAACTGAATTGATAAAATGCTGTTCTATATTTCATGCCTGTATTCTTTAAACTTTAAACCCTAAACCTTAAACTTTAAACCTTCACATACTCCACGTCTTCCCATCGCTCAGTTTTACCCGACTTCTCCAGTGCTTCCAGAACCGACACGCAGTTCAGTATGCTCTGATGGCTGCGCGGTTCCCTGCCAGTCCTGAACATTTCCGCCATATCGGCATAATTTTTTGGAGGTTCTGTTTCTTCCACGCGTGGTTTTAATTCTACCAGTTGTTTGGGTGTCTCAACAAAAGTCTCCCAACCTCTGGCCTTTTCCTTAATGATGAGGGTGGCAAACAATCCGGATGAAAATTGCAGACTGGCATTGCCATAGCTGCCGTTCCGGGTTACCCTTACCCGTTCAATGTCTTCTCCAAAAATGTACATCATAGGCTGAACGATGTGTACCCCGTAAAAAAAGATGCCGCCATAGGGAGAATCGAAATCACCAGGACCGGTGCAAATCACCTCGCTGATGCCTTCCATATTTTTAACCTGCTCCTTCAGGTCAAATGTGGCAGCGCTATGGGCAATGGAGCTGTATGAGGTGACCGGGGTGCCTGATTTCTTTGCCAGCTGAAGGAAATCTTTGCCTTCTGATGCCCTGTAGCAGAAGGGCTTATCTATAAATGTCGGAATTCCTTCCTTTATAAATGGCACTGCCGGCTCCAGATGGTATTTCGGATGGCGGTGATCCACAATCAAGGCATCTATATTTCCGAGCATTTCATTGGGATCTTTTACCTGGTTAGGTATATTCCCTTTCTCCATAGCATTCTTTGTAAACTCATCGGTTTCGCCCCAGACATACTTTACCTCCATTCCGGGGAATTTTTTGTCGGTATTAAACATTTTGCCGAACCCGATTGTGTGCGAATTTTCAGCGCCTATTATTCCAATCCGGATTGTTTTTTCAGGAGGAACATTAAAAGCAGTGGTTGTAATTATACCGGGTGCCGCAGCAGCAACTGCAAGTCCTTTGCCGGCTTTTTTCATAAAATCTCTTCTTGATTGCATAATTGGAACGAATTAAAGTTTCATTTCCCATCCTTTTTCATATTCTCTCGACCAAAGTTTTTGCGCCTGCCTGTCGCCTACAATGTGCCCGTTTTCCGGATTTATTTCCAGCGAATGCCCAACGCGTTGGGCAATATTGCCAAGCTGTACCAGAACAGTGCTCTTATGCCCGGAATCGATATCGGCAACCAGGTTTTCCCCTGATGAAATATTGTTGAAAAAGTTGCGGATATGCAGCGCGTCGAGGTGACTGGAAGGATTGGCAGCATCACGCGGATCAATTTCCCTTGTATCCTTCACCTCCTTCACAATGTTGTTTTTCAGATCGAATACGGTATACTCATTTCCTGCGGGAATGAGCAGACTTCCTTTTTCACCATAAAATACTACACCCACCGAGCTTCCTTCTATATTTTTTCCGTTACAGCTGCGCCCTTCCCAGCTCATAGTAATGTCTTCTTCAAAATCGAGATTAATCACCTGGGTATCGGGTGTCTCCCAATCGTCGGAGTAATGGTAGCGCCCGCCGTTGGAACTGACCTTTACCGGGTAATCTACTCCAAATCCCCAGCGCAGGAGATCAATCATATGAGTGCCGTTGTTAAGGGCTTCACCAGTTCCCCAGTGCCAGAACCAGTGCCAGTTGTAATGCACTATGTTGTCTTTGTAATCTTTCCTGGGCGCCGGCCCCTGCCAGAGTTCCCAGTTTAGCCACGCGGGAACGGCAGTTGTTTTTCCTTCGCCAATAGGCCCCCGGTTGTTTGTATACCAGCCTTTGCCAAAGTAGGGCCTCCCGATGATGCCATTTTTCAATTCTTCAATTCCCTGCACTACGTTCGGATAAGAACGGCGCTGGTTACCCATCTGAACCGACTTTTTATACTTGTTTGCGGCCTCAATCAGCAATTCTCCCTCATGCGGATTATGACTGGCAGGTTTTTCAAGGTAGACATGCTTCCCGGCCTGCATGGCCAGCAACGTTGCCGGTGCATGCCAGTGGTCGGGTGCAGCAACTACCAGAATGTCAACGTCACTGCTTTCGAGCGATTTCCTAAAGTCTTCAAATCCCTGAGGGCTAGTGTCCTGAACCTTCTTCACGTTTGTAATACACTTTTCAAGTGCCCTTGAATCAACATCACATATATGTATCACTTCGCAGTTCTCCTGAAATGCAAAGTTCTGTGCCAGTGCGTTTCCACGTGAGTTGACACCCATTACTGAAGCCCGAAGCATGTTGTTTGCTCCTATAATCCTGCGGTAACTGGAAGCACTGAAGCCCGGTAGAATACCACCCGCCATAATTGCAGCTGATGCTCCTGCCGATTTTCTTATAAACTCCCTTCGTGAATTGAATGTTTTGTCCATTTTATTGATTTTTTCGTTAATATTCCTCTTTTAGTTCATTTGGGTAATGCTGATTGAACCGGATATAGAAATCCAGGTTTTCGCGGATGATGATATCAAGAGGTACGTGCTGTATCCTTTCCGGTTCTTTTTTGAACACAAAATAATCGAACAAAGTCTGGATTGCTCTTTTTCCCTGTTGTACGGGGCTATGGGAAATAATGAAATCGATTCCCCCGTTTTTTAAATGAGCAATATTTTCTTCAACCAGATCGTAACCAACCAATCGGATGTCCAGTTTGTGAAGAGCATGAAATTCTGAAACCAGGAAAGCTTTAGAATTGGTGATAAAGACTCCTTTAATTGCCGGATGTTCATTGTAAAATCGTTCAAGTTCCCTGAAAACATCTTCTTTTTTGGTGGAGTTAATAGTAAGCACATGAACAGGTTTTTGACGGGGCGGTTCATTTTGCTGAAAATAGCTTCGGAAGCCTGCCTCCATTCGCTGAAGAGCCGATGCATTAGCAAAACCTTTTACCATGTTCACGATAAGGATTTCGCATTTGCCCGGTAATACTGAATTTAAAAGCCGGCCGGCAATAAATGCACTGCTTTTTACTTCAGGCCCAATGTATGATAAGCTTTGCTCATCGGGTAAATCAGCATCGATAAATACATATGGAATGCCGGCATTCTGAAGTTTATGTACAAATAGTTTACTTTCATGAAGTAAAAGCGGCGCCAGCACAACAGCATCGGGGTTTGCATTTAAAAGATTGGCAGATTGCCTCACAAAAGAAGCTTCATCAAATAAATCGTAGTAAAAATTTTCGGTAATTATTCCATAATCCTTGTATTGTGCCGCTGCCATTTTTATTCCCCGGGCAGGCATCGACCAGTAATGGTGCGGAGAAGGTGCACCAGGCACGAGGTTACAAATCAGGAAATTTTTTCCGAGTGCAAGCGTGCGGGCAAGCAGGTTCGGATTGAAGTTCAGTTCCCGGATGGCTTTTTCCACTTTTATTCTTTTATCAGCCGAAACTTTTCCCCGGTTGTGAATCACCCGGTCAATTGTCCCCGCCGACACATTTGCATGTCGCGCTACATCCTGAATGGTGATTTTTAAATTCCGTTTCACTGTAATTTAAAGATTTATTTCGTAAAGCTAATGAAATGAAATTCAACTGCAAAATAAAAGTGTGTGCGCACACATTAAAAAGTTAAAGGGGATGAGTAAGGTATTGTTGTAAATTTATAGTTGCCAATATTTTGTGATTATATGCTGATGATTTCATGTTTTTATATAGAAAAAAAGTTCATGCTATACGTGATCTTTATGCCAAATGGTATTTGCTTTTGTTGCAGGGGTTGTTAAAAAAACTGTATTTTGCAGTCCAGGAATAAATATTAAAACAACGAATTTGAATCAATTTAAATCGGTTTATAAAATGAAATATACGGCGGTGGTTTTATTTGTATTTCTTTTGACAGATGCCTATTCACAGGTAACCAACGTTTTGATTCTTGATAAAAATGAAACCTACCGCTTAAGTGAAGTTATTTCCACTCATCCTGAGGTCCGAATATTAGCTGATTCAATTTTAAATTTGGCGGCAGATGCAATAAAACACCAGCCACGACCACTTGAGGAAATGCATTTTGAAGGCCTCCTTGAAACCGACCCAAAAAGAATTCATACAGTAAAAAGCTTTGCTGACATTAACCATACAGCCACTTTACTTTATGCCGGTTACGTAACTGACAATAAAAAATACGGGGAAAAGGTCCGGGATATCGTTGTTGAATGGGCAAAAAACTATAAGCCGGATGGAAACACAATAAATGAAAATAAATTCATAGTATTTTTCTGGGGATACCATATTTATAAAAAGCGGTTTTCACATGAACAACAGCAGCTGGTTGAAGGCTGGATTAAGGATATTGCCTTAAAGCAGATGAACCGTGAAAGAACACCAAACAACAATTGGGAGGCCAAGCGTCTAAAGATAATTGGAATTGCCGGTGTAATTCTTCAGAACAAGCAATATATAGAATATTCCATTGATGGTTTCAAAAAATACATTTCCACAAACTATTTTCCTGATGGTACCAGCAACGACCTGCACACCCGCGATGCATTGCATTACCATATCAGTGGCATTAAACCATGTTTATCGGCTTTTATTAACTTGTCTGAATTCGACGAAAGGTTTGCTCTATTTGACTGGGAATCGGAAAGCGGCTCTTCAATCCGTGCATCTGTTGAATTTGTCGTCCCCTATGCAAAAGGTGAAAAACAGCGTAAGGAATGGACAAACAGTAAAGTTGAGCTGGACAAAAGGAGGGCAGAAGCCGGCATTGAAGAATACCGGTCAGGTAGACTTTTTGACCCAAAGGATGCATGGGAGCTTTTTGAATGGGCTTGCTATTATAATCCCGACTGGTATGAAATATTTGAAGACCCTGAAAAATCAAAATATACTGCTTCCTGGATTGGATTGCTGAACAGTCCCTTAATAAGAAAAAACTAAAACCTATACCATGATTAGAAATTTACTTTTAATTGTCACCGGAATCTTATTGTTGTCATCTGTTGGTCTTAGGGCAGAAAAACCTGGTTTGTATGTCGATGGGCGGTATTTATATACGCCTGCAGGTGAAAAATTAATTCTAAAAGGATATAATGCCATGATCGTTTATTGGGACATTTATGGTGAAGTTAATTTTCCTGAAATAGAAAAGACGGGTGCAAACTGCGTGCGAATTTTCTGGAAACTGGACGGATATACATGGCCTGCATCTGACCTCGATAAGGTTTTGACCAATTGCATACAAAATAATATGATACCCATCATTTGTTTATGGGATGCAACAGGAAACTGGGAAAAAATCCAGTTTTGTGTAAACTACTGGACATCTCCATCAATTGCCGCAGTATTAAAGAAGCATGAAAAAAACCTTATCGTAAACATTGCCAACGAGCCGGGCAACAAAGCCATGAGTAAAGATGTTTTTGTTGGTACCTATTCCAGTGCAGTACAACAGATGCGCGATGCCGGAATTAAAGCTCCGCTGATTATTGATGCCGACACATGGGGAAGAAATGCCAACTCGGTATTGGATACTGGTACAGAATTGCTTGAACTTGATCCGGAGCACAACCTGATTTTTTCATGGCATCTCTGGGACCCTGCTAACTGGGGGATGGGAAAAATTTCTGAGATAGACAGGATAACAGATACAGCTGTTGAAAGGAATCTCTGCTTCATCGTGGGGGAATTTGGTCCGTGTGAGCAATGCGACAAATGTGCTTCAACAAAAATCAACTGGGAATACCTGATTGAAAAATGTTATAAAAATGAAATAGGTTACCTGCCCTGGGTATGGCGATGGACCGATTGCCATTCATGTATTGAATATGAACCGGGAAATTATGGCGACTGGGTGAACACGCCATGGGGAGAAAGTGTTTCAGTTACTCATCAGTACAGTATAAAAAATACTGCAACAAGGCCGGCCGGTATGATTACTGCCGTAAACCGATTTGTTGGCTCTGACGATAAAATAAAAGTCTATCCTAATCCCTTTTCGGAAACCGTAAAGTTTGAAATCAGTGGTGGCAGTCAGTCGAAAATCAGCCTGAAAATTTTCTCCCTTACAGGTGAAGAGCTGGCAACAGTGGAAAATGCTAAATCGATTTCGGGGAATTACCATACCGAATGGCGGCCCGGGCAGAAATTGACAAGTGGTGTATATTTGTATAAATTATTGATCGAAGACAGCGGTAATTCATATGCAAGGGAAGGGAAGTTTATAAAATACTGATGTTTTGAATAAATAATAAAAACACATAGTTAAGATGCTTATAAATACTTTGCTACTCGTTTTGGGGCTTGTTGTTTTAATTAAAGGTGCCGACTGGATGGTTAGCGGGGCATCGGCTTTGGCTAAAAAATACAATGTTTCGGACCTGATTATTGGACTAACCATTGTTGCTTTTGGAACTTCTGCACCCGAACTGGTAGTGAATGTAATTGCTTCTTCCCAGAATCTCAACGACATCGTTCTGGGTAATGTATTAGGAAGTAACATTGCCAACCTATTTTTAATCCTGGGCATCACTGGGATTATCTATCCACTTGTGGTGCAATCGAGTACTATATGGAAAGAAATTCCTATATCGCTGCTGGCAGTAGTCGCATTATTTTTGCTGGCCAACAACTTTTTTGTCGTTGATAATCCTGTACTTTCAAGGATCGATGGCATACTTCTATTGCTGATGTTCAGTTTGTTTATGTTTTATATTTATCGTCTTTCAAAAGCCGATACTTCAACCCCGGAGATTACAGTAAGTGAAATGTCAGGACTAAAGATGGGTACTTTAATTGTGCTTGGGTTGGGAGGCCTGGTTTTTGGCGGACGCCTGGTGGTGAATAATGCCATTCAAATTGCCACTGAGTTGGGATTAAGCGAAAAAATCATTGGCTTTACCATTGTTGCTATCGGAACTTCGCTTCCTGAACTTGCTACATCGGTGGTAGCAGCACTTCGAAAAAACACCAATATTGCCGTTGGGAATATAATCGGTTCAAACATATTTAACATCTTTTTCGTACTCGCTATCAGTTCATTGGTTCTGCCGATATCATTCAACCCTGTTTTCAATACCGACATCTACCTGCTGGCAGGCGGGACCTTTTTTTTATTTATTGCCATGTTTACCGGGGGACGTAAAAAGCTCGACCGCTGGGAAGCAATAATCTTATTGCTGATTTACCTGGGTTATACTGCCTGGCTGGTTTCAAAGGAACTGTAATTTATTTTATCGTGAATTTCTCTCTAAACCTTCGGTTACCCGACTCCACCGATAAAAAATACAGCCCTGGTTTTAATTGAGGGAGCTCCAGAACATTTTCGTACGACAAATTCATTTTGCGGGTAAGTTTCCTGCTCCCGGTTACATCTGTCACAGTAACACGGGAATTTCCCTGCAGTTGACTGGTCAGCTCAATATTTAACCGGGTTACTGCCGGATTCGGATAGATTCTGATCTTCCCTCCATTTAATTCCATATAAGTTTCAGCCGCGGTAAATACAGGCGTATCTGAATGTTGTGTCCCTTCGGCGGTCACCGACAGGTCATCTACATTAATTGTAATTTCATTTTCCATGTTGAAATGAACAGGTACTGATTTAATAAAAGTAGTACCGTTATAATTTACCTCCACATCATAATTTCCAAGGAAACAGGAGCCAAAATCAGAACTGCCGGAAGCATCTGAATTCTTCGATTGCTCAGGTGTCCACCACACATCGAAAACCAGTTGTTTGTAAATCTCACCCTGTGGCCTGATGGTCCAGTCGAGGTTGTACCATGCTGCCTCCGGTTTCCAGTGGCGCCCTTCCCAAAAGCCCCAGCTAAGAATACTTTTAACATGCGGATAACTGAACAGCGCTGTCATGAAATCGCGGGTGTAATTTACCTTCAACTCATCATTTAATGAATTGATATCAAATTCCGTTATTTTAATTTCTTTGTTGAACGTCGAAAACCGGTCGAGGATTTCAAATACTTTAGGAATGCCGGTAACCAATTCAGCAAAATGGCCCTGCATGCCTATACCGTCAATTTCGCCTCCTTGTTCATCAATGTACTGTATTATATCAAAATAGCCATCCTGGTGGTTGGTATTCACCCCTCCATTTCCCAGGATGCTGTAATCGTTAATGTATAATTTTACATCCGGGTCAACCTCCCTGGTCTTCTTAAACCAGTCGGCCATTATTTCGTCACCTGTCACATCCTGCAAAGCGTGATTAGTGAAAGGCTCATTCAGCACATCCCAGTCAACAAGCCGTCCTTTGGTAAATCCTGCCGCCTCTTCAATCCGTTCCATGGTTTCCAAACGCAGCCTTGCTGCATTATCCTGGTATAGCTGCAGGTAATCGGGCAGATATTGCCATCCGGGCCAGATAAGTGTATGGCCTCTTACCCTGAAATTCCGTGTGTCGAGGCTGTCGATGGCCCTTAAAATATAGTTGTGGTTACTGCGCGTGACCCATGGCCGCCATTTCAAATCGTTTTCAAAAACAACTTCATTGAACAGTTCGTGGATATGATTTCTATAGGTGGCATTGCTTAAATAATGATTTCCGTCAATAGCCGATCCAAACCCGAACAGGTGCTGTTTCATTTTTAGTGAAACCTGCGCTCCTGCAACAGGATTGTTTTGTGCGTCTACAAGATTAACTGCCACATTTCCCTTCCTGAATTTTATAATCCGCTCTGCAGCTTCTGTTCGCCAGGCGGCATCAGGTTCCATTCCTGCATAACGGACTTCCATTACGGGAAGATCTCCCAGGGTGAGCGTTTTCTTATAATTCAGAAACTGAACATCGGCTACCTGAATGGTTTGTACGCCATAGCCCACAAAAAAGGCAGCCTTGTGCTTGTCAGCTGTCAACGACATATCCGACTTGAATCCGTATACAAAATGAGTCCACTCACCGCCGGGTGCAAATGTTTTGCTCAGTGGTTTAGCGTAGGTCTCATTGTGTTCGATTATGGCTGTTAACAAACCTTCTCCGGCTTCGGAACCTGACATGGTAGTCCGGGCCCAGAATGAAACCAGGCAAATATCGTCTTCTTCCAACGCTGTATTCGTTTCAAATACCAGTTGTACATCCCAGTAATTTGCCGTATTGGCTGTTACATCTACTTCAAGCGCCTGGCTAAAAAGTTCATGTTCCACGTCCACCACTGTTACTTTAGCTGAACTTCCAATCTTTGTGAAATTGGTAATGGCATCGTTTATCATGTTGGTGCCGCCTGGCGGAATGTCAATAGCATTTGATACAAGTACTGTTATCATGAGTCCAAGGAAAGGAATAATTTTCTTCATTTTATTACCGGTTTTAGTATCTATTTTCAAAGATAACAAGGATGGTAAAAGAAACAAGCTGAATTCGAAAATCCATCCGGTATCAATCAGTCCGATTCTGATCCAATAAAAAAGCCGCCGGGGAAAACCGGCGGCCTGCAATTCTACAAATATTTTGAAGGAGCAGTAACGCTCCGTTTATTAGTTTATTTAACCACAGGAGTAAGTAACATGTTACGGTAGGAAACCTTTCCATGATCACCCTGCAGGTAGATGGGGCCTTTACTGAATACATCGGCGCTGATCGCACCTCCGGTAGGACCGTACACCGGCTGGTTGTCGATAATGGTGGTGCCGTTCAGCTTAACTGTAACGTAGCGGTCAACCAGGGTGATATCCATCGATTGCCATTCACCGGCAGGTTTTTCAGCAGCCTCCGATGGGGTAATGCGGCTGTATGCAGCACCCATATTGTGCGAATCCACGTCTTTTCCGTAGGAATCCACTACCTGGATTTCGTAAAGGCCGCGCAGATAGACTCCGCTGTTGCTGCCTTCAGGTACATTTACCTCCAGGGCCAGGTTAAAATTCTCAAACTCTTCTTCAGTGCGGAGGTTGCCATATGAAACATGTTCCCCTTCCTTCTGCACCGGGTCGTTCACCATAACGCCATCAACCACTTTGAATCCATTCTGCTGGTCCGGGTTTATTAATCTCCAGCCTGAGAGGTCCTTCCCATTGAACAGTTTAATGGGGTCGCCGAATTTCACTTCCGAAAGATCGGGTGCATCCGGCACCGGCGGAAGCTTCCATCCGTAAAATTTACTCTCGTTAACCTCCATCCCATTTCTGGAGGGTTGCAGCGATTTCCCTGATATGCGGTCGTTACTGCGGGTAATTTCCAGGATATGGGGAACGATCATACTTCGTTCTTTCCCATCTTTCCCTTCCCGTTTAATCTCATTGGCACGCATAACCGTCAAGTGGTTCTCATCCTTCATGAAAACACTCTGAACCGGCAATACACTTCCCCCACGCCAAAGCAGTTCTGCATCGAGGAACCCGTTGTTATCAAAAACATGCAGCCATCCCACCGAGCCATCTTCAATTTCAATGCTCCACATTCCTTTAAAGCCGTCAGGCCTTTGGGCATTGGCAACCGATACTGCAAGAATAGCAGCAATAAACAATACTGATAATTTCTTCATCTTTTTTACGGTTTATTTGATTTAATATCTTTCCTAACAAACATACAAAAAAGATAGCAAGGGATAAGGATGCATAAACTGTAAAAAATCATTTGTCTGATAAATTCATAGAATAACTGTCGAATTAGTATCACCCCTTGAAAAAACCTTACCTACTCCTTACCAAATTCAATATTAACTCAGTTTTAATTCAGCTATAACTCAATGTAAATTCAATTATAATTGAGTTTACATTGAGTTAATATTGAATTTATATTGAGTTTACATTGAGTTAAGTCAGGCGAAGGTATAGTGAATGTCTCTGCCATTTCCTTTCACTAATGTCACCATAAAACCCGTTAGCACATGTTTTTCCGGTCTTGATACCAGTGTCTAAAAACCGTGTGTCTATATTCACACCAGATCGCAGGCATCGGCAGGCATCCAGTGAGTATCCTTGCCATCCCACTTGATATTGCAGCCAATGGGGTTGGTTACCGGAACTGAAACAGGCTTTCCTGAAGTAAGCTCATCCAGTGCACGGTCCAGATCGTTTATGGTCATTTGGGATACATCACGGGGGTTATCAACAGCACGCCCGGTATAAACCAGTTTCCGGTCCTCATCGAATACAAAAAAGTGGGGAGTACGCAGTGCTCCATAGGCCAATGCAATAGCCTGTGACTTGTCGCGCAGATATTTCCATGGAAAATGGAATTCATCCATGCGCTTCACCATCGATTCGAAGCCATCTTCGGGATAGGTTTTGGCACTGTTTGAATTAATTGCAACAAACTTCACTCCCTTGTCTCTGTATTTTTCTTCTGTTTCCCGCGTAACCTCGTCGCTTCCCTTTACATACGGACAATGGTTGCAGGTGAAAAAAACTACCAGGTATTTTGCATCTGCAAAGCTGCTGAGCGTATAATTGCTACCATCGGTAGCCGGTAAATTAAAATCGAATGCTTTTTCTCCGGGTTGTAATGTATATGCCATAATTATCTATTTTAAGTATCAAAATTTATAGTATCGGGTATCAAGACTGTTAGTATCAAGTATCAAGACTAAAAGTATCGAGTATCAAGACTAAAAGTATCGAGTATCATGACAACTGGTCCATTTTGTATAAAACTGTTTTACGTCTTGTGTCTCTCTATCCTTAGTCTTGTGTCTGGTCATCTTGTGTCTTGTGTCTAAAGTATCAAGACTGTTAGTATCAAGTATCAGGACTAAGAGTATCGAGTATCATGACAACTGGTCCATTTTATATAAAACTGTTTTACGTCTTGTGTCTCTCTCTCAAATGTCTTGTGTCTTGTGTCTAATAATCTTGTGTCTCCCTAATTTATGTCTGTAATTTAAATGAAATTCAACATACAATTGTTTAATCCGAATGGGAAATCTTGCGTATTTTTAACCATTTAAAATTCTAAAGAAAATTTTACACCTCGATATGGACAGGGAAGAAGCTTACCGAAAGATAACTGATTTGCTGCAGGAACTGGAAGAGCATAATTATAAATACTATGTGTTGCATCAGCCTGAAATCAGCGATTACGATTTTGACATGAAGCTGCGCGAGCTGGAGAAACTGGAAGCTGATTTTCCGGAATTTGCTGATCCTTTTTCACCGACTCAACGTGTGGGGAGCGATTTAAGTAAGGCATTCGAGCAGGTGGAACATCGCTATCCTATGCTGTCGCTATCCAATGCTTATTCCGAAGAGGAAATAAGGGATTTTGATAACCGTATTAAAAAGCTGATTGGCGACGGTTTTGAATATGTATGCGAATTGAAGTTCGATGGCTCTTCCATCAGTCTTTTGTATGAGCAGGGAAAACTTGTAAGGGCGGTTACACGGGGCGACGGAGTAAAGGGAGATGATGTAACTGCAAATGTGAAAACCATTCGTTCGGTTCCGATGAAACTGCGTGGCAATGGCTATCCTGACAGCTTTGAGATACGGGGTGAAATAGTGATGCCGATGCATGTTTTTGAAGAGTTAAATAAACAGCGGGAGGAATCAGGTGAGGCGCTTTTTGCCAATCCGCGCAATGCCGCTGCCGGCACTTTAAAGATGCAGAACCCTTCCATTGTGGCTTCGCGTAAGCTGGATGCCTATTTTTTTTCGGTAATGGGTGAAAAACTCCCGGAAGATGGCCATTACCAAAACCTGAGGAAAGCAGCAGGGTGGGGGTTTAAGGTTTCGGAAGCCATGAAGTTGTGCAGGAATCTCGATGAGGTGTATGCTTATCTTAACAAGTGGGATCTGGAGCGGCATAAGATACCGGCAGGTACAGATGGGGTTGTGATAAAGGTTAATTCGCAGCAGCTGCAGGAAGAACTGGGTTTCACTGCCAAATCGCCACGTTGGGCAGTAGCATACAAGTTTAAAGCGGAAAGCGCTGCCACCGTGCTGAAGTCGGTTACTTACCAGGTAGGTCGCACGGGGGCAGTTACCCCGGTAGCCAATCTTGACCCGGTTCAGATTGCCGGTACGGTGGTGAAACGGGCTTCGCTGCATAATTCGGATATAATAAAAAAGCTTGACCTGCATTTGAACGATACGGTTTTCGTTGAAAAGGGAGGAGAAATAATTCCCAAGATCACCGGGGTGAAGGCCGATATGAGGCACCCGATGGCAAAGCCGGTTCAGTTTATTGATAAATGCCCGGAATGCAATACCCCTTTGGTTCGCACCGAAGGGGAGGCTGCACACTATTGCCCCAACGATATGGGCTGCCCGCCACAGATAAAAGGGAAAATTGAACATTTTGTAAGTCGCAGGGCGATGGATATCGATGGACTGGGGCAGGAAACCATCGAATCGCTGTATAACCATGGCCTGGTAAAGGGCATTGCCGATTTATTTACATTAAAGAAGGAGCAGCTGACTGAGCTGGAACGCATGGGCGATAAATCGGCCCAACGGATTCTCGATGGTTTGGAGGAATCGAAGAAAGCGCCCTTCGAACGGGTACTTTATGCATTGGGTATCCGCTATGTTGGTGAAACTGTGGCAAAAAAACTTGCGATGGAAGTATTTTCAATCGATAACCTAAAATTAAAATCGAAGGAAGAGCTGGAGGAAATCAATGAAATCGGAGAACGCATAGCAGAAAGCGTTGTGGAATATTTATCGGAGCCCGGGCATTTGGAAATGATAGAATTTCTTAAAGAGCAAGGCTTGCATTTTCAGATAAGCGAAGAGAAAATAAGTAATCGTACCGATAAGCTGAAGGGGTTGAGTATTGTAATTTCGGGAACTTTTGAGAACCATTCGCGCGATGAACTGAAGCAGCTTATTGAGCAAAACGGGGGAAAGAATGTGGGTTCGATTTCGAAAAAAACCTCCTACATACTGGCTGGCGAAAATATGGGCCCCAGCAAACTGGAGAAAGCTGAACAACTGGGTGTTCCCATTATTTCGGAGGTTGATTTTATGAAAATGATTGAGGTTTGATTTTTTGCTACCCATATATTGTGCCTACGGCACATTTTCCTCCGGTTGGTGGCTTGGAAATAATTTTGAGAAATTCAATCATATTGCTACGTTAATTAACAGAAGCGGCATCATTTCGACAATTTTAATTGTGCGAAGTGATTCTTTTTCACAATTCATTAACTTTGCCAAAGTATGAAACTGATTGAAAAATATGCATACCGGAAATTTCAAAGGGAAGCTGCCGCGGTGAAGCGCCGGGTAGTATTGCCCAATCCTGATACCATCAGAAAGGTGTGTGTGCTGTGGCAGCCTTCACAGGAGCATGCGTATCAGTATCTGCATGATTATTTTCAGCGGTCGCAGGTTATTTTCAGGAACCTTTGTGTTTACAATCAGCAACCTGTTATGGCAACAGGAATGAATGTGATTACGCCTAAAGACTTGAACTGGCTGGGATTTCCCAAACCAGGGCTTACCGAGGAGTTTGTTAAAACAGAATACGACCTTCTGCTGAATGTGGCCCTTGAACAAAGCCTGGTGCTTTTATACCTGACTGCCATGAGCAAGTCACATTTTAAAATAGGCTGGTCGACTTCAGGACTTAATTATTTCGATCTAAACATTCAGATTAACGGGATGAAGGATGCAGAATATCTTGCCCGACAACAAATATATTATCTTGAACAACTTAATAAAAAAACTTAAGTATGAATCATCCGTTTAAAGGTGCAGGTGTGGCACTGGTAACTCCTTTCACCGAAAACAATAATGTAGATTACGATGCACTTGGAAAAGTTTTAAAAAACCAGGTGCAGGGGGGAATGGATTACCTTGTGGCGTTGGGAACAACGGCTGAAACACCTACTTTGACCGCTAGTGAAAAGCTGGATGTGGTAAGTTTCGTGAAGGAAAATGCCTCCGGGTTGCCTGTCGTTGTAGGGATGGGAGGTAACGATACCCGGAAAATTATAAAGCAGATCGATAAGTTTGACTTTAATGGCGTAAGTGGGTTGCTTATTGTTACCCCTTATTACAATAAACCTACACAGGAAGGAATGTTCCGGCATTATACTGCAATTGCAAAAGCATGCCCGGTCCCCATTATTTTGTACAATGTCCCATCACGTACAGGAGTTAATATGGAAGCCGAAACAGTAATAAGGCTTGCCGAAAGCTCCGAAAAGATTGTATCAGTAAAGGAAGCCTCGGGTGTGATGTCGCAGATGACACGAATATGTAAGTATGCTCCTCCTCATTTTAATCTCATTTCGGGGGATGATGTACTGGCACTTCCAATCATTTCTATTGGTGGTTCCGGAATTATTTCGGTAATTGCCAACGCCCTGCCAGAAAAGCTCAGCAGCCTGATTCACCTGGCCCTGGATGGCCGTTTTGATGAGGCACGTAAACTGCACTATAGCATGATTGAACTTTTTATGCTGTTGTTTAAGGAAGGGAATCCCGGTGGTGTGAAGGCATTGCTCAATATGCAGGGATTGATTCAGAATGAATTGCGATCGCCATTATTCAGGATCAGCGAACCAACTTATAATGAAATAAAAGAAGCATACGAAAAGCTGGTATAAGTGAAAAGGCTAATTTATTATTAGATAAATTTTATGGTTTGTAAATCAAAACTTTTATCTAATTTTGTGCCCGTAATTTTAAGCTGTTGTTATTTAACGCAATGCTGCAGCTTAAACATGGTATAATTTAAATTTTTATTGGAATGTATTTAACACCGGAAAAGAAACAGGAGTTTTTTGCCCAGTATGGCAAAAGCGAAAAAGACACAGGCAGCGCAGAAGGACAGGTTGCCTTATTCACATTCAGGATCAATCATCTGACTGAACACCTGAAACAGAACAAGAAAGATTTTAGTACCCGCCGGGCTTTGATTAAGCTCGTAGGGAAACGTCGCAGGCTTCTTGATTATATGAAGGATAAAGACATTGAACGTTATCGCGCAATAATCGAAAAACTGAATCTGCGTAAGTAAAAAAGTATGGAAAGGCAATTTAGGTTGCCTTTCTTTTTTGTATCTTGCAAAACCTCACCACCCTTAAAGAATTATAAACATTTTGAATTATTAGAATGAGTATGCTTAAAGTAGTAACAAAAACAATCGAACTTGCAGATGGCAGGTCGATTACCATAGAAACCGGCAAGCTGGCAAAACAGGCCGATGGTTCAGTGGTGGTACGCATGGGAGAAACAATGGTTCTTGCGACGGTTGTTTCAGCAAAAGAAGCAAGAGAAGATGTTGATTTTATGCCTCTCTCGGTTGATTACCGTGAGAAATTCTCTGCTGCAGGCCGGTTTCCAGGAGGTTTTTTAAAACGCGAAGGACGACCTTCCGATGAAGAGGTATTGGTTGGCCGGTTAGTTGACAGGGCATTACGGCCACTTTTTCCCGAGGATTTCCATGCCGAGACAGCTGTTATGATTTCGTTGATTTCGGCAGGCAAGGAGGATCTTCCGGACGCATTGGCAGGGCTTGCTGCATCAGCAGCTATTGCTGTTTCCGATGTACCGTTTGAAACGCCCATTTCCGAAGTAAGGGTAGCCCGTGTAAATGGTGAATTTGTTATAAATCCCACCTATACACAACTGGAAACTGCCGATCTCGACATAATGGTTGCTGCCTCATATAATAATATTATGATGGTAGAGGGCGAAATGAACGAAGTTTCTGAAGAGGTAATGCTGGAGTCAATTAAGTTTGCCCATGAAGAAATTAAGAAGCATTGCAAAGTCCAGGAAGAGCTGGCTGCTGAACTTGGTGTGGTAAAACGTGAATACAGCCATGAAACCAACGATGAACAACTGAGGGAAAAAGTTCATGCCGAACTCTTTCCAAAGTCTTATGAATTGGCCAAAAAACAGCTTACAAATAAGCACGAACGTATGGATCAATTCAAGGCTATACGCGACGAGTTTATCGAATCATACCGGGAAGCCAACGCAGAAAACGAAGAGATAGACCTTGACCTTCATGAGAACCTGATTAAACGGTATTATCATGATGTTGAAAAAGAAGCCATGCGGCGCATGATCCTTGATGACCATATCAGGCTTGATGGCAGAAAGACCGATGAAATAAGGTCTATCTGGGGCGAGGTGGATTTCCTGCCCGGAGCACATGGCTCAGCATTATTTACCCGTGGTGAGACCCAGTCTCTGACATCTGTAACCCTGGGTACCAAAATGGATGAAAAGATTATCGATAATGTGATGATACAGGGAAGGGAAAAATTCCTTCTCCATTATAATTTTCCGCCATTTTGTGTGGGAGAAGCAAAAACCCCCCGTGGACTCAGCCGCAGGGAAATAGGACATGGAAATCTGGCTCACCGGGCACTTAAGAAAATAATTCCTAAGGATTTCCCCTACATTATTCGGGTTGTTTCCGATATTCTGGAATCGAACGGGTCATCATCGATGGCAACAGTTTGTGCCGGTACAATGGCCATGATGGACTGTGGCATGAAGATTAAAAAACCGGTTTCGGGGATTGCGATGGGATTGATTTCCGATAAAGGATTGACAAAATATGCTGTGTTGTCCGATATCCTTGGTGATGAAGACCACCTTGGCGATATGGATTTTAAAATTGCCGGCACTGTTGACGGTATCACCGCCACCCAAATGGATATTAAGGTTGACGGACTTTCCTATGAAGTACTTTCAAAAGCACTTCAGCAGGCAAAAGAAGGAAGACTGCACATTTTAAATAAAATGCTGGAAGTAATTCCTGAACCTCGTGCGGATTACAGACCTAATGTGCCGCGAATTGAGGTGATCGAGATACCAAAAGATATGATTGGCGCAGTTATCGGACCGGGTGGAAAAGTTATTCAGGCCATCCAGGAGGAAACCGGTACCGTGATTGTAATTGAGGAAGTTGAAAAGGTAGGTTTGGTGCAGATTTCAGGTCCGGGCGTTGAGCCGCTGGAAGCAGCAAAAAAACGCATTAAAGCTATTATAGCACTGCCCGAAATAGGTGAAATTTATAAAGGGAAGGTGAAATCGGTAGTTTCATTTGGTGCCTTTGTGGAAATCATCCCCGGGAAAGATGGTTTATTGCATGTTTCGGAAATGGACTGGAACCGTGTGGAATCGGCTGAAGATTACATTAAGGAAGGCGAAGAAATAGAAGTGAAGCTTATTGGGATAGATGATAAAACAGGCAAACTGAAACTTTCCAGGAAAGTATTGCTTCCCAAACCGGAAGGTTATGTTGAACGTCCGCCACGCAGCGATCGCCCTGACCGTGGTGATCGTGGCGACCGTCCTCAAAGAAGGGATGACCGCAGGGATAATGACCGCCGCGATTTCAATCGTCGTGATGATAGAAATCGTGACAATGACCGCAGGGACCGCAGGCCTCGCCGTGATTAAAAAACAGAAGGTTATACAATAATAAAGAAGCTGTTCATATACCGGACAGCTTCTCTTTTTTGTTGTAACTTTGATGTTAAAAATAGAGTGAATGGAAGATTGGACTTCAGAGATGGTTTCTGCAGTTGATGAGAAACTTAAAGACGCCAGGCCAACTGATTTAAGGTTTTTTCGCGTTGAAGAATTTAAACGCAATGTGGAAAGAACAGGAACTTTTTTGGGTAAATGCCCGGATTGCACAAGGCAAAAAACCGATATAAAACAGGTTGTTGATAACATCGACCAGGCTATAGGTACTCCGGGCAAGGTGCGTCGTGACTACGATCGACTAATTAACAAGCTGGCATCGCATATGCAAAAAGAACACGGTTATTACACACCCAATCATTTCACCTACAGGTATTCGTTTTACGGTATGTTAATCGGTATTGCAACCGGATTTCTGCTGCTGATGCTATTTTCTGAAAACAACTATGCATACCTTTCAGGAGGATTTTCTGTAGGATTGCTTCTGGGCTATATTTATGGCGGACAGAAAGACAGGAAGATAAGGGAGAAGAAAATGATAATGTGACCAATGATTTAGTTTATGCAGTTTTTAGTTATTGAAGGAAACATCGGCTCGGGGAAAACAACCCTGGCAAAAATGTTGGCCGATGATTTAAATGCAAAGCTCATCCTGGAGCAATTTGCCGACAATCCATTTCTGCCAAAATTTTATAAAGACCAGGAACGATATTCTTTTCCGCTTGAGCTCTCATTTTTAGCCGACCGGTATAAACAAATTAAAAAGGAGGTACTAAACCGCGATTTGTTCCATCCCCTTATTTTGGCAGATTATTACTTTTCAAAAACAGCTATATTTGCACAGAATACACTCAAACCCGATGAATACCATCTTTTTAGACAGATATTCGATATGGTTTCCGACAACATTCCAAAACCCGACTTATACGTGTACCTTCATGCTGATACACAAAACCTTCTTGCAAATATAAAGAAAAGAGGACGGGATTATGAACAGGAAATTTCTGCTGAATATCTTGATAATATCAGGGAGGGGTATTTTAACTATTTCAGGGGAATCAATTCATTTCCCATATTGGTAATCGATGTAAATAATATTGATTTTGTTGAGAAGAAAAATCATTTTCAGCAACTAAAAATTATTCTATTAAAAAGTGATTATAAATTAGGCATAAATCGTCTCATTTTGACATAATAAGCTTTAATAAATGAAAAAGCTTACTATTTTTGTGGGCAGGAGAAAATATATAAAATCATTCAAATAAATTACGGTATGTTATGAAAAAATTCAATTTTAAGCCTTTGGCTCTTCTTGCTTTGGTTGCTGTGCTTTTGTCTGGCTGTGCAGGACTGAAGAAAATGAAAAGAAATGCCGATCAGATTCAATTTAAAGTTACGCCCGAAGTTTTGGAGACTCATGGAGGAGATGTTGATTTATCAATTGATGGTAGATTTCCGGCCAAGTATTTTGTCAAAAAAGCCACTATAACTGCTACTCCGGTTTTGAAATATGAAGGTGGAGAAACTGAGTTGAGTCCGGTTACCCTGCAGGGGGAAAGTGTTCAGGGGAATAATCGCGTAATCAGTTACAATGCAGGCGGCACGTTTAGCTATAAAGATGCTGCTGAGTTCGAGGAGGCTATGAGAAGGTCGGAACTTGTTATGAATATAACAGCTTCGAAAGGTTCCCGCACACTTGATTTCGACCCGATTAAGGTCGCTGATGGTGTGATTGCTACCAGTACTATGGTTGCAAATGTGCCTAAGGCTATTCTTGGAGTGCGCCGTGAGGCAAATAACTCCGGGAAATACGATCCAAACATCGATCCGTTTCAAAGAATCGTTCCTGATGAAGTACTTGCCGATATTCATTACATGATTAATCGCGCTAACCTTCAAGATGAGGAAGTTTCAAAAGAAGATGTTAAGAAATTCCTGGAGTATACTCAAAAGGCAAATCAGGAAGAGCGTATTGATCTGAAAAACATTGAAGTTTCAGCGTATGCATCACCTGATGGGGAAATTGATTTTAATACTGAACTTGCAGGTAAACGTAAAGATACTTCTTCAGACTACGTTGCCAAAAGATTAAAAGAACTTGGTGTTGACATGAATCTTAAAACCAGATATACCCCGGAAGACTGGGAAGGTTTTAAAGAAAAAGTGGAACAATCAAATATTCAGGATAAAGAATTGATTTTAAGAGTTCTTTCTATGTACAATGATCCGGAAGTTCGCGAACGTGAGATCCGTAATCTTTCGGAAACATTCACTGCCCTTGCTGATGAGATTCTTCCTCAGTTGCGCCGGGCAAAATTGATGTCAAGTGTTGAACTGATTGGTAAATCAGATGAAGAACTGATGTCGCTTGCGAAGTCTGATCCTGCATCATTGAACCCGGCCGAATTGCTTTATGCTGCTACATTGTTCGATGATATGGATGAACAGCTTTCAGTATATAATTCATTTATTAAAGTTTATCCAAATGATTGGCGCGGACCTAATAATGCCGGTTATGTATTGGTAAAACAGATGAATTATGAAAAAGCAGGACCTCTGTTCGAAAAAGCCGAGTCGCTTAAAAATGATGAGCCGATTGTGAAAAATAACCTTGGAGCTGTGGCTCTTCAGGAAGGCAACATTGATGAAGCTGAAACATTATTTGGAGCTGCTTCAGGTGCCGGCGATGAAGTGAATTACAACCTTGGGATAGTTAGCATCAAAAAGGCAAATTACGATCAGGCTGTAAAATATTTCAGTGACTACCAGGATGTGAACTCTGCACTTGCAAAATTGCTTACAGGTGATAACAATGGTGCATTAAGAGATCTTGAAGCATTTGAAATGGAAAACTGCTTTATGAAAGAATACCTTAAAGCAGTTGTTGGCGCCCGCACTGCAAGGGAAAACCTTATCTTCGATTCATTGAAAGCT
Source organism: Mariniphaga sp. (assembly GCA_024636975.1). Lineage (GTDB taxonomy): Bacteria > Bacteroidota > Bacteroidia > Bacteroidales > Prolixibacteraceae > Mariniphaga. Next base: position 179,352 of record JAGXGA010000027.1, read on the forward strand.
GCTGTTGAAATAAATCCTGAAGTGAAGGAAAAAGCAAAAACCGATTTGGAATTTGCTAAATATTTTAACAACTCACAGTTTCAGCAAATAGTAAATTAGACCTATCATTATTCTATATTTAAAAGGGCGGCCTTAAAATGGCTGCCCTTTGCTTTTTTATGACATATTGCTTTTCTTATTCAAAATGAAATCAGTATTTTTTCCAAATTGAAATTTTAAATCTTTTATTCATTCTATTATGAAAATTATACAAAATTATATCGAAAGTAACAAAGACCGTTTTCTGGAAGAATTATTCGGACTAATACGGATACCTTCCGTAAGTTCTGTTAAGAGCCATAAGCCTGATATGTATAAAGCTGCAGAGTATTGGAAGAAGCTTTTAGTTGAGGCAGGTGCCGATAAGGCTGAAGTTTTTGAAACAGATGGCAACCCGGTGACTTTTGCAGAGAAAATTATCGATTCCTCTTTACCCACTGTTTTGGTTTACAGTCATATGGATGTAATGCCGGTTGATCCAATCGAAAAATGGAATTCACAGCCTTTTGAACCCGAGGTCCGCGATGGTAAAATTTGGGGACGGGGAGCCGATGACGATAAGGGGCAGGGAATGATGCACGCCAAAGCTTTTGAGCTGATGGTGAAAACCAATACACTTCCCTGCAATGTGAAGTTTATGATCGAAGGGGAGGAGGAAATAGGATCGCCCAACCTCGGTAAGTGGTGCGAAAACAACAGGGAAATGTTGAAGGCTGACGTTATTCTTGTATCCGACACATCAATGATAGCTGCCAATATTCCATCTATTACCACAGGCTTAAGAGGATTGGCCTACTGGCAGGTTGAGGTTACCGGGCCAAATCGTGACCTCCATTCGGGACTATTTGGAGGTGCAGTGGGCAACCCTATAAATGTTCTCTGTTCAATGATTGACCAGATGGTTGATGAAAATGGTAAAGTTACAATCCCCGGTTTCTACGATGACGTGCAGGAAGTCTCAAAGGAAGAACGGGAGCTTTTGGCAAAGGCACCCTTTAACGAAGAGGAATACAAAAAAGCGATTGATGTAGAAGAGCTTGCCGGTGAAAAAGGATATTCACCTACGGAACGCACGGGCATAAGGCCATCTTTCGATGTGTGCGGAATCTGGGGTGGCTATACAGGTGAAGGTGCTAAAACTGTGTTGCCGTCAAAAGCTTTTGCTAAAATTTCTACACGTTTGGTCCCTGACCAGGATCATGAGAAAATAGCGAAACTTTTTAAAAGCCACTTTGAAGGGATTGCACCCAAATCAGTAAAAGTGGAAGTTACTTCGCTGCATGGAGGTCAGGGATATGTATGTCCTATTGATTTTCCAGCCTATAAGGCAGCAGAAAAGGCGTATACCGATGTATATGAAAAGCGGCCTGTGCCAGTACGTTCAGGTGGCAGTATACCTATTATTTCCACATTCGAAGACGTGTTGGGAATTAAATCAGTTTTAATGGGTTTTGGTCTTGAATCGGATGCGATTCATTCTCCCAATGAGAATTATCCATTGGAACAGTTTTTTAACGGCATTAAAACCATTTCTTTATTTTACAAATACTTTGCTGAAATGAACAAATAAAAATCATTCCTGTTGCCAGCTTTCTGGCAGAGAAGAAATGAGCCATTCCTATAAAGAGTGGTTCTTTTTTTTAAACGAAATTCGATCAGAATTTCTTTGCATTAATTTTCAGAACCGCCAGTTTTTCCTTCAGCTCTATTCTTAACTCTTTTTTATCAAGGGCATTTAATATCTGGCTGATATCCAATCCTGCTCCGGATGACGCTGGAGCTTTAATTCCGTCTGTTGGTTGAGAGCTGTTGTTTTCAAGAAAAATTCCAATCAGTTCGTTCAGAAATTCTTCTGTAAATGGTATTTCGCCTTCAATTGATAGTCCTTTTAATTCATTTAAATTATTTTCTAAAATTCTGTTAACGACTGCTTTCATGACTCAAGTATTAATATTAAAATCGATAATTAATGTGTTTTCACGGGCCGAGACTTCTTTCCATGTAATGAGTGTATTCAGGTAATCTAAATCTTGCTGCCGGAGCAATTGTGCCAAATTGATAGTGAGAAGGGAGGATGAAATATCAACGGCTGATTTGGATTTATTATTTTCTTCTTCTTCATCCTGAAACTTCGATTTGAACCATTTCATTCCTTTTTGAAAGGTGGTTGCAGATAAAAGTGCAATTTTTTCATAAAAACGGATTCCTTCCACGAATTCAATAATTAAAAGCGGTTCAGCATCCTTGTTATAAGAGATATTGTGCAACTGGCACCTGATGGTTTTATTTATTTTCCTGTGATCTACCCTAACCACAAATTCCTCATCATTCAAATCGCTGAAATGTATTGATTTAAAGTCTTTCAATCCTTCCGAACTGGAAATAGAAGTAACAAGAATAACATTTAAGAGACTTTCCTGGATGGGTATATGGAAGGAAACCTCACCTCCTTTTATTCCACTGTAGTCTTTGTTTTGCAGCTTTTCAAGCATTGTTTTTTTAAGAGATCCCGGATTCATAGCGAAATTTTTATATTAGAACAGCTTAATTATTAAGTTGTTCTAATTATACGGAAATTTCTTCTGACGGTTTGAAATGAATGATGGTTTTAATCAGGAGAGCAAAGAACAACATCCGGGCAAGGGATTCTTTTAGATTAACATTATGCTACCTAACTAAAGAGAGTTTATCGTTGGGAGTATCTGAAAAAAAGCAATTAGAACTTCAGCCGGTATTCAATTCCGGCAATGTGTATTGAATTTCTATCGCTAAAGTAATCTTGCAGGCGGTAATACAAGCCAATGCGGTGTAGTTTCGCAATTTCCCTGGTGAAGCCAAGATCTAATCGGGATTTTTGTAATTCCTTATCAATTAGATTATGGAATAGTTCGAAACTGGCAAAAGGAGTAATTTTATTCCCTTTTATATTGTATTCAAGTTTAAAACGGGGCCTGAAGTATTCACCCTGTTCATCCCCCTCAAAATCTGACGAGTTGGTGTACCTGGCCCGCAGTGATGCATCAAACCGGTCTATTTCATGGGATGCCTGTACATCGAAGGCAAAACGGTTGTAATTCAGGTTTTCCTTATTTTTTACCTCAGTTCCCAGTCTGTAGGTGCCTGCCACCGACAGAAAAGAAAAAGGTTCATACTCGAGCTTTCCCTGTATCATGTATTCATCAAGATTGAACTGGTCCTGGAATCTGAATTCAGGTACGATACTAACAGAGAACTGCTTCAGGAAATCTTTTCTGAATTCCAGTTCAATCCAGGTCCCGAATTTCTTTGTCTTTGCCTCTACAAAAGAACTAGCTGAAATAAAAAAGCACATAGTTAAAATGGTAAGCTTCAGAATTCTCATAAATTAATTTCCCTTTTACTTTGACCATTATTATCGAAGAAAATGGTAATCTGTGCTGTATCACGCAGGTAATTAATTCTATTTATCTGATACCTGACAATTTTTACTCCTGTGCGGTTTTCCAGATCCTTCAGCATTTCTGTCTCCTTATCCCTGTGCATGTTTTCAATTTTCTCGTAAATGATTTCAAGCGAGTTTTCTCGTCGCATCATGAGAATCTTTTCAAGTGCCCATAATGCTCCGACCAGAAGCAGGTTCACAAATGTGAGTTCTACATAACCAAAGTAATCTTTAGATAGTGCATTGATAACAGATACGGCTATGATAATGAACAAATAGGTCATTTCTTTTGGAGGAATGGCATCTGTCCGGTAACGGATGATTCCAAATATAGCAAACAGCCCCAGCGCAAATCCTAATTCAATTTTGACACTTTCGAGGAGGAATACCAATAGGAAAACAGCTATACTTATAGCAAAATAGCTGAAATAAAATTCTTTGCGCCTGCTAATACGTGCGTAAAGCAATACTACTATGATAAAAGTAGCAGCGAGATTAAATGCAAAGCGTAGGGCAAGTGCAATTAGAAAATCAGTTTGTTCGGTTCCTAGATTTAACAAGTGAAACATAAAAGCTGGTTATTTATAATTTTTTTTTCAAGGTGCAGCAGACGGGGCTTAAAACAGTTTATTTTTAACGACGGCTCAAGTAATGCCCTGCCAGTGCAATATTTTGATAATCCTTTTTGATTGATTTTTAGTTCCTTAAGAAGAGACACCAGGGGAGATGACTTTAAAAGGTTTCCTCTTTTTATTTCAATAATTGCCAAATTTTCAAGTGCAAGTTCTTTTTTTTCATTTTTCACCTTCAATTGAATATCTATTGTACACCGTTCACTTTTTTCTTTATTTATAAGTGAAATGCGACTAAAACTGTTGAGAAGAACCGGTTGGGGTTGAAGATTTTCATATGGTGAGTTTTCACACAAAAACTGGCGTTCTACTTCAGTTATCGATCCTTCATGAAATGGAACTTCAATTCTTTTTTTTATGGTACGTTCCTTATTTGTTTTTCTTTTTATTTCAAAGAATCCAAGCTCCGATGTTTCATATTTTCTGCGCCGAACTTTATATCTGTCGCGGAATCCGTTATGATGATGCAGGTACATCTGGTTGTCTGAAGTATCGAAGTAAATAGACTGGTATACCACCATCCTTTTATTTTCAACTTCAAGCACGTCATACATTGGAAGAAGCTGTTCCAGTAAATATTCCAGTTTAGAGGAAGGAAACCAGAATTTTTTGTCGATACGGTTCATTAGCTTTACTCCAGATGCATCTTCCAGTGTTACAGGTTTAAATTTTGACAATATGAAATTCCGACTTGACAATTATTAAATTCTTATTGATTTTGCAACAAAAATGTAAAATTTTATTTAGAAAGTACAGTAATAGGTTAATGAAATTTTTAATTTCCCCATGATATCGCAACACAGTGTTGTTTGTTAATTATTTGCTGGAAGCTTTCTATCTTTATGCCAGAGTAAAACTGAATTATATACTTTTCTTTAGCAAAAACCAGTACCTATCCTCAAAGGAAAATTTTTATCTTAAATTTGCTGTTGAACCAATAAGTGCCTGAGTTATGAGATTATTTCTGTTGTTAGTTGTTTTATTATTATGCGGCAGTTCTGCAAATTCACTTGCCAGACAAGTACTTCAAAAAGGAGAACCGCTTGCCAGAGCCATGGAAAATATTGAAAAATTCAGGAAAGCAGAACTGACTGTACTGCTCGAAGGTGAATTCGAAAATGCAGAAGTGGAGGTAGAACAAGTTTCTCACGAATTCCTTTTTGGCTGTATCATATTCGATTTAGTTAACCATGGAGCCAGCCCCGAAAATGAAGAACTTTTCAAAGATCGGTTTAAGAACCTCTTTAATTTTGCTGTTTTCCCTTTTTACTGGGCTGCTTATGAACCTCAGGAGGGGCAAACTAATGAAGCAAGAATAAAAGAAGTGGTGGACTGGTGCGCCGATAACGGAATTACTACCAAAGGGCACCCTTTGGCATGGACACACACTGCTGGCACTCCTGACTGGCTTTCAAACTATTCACATGAAGAGAGTAAACAGCTATTAAAGGAAAGAATAGAAAATATCGTTAGCAGCTTTAAGGATCAGATTGAAATCTGGGATGTACTTAATGAAGTTATTCATACAGTTGATTGGGAGGTTGCCATGCATGAAAATAAGGCAGGGCAGGATAACAGATATGTGGGTAAGGATTTCATGTCGAAGGAAATCGGTTTCATCGATTCCTGCTTCCGCTGGGCATACGATGCCAATCCGGCTGCAACTTTAATTTTAAATGAATTTGATATCGTTTACAATCAAAAATCCAGGCAAAGGTTTTATGATGTGCTTAAAGCTTTGCAGGAACGAAATTCACCGGTTGGCGGGATTGGTATTCAGGCACATGAGCCTTTTCAGGGGAGAATTTATTATTCTCCTGAGCAAATCTGGGAAACATTTGAAACCTATGCAGAATTTAACTTACCCCTTCACATTACTGAGCTGATACCGGTTGCGAATGGCGACACCATTAAAGGTGGTTACAGAACAGGTATTTGGACGGAGCAGGTTCAGGCAGAATTTGCTGAAATGATTTTTACTCTTGGTTTTGGTCATCCCATGGTGGAGTCAATTAACTGGTGGGGTTTTTCCGATGCCAACATATGGCAGCCAAAAGGCGGGCTGGTAAATGAAAACCTGGATCCCAAACCTGTCTATGAAGCACTTGACCGGTTAATTAACCAAAAGTGGAAGACAAACCTGAAAGATTTAACACCTAATGATCAGGGAAGAATCACCTTCAGGGGATTTAAAGGTGATTATATATTAACTATTAGTCAGGATGGTATAATCACACAAACTTCCAGAACCAGTTTAGCCGATTTGATGTCAGGAAATACAATTCTGCAGATAAAACCTTAAATCAATTAATCACATGATTTGTCTTTTAATAATAGTACTGGTTTCATTCTGTCCAATAAAACTAATTGCCCAGCAATGGGAAGCTGTACCATTGGTGTCACAGAAGATTATAAACAACGGCCATACAGGTGGCGAAGGTTGCCAATGGCCGCAGGCAATAGAAGCCGATAAAACCGATGGCTCCTTTTTGCTGTTTGGAACTGATGTGGGGGGTATTTACAGGAGCATAAACGGGGGTACAAACTGGGAGCCCTGCAATTTAGGCTACAACCCCAGAGGTAACTGCGGCTTCGCAATTGATCCCAAAAACAACCAGCGTGCACTAGCTGTTGGCGCCAACAGCATTAAGAACCGCAGCCATGGTCTCTACCTTACAGAAGATCAGGGAGCAACGTGGAAACATATGCTGCAGGTTGAAAACTACGATGGCTATCGTGGATACAACGATAAGATTGAGTTCGTTGAAAGCAGTTATGACACTGAGCCAGATGCAACTCTTGTGGCTTATTGGTCGTGTCCCTCGGGTGGCATATATAAAACGGAGAATGGGGGGCACAGCTGGGAAAAGATAAATGAAGCTTATGGCAACAGCATTTTAAAGGTTCATCCCGACAGTGGTTTTGTTTACATTGCTGATAATTCGGGCTTATACAAAAGTGCCGATGGGGGAGTTACCTTTCATAAAAAGCTTACTGCAGCCTTTCGTGATGTGGCCGTGGTTAAAGCCGATTCAACTGTAGTTTATGCCGTATCCGGATCTGCTTTGTACAAATCAACTGATGGTGGCGAGAATTTCTCGCAAAAGAGCATAACCGGCTTTCCTTCCAATATAGTTACTCTTGAAGTAAATCCGGTTAATCACAATAAAATGGTTGTTTGCAATAACGAAGGCGAATACAACAAGTCAATATACAGCTCAGTTGATGGAGGCAACTCCTGGCAGAAAGCCTCTTTCGATCATACCAATGCTTTCATGCCGTATAATGGGCGGACACATAAGTTTGCCTGGCATCCTGCAGATGAAAACAAAGTGTGGGCATTTGGCGGCGACTGGATTACAAGCAGTTCGAACGGTGGGAAACGTTTTGAATGGGATGCAAACGGTTATACTGGAGTATTAGTGGGTGGCTTCTTTAACTTTAATTTATTTAATCCCAATTTGCTTTACCTGGCCTCGCAGGACTATAATGGTGCGTTTACCAGCGATGGAGGCACCACCTGGAGATATTGCAATGCCAGTGGTCATGGATGGGGAGGATTTACCTACGGAGCCTATGCTGCAAATGAAAATGTGCTGGTTACCCAGGCATCACAAGGGTGGCATGAGCCGGGTGTACTTACTGTTAGCAGAAACGGTGGATCTTCATTTGTGAAAACTTCATTGGTTTGCACAGGTCTGGAAGTTGGTTGCGGCGATGCGAAAGATTCAAGCGTAATCTATTTCAGTAATTACTACAGCAAAGACCTGGGAATAACATGGAATGCAATGGAAGGGTGCAATGGCGTTTTAATTGCCAATAGCTTTGGAGATAAGGAAGTTTATGGTGCAAACGGGCACGGCGTCGTTAAATCTTATACAAAAGGCGATACATGGGAGCATGTGGTGTCGCTCCCTCAGCAGGTAAAAGATGTTGCAGTTGATCATTTACATGACTTGCTCTATATTGTAACTGCAGGCAACCGGTTGTTTCAGTTTGAAAGTGAGAAGCTGACAGAAATTACTGCACGAATTCCTGTTGACCAGTATAACCACAGAAGTATCAGCACTGTGGCAACAGATCCAAATAATCCGGAAATAGTATATACAGCAGGTCCCATGAACGTCTATAAAACGGATGCAACGGTTAAACGCTCTGTTGACGGGGGCAAAACCTGGGAGGTTATCTCTCCTTCAGTACGTCATAATGCAGGTTCAATTAGTTATGATGGTGCAAATGAAGTTTTTGCTATCCGGGTAAACCCATCAACAAGGGAACTATGGGCAGCAGGAGGTTGCTATGGAGTGTGGAAATATGTTCCCGAAAATAAAATGACCATAAAGGTCATCTCTCCAGCTGATGGTTTTAGCTTCATTCTTCCGGATAGTATTTCCATACTGACTGAAATAGAACAAATAAACAGCTCCGTTGAAAGGGTGGAATTTTATATTGGCAACACAAAAATTGGTGAAGACACCATTCCTCCCTTTGAGTACGTTTGGAAAAACCCGGAAGTGGGGGAATATAAAATCTATGCCTTAGTAATTGATAACATAGGGCAGAAGGCTTTTTCACCTGAAAAAACAATTCAGGTATCAGTCTCTGAGCTTCCAATTGTATCAATAGTATCACCACTTAATACTTCTGAATTTGATTTTAATGTGCCTGTCGAAATTTTAGTTGAGGCAAATGATCCTGATGGAACTGTTGAACGACTGGAATTGTATGCCGGATCAAATAAGCTGGGTGAAGTTAAGGATAGTGTGTTCAACTTCATTTGGGAGAATATGGAAAGCGGCAATTATGTGCTTACAGCCAGGGCTACTGATGACAGTAACCAGTCAGTCACTTCCGAACCAGTGCAAATAAAGATAAAAACTATGGCTGGTACACTGGAGTACTACGAAGATTTCAATGACGGGGAAGCCCAGAATTGGGTTCCTGTGAGTGGGCAATGGTCGGTTTTGCAGAATCAGTACAGGAATTCATCAGCTGAAGGAATTGAAATCAATGTTTACCAGGGAAGCACTTTTTATGACTATACCTATGCTGTTAAAATTAATTCGGACTGGGATAACAATTTTGGGGCAGTATTTAATTATACCGATGAATCAAATTATTACCTGCTTGAACTGGATGCCAATCCGCAAATGGCTTATCTGAAGATGGTGTACAATGGAGTCCATACCACTCTTGCTGAAGCTTCTTATTCAGGAGGTGGCACCGGTGCTTATATAGATGTCGTAATACAAAACGACGGAAAATATACTTCAGCATGGATTAACGACAGCCTTATTTTTGATCAGAGTGCAAACGACAGTTTTTCTTTTGGTAAAATTGGCCTTTACTCCTGGTGGAATCCAATTTGGATTGATGACATTCAGGTGGTGGCAAAAAATACTGTTGTAACTGAGGCTGCTTCTGTTTTATTGAGTGATGACTCCTTTACAATTTATCCCAATCCCATTCGTAACAATTCGTTTACAGTTTATTCCGGTAATGAATTGCCAGGAAAAGAAGTTAGTATACAAATTTTTAACCTTGAGGGAAATCTGCTGTATACTGCAACTGAATCAGGAAATGTTTTTACAGTAACAACTGAAAATTGCAATAATCCGGGAATTTATTTGGTTAAATTGCGTAATGAAAACCGGGTTATCAATAGAAAAATTCTAATTCAATAAAACCATTGGCAATGACAATCAGATTCTCAATACTCTTTCTATCCATTTTTGCAATATCCTTTACAGCACAAAGTGCAGAACCATTATTGGGGGAGGGGAAAGAAGAAAAAACGGATTCATGTTTATTCCGGGAGGGAGAGGACGGATATGATCTATGGCTGCGGTATGCTCGTGTGGAAAATGAATCGTTGCTAAAACTGTATCGGGAAAGGTTGAAAAAAATTACCTTAAACCCATCAACGCCTACTTTACAGGCAGTAAAAAGCGAGCTGCTGATTGCTCTGGATGGAATGCTTGCAATTGAACCTGAATTCATTGATTCTGGCTATCAGTCTTCAGGAGTGGTAATCGGATTGCCGGAAAAATTTCCTGATATTAATGTCCATGTCAGTAAAGAAGAATTAAACCTGCTTGGCAACGAAGGCTTTATTATTCGTGAAACTAAAGATAAAAGCCTAATCGTAACTGCTAACACCGATATCGGCTTGCTTTATGGCGTTTTCAGGTTGCTGAATACCATTCAACAGGAACAAGCTCTGTCGGAAATAAATATAATTGAGGCGCCAAAAACTAAAATCAGGATCCTGAATCATTGGGATAATCTTGATCGCAACGTGGAGAGAGGCTATGCCGGATTCTCGTTGTGGGATTGGTTCCGGCTGCCTGATGTTATTCACCAACGCTACATCGACTATGCCAGGGCTAATGCTTCCATTGGAATTAACGGGACTGTGCTTACAAATGTAAATGCAAATGCTCAGATTCTGACACCGGTTTACCTTGAAAAAGTGGCAGCACTGGCCGATGCATTCCGTCCCTATGGCTTGAAAGTATATTTAACTGCCCGTTTCAGTGCTCCTATTGACCTGGGCAAACTTCCGGTGGCCGATCCTCTGGATCCGCAGGTTCAGGAATGGTGGAACAAAAAGGTTGAAGAGATATACACGTACGTTCCTGATTTTGGAGGTTTCCTTGTAAAAGCCAATTCAGAAGGTCAACCCGGACCACAGGATTACAAGCGAAGCCATGCCGAAGGGGCAAACATGCTGGCCGATGCAGTGGCTCCACATGGCGGCATTGTAATGTGGAGGGCTTTTGTGTACGATCAGAATGTTCCTGAAGATCGCACAAAGCAGGCTTATAATGAATTCAAGCCCCTGGATGGTGTATTTCGGGATAATGTAATTGTGCAGGTAAAGAACGGTCCGCTCGACTTTCAACCCCGCGAACCCTTTCATCCTTTGTTTGGCGCCCTTGAAGAGTCGAACCTGATGATGGAATTCCAGATAACCCAGGAATACCTTGGCTTCTCAACTCACCTGGTATACCTGGCACCCTTGTTTGAGGAATGCCTGCAGGCAGATACCCATGCAAAAGGGCAAGGGACAACAGTGGCTAAATCAATCGACGGATCACTTCATGGGCAAAAGCTTACAGGCATTGCAGGTGTATCTAATATTGGTACTGACCGGAACTGGACAGGCCACCCTTTTGGGCAGGCCAACTGGTATGCCTTTGGCCGCATGGCCTGGGACCCCTACCTTGCATCGGAGCGAATTGCTGATGAATGGATCAAAATGACCTTTACCAAAGATCCTGCTTTTGTGAAACCTGTAACTGAAATGATGCTTAACTCCCGGGAGGCATGCGTAAATTACATGACCCCCCTGGGGCTTCACCATATTATGGCAAGGGGGCATCACCACGGACCAGGACCCTGGGTGAGCGGGGGAAGACCCGACTGGACTGCCCTGTATTACCACCGGGCAAATACTGACAGCATAGGCTTCAATCGCACTTCATCGGGAAGCAATGCAACCGGACAATACTTTAAACCAGTGGCCGAAATATTTGACGATATTAATACCTGCCCTGAAGAATACCTGCTTTGGTTTCACCGGGTGCCCTGGGATTATAAAATGAAATCGGGTAATACCCTCTGGAATGAAATGGCGTTGCACTACCAAAAGGGTGTTGAAGATGTGCGAAACATGCAAAAAACCTGGAATTTCATGGAAAGCTTTATTGACAAAGAGCGGTTTATGTATGTGAAATCACTGCTTCAAATTCAGGAAAGGGAAGCTGTTTGGTGGCGTAATTCCTGCCTGCTCTATTTCCAGACCTTTTCAAACATGCCGTTACCTGAAGGTGTGGAAGAATCATATAAGCCTCTGGAGTTCTACTTAAAAATCAATGAAATTTATATGCCGGGACATCATTAATCAATGATGCCGGCATTTTAATCGAATTAAAATCTAGTGATTATGGTTATGAGCTGTTGCTTTACTGGTTACAACAGCATCTTCCATTATAACCTCATAGGAATATCCTGAGCCAAAATCCTTGTTCAGAGTGATTTTACCTTTGAAGCTGACTTCGTCGTTGACTTCTGCCAGATCTTGGGTGGTTATAGTTAAATCATAATTTCCGTTGCTTTCGGTACCATCCTGAATATGAACCCAGTTTTTACCCATAATTTGTTTGTTCACTTTAACGACAACGCCCCTGATTTCAACTTCCTTACCCGAATACTGATCCCTGTTTTCAAAGATTTGGGCAATTGTTAATTCATTACCAGATTTTTCGAGGTTAATAGCACTTTTCTTGTCTGATTCAATTTTTTCTGAATGGGGGTCTTCTGTCATTCCCCCCATACCGCGCATTCCAGCTGCCGGATGATTCAGAATTGGTGTTTCACTGATTTGATTGACAAAATACACTACCTCGAATGTTCTGTCCAGATCTTTACTGTGAAAATTGGTCATTTGCAATGCTTCATCGTAGTATAAAACATCACCCACCTGAACATCCTGTTTGGAAACTGCCATCCATTTCTCATCCGAGTTTTCCTTTACTTTTAAATAGGTATACGCCGATGCCTGTATTACTTCCGAAACTTCAAATACATTCCCCTGTTTGGCTTGTACTTCAACATTTTGTTCTTTGTTGTTTCTTACACATGAAACCGTCATTATAACCGATAACAGAAATATGAAAATCTTCATTTTTTTTCGCTTTTATATTTTTATTAATGTAGCAAAAATACACAAATTAACTGCACACCAAAGTATTTATGTTAATTGCCATTTTGCTTGTAACTCAAAATAAGTGACCCTTTTCTCTTGTGAGATGGTTTTGATAAGAAACAGATAAATGAATGGGATGTTCTATTAATTAATCTTTTAACTCATTTTCAGGCTGATTATCTCCTCTGGCAATTATTTCAGGTTCCCACTCAATCTTTAGTAGTTCCATCATCAGTGAATCCTTCATTGCCACGTATTCCTCCATGCGGTTCTTATTTACCGGTTCAACAGGAGGGGCTTCAATTTTCATCGGATCTACAGGGCTTCCGTTTTTAAATACGCGGAAATCGAGGTGTGGACCTGTTGATAATCCTGTAGATCCAACATAACCAATTACCTGTCCCTGGTTTACTCTTGCCCCTTGAACAATACCTTTGGCAAACCCTGAAAGGTGCATGTAAACGGTAGTGTATACCGAATTGTGTTTAACTCTCAGGTAATTGCCTCCGCCTTTAGCCTGGTAAGCCCTTGCAATTACAGTCCCGTCGCCTATGCTCATAACCGGTGTACCTGTTGGTGCTGCATAATCGACACCATGATGGGGCCTTCGGATTCGCAACACCGGATGCATACGTGAATTGGAAAAGCCTGAACTGACCCGGGCATATTCCAGGGGTGCCTTCAGAAACGCCCTGCGTAAACTATTGCCTTCGTCGTCGAAATAATCATACCGGTCATCCTGGTAAAACCGAAAGGCGTAATTCTCCTTTCCGTAATGATCAAACTGAACGGCATATATTTCTCCAATACCGATGGGAATGGAATCAACAAACTGTTCTTCATAAATCACCCTGAACCGGTCGCCTTTCTGAATGGCAAAGAAATCAATTGACCAGGCAAAGATATCGGATAGCCTGATGGAAAGCATAGGATCAAGGCCATTCCCGGCAACAGCATTCCAAAGCGATGATTCAATTTCACCATGTGCCGTTCTTAACCTCGTCTCTACCTCTTTTTCTCCTTTGTACACCTTCAGCGAATCGAAGAGTTCAAATACGTAATAATCGATGGCTGAATTTTCATAAATAAAATAGCGGGTCTCATTAAGTGAATCGGCTGTCTGAAATATGAAGAAGTTACTTCCACGTTTTATTTTTCTTACATCAAAGATATCTTTTGCTTCGCGGGCAATGCGGTCGATGGTAGCCATGCTTACCCCATATCCGCTTAAAATATGACTTAAATGCTGGTCGGGTTTTACGGTTCCATCCTGTATTATGAAAGAATCAACCGGTATCCCATATTTTAAAATGGGAGGAGTTGGTATGGAAGCTATGGTATCCATTTCAATACGTTCCCTTTGTTTTTCTTTTTTTTGATCAGAGGAACACGAAGTGATTGCAAGTATTGAAATACTTATAATTAATGACAGTAGGGTTTGGTTATTTCTCATTTTATATTGTTACAGTTTAATTTTATCAAATCCTTTTCCGTAAACGCCCATTACGCTTCCCATCGAGATGAAAGCATCCGGATCAATTTCTCGTATCTTTCTGAAAATCTGGCTGGTCTCTTTTTTACGTACCACCGACATGATGATTTTTGTATTCTCCTGGGTGTACCAGCCAGTTCCGTCCAGTATAGTAACGCCTCTTATGGCCTCTTTATTGATAAAATCGGCAATTTTTTCGTAATTTTTTGATATAATAAACATTTGTGCCGAACGATTAGCGCCGCTTAAAAACGAATCAAGCGAATAGGCTACTACCCACATCGATACATATCCATACACCAGCTTTTCAGGCGAATGAAATACAAAATAGGATGATGCTATAATAATTACATCACAGTAAAGAATAATACGGCCGGGGCTGACATTGCGATATTTGTTTATTATCATGGCAAAAATATCGGTTCCACCAGTGCTGCCACCACGGGAAAATACAACACCCAGACCAATGCCACCTGCCATACCTCCCAGTACTGCCGATAAGAACATGTCATTTACCAAAGGTTCCTCTACAACATTCTGAAACAATGCAAAGAAGAGGGTGAGCACCATTATGCTGTATATTGTTTTTACACCGAAGTTGGCGCCGAGAATTTTTATGGCAATTAATACCAAAACAACATTGACCGAAAGAAAGGTAACACTTACCGGAATTTTGGTGGCAAAATAGATAACAGCGCCCACACCACTTATCCCTCCTCCCGTAATTTCAGCAGGTATAAGAAAAACTACCCACCCCAGAGCAAAGAGTGAAAGTCCAAATGTAATGATGATGTAATCTTTAATGGCAGTTGCCAGTTTCCGGTTCATATTCAGTATTCCTGTAAACATTGTAAAGAAAGTAATTTTATGAAAATGGGCGCAAATGAACAAACCGAAATACGAATAAAAGGTGAGGATTATCATAAAATAAGCCATCCTGTGATTTAGTTGAATTAATAGCATCATACCAACTGTCTTATTTGGTTTAATCCATTAATATACAGTGGTTATGTATGAGTATCGCTTTAAAGGATTCAAGGGATTCATGATGTTATTAAATTAATAAGTTGCTGAACAAAATAAGATATTTGACTCTTCTATGTAATGCAGTAATATCTTCAGGTTAAACAATAAAAAATAAAAAAATGAAAAAAGTAGGCATCATTGGGTCAGGCAATGTTGGAACAGCGCTTGCCAGGGGTTTTATCGAATCGGGTTACGAAACCACAATTTCCGCACGGAAGGAGGAAAAACGTAAACAACTGGAGAAGGAAATAGAGGGAGTTAAAACAGATACCCCATTATCAACGGCAAAGAACAATGAGCTGATTGTATTTGCAGTAAAGGGTTCTGAAGCAAAAAAAGCTTTGGAAGAAATTGGCACTGAAAACCTTTCGGGCAAAATAGTTATCGATACCACAAATCCTATAGCCGACAGTGCTCCTGTAAATGGTGTTCTTGTTTATTTTTCCGACATAAATAAAAGCCTGATGGAAGAACTTCAGGCAACGGCACCCGGCGCTAAGTTTGTAAAAGCCTTTAGTTGTGTGGGAAGCCCGTTTATGGTAAATCCACCTTTTAGCACCAAACCCAGCATGTTTATTTGTGGCGATGACGAGGGTGCAAAAAATGAAGTTGCACAAATTCTGGAGCAGTTTGGATGGGAATCGGAAGATATGGGAAATGTAGAAGCAGCCCGGGCTATCGAGCCACTTGCAATGTTATGGTGCATTCCCGGTCTCAGGGAAAACAGTTGGAACCATGCATTGAAATTGATCAAAATGTAGCCTGCCCTTCTAAATCTGTTTTAAAACATATGATTTGTTTTTGGGTGCTAGAATTATAACAATTCCTGCTGAGATTCGTAAAATCAGGTAAAATTTATAAAGAAACCAAAATTAATTATCATGTTAAAAATCAGAAAAATTATTGGCCTGCTCCTTTTATGTTCCAGCCTGGTTGCTTTCTCAGGCTGCGGATCGGGGGAGCAAAAAAATAAGGAGGCAGAAGTCAATGCAGTAGATACTGAAAGTTTGGAAGCCTATCGTTTGGAGCAAAAGGAATTGCTGGATAATGCCAATGCTAAATTATCGTCTCTCAATAAAAAGATTATTGAACTGAACGATAAAATTAAAGAGAAGGGAAGCAAGCTTACCGATGAGCAAAACAATGCTATTGATACGTTCGAAAAAAAACGCGCATCAGTTAACCAGCGCATCCATCAGATTAAGAACGTGTCTTATAATGACTGGAAAACATTTAAAGCCAAATTTGAAGCTGACATGGATGATTGTTGCGCAGATATCGATAAACTATTGGCTGAACTTTAAATTAAGTTTTTACCCATAATTAAATGCAAAAACCGGTTACTTTGCAGTAGCCGGTTTTTCTTGAACTGTTATATAGGTAATTAAAGTCCAAGCTTTTCCTTTACCAGTCGGGGAATTTCCCCTGGTTCTTTGGCTACTGGTACACCGGCTTCTCCAAAGGCTTTAATCTTTTCTTCCGCTGTTCCCGAGCCACTTGAAATAATGGCTCCGGCATGACCCATTCTTTTTCCAGGAGGCGCTGACTGTCCGGCAATAAATGCAACAACTGGTTTGGTCATGTTCTCCTTTATATATCTTGCTGCCTGTTCTTCGGCATCACCGCCAATTTCACCAATCAGCACCACTGCATCAGTTGCCGGATCGTTTTCATACATCTCCAGCAGATCAATAAAGTATAGACCTGATACCGGGTCACCACCAATGCCTACACAGGTCGACTGACCGAGATCATTTTCGGTAAGCATATTTACAACTTCATAAGTAAGGGTACCTGAGCGGGAAATAAGCCCCACATTTCCCTTTTTAAATATCATCGCCGGCAGAATACCAATCAGGCATTCATCAGGAGTTATCAACCCAGGGCAGTTGGCTCCTATCAGTTTGGTGCCGTTTTGCTTCAGCACCTGTGCGGCCTTCATCATATCATGCACTGGTACGCCTTCTGTGATACATACCACCAGTTCAACACCTGCATAGCTGGCTTCCATTATTGCATCACCGGCAAATGGTGCAGGCACAAAAATTACCGACACATTGGCTCCTGTAGCCTTAACGGCTTCTTCCACAGTATCGAAAACCGGAACTCCGTCAACTTCAGTACCTCCTTTGCCGGGAGATATCCCACCAACAATATTGGTTCCATATTCATTCATTTTACTGGTATGAAAACCTCCATCACGGCCTGTAATTCCTTGTACAATAACTTTTGTATCTTTATTTATAAGTATACTCATTATACGATTCTTTATACTTTAAACTTAAAATTCGAATTTCAAATCCCTTTGCGGCTTAATTCAATGGCTTTCTGTGCAGCTTCACTCATGGTGGAAACCGTTGGCAATCCATATTCCCTGATAATGTCAAGGCCTTCTTTTGCATTGGTACCCGACAATCGGATAACCACAGGGATATCGGTGTTTATTTTTTTCATGGCAGTTACCAGGCCGCGTGCTACATCATCACAACGGGTAATGCCACCAAAAATGTTTATCATTACTGCCTTCACATTCTTGTCGCTCAGTAATATGTTCATAGCTTCAACTACCTTTTCGGGATTCGAAGAGCCGCCAATGTCAAGGAAATTAGCCGGTTCGCCGCCATACAGTTTAATCATGTCCATTGTGGCCATTGCCAGTCCGGCACCGTTTACCATACATCCGATATTGCCATCCAGCTTGATGTAGGAGAGGCCTTTTTCATTGGCATCGATTTCTTTTTCTTCTTCAGGGGTGGCTTCCCTGAGTGCCAGTATTTTCGGCCGGCGATAAAGAGCATTGTCATCAAAGTTCATCTTACCATCTATAGCCAATACCTTTTTGTCGGGTGTAACCACCAGCGGGTTTATTTCGGCAAGCGATGAATCGGTTTCAACGTAAAGCCGGTAAAGTTTACCCAATATTGAAGCTGCCTGGCGCATCTGTTTAGGATCATTAAATAACTGAAGCGCTACTTTCCGTGCCTGCCATTCCATGAGCCCCATCACCGGATCAATGGTCAACTTAATAATTTTCTCGGGCGATACACGTGCCACTTCTTCTATTTCAACACCACCCTCAGCACTTGCCATCAGGGTTACTGACTTCGTATTTCTGTCGTTGATTAAACCTACATAGAACTCTTTTTCGATGTCAACAGCATCGGCTACCATCACTTTCTCTACGGTAAGCCCTTTAATGTCCATGCCAAGTATCTGGCCGGCAATCTCCACTGCTTCGGCTTTTGTTTTTGCCAGCTTTACACCACCGGCTTTCCCTCTGCCGCCTACATGTACCTGGGCTTTCACTACCCTCAGCCTGTCATCATCGGGTACCATTGCTTTAACTTCTTCAAGGGAATGGCATACAACACCATCCGGAACAGGAATGCCGTACTCTTTGAATAAATTTCGGGCCTGAAATTCGTGAATCTTCATGTTATTTTTTTAGTTGTACTGAAGTGAAAAATAATTTCCAAAACTACCAAATATTTAATAATCGAGAACTATCAATATGTGCCTTTTTTTATGATATTTTGCATAGTTCAACCCGAATAGGATGATATTGGATTTGGAATTACGACAAAAAATCGATGAATTATATTCTGGCAATTTTTCTCAACACATTTATTGGTTTATTGTTCTGTAATTTCTCCCGAAAAAAGAAAGGTGTCACTGATCGGGCTGAATTATCATCAGGATTTTCTCCATTGGCAGATCATTTTTTTCAGTTAGATTTGCACCAAACTTCAAAGTTAATGGAAGAGCTGATTCGAAATATCATTTCCCGTGAAGCCGACGCAATCAACCGGATTCCTGTGAACGATTCGTTTATAAAGGCGGTTGAACTGATCTACCGGCAGGTACATCAGTTGAAGGGTAAGCTGGTAACCAGCGGAATGGGAAAGGCAGGTCAGATTGCCCAAAACATTGCCACTACTTTCAGTTCAACTGGTACGCCTGCTGTTTTCCTGCATCCCAGCGATTCGCAACATGGCGATCTGGGAGTAATACAGGAGAACGACGTGATGCTTATAATCTCCAATTCAGGTAAAACCCGTGAAATTCTTGAATTGGTTGAACTGGTTGAAAACCTGCATCCAGGCATTCCGTTGATTTCCATTACAGGCAATCAGGAAGGCATACTGGCAAAAAATGCCGATGTTTTTCTCTTCACCGGAAATCCCGATGAGGTTTGTCCGCTTGGACTCACACCCACCACATCGACTACTGTGTTCACAGTTATGGGCGATGCACTGGTTGTAGCCCTTATGACCAAAATCGGTTTTACCAGCGTAGATTACGCCAAACGGCATCATGGTGGCTATCTGGGCGACAAATCCCGCCTGCTGGCTGATGTTCTTAAGGCACAGGCCCAGGCGAAGGCCAAGGAGGATGGGGGCCAAGGCTGAGCAGGGATAAATAGCCTGTCTGACCGGCAAGACAGGCGGCAGCTAGCCGTAGGCACTCAGTACTAAGGAAGGCAAAGTTATTGGCTGCAAATAGTAGGCAGGGGCAGTTGGTAGTTTATACCAGGTGTCCCACAAGTCCCATCCGTCCCAATAACCAACCCACACCCTTAAAAGCTGATCCTAAACAACAAGCACCAGTTAGTCGTAAAAAGTAATAACAAAACAATTAAAAAATAATTCTCATGAGAATCATCCGAAAAAATACCGCAGCACTAATAATTGACATCCAGGAACGCCTATTCCCGGTAATGTGGAAAAAGGAGAAACTACTGAAAAATTGTCAGTTGCTTATACAGGGGTTAACAGAACTTGGCCTGCCGGTTACCGTTACCCAGCAATACACCCGCGGATTGGGCGACACAATTGAAGGCATTAAATCTGTAATGCCCGGGTTTAACTTCATCGAAAAAAGGGAGTTCAGTTGTTGTGATGAACCATCGGTTGTTGAAAAGCTAAGGGAAGTAAATGCCAGAAACGTTCTCCTATGTGGCATTGAATCCCATGTTTGCGTATTGCAAACAGCCATCGATTTAAAAGAGAACGGGTTTAATCCGGTGGTGGTAATGGATTGTGTTTCATCAAGAACTCCTGAAAGCCTTGAAATAGCCAAAGAACGATTCCGGTTCGAAGGAATTATGATGACAACCGTTGAATCCATTCTGTTTGAATTAACCCGCTCGTCGGCAGCGGCCGAATTTAAAGCAATTTCAAACCTTGTAAAACAGGCTTAATCCGGCAACCCTGCGGGATAGCAGATTCAAGTTCAGTGCCTGTTGGCAGTTTGTTTAAAAAGATATCTCATATTGCTGCTGATAAGCTTTAAAATGTTTTATTTTTCGAAGCTTATATAAAAATACAAACCAATGAGTGGATTTTTTGGAGCCATTTCACAAACCAGTTGTGTTTCACCAGTATTTTACGGAACCGATTATCATTCGCACCTGGGAACAAAAAGGGCCGGGCTGGCTTTCTATAATTCTGAAGAGGGTTTTCAGCGTGCCATCCATAGCCTGGAAGATGGCTATTTTCGCACAAAGTTTGAAAACGACCTGGTAAATTTCTCGGGGAATGCCGGTATTGGTGTCATAAGCGATACCGAAGCACAACCGATAGCGGCTAATTCGCACTTGGGAAAGTTTGCGATTTCAACAGTTAGTAAAATTTTAAATGCCAATGAACTGGAGGAGGAGTTTCTTCAAAACCACCGTACTTTTTCAGAAACCAGCCAGGGAAGTGTGAACCCTACCGAACTGGTGGCCATGCTCATCGCCGATAAAGAAGATTATGTTTCAGGAATTGAAAACGTTTTCAAAAAGATTAAAGGTTCCTGTTCCATACTGATACTTACAGAGAATTCAATAATTGCTGCCCGCGATTACCTGGGGCGCACACCTGTGGTGATCGGTAAAAACGGAAACGGTTTTGCTGTTGCTTCCGAAACCAGCGCTTTTCCGAATCTCGATTATGAAATCGAAAAATACCTAGGCCCTGGCGAAATCGTCCGTATTACTGCTGATGGTTATGAGCAACTCAGAAAGCCAGGTAAAAAAATGCAGGTTTGCTCTTTCCTCTGGGTGTATTACGGCTATCCCCCCTCTTACTATGAAGGGATTAATGTGGATGAGGTAAGGTACCGCTGTGGTGCTGCCATTGCCCGGAAAGATAATGTGGAGGCCGATTTTGTAGCAGGTATTCCCGATTCAGGTATCGGGCATGCAATCGGGTACAGCAACGAAAAGAAGATTCCATATATGCGGCCTTATGCAAAATATACCCCTACCTGGCCAAGGAGTTTTATGCCCCAGAACCAGGTTACCCGCGAACTGGTTGCCAAAATGAAACTGATACCAAACCCTGCCATTATCAAAGGGAGGCGTGGAGTCTTCCTCGACGATTCCATAGTGCGCGGAACACAGCTGAGGGACAATACACGCGATTTGTACAATGAAGGAATCAAAGAGGTGCATATGCGTATTGCGTGCCCACCGCTTACCTATCCGTGTGAGTACCTTAACTTCTCCCGCTCACGGCAGGCGCTTGAACTGGCTACACATAAGGCCATTAAAGAACTTGTGGGCGATGGGGAGGCCGATATGACAAAATATTCCAATCCCGATACAGAAGAATACAAACTTATGGTGGAAGAAATACGTAAAAACCTGGGGTTAACATCCCTGCAGTTTCAAACGCTTCCCGATCTGGTTGAAGCTATTGGTTTGCCCAAAGAAGATTTATGCACCCATTGCTGGGACGGGAGCAGTTATTCGGGATATTGCTAATTTTTTAAGCCCCTAAAAAAGTTGAACAATGATTGAAATTTGTGCTGTAGCCTCCGGAAGTAACGGAAACTGCTATTACATCGGGAATGACACCGATGCCATATTGGTGGATGCAGGCATTTCCTGCAGGCAGATAATTAACCGAATGAACGATAAAGGTCTGGATCCCGCCAAAATAAAGGCAATATTTATATCACACGAGCACAGCGATCATATGCGGGGGGCACGGGTTCTGGAAAAGAAGCTGAAGGTGCCGGTTTACCTTACTGCCCGGACTTACAATACTGCCTACCGGAACATGCAGCCGGCATATCCACGGTTCTTTGTTCCCGGAAAAGAAATAGTCATAGGCGGCTTCACTGTTTTCCCGTTTGCCAAAAATCACGATGCCTCTGAGCCTTGCTCTTTTCGCATTGAGCATGAAGGAAAAAATGTCGGGGTATTTACCGATATCGGCGAACCATGTTCCAATGTAATTTCCCACATTGGCCTCTGCGATGCAGTTTTTCTGGAATCGAACTACGATGAGGACATGCTGGTAAAGGGCGCTTACCCGTGGTACCTGAAAAAACGGATAGCTTCTTCCGTAGGGCACTTATCGAACCTGCAGGCACTGGAACTGCTTCGCCAAAGCGCAGGAATTAACCTGAAATGTGTGTTTCTGAGCCACCTCTCGGGAGAGAACAATACACCCGAATTGGCATATGCTACCTGCAGTGAACTTTCCTCAAGATTTGAAATACGGCTTACCTCCCGGTCTGCCCCGGCCGATGTGTTTGTGTTATGAGCCTTGCATCCCCAGCTAAAAAGCTGGAATTATGATTCTTTCACGGCTACCTATTATGTTTTTCTATAGACCTTCTCCTTAGCAAATTCAGTATTAACTCAATGATAACTCAGTGATAACTCAATGTAAATTCAATTATAATTGAATTTACATTGAGTTAATATTGAATTTATATTGAGTTTACATTGAGTTTAGTCAGGAGAAGATCAGGAAAATGTAACGTTGAAGTTCAGCTATTAAGTTAAGAAAAAGCATCCTGATCCTTTTTTGAAATTGTTATAACCGAAAGTAATGGGGTAGCTTTAAAAAGAAACATCCTGGATAAGATTTTATTCTTTTTAGTAATTTTATAAAAAATAAAAAACGATGAGTATCGACAATAAAATAATCCTGTCGGAATTAAAAAACCATCTGATTCAGAATTATGGGGAGTCCGTCGAAGATGTTGTTTTATTTGGTTCACAGGCTAGCGGGAATTCAAATAAATTTTCAGATTATGATGTTTTAATCATATTAAAGAATGCCTACACTGGAAAAGATGAAAATGAAATCCTTGATTTATGCTATGACATTAATTTAAAATATAACATTCTGCTGGATGTCCATATTATCTCTACTAATGAATTGAAATCAATCCGCGGGAAACAACCTATTTTTATTAATGCTATTAAATCAGGGATTTATGCATGACACTTGAGGATGAAGACAGGAAGAATTAGTATCATCGGCATTGCATATTCTAACCATATTGTTTGCCTCGTGCATTAGAGAGTTTTTCAGGCTGATATAGTTTTGTTTTAGGTTAGCCTGAATACCGTGAGAGGATAACTATAATAAATTGAAAATGATGCTACATTGTGCAGCATCCTTTTCAAATAGAATATCTTTAACTTAATTGAAGTATTTAATTTCGGCTGGCCAGTTTCGACAGCAGCCTCAGCATTTCGAGGTATAGCCAGACGAGAGTTACGAGAAGGCCGAATGCGCCATACCACTCCATGTGTTTTGGTGCGCCTTCGTCAGAGGCCCGTTCAATGAAAGCGAAGTCGAGCATCAGGTTCAGTGCGGCAACCACTACCACCACGAGGCTTATTCCGATGCTCAGGTTGCTGTTTCCATGCAGGAACTCCATCTGAGCGCCAAACATTCCGGCAATAAAGCTTACCAGGTACATAAGGGCAATGCCCCCTGTGGCGGCAAGCACACCCAGCATGAACCCGCGGGTTACTTTAATGATTCCTGTCTTGTATAAAAAAAGCATAACGGCAAAAACAGCTAGCGTTAAAGCCACCGCACGCATTACAATGCCACCGTAACGTGCTTCGAAAATAGCAGATAGTCCACCAAGTAACAGCCCTTCCAGAACGGCATATATGGGTACCGAAATGGCAGCACTTCTGGGACGGAAGATTGTAACTATTGCTGTGATCAGTCCGCCGATGCCGCCAATGATTACCCAGGGCATTACGGCTGAAGCACCCGCCTCGGGAGTAACAGCGTTGAAGAACTTGTTCCAGGTATAGAATGCTGCTGCAATCACCAGTAATAATGATAGCGCAGTTTTGTTTATCGTACCGTTTACTGTCATCACCTCGGAAGAGGAAGCGTAATCCCTGCGGAATGCACTCGTTTTCAATGCCGGGTTCGATGATTTAGTAATTTGCATCATGGTTGAATGTTGTTAAGTTATTTTTTTTGCTTTTATTTTCTCTTGTTATTTACGGGAGGGTATTAGCAAAAAACCTGCCATATCAGGAAATATGACAGATTTTCTGTTAAGCCACGGTAAAGGTAATGGGCTAAAGCCCGGGAGAGGGATTAACAGCCGGGCTTACTGCAACTGCTCCTTTAAAAAGTTGGTCATTTTGGTGTACAGATGCATGGTAGTGTATCCGCCGCTGATACTGTGGTTCCGGTTGACGTAAATAGCCATGTCAAACTGAACCCCTTCCTGTACAAGCCTTTCTGTAAACTCGTATGTATTTTGTGCATGTACATTGTCGTCGGCTGAGCCGTGTACTATGAGTAACCGTCCTTTGATGTCACCGGCATGAGTGAGCGGCGAATTGTCGTCGTAACCGTCGGGATTTTCCTGCGGTGTGCGCATGAAGCGTTCGGTATAAATGGTGTCGTAGAACCGCCAGTTGGTAACCGGAGCTACTGAAATACCTGCTTTAAACAACTCTCCCCCTTTTTGCATCGAGAGCAGGGTCATGAAACCTCCGTAACTCCAGCCGAAGATGCCGATATTTTCTTTGTCGACATAATTGAGTGAGCCTAAAAACCGGGCAGTTTCTACCAGGTCATCCGATTCATATTTACCTAATTGCAGGTAAGTTACTTTACGGAAATCTTCACCGCGTGCTGCTGTTCCACGTGGGTCGACTGAAACCACAAGGAACCCTTCCTGCGCCAGGTAATGATTCCATCCAATGTTATCCCATTCGTCCTTTACCTTTTGAGAATTGGGGCCGCTGTATTGGGTAATCAATACAGGGTGCCTTTGCGATTCGTCGAAGTTCGCCGGCTTTATCATGTATCCGTTCAATTCAATGCCTTCGGAAGTTGTAAACCTGAAAAATTCTTTTTTAGGAAGGTTGTACGACTGCAATTTGCTTTTCAGCACGGTGTTGTCCTGAAGTGTACGGATGAGCTTGTTTTTTTTATCGTGCAGGGTAATCAGCGAAGGGGTATCGCTGCAGCTGTAATAATTCACATAATAATTAAAGTTTTTGCTGAAGTCAGCCTTGTTGGTACCTTCCATCGTGGAAATTTTTCCTTGCTTTTTGCCGTCAAGGCTGGTAAAATAGACCTCCCTACGCAAGGGGGATTCGGCAGCCGCCTGGTAATAAAACACTTTCTGGGAAGGATCGTATCCGTAAAAATCTGTAACGTCAAATTTTCCTTTGGTAAGCTGTCCCTGTTCAAATCCGAGTCGGTCGTACAAATACAGATGCCTCCAGCCGTCGCGTTCACTTGAAACTATAAAACGTCCGTCTTCCAGGTACATAAAGGCATCAAGGAAATCTTCGTCTACATATTTGTCGTTCTTTTCAGTGAAGATGGGCTTTGATTCTCCCGTAAACGGATTGGCATACAGCACGTCGAGTTGGTTTTGAAGCCGGTTAAAGCGCATCACCACCAGATCTTTTGAATCGGGGGTCCAGGTAAGCCTGGGTATATAGATATCGGTATTGCTGCCAATATCCACATTAATGGTAAGCCTGGAATACAGTTCGTAGCTCATTACCGAAACAGTGGAGTTGGTTTCGCCGGCTTTCGGATACTTAAACGTTTCAATTTGCGGATAAGGTGACTTTTCATCCTGCTTTGGGCTTTCACCTGCATATTTGATCATGCTGAATTCCGGGACTTTTGTTTCATCGAAGCGGATGAAGGCAAGGAATTTACTGTCGGGTGACCACCAGAACGCCTTGTTAAATCCAAATTCTTCCTCATATACCCAGTCGGGGGCGCCGTTAATGATTTCATTTTCCTTCCCGTCATAGGTTATCTGACTTTCATTACCGAATTTCAGGTTTTTAATGAACAGGTTGTTGTCGCTAACAAAGGCTACCCGTTCTCCGTCGGGGGAAAAGGTGGCCAGTTGTTGTGCCCCTTTGTCCGACAATGCGGTAAGTTCTTTTGTTACCGAGTTCCAGATGTAATGCTGAGCGGTATATGAATGCCGGTAAATTTTCCTTTTGTTGGTTGTGAGCAATATTTTTGTTTCATCGTCGCTCAGCTGGTATTCGGTGAAATAGGTAAGCGGAGCCTTTTCAATTTTTGACAGATCGAAAAGTACATCTACCTGCTGGCCTGTTTTGTAGCTGTTTCGTACAACTTTCCGGTCGCCTTCCAGGGTAGTATAATGTTCACCATCGTTCATGGAACGCAAACCCTTTACTGTTTCCGAACGGAAAGTTCCCTGGGTATAAATATCTTCCAGTGATATTTTCTGGTTTGACTGGGCAAACAGGGCAAAGGCAATAAGCCACCCGAGTAATGTAAATCCTGATTTTTTCATTATGATGTTGTTTCTGACTTTTAATTCATTGCTGAAAAGGTAAAAGCCCAAAAATAAGCAGAATTTGCCTCCTACCGAAATCAGGCAGGATGCAAAAAAAGTTAAATATTATTATTACGACCTGAATTATACCAATTCACCCATTTTCACCAGTTCACCTTCAAGTGAAAAATCGGAGGCCGAAGTTATTTTCACGTCTACAAATTGCCCGGTAAGATTTTCAATTTCTTCGGGGAACCTTACAATGAGTTTGCCTTCAGTAAGGGCTGAGAGATATCCGGGTTTGCGGTCGGCGCCTCTTACAATTGCACGTACTGTTGTACCCACCCTGTCACGGTTCGCCTGTCGGTTGTGTTTACGCAATTCTTCGGTGAGGATATGCAGCCGGCGTTTTTTTTCATCCTGCGCAACATCGTCGACCCACCGGTGGCTGGTTGCTCCAGGACGGGGAGAATACATGGCAGTATACGACATGTTGAACCTGAATTCCTCCATCGCGCGGCGGGTATTTTCGAACTGTTCTTCGGTTTCCCCGGTAAAGCCAACAATGATGTCGGTAAACAAGGTGGCTTGGGGAATTAACCTGCGAATGGAATGAACGATCTGACGGTATTTCTCCATGTTGTGTTTCCGGTTCATCCGGATCAGCACCTTATCGTCGCCGCTTTGCATGGGCAGGTGGATTTGTTTGGCAAGCACAGGATATTGGGCAATCACTTCTATTACCTCATCGTTCATATCACGGGGATGGGGTGATGTAAAGTATACCCAGAATTCTTTTTTCATCCGGTTTCCCAGTTCTCCCACCTGGCGCAGCAATTCGGGGAACAGGATTTCCTCTCTCTTCTTGTCAATCCCGTAGGAATTCACATTTTGTCCAAGCAGTGTTATGGACTTATAACCTTGTGATACCAATAAGGCCAGTTCGGCCAGAATATCCTTTGAGGGCCTGCTGACTTCTCTTCCGCGTGTGTAAGGCACGGCGCAAAAGGTGCAGAATTTATCGCATCCGTTCTGGATGGGAATAAATGCTTCAAAGACCGACTGGTACGAAGGTTTTACGTTCCAGAACTCCTCGATGTTTTCGTTGTGCGGATCGATACCCGGTTTGATGTGTGCAGGAGTTGTAACTCCATAGCGGCTAATCATTTCTGGAAGAGTTGGCAGATCCTTCATCTGGAAGGTAATGTCGAACAATTTCAGAAATTTTTCATGGTCTTCAGGTAGTATACACCCTGAGATAAATGTAATCAGGTTCCGGTTGTTTTTCCACTTGTTCCATTTATGAATACGGGAATAAACTTTATCGATTGCTTTCTGCCTCACAGAACATGCCAGAATGCCTATTAATCCTGCCTCTTCCTCGTTGTCGGTCCAGCTGTAACCATTCTCATTCAGAACGGAAATTACCCGTTCGCTGTCAGAAAGATTCATCTGGCAACCCAGGGTTATTAAATGATATTTTAAATGATTTCCCATTATCTGTTTCCCTTCGTTTAAAAATAAACTTCTGTATAAATATTCTGCACCGGCACTCCTTTGCCCGATAGGATGTCAAAGGCCTGTTGAATCATTTCGCTGTTGCCGCACAAAAAGCATTGTGTTTCAGGATTTATCTCCTGACTGGCAAGATAATCGGTTACCCGGCCGTTGAAATGACCATTCTGATCGCCGGTGGTGCAGAGCGTTATTCGCTCTTTTTCGAAATGTTCATGATCGTAACATTCATTTCCGTAACGTACGCCATGCACCAGGCGGTAGTTCAGGTTGGGGTAGGTTCGCACGAAGCTGTGGAACGGGCTTATGCCGGTACCAGTGGCTACAAACAGGAAGTCCTGCACCGGAAACATGTTTGGCTGAAACCGGAAGAACCCAAAAGGGCCGTCAACTTCAACCTGATCGCCCGGCTTCAGTTTCTTAAGCCGTGGAGTAACTTTCCCGTAATTTACCTCACGCACCAGTACTTCCATAACATCGTCCTTTTCTCCGCTGTAAACGGTATACTCCCGTTGGTCGATTGTTCCCGGACGGCGAATGGTAATAAATTGTCCGGTTAGAAACGGCATGTTTCTTCGCTCCATCTGAAGTATAAAAGTATGTTCAGTTAGCTGTCTTATTGCAATTATCTTGTGAATGTTCAACTTGCTGTTTTTTATTAAGTGGACAAAAATACAAAATTATCCTTTTTTGTCAATGTTAAAATATCATGTGAATGCAGAAAGTTACTTAACCCTGGGAAATTTCCTGTTTAGAATAACCGGAAATGTAAAAAGGAACCCTTAAGGATTCCTTTTAAAATTAATTTATCAATAGAAGATCAGGTTATAATCCCTGCCGTAAGGCAGGCAGTAATATCTTATTTCTGAATTTTACAATGAATCGCCAAAATCCTGTTTGAATTTTGCTACAAGTTTTTCGGGCCAGTCGGTTTTAGCCTTTAAGCGGCCCATAAAGAAGCGCAGCAGTGCCGGTTCTTCTACCCATTCGAGGCCACCAACCAGATTACGGTTATCGTACAGCCATTTTACACGGTCAACTACAAACATGGTTTGTGAGAGGGTAAACACCCGTCTTGGAAAAGCCAGTCGAAGCAGTTCCACATCAGCAAGGATATCGTTTCCGTTTTCATCGCGTACGCTGGAGATGGAACCACGTTCCATTCCGCGGATTCCCGAAATAATAAATAGAGCTGATGCCAATGCCCCGGCAGGATATTCCTGTTGGGGAACGTGCGAGAGGAAGCCTTTCGCATCGATGTGGCATCCCAATGCTCCGGGAGGAGTTATTACGGGTATTCCTACATCATCGAGCTGGTTAACAGCATAGGCAATAAACGATGGCGACTGGCTGATAACGGTTTCATCGCAGGTTTCGTTTATCCCCACTGCCATGGCTTCAATTTCGCGAACCGACATCCCGCCATAGGTTAAGAATCCTTCGAAAAGCACCAGCAGGTCGCGCATTTTGAGGTAAAGATCCTTGCTGTTGGTAACGATGCCTCCGCCGCGTGTAGAGCTTACCTTCCGGCTCGAGAAGTAAATCAGGTCGGAATAACTACACATTTCAAGCAGTATATCTTTTATTTCTGCATTTTTGAACTCCTCTTCGCGTTGTTTGATGAACCACGCATTTTCGCCGATAAGGCTGGCATCAAGAACCATCATGGTGCCATTTTCATCGCAAATCTTTTTTACATCGCGCATGTTTTGCATCGAAAAAGGCTGGCCCCCAATCAGGTTGGTTGAAGCCTCCATACGTACAAAGGCTACGCGATCTTTTCCATATTCTGTGAAAACTGCCTTTAACTTTTCAATATCGATGTTTCCTTTGAAGGGTTTATCACTCTTGATTTGCAGGGCATCATCGGCATAAATTTCCAGCACCTTGCCACCGTTCAGTTCCATGTGTTCCTTTGTGGTGGTAAAATGGTAGTTCATAGGAATAACATCCCCCTTTTTTATGAAAACCTGGGAAATGATATTTTCGGCTGCACGGCCCTGGTGAACCGGTAATACATAATGTTTTCCAAAAACATCGCGGAGGGCAGCCTCCATACGGTAGAAACTTTGCGATCCGGCATACGCATCATCAGCCTGAAGCATTGAAGCAACCTGGTTGTCGCTCATGGCGTTTGTGCCCGAGTCGGTAAGCATATCGAGGAATACTTCTTTAGTGTTCAGCAAAAAAGTATTAAATCCTGCTTCTTCCATGGCCGCTTTACGCTCATCTATGGGCTTGAGGTAAAGTTTTTGTACGATACGTACTTTATGCAACTCAACGGGTATATTATGACCGCTGTAAAACCGGATGGCATTGTTTTGATTTGTCATGATAAGTTGATTTATAATTACAGTTTAAAAATTTTCTAAATATAATTTTTACAAAATGAAATTCGACAAAAATAAGAAAAGAGTTTATAAAAGAAAGTGAATTTTTAAATTGTATAGTATTACCTGGCTTATCTTCCTTAAGGAAACCTCTTTTTCAAGAGAAATTATAAATCTTTATAAATCAACCCGAGAATCTTTTCAAGCCACCGGGCATCGGTTTCATCAAAAGCAGCTTTTTCTTTGCTGTCTACATCCAGTACGCCAATAATCCTGCCTTCCAGGTTTTTGAACGGCACAACAATTTCTGAACTGGAACGCGAATCACAGGCAATATGTCCCGGAAACTGGTGCACATCTTCCACCACAACTGTTTTCTTTTTATTGAAGGCGGCCCAGCAAACTCCTTTGTTTTTTTCAAGGATCTGGCATGCAACTGGTCCCTGATACATTTGAACGGTCATTTCTTCATTTTCCAGCAAGTAGAATCCTGTCCAGAAAAAGGTATCCATTTTATGATGCAAAACGGCTGTAACAGTTGCCATCCGGGCATTAACGCTCCTGCTTTTTTGTATAAGTTCATTAAGCTGATCATGAATACGTGAGTACCTGCCTTCTTTTTTATTTTGTTCCATGGTGAATTATATAGAATTTCAATCTGCGAAAAAACAAAAAATCATTAATTTAGAGGGATCAAAATGAGAAATTATGCAAAGAATTATTGAAGACGAGAAAGAAAAGACGTGGGGCATGCTCACACACCTTTTGGCTCTTTCACTGTTCATAGGTATTCCATTTGGAAATGTAATAGGCCCGTTGATTATTTATCTGGTGAAGAAAGATGAGTATGAGTTTGTAAAAGAACAGGGTAGAGAGGTACTTAACTTTCAGATTACATGGTCGCTGATTTTGATTATATCAACTATTTTAATTGTTCTTGGAATTGGTATTTTAATGCTGATTGCCTTTGGGATCGCCTGGCTTGTCCTCGTTATTGTAGGAACAGTAACGGCAAGTAACGGTAATTCCTATAAATATCCTTTTACAATTGATTTTATCGGGAAAACCGGTCTGATGAAATAAAGTAAAAGCTTTTTTCAGGGATAAATCTCTTATTTAAAGTATTAATCTCCAGTAAGTCCCCATTGTACCACTAGTCCCACTATAGTTATATCAGTCAACTGCAGCAGCTTTTGTTTTTAAATAATATAACCTCCACATCTGCTAATTGCCCGCCCTGTTTTTTACCAACCTCAATTATAATTCCTTATTTTTGCCCCCTGATAAAAAAAAGTAACAATGATACAGAAACCATCTATTCCCAAAGGTACCCGTGATTTTTTACCAGCCGAGGTAGTAAAAAGAAATTATATTTTTGATACAATCCGTGAAGTTTTCCGGTTGTATGGCTTTCAACCAATAGAAACACCGGCTATGGAAAACCTTTCAACTTTAATGGGAAAATATGGAGAAGAAGGAGATAAGCTGTTGTTTAAAATTCTTAATTCAGGTGATTTTATTTCAAAAGTTCCTGAAAAAATTATCGATGAAAAAGATTCAGGTAAGCTGACTCCTCAAATTTCTGAAAAAGGATTACGCTATGACCTTACTGTACCGTTTGCGCGGTTTGTGGTGCAGTACCGGAACGATTTAACTTTTCCTTTCAGGCGATACCAGATCCAGCCGGTTTGGCGTGCCGACAGGCCGCAGAAAGGGCGTTACCGTGAATTTTATCAATGCGATGTGGATGTCATAGGCAGCGACAGCCTGCTTAATGAGGCTGAGCTTCTACAAATAGTGGATGATGTTTTTGGCAGGTTGAAAATTAATACGGTTGTGAAGGTGAATAACCGGAAGATATTGGCCGGCATTGCTGAAATTATTGGTGAGCACAACCGGCTTACCGACATCACGGTGGCCATTGATAAGCTCGAGAAAATAGGACTGGAAAAAGTAAACCAGGAACTTGCAGAAAAAGGGGTAGCTGTTGAAGCCATCAGCCGGTTGCAACCTATTCTGGATTTAAGTGGCAATACTTCGGAAAAAGTCGGTCAGCTTGAGGCGATCCTTTCAACTTCTGAAACGGGAATGAAAGGGGTGTCGGAAATCAAAACACTGTTTGAATACATTGAGCGAATGCAGCTTACAGCGCAGGTGGAACTGGACCTGACGCTGGCCCGCGGACTGAATTACTACACGGGGGCCATCATTGAGGTTAAAACCACCGATATGGACATGGGAAGTATTTGCGGGGGAGGTCGGTACGATGACCTAACAGGAATTTTTGGCTTGCCAGGCGTTTCAGGGGTAGGTGTTTCTTTTGGCGCCGAGCGTATCTACGATGTAATGGAACAACTGAGCCTTTACCCTCAGAAATCAGCTGAAAGTACCCGGGTATTGTTTGTTAACTTTGGTGAGAAGGAGGAAGCATACTGTTTATCGCTGTTATCAAAATTGCGTCAGGCAGGTGTTAATTCCGAAATCTATCCTGAAAGTGCAAAAATGAAGAAGCAGATGACCTATGCAAATAAGAAAGAAATTCCTTTTGTTGTGCTTGCCGGGGAATCGGAAATGGGATCCGGTAAGTTTACCCTTAAAAACATGACTTCGGGTGAACAACATGTGGTTGCTGCCGAAGAGCTGATAAAAATTGTAATACAATCGTGATCATTCTGCGAAATGGTTATTTCTTCAATTTGTAAATTGAGAAATCATTCAAGTCTGGATGACATTGCGGCTTCTAAAATATGTAAGGCGGTTATCCATTTTAGCTGGTAAAATGTAAATTGCTGTCGTACTTTAATGGTTTTGGCAGTAAATAAAAAAAGCCGGGAAAAATTTCCCGGCTCTTTTATGTCGATTTTTTGAACGTTTGTTGGCAGAATGAGTAAAATTCTGAGCAATAGCCTTTAAATTGATTCAGTTTCTACAACTTTGGAGAGGATATCGACGTAGGGAACTACCAAAAAGGTTTTTCCTTCGAAGTCGATCTCTGTTCCTGAAAACTTTTTGTAGATTACATGATCACCCGGTGCAATTTCTGCATTCTCGATGTTGCTTATGGCAACAACTTTGGCAACTGATTGCTGTTCTTTTGCAGACTCGGGAATAATAATCCCTGAAGCGGTTTTTTGCTCTGAAGAATCTTCAGTAAGCTCCAGAAGAACATTTTGATTAATTGGCTGTAACTCTTTCATTTTTCATTCATTAATTAAACGTTTAACACTAATTTGATGTTAATAAATATTTGTTGATATTGTCTTTAAACATCTGTTTTGTAGCTTCCTTTGAGTTGGCAATGCCAGGAATCATTACCGGCTTTCCTTCAGCAGGAATATATAAAAAAGCCGGAATGCTGCGAATGCCAAATACGGCTGCAAGTTCTTTTTCTTTTTCGGTATCTATTTTAAATACATAGATATCACCTGCATACTCGTTTGAAATTTCTTCAAGGATTGGAGAAGCAATTCTGCATGGCCCGCACCAATCGGCATAAAAATCGACTATAGCCGGTTTATCACCTTTGTATGTCCATTCTTCGGGGCTGTTTTCATAATTCCAGACTTTGTCCAGAAAGTCACTTTTCGAAAGATTTATGATTCCGCCATCAGTTGAAATATTATCAGCTACAGTCTGAGCCGGTGCTGAAGCTTCTGCTGAGCTCTGTTTGTCGCTGTCTTTTGATTGGGCTGTGCAGCTTTGAATTATAAAAACTGCCAGTACCAGAACGATAATTAATTTTCTCATTTTTATACTTTTTTAATTTATTCCAAGCAATGTATTTATTCTTGTTTTGTCGAATCCTACAATAATCTCTCCACTTATATCGGTCTGTGGAACCCCTTGCTGACCGCTTCGCCGCACCATCTCTTCGGCTGCTTTTTGATCTCTTGACACATCCACTTCACGGTACTGAACGCCATTTTCCTGTAAATGCCTCTTTATGGTATGGCACCAGGAACAGGTTGGAGTTGTGTAAACAGTTACACTTTTCTGGCCTTTCTTATTGCCATTCACTGACAAATTAACTGTCACTTTGTCGAATAGGGCAGTAAGTTGTTGTTGCTGATGGCACCCTTTCACTACATTTCGAAGCTGTCCTTTTTCAAAATAAAGTAATGCTGGTACACTGGTAACGCCATATTCCGGGTGTATATCCTTTACATGGTTAATATCAGCCATACAAAGTACTTTCTTTTCTTCAGATTTTAAGCCTGCGTTTTTAAAGTTCTCAGCAGCACAATCACTTTGTGCGGAACCTTGCCTGTATAACAAAAACCAAACGCTTTCGTTTGATTCTGCTGTTATTTTCAAATTTTCAAGCGATTCAATGTTTTTCATTTCCTTAATTGCATTTTAGCTGAACACTTATTTTTATTTGGCAAATATATAAATAATTAGATATATTGATTATTTGATATCAATCTTTATGCCATACATGCTTAACTGCCGCATTTTCGAAAAGAAAATAAATAAATAAATAATTATTTAATTTTGTACGCAACCCATACAACCCAATCTTAATCTATAATCCATATAACATATTAAAGAGGAGAAATAATTATGAAGAAGATTGCTTTATTAACATTATTAGGGTTAATTTTTATAGTTACCGGATGTTTCGAAGATGAAGAAGGTTATTCATTGGACAAGTATTGGGTTGGGTTTGGGATGATTGAACAGGTAAGTTCCGACCCGGTTGAATACCAGATTGTAATGGATAACGGAGATGTACTGGTGCCGGTTGCCTCGGGGTATAGCAGGCCGTGGTATTATATGGGAACAAATGATCCTGAATCACGGTTAAAAACAGGTGACCGCATATTGTTGAATTATACTGTTATTGGTGATGATGGTACCGATGGAGAAGAAATTGAAGAATACTACATCAAGGTAAATTCAGTAAAAAAAGTTTTACTGAAAGGGATTCTCGACATCACCGAAGAAAACCAGGACAGCCTTGGCAACGATCCTATAATTGTTAAGGAAGCCTGGGTAAGAGGAAATCTGTTGAATATGGAAATTAAGTACTGGGGACGCTATGAAGTTCATTACATTAACCTGGTAAAGCAGCCGGGAGAACTTACAGCTGCCGATCAGCCCATTGAACTTGAGTTACGGCACAATGCCAACGGTGACTTGGAGGACATTCCATTTGTGGCATATGTATCCTTTAACTTCGATACCCTCCAGATCCAGGGCCTCGACTCAGTGCAGTTCAGAGTTACTGCTACTGATTATGAAGGTGAAGCGTATGAGTTTGAAGAAACCTACAGCTACGGAGCATCTGAGTAAATACATTAAATTCATTATTTTTAAAGCGTCTTAAAATTTAAGGCGCTTTTTTTTTGTTCTTGTAAGGGTGATTCTCTTAAAATGATTTATCTTTCTTTATGTCTAAAGTAAACGTATGGAGCTTACAATTTTACGTGATATAGTCGTTATTTTTGCCCTTTCAACTTTTGTTAACCTGCTTTTTACCCGGTTGAATATTCCTACTGTAATTGGATATCTGATTACAGGTATTGTAGCAGGGCCTTATCTTTTAGGTATGGTTGGAGAACATGAGAACATAGAGATACTGGCTGAAATTGGTGTTATTTTATTACTGTTTACTATTGGCCTGGAATTTTCATTGGCACACCTTGTAAAGATACGAAGGATTGTTTTTTTTGGAGGGCTCTTACAGGTATTTGCTACTGCAGGAGTGTTTTATATAGTATCCTCATTCTATGACATGGATTGGAAAAGCAGTTTATTTGTTGGCTTTCTTGCTGCTTTAAGTAGTTCTGCCCTTGTACTTAAACTGCTTCAGGAACGCTCTGAACTCACCTCGAACTATGGACGCACTGTATTGGGGATTCTTATTTTCCAGGATTTAATGCTGGTTCCTTTGCTTTTGTTTACCAATTTGTTGGGAAATCCTTCCGCTGAATTAGGCAATGAATTGTTATTGTTGCTGGTTAAAGCTGTTGGTATAATTATTTTTGTATATGTTGGAAGCCGGTGGGTTTTTCCACGAATACTGCATTTTATTGCACTTGCCAAGAATCAGGAGCTCTTTATGATGAGCATATTGCTTATTTGTTTCGGTGTTGCCCTTTTAACGTATCAATTGGGCATGTCGCTGGCTTTTGGTGCTTTTCTGGCCGGATTAATGATTTCCGATACAGAATACAGCCACAATACCTTTGGAAACCTTATACCGTTTAAAGATATTTTTACAAGCTTCTTTTTTGTCTCCATTGGAATGCTGTTGGACCTGAATTTTGTACTCGATAACTTTTTACTGGTAATCGGAAGCGTATTTTTAGTTTTGTTTTTTAAGGCTTTGATTGCTTCAGTCACCGGTTTTATTTTAGGACATACGTTTCGGGGTATAGTTCTTATTGGGTTAGCTCTGAGTCAGGTGGGGGAATTTTCATTCATTCTG
Source organism: Mariniphaga sp. (assembly GCA_024636975.1). Lineage (GTDB taxonomy): Bacteria > Bacteroidota > Bacteroidia > Bacteroidales > Prolixibacteraceae > Mariniphaga. The sequence continues at coordinate 216,494 of JAGXGA010000027.1, forward strand.
GCAAAAGAAGGATTTAATTACAACATTCTTTCTTCTTTTCATTACCAGCTGTTTCTGGCGGTGGCTGTAATTACAATGGCGCTTACACCACTGTTGATTCATTTTTCGGTGCCTATGGCCAACAGGATACTATTATTGCCTATGCCCGATTTCTTAAGGAATGGTTTATTTCCATTAAAGGAAGTCGAGATACCTGACTTTAAAAACCACTTGGTAATTATTGGGAAGGATCCTAGTTCGCTTAAGCTTTCTATAATGGCTAAACATTATGGCATAAAGCATGTATCAGTAATTTTTGACCCGGTAATAGCAAAAGAAAAAATGAATGCCGGCGATAAAGTGGTTTACGGTGATGCTGTGAATGAACCCATACTTTTAAAAGCTCATGTCGACACGTGCGATGTGGTGGTGGTTTCAGTGGGGGATATCATCCCTTCGATGGCAATTATTGAGAAAGTAAAGAAAATAAACAGTCAGGCATTTGTCATTGTTAGAGCCCGAAACGTAGAAAGTATTCCGCAGCTGTATTCTATCGGAGCAGATCAGATTTTTCCTGAAAAATTTGAAATTGCCATTGATTTTTTCAATCGTGTGCTGATGAGAAGACTTTATCCGCAGAAGGAGATTAACCGCATGCTTGCTCATATAAGAAGCATGAACCTGGGTGAATTTTCGGAAAAAGATATGGTCAACCAACCTTCCATTCTCGATGAGTTACAAAATGTAAACATCACCGCACTATCGGTAGAGGAAGGATCTTTTGTTGCTGATAAAACCCTTGGCGAAACCGATTTGAGAAAAAAGGCCGGTGTAACACTGCTTGCTGTTAAAAGAGGAGAAGACGTAATTGAGCATCCTAACTTAAGAACCAGGTTTCTCAATGGCGATATCGCTTATGTGCTAGGTGATCCTGAGCAGGTAAATCTTGCCGCAGAGCTGTTTTCAGCTTAAGGAACTGCTTTTATACCCTGAATATTTTTAACAAGCTTATTGCCAATTGAACAGTTCAGGCACTTTCTTTTTTCACAGTGCCTGTTTTTTAGCTGAAGCATTGCCTGGGTTTCAAAAGCTGATCGAGCATTTATTCCAAGAGCTTCCCATTTTCTAATGATGGAGTTGTTCTCGGGAGGTAAATATTCCAGAAAATCCAGTGCCCGGTTTTTCATGTGGTGCTGATTTTGTTTTTCACCATACACAAAAAGGAATGGAACAACAACATTAATGATAAGGGTGTTCACTGAACTTTCTCCCAGCTCTTTAGAATAGCATGCCGGTGCAGGCTTATTAAAGCGGTAGTGTGAGTCCCAGTATTCTGATGCCTTCACTTCAAATAATTTCCTTAAATCATCCAGTTTGCTGCATTCAATAATCTTTGCAAATAAATTCTGCGAACGGTAGCTAAGCCTTGCAAGCTGTGAAATACGAATGGTGGGAAAATTCACGGGACGCATCCGCATGAATTTCCAAAGGTGTCCCTCTACCATTCCCAATTTGTATTTCTTTGCAAGAAACCCAAATTCATTGCGTAGTTGCATAAAATATTCATCCCCAAAAAGTTCTTCATTGAGCAGCCCTGAAGAGCCAAATAATAATGCTTCAAGTTGAAATAAATTGTTTTTATGCTTTGCAAGGAGTTTTTCCGGCACTGTCCGGGCTAGTAATTCAAAAGGTGTAGAATTCACCTTAAACCCAAACATACGCGCAAGCATCTGATAAAAAGTTTCGTTCCAGTTATCTTTATTTTGATCAAGGCGAAGCATAATTTCTCCGGTTTTATCTTCAAGCCTCTCAATCATCAGACGGTTGAAGCCCAACCGGAGCATAACAGGATCAACTTTATGGAATTCCTCCTGGCAGGCAATCCATGTATTTGCTTCAAGGAGTTTCTGGAAATTCTTTGTGTATTGAGCAGGCCAGTTAAGTTCCAAAGTTGCTATTTCAGTATTGTTTTCTCTTAGAATCTGTTTGTCGGCCTGTTCAACAGCATGCAGAATCACGTTTCCATATGCTTTGTCGGCTGTATGGCTATGTTTGTCCCAGTCGGATGCTTTTTTATGAATTTCGATATTGCCGGCCCATATGGTACCGCCAATATTTACTTTTGCATTGAAAAAATCCGGTCCGGAGTTGGTATTTCGGTGGCCTGAGTTTAATATTTCAAGGGTTTCTCCTTTTATAGTATGCAGGTTTTCGTTAAAGAACAACCTGTTTTCCCATATAAAATGCAGAAATTCTTCGGGAACTGCCTTTGGGTTAGCCATTATTAACAACGTTTTAGTTCAGGAATAAAAATAAGAATTTTTTATTTTAGATGATATACTTCTGCGTGACTTTTACTGAATTTATGTTCGAAAATTTAATTAAGCTAGTTTTGCTAAGACTGTAAAGTATTATTGCTTGCAGTCTTTAAATTGAAGCTGCACCTTTTTTAAAATCAGAAAGAGGTTTGAAGGAGTGGTTGGACTACCGCTGAATAAGTTTTTGAAACACATCCCAAAGCACAATTCCGGCGCTTACCGAAACATTAAACGAATGTTTGGTACCGTATTGTGGGATTTCTATTGAGCCATTGCAAAGGTCAATCACTTTTTGCTGAACTCCTTTTACTTCATTGCCAAATACAAAAGCCAGCTTTTGGTTTTCCGGAGGCAGAAAGTCAGGCAGTGATATGCTTTTTTCTACCTGTTCAACAGCATACACCAGGAAGCCGTTTTCCTGAAGATGGATAACTGCATCTTCAGTTTTGTCGAAATACTCCCAGTCGACTGATTTTTCAGCATCCAGAGCAGTTTTATGGATTTCTTTGTTTGGAGGTGTGGCAGTTATTCCGCAAAGATATATTTTTTCCAGCAGCAAGGCATCCGAGGTTCTAAATACTGAGCCCGTATTGTTACAGCTTCGTATATTATCCAATACAACTGCTATAGGTGTTTTTTCAGCTGTCTTGTATTCCTCAGCTGAAAGACGGTTTAATTCATTAATTTTTAGCTTTCGCATTTTCTTCAGTGATACAAAGATTTAACAGGATAAGTAGAATTACTTAACGAATGAGGCTACCAGGTTACTTCAGTTCTTCTGACCGGCAAGGTCATACAACGTGCGCCGCCACCACCACGGGCAAGCTCTGAGCCGGCTATGGTAACCACACATTTGGAATAAGCATCCAGATTAACTGTATCGTTGATCACATCAACGGCTTTAATAATTTCAAAACCGTTACGGTTCAATTCTTCAAGGGTGTGAATGTTCCTTTCGTAACCAATTATTTTTCCGGGTTCAAAGGCAAAAAAGTTTGCACCGCTGTGCCACTGTTCCCTTTCCTGAGTCCATTGGTCTTTTTGTCCGCCGCAGAAAACAGGCTTTAGATCGATACCCAGTTTTTTGAGCGCCTGCAATATATTTGGCTCCTCACTGATTTTTACCTTGCCGTTATCGATATGAATATGTATTGTTTTGTAGCGGCTCATGCTGTATACTACAGGGTCATAAACCATACATGAATCTTTATCGAGGCAGGTGAACACCATATCAAGGTGGATGAAAGATTCTGGTTTTGAGGGTAACTCCTGCACAATGACATGGTAGTTACCTTCTTTATATCCTTTCAGTGTTTCAAGAATAAAATCAATTCCCTGGGTGCTGGTTCTCATCCCGGCTCCAATAACAAAAACATCGTCACGGATAACCAGAAAATCGCCCCCTTCAAGTGTGGCTTTTGCATCGCCAGGGTAACCCTGCATGGGTCTGATGGGATTTATTGTAGTGGTTTCAAGTGAAGGGTGAAAGTTGAAAATTGCTTCCACAATCATCGATTCCCTTTCGCGTACCCGGTTTGCCATACGCCCTATCAGCATGCTGCCGTTCATTCCCATAGCTGCATCGCGGGTAAAAAACAAGTTGTGAAGCGGGCGCATTAGGAACCTTTCCTGGCTGAGGTAATTCGTTAAATTGTTTCGCTCCAGGGCTATACCTTCAATAAGCATTCCGGCAAGTTCTTTGGAATTCCGTTCTGCAAGCGAATCAACCATTCCTGTCAAACCTTCATGGCTGCATATCTCCTGCAGGAGCCTGGTTCTTGCAATGGGGTTCTTCAGAATGTCCTCCAGCATTTGCTTGATCTCGAAGACCTGTGCTATTTTTTTTAAAACACCGGTCAACTGGTTGTACTCATTTGATGCAATCGACAGGTTTAATATGTCGCTGTACAGAGCACGCTCTGCATTTTCAGGTGTCATATTTTCCACTTCCGAACCTGGTGTGTGAACGATTACACCTTCCAGCTTTCCAAATTCTGAGTTGATAAATGATTTCATTTAACAGGTAAAAGTTGTATAATTCGCACAAAGATATAAACTTTGCACTTGTAATAATTGAAATGAAAAACCTTCGTTTGAATTAAGGTTTAGTAATTGGCAAAGCAGGTGTTATTTATTGCATGGACTCGAATTAAAAATAGTTTAAGAGTCTAAAAAGAGAAAAATGGCGTCTTTATTGTTATTTATTATGATGATTATGTTTTACCTGTAATAGCATGGTGGATGAGTAGTTGGAAGTTACCAGTTTTTGTTGTTATCCTGTTTGTGTTTTTCATGAATGAATCTTTCGCTCAGAAAAGTGATTCTTCTTTTGTGATGGGTTTCATTCATAATGGTGATACTATTATCTATAAAAATTTGATTGAAATCACTGTTATACCCCCCAGGGAATTTAAAAATGCCCGTCAGGCAAGGCGTTATGGCCGGTTTGTAGATAAGGTAAAGAAGGTATACCCGTATGCCCAACTGGCCGGTGATATGCTTGATGAATATGAACCCAGATACCTTGCACTTGAAAGTGATAAGGAAAGACGCCAATTGATGAAAGATCTTGAGCAGCAATTACTCGATGAATATAAGGACGACCTGAAGCGGATGACACTTTCAGAAGGAAGGATTTTACTTAAGCTGATCGATAGAGAAACAAGTCAAACTTCATATGCACTTATTAAGGATTTTCGGGGTGGGGTGTCGGCAACTTTCTGGCAGGGTATTGCCCGCTTATTCGGCAGTAATCTGAAATCAGGTTATGAACCCCAGGGAGAAGACCAGATGCTCGAGGAAGTGGTCAGACTTATCGAGGTTGGGTACCTGTAGCTAAAAATCATGCGTACGTTCATCGCCATAAAGATTGAACCTGAGGCTTTGCTGCTTCAAAAAATGGCAGACCTAAAGAAAGAGCTTGCACAGGAACCCATCAAATGGGTGGATAAACAGAACCTTCATCTTACATTAAAGTTTCTGGGCGAGACTTCAGAGGAGCAGGTAACCCAAATAAAGAATATGCTTGAAGAACTTGCATCACTGCAACCGCCGGTTTCGTTCATTGTTTCAGGGATGGGATATTTTAAAAGCCGTGGGATGCCCAGGGTGCTTTTTGCTGATATTCATAACGGGGAAGCATTGCAACAACTGGCTGAAGGGATTGAAACCCTTCTTACTCCCTTGGGATACAATAATGAAACGCGCCCCTTTAACCCTCATCTGACGCTTGGACGCATTAATTTCCTGAAGAATAAACAGCAGTTTTACCAGGCCGTGGAAGCACATCAGTATGTTTCCTTAAAATCTGTTTCCATAAATGAAATTATTTTTTTTCAAAGTCATTTAATGCCGGAAGGGCCAGAATACCGGGAGCTTGGAAAGTATGATTTAAGAAATGGCAAATAAATGATTTCATAACTAATTGAAATTTATCTTTGTTGTTAGCGTTATAGCCTACCCGTTGAATCAGGTATGTTCTATTAAGTAAAATTCAAATTGGAAGCAGTGAAAGATGGTTATTATGTTTATCATATAGAGCTGGGGTCATTCAATTATAGTAGTATTATAATTTCTTTTAATGATTAATTCTCACTGATGCTTCAATCCGTAATGTTTTCCTTATCGATACAATCTTATTTTGATTCCATTCCGATTTTCTTTATTCTGATATTTGAACCCAAATCCATGTGGAGAAATATTATTTTATATTTTTAGTTATCTGATAATTAATTTTGTAGTTGAAACTGTTACCTATTAATATTTAATTCTCAGTCAACAAATATTATTTCCGGCTTGTTGCTGAAAAAGCAGAAGGTGGAGGAATATTTAATTGAGATTTTTTTTGATTATTTGCCTAAAAAGTTTTAATTTAATACAATATAAAAGTAATTATTCAAAGTTATCTTTTAAACTAATATAACAATGCAAACACACACTAAACCCTTTTTACCTTTTTTAGTTTCCCTATTCATTTTTTTACTTTTTAATATTTCTGCAAAGGCCCAGGAATTATGGGGTATGACCAAATATGGAGGTGAATATGAGAAAGGAGTAATTTTTAAAATGGATGAGAATGCGTCCAATCAGGAAGTGGTTTTTTCATTTGAAACAGTTCAGAATCCTGAAGGTGGTCTTACCGAATATGAGAACGGTGATTTTTATGGATTAAGCAGCGGAGGAGGGAAGTATCATTTTGGAGTAATTTACAGATTTGAGCTGGAAGAAGGAAGATTCACTAAAATTCTTGATTTCGATGGTGAAGAAATGGGAAAGGAAGCCATTGACAGGATGATATATGCCTCGAACGGGAAAATGTATGGGACTACATTATATGGTGGAGTGCATGATAAAGGTGTTCTTTTTGAATTTGACCCACAAACAGAATCATTTAAAAAAATTATGGATTTTGATGGGCAGGATAAAGGTGCCGAACCCATGGGAACCTTATTGGAAGGAATTGACGGGAAACTTTATGGCACAACAGCATCGGGCGGAACAAATGATGATGGTGTTTTATTTTCTTATGATCTTTCTGCAAATGTGTTTGCAAAAGTATTTGATTTTGAAGGTATCGTATCAGGTGCTATGCCTGTAGGAAGCTTAATCCAAAAATCAGATGGTATAATATATGGCATGACCAAATGGGGAGGAGCCAATGATGATGGTGTCATTTTTAGATATGAGCCGGAATTAAGTCAATTCACAATAGTATTGGAATTTAATGGAACTGCAACCGGCCGAAATCCGGTTGCAGGTTTGACCGAAACCTCTAATGGTAAATTATATGGGTTGACACCCTATGGTGGTAATTCAGATGTAGGGGTGTTGTTCGAGTACAATCCCCTGGAAAATATATTTACAAAAAAGATCGATTTCCCGGATGGAGGTACTGGGTTTTATCCGCAAAGTATTTTAATGGCTGCAAAAAATGACAAACTGTATGGACTTGTTGAGCCGGGACTGGATTATGGGGATTGGCTTTTTGAGTATGATCCTGAAAATAATACTTATTTTAGAAGCGAACCTATGTCGTTTCCACGAGCATCTTCTGTCTTTCTAAAATCCCTCATTCAGGCCTCAAATAATAAACTGTACTTCATTGTTAATTCATTGCGGAATGATGACAGGAATGAAAACAATTTATATGAATACGATCCATCCACTAATCAATTTACAAATCATTTCAGGTTTTCAGGAATTGAAACCGGTGAGTGGCCTCATGGTAGTCTTCATCAGGGGTCAAATGGTATGCTTTACGGAACAACTTATATTGGAGGGGCTTACCATAAGGGTGTGATCTTTAAGATTGACCCTGAAACCTATGACTTTACAAAGATGGTAGATTTTGAAGGAGATTCGAAAGGTGCAAAACCACATGGCGGAGTTATTCAGGCCGATAACCACAAATTATATGGCATGACAAGCGAAGGTGGAGTGCACGATAAAGGGGTTATTTATGAAGTGGATCTGGTTTCTGAATCGTTTACCAGGCTTTTTGATTTTAATGGACTAAATGGAGAGTATCCCAGTGGCGAATTTGCTAAAGGCACTAACGGCATGCTTTATGGAGTTACGGCTACAGGTGGTGCATATGGGAATGGTGTTTTATTTGAATTTAATCCGCTAACTGGTTTTTTTACAAAAGTAGTTGATTTTGACGGAACGCAACTTGGTGAAAAACCTAATTCATATGCCTTGGTCGCAGCATCCGATGGCAACATATATGGTACTACGCTTTTAGGTGGACTATCGGAAGAAGGGGTAATGTTTGAATACAATCCTGCAATCGCCAGCTTTCAAAAAGTTATCGATTTCCAACAGGCTGTTACCGGGAGAGTGCCGGAGAACCTGGTTCAGGGGAATGACGGTATGCTTTATGGTCATGTTGCACCAGGTTTTATTGTAAAGATAGATCCTTCCAGTTCACAAATAGCTAAAGTTTTGGATGATAGTTATATATTCAATCCGATTGCAGGTAAACTGCTGCAGGCATCAAACGGAAAGTTTTATGGAATGGACCGCGGATTAATATGGTACAGGGCAACTGATTTTTTTGGAGGGATTCATGAATTTGATGTAGCAGGCGGAACTTATAACCTTATTATGGAATTTAGCTGGACCAATGGTTCAAATCCCGAAAACTCCAGTCTGATTCAGCTTAAAAGTCTTGCTTTACCTGTAGCCCAATGTAAAAGCACAACTGTGTATCTCGATGAAAACGGGCAGGCTATACTTCAACCGGCTGACATCGACGATGGAAGTACTGGTGTGGGAATTGAGCTTTCCCATAGCAAAAGCGACTTTACCTGTGAAGATGCCGGTGAAAACAATGTAATTCTGACCGCAACAGACGAAAACGGAAATACAACTACATGTACTGCAGTTGTTACAGTTGCAGATACCATAGCACCAGAAGCGCTTTGCAGGAATATTGAAGTGTTCCTTGATGCAACAGGAAATGCCGAAATTGAAGCACAAGATGTGGATGATGGCTCCTCTGATGCTTGTGGTATTGAATCAATGACTTTGGATGTTACAACGTTTACCTGTGAAAATGCAGGGGAAAATTTAGTGGAGCTTACAGTTACCGACATTAACGGGAATACATCATCCTGCATGGCAACCGTAACTGTTAAAGACTCCATTGCTCTCGGAGCCGTTTGTAAAGATATCGAAATATCGCTTGATGCTTCAGGTATGGCCGGTATAGAAGTTAATGATATTGATAATGGTTCTGATGATGCATGTGGTATAGCTTCCATAACCATAAATAAGACATCATTCACTTGTGAGGATGTCGGAGAAAATGCAGTTGAACTTACTGTGACCGATAACAATGGCAATTCATCATCCTGCACTGCAATGGTAACGGTTACCGATAATCAGGCTCCGGATATTTCCTGCACTTCCGGTTTGTCCAGGTATCTGGAACCTTACGAAGAGATATATTCTATAGAAGGTACGGAACTGGATGCAGTAGCTACAGATAATTGCCTGATTGAATCAATGGAGTATATCATTAATGGAGATGGCGATAAAAACGGCACTTCACTGGCAGGCTTCGGCCTGGAAGCCGGAGTACATGAAATTGCCTGGCTGGCTGCTGATGCCGGAGGAAATGAAACTTCCTGCCTAACAATTATTACCATTGAAAAAAGGCCGACGACATTAATGATCCTTGAAAATGAAATTGACCTTGAACAGAAAGTAATACATGTGGAAGCCCGGTTGATGGATGATCTCCTTGTTCAGGGAATAGAAGGAAAAGCACTGGTGTTTACAACTGATGACGCATCTGTGACAGCTGTGACCAATGAAAATGGAGTGGCAAACGTTTCCATTCCTGTTGAAGATGAACCGTCAGGTATATTCTCCCTTGAAGCCTCGTTTGACGAGGATGCTGCTTATGCAGGGGCTCAGGCTGAATCGGAAATTGTAACAGGAACCGGCGATATTTTGGGTTCTGCTGTTAAGGTATACCCCAATCCATTTACCGAAAGGCTATACATCGAATTCACTGCCATGGAATCGGCAGATGCCCGGATTGATTTATTTGATGCCGCAGGACGGTTGATAAAAAACATTTTTAATCAGCCGGTTACAGCGGGTAATTTTTACAAGGTTGAGTACAGTCCGCCCATTGAAAGCAGCAGCTTTTTTCTTTACAGGATGAAAATTGGCACAACTGTTCTAAATGGTAAAATTGTTTATGGGAAGTAAAAGATAAAACAGAATGATTGGTTTACTTTCAAAATTTATTTGCCGTTGGCCTTGAGACTGACCATGACAGTATAGATCAAGATTTTAAAATCGACATACAGAGAGATGTTTTTCAGGTACATCATGTCGTAAGGTAGCCGTTCAAGCATTTCATTGAGATTAGAAGCATAACCATATTTTACCTGGCCCCATGATGTAATGCCGGGCCTGAGTTTATGAAGGTGGGTATAGTGAGGTGCTTTTTGTATGATTTGTTCGATAAAATACCGGCGTTCGGGGCGTGGCCCTACCAACGACATGTCACCCATTATTACATTAAAAAACTGCGGAATTTCATCGAGATGCGTTTTCCTAAGGAAGCGGCCCACTTTGGTAATGCGTTCATCGTTTTCGAAAGAAAGGGCAGGAGTTCCGTTTTCAGCATCCAGAACCATACTCCGAAGCTTGTAAATTTTAAATGGTTTTCCAAAACGTCCGATGCGTTCCTGCTTATAAATCACAGGACCTTTCGATGAACGTTTTATCATGATGGCTAAAATGATAAATACCGGAAAGAAAAATATCACTGCAAAAATTGATAATACCACATCCAGAAGGCGTTTCATATTTGCCTGCCAGGTAGGCATTAATCCATTTGATATTTTAATCAGCGGACTGCCGTAAATGCCATTGGTTTTAACAGTACCGGAAAGAAAATCATATAATTCGGGAATGCCCCAAATAGTTACCTGCTGATTTTCAAGTACAGTCAGTATGCTGTTTAGCTTCTCTTGTTCACGGGTTTCTACTGCTATAATAACTTCCTCAATGTTGTTCTTTTGAATAATTTCGTTCAGGTTCCCCAGCTTACCAAGTTGGGGAAGGTATTGGTTAAGAATGCGGTCGTCATTGTTTTCCACACCTACATAACCTGCAAATAGATTTCCGGCCGGATGTTTCTGATTGGCCATCTCCCTGAACAGCTTTTCTGCCTTCACATTGCTTCCGATTAGCAGGGTATTGAATCCAATTTTCCGTTGATGAATGCGGTGGATAGTGCGTGTTGTTATCAGCAGGCGAAAGAGGTAAGTCAATCCAAAATGCAGTCCGAAAAGCGTAATAAACAACTGGTAGTAACTTTTATAACTTTCTACATAGTCATCCAGAATTAAAGCAAAAAATACAATCACCACCCCTGTCAGTGAAGTGACAAACGTTTGTCCCAGTTCCAACAGACGGGACCTGCGGTAAATGTTGTCGTAAAAACCTGTAACATAATAAAACAAAATCCAAAATGCAGGTATCAAAAACAAACCCAGGTAATATTGAGTAGTAAATTCTATAGGTATATCAATACCAAACCTCTGCGGTTCAATAACTGCTTTACGGTAAATGAAAAAAGCGGTCCAGCTAATGGCTGCAGCCAAAAAATCAAGGACCATGTATTTAATAACTTGCAGTTTTCTATTCATTTCTTGACCGTTAAATTTGGTCGGGGCCTTCTTTTAATCGCAATTGCTTACATTTAACGACTGATTATTTAATAAATTGCAATAAAAGTTAATTTTTTTTAATGTGAAGTATACCTGTTTAATCTTTCCTGAATCACAGCTGCAGATTGCAAGGCATTGGAATAGGATTCAATATCGGTTGCAACTTTTCTTTTCTGAAGAATGGCATTTAAAAAAGAATCAGTTTCATCATCCTTAACAAATTCAGATAAGTTAACCGAAAGATTATTTATAATGTTATTATCATTGATTAAATCAAACCCGGCAAAAAGATTGTTCATATAAATTTTAATTTCAAACCGGTTGGAATTGTCACTTTTGCCATAATTGAGATTAATAATGGAACCGTCGCCATAATCGAGTTGCACATTTTGGAATATTGAATTTGCAGGCGCAGAATTAAAAGATACTGCACCAATTTTTTTCGGTAAAGTTCCAGTCATATCTTTCAGCATTAAAAGCAATTGAAGCAAGGTGTTCTTTTCGGGAGCTGCACTGCTGAAATACTGAATATCGATATAAGCAGGCTTTTTTAAATTCTTAACCATCCACTGTACTGCAGGCATGTAATAAAAAGGATTGGCCACCTGTATAACTGTTTTTGCTTCCTGTGCCAGTTTTGCCAGCTGGTTTATTTCCCCAGGTGAAAGATCTGGATAACTGGCAGCAAAAAAATGTTTCGATTTTTTCACCATTTCACATAATAAGCTGAAAGGCAGCAACGAAAATCTGTTGATGAATAATGCATCGGATCGTTCAATCAATTCAATCCGATTGAATTCAGGTGCCTGCAACCTGAAACTGCCCGGTTTAGGTTGTGTTCCTACCGATGATTTACCGGTGATATGTATCTCCGGATTTTTCTGTGCCTTGTGAGTGAAAGGCTCCAGTAATTTTATGTCTCCTATTAATCCAACGTTCAGCATGTCGCAAATATAAAAACTATGAACTCCCCTTTTTGGTCTTTGGGTAATGAATTTATCAACTTTATATGTTAATATTGTAATTAAGGAACCCTGAACAATCAATTAGGTTCTGTATTTTTGCATTTATAATTAGTGAATAATGACGGGAAATGATGATATGAGGCATCAGGGAATGCGAAAAAAACTGGTGGATGCTTTAAAAATTAAAGGGATAAAAGATGAAAAAGTACTGGCTGCTATTGGGAAAGTGCCACGACATCTGTTCATGGACAGTTCTTTTTTAAATTTTGCCTATAAAGACCAGGCTTTTCCTATAGGAGCCGGACAAACCATCTCTCAACCTTATACTGTTGCATTTCAAACCCATCTTTTACAGGTTCAGGAGAATGAAAAAGTGCTGGAAGTAGGTACAGGTTCCGGATACCAGGCTGCGGTTCTCGTTGAATTAGGGGCAAGGGTTTTTACCATTGAACGACAGAAAGAGTTGTTTCAGAAAGTGCAGTATTTTTTGCCTGAAATTGGTTACCAACCCGCTTTCTTCTTTGGTGACGGCTACGAAGGACTTCCCAATTTTGCACCCTTCGATAAAATTCTCGTTACAGCAGGTGCTTCCGATGTACCTCCCGCTCTTAAAGAACAACTTAAAATCGGAGGCAGGATGGTGATTCCTGTTGGGAATGAAACACGGCAGGAAATGATGGTTATTGTTCGGATTTCAGATGAAGAGTTTAAAACTGAAAAACATGGGGGATTTGTTTTTGTTCCTCTTTTAAAAGGAAAAGTAAATCATTAATGTATGCTTAAGATTGAAAAGTTTGTCGTAAATCCCCTGCAGGAAAATTCTTATATTGTTTCTGATGAAACAGGACAATGCATTTTTATTGATCCGGGATTTTATTTCGAAGAGGAATTCAAGGAAATTAAAGATTACCTGGCAGCCAATGATCTGAAACCTGAATTAATTGCAAATACCCACTGTCATTTCGATCATATTATGGGTGTTGAATACGTGCGGGAAGAATTTGGTATCCCGTTTAAAGCCCATCCCGACGATGCGTTTTGGATTGCAAATGCAGTTGAGCAGGGACAGTTGTTTGGCTTTAATATGAACGAGGTAAAAGCCCCCGATTCGTTTTTTCAGGAAAATGAAGAATTGAATTTCGGGAATACATCATTTCAAATCATTCATGTACCGGGCCATTCACCCGGGCACGTTGTGTTTTACAACAAAGATGAAAAAGTTTTAATCGCTGGCGATGTGCTTTTTTACGGAAGTATTGGCCGGAGCGATTTACCTGGAGGCGATTACCAGCAACTGGTTTCCAACATTAAAAACAAATTGTTTCTGTTGCCCGATGAAACAATAGTATTTTGCGGCCACGGACCGGAAACTACCCTTGGATTTGAAAAAAAATCCAACCCTTTTCTAACCTAATCAAATGTGCGGGAAACTTTAAAAAATCCTCCTTCATATGGTATTGGTGACAGATATTGGTTTAAAATCATTTTTTACCCACGAGCTTAAGTTTATACTTGCAAACAATTAATCAAAATAACAGGCAGATGTCTCACGATCATTTTGTAAACCGGCATATTGGCCCGCGCGAGGGCGAGATTACTGAAATGCTTCAGTCAATTGGAGTGTCTTCCATGGAAGAACTGATCAAACAAACGGTTCCCGATAATATAAGGCTGAAGGAACCTCTGAAGCTTCAGGAAGGATTAACCGAAAGACGATATTACAGGAAAATATTAAGTCTTGCCCGAAAGAACAAGGTGTTTAATACATACATTGGCATGGGCTATTACGATACCATTACTCCTGCTGTTATTTTGCGCAACGTGCTCGAAAACCCGGTATGGTATACCTCCTATACACCTTATCAGGCTGAAATTTCTCAGGGCCGGCTGGAGGCATTGCTTAATTTTCAGACTATGGTATGTGAGCTAACAGCCATGGAGATTGCAAATGCTTCTCTGCTCGATGAGGCAACAGCCGGAGCCGAAGCTATGGTAATGATGCATAACCTGCGATCCAGGAAAATGGAGAAGGAGGGGGTAAATGTTGTAATGGTCGATGAAAAAGTATGGCCTCAAACACTGGATGTGTTAAATACCCGTTCAGTGCCACTGGGTATCGAACTTAGGATATTGCCTAAAGAAAAGTTTGAATTTACAAGTGATGTGTTTGGTATTATTTTGCAATACCCCAATTCCGATGGCGAAATTACCGACTATTCGGAACTGGTGGAGAAGGCACATCAGCAAGAAATTAAAGTTGCTGTTGCAACTGATTTGCTTTCACTGGCGCTGCTAAAACCTCCGGGTGAATGGGGCGCGGATATCGTTTTTGGTAACAGTCAGCGGTTTGGTGTACCCATGGGGTATGGCGGTCCCCATGCTGCCTTCTTTACCGCCCGTGAAGAATACAAACGCTATATGCCCGGAAGGATTATCGGGGTCTCCAAAGACATGCACGGTAACAGGGCGCTGCGCATGGCCCTCCAAACACGGGAGCAACATATTAAACGTGAAAAAGCAACTTCAAATATATGTACCGCGCAGGCATTGCTGGCTACAATGGCAAGCTTTTTTGGTGTGTATCACGGGCCGGAGGGGATCAAAATGATAGCTGAACGGATTCATAACATTGCGGCATTCCTTGCTGAGGAAGTGGAAAAACTTGGATACCGGCAGTTGAACCGGCAATTTTTTGATACCATTCGTTTTGCTTTGCCAAAACATGTAAAACGCGAAGACATTGAATGGCTTTCTCTCGAATTGGAAATGAACTTCAGGTATTTCGACAATGGCGAAGTGGGCATCAGCATCGATGAAACCACAAACCGTGAAGACATGACCTGGATACTGGAGGTATTTGCAAAGGCTGCAAATAACCGATGGCCGGCCGTCCTGGAATATCCAGAAGGATTCGAAATTGATAGTAAGTTCAGCCGCATAACTGAATTCATGCAGCAGGAGGTATTTAACCGTTACCGCTCGGAAACAGAGATGGTCAGGTACATTAAAAGGCTTGAACATAAGGATATTTCGCTGACTCACTCTATGATTTCACTGGGCTCATGTACAATGAAACTAAATGCAGCTACTGAAATGCTGCCGCTTAGCTGGATTGAATTCAACGGCATACATCCTTTTGTGCCTAAAAACCAGGCACGGGGATACCACGAGATGATGGAGGAATTACGCCGCGATTTATCCGAAATAACGGGTATGGCCGATGTAAGCCTCATGCCCAACTCGGGCGCTGCCGGCGAATATGCCGGTTTGTTGGTGATCAGGGAATACCATCTGAGCAGGGGAGAAGAAAAGCGGAATGTAGTTTTGATTCCTTCCTCCGCGCACGGAACAAACCCTGCCAGCGCAGTAATGGCAGGCATGAAGGTAGTGGTGGTTGCATGCGACAACAACGGAAATATCGATCTTGAAGACTTGCGCAAAAAAGCAACTGAAAATAAGGAGGTGCTTTCGTCATTCATGGTAACCTATCCATCAACCCACGGAGTGTTTGAAACTTCTATTAAGGAGATGTGTCAAATCATTCATGACAATGGTGGGCAGGTATATATGGACGGAGCCAATATGAATGCCCAGGTAGGGCTTACTACCCCCGGAATTATTGGAGCTGATGTTTGCCACCTGAACCTTCATAAAACCTTTGCCATTCCACACGGAGGTGGAGGCCCCGGAGTAGGACCAATTGCAGTTGCATCACACCTTGTAAAATTTCTGCCTTCGCACCCCATTATGAATAACGGACATGTGGGAATAAATTCTGTAGCGGCTGCCCCCTGGGGCAGTGCATCAGTGTTACCCATTACGTACGGCTATATAAAAATGATGGGAGCCGAAGGATTAACCAGGGCCACACAAATAGCAATATTAAATGCAAATTACATTGCCTCAGCTTTAAAGAAAAACTACGGGATTCTTTACATTGGTAAAACAGGGCGTGTTGGTCACGAGTTGATACTGGAATGCCGGCACCTGAAAAATACGGCAGGGATCACTGAATCGGATATAGCAAAGCGCCTGATGGATTTTGGTTTTCATGCACCCACGCTTTCTTTCCCGGTGCCTGGTACACTCATGATTGAACCAACTGAAAGCGAATCAAAAAACGAACTTGACCGCTTTATTGAAGCTTTGAATACAATTTTTGATGAGATAAAGGAAGTTGAACAGGGTGAAGCCGACAGGAATGATAATGTCTTAAAAAATGCCCCTCATACGGCCGAAGTGGTAAGTTCCGATTCATGGGAGCATTCCTATCCGAGGAGCAAGGCTGCCTGGCCACTGCACTGGGTTAAAGAGAACAAATTCTGGGTGCCGGTTGGTCGTGTCGATAATGCCTGGGGCGACCGGAACCTCATTTGTACATGTGGTAATCCGAAGGAATATGAGCTGATGAATCATGAATAAGAATCTTAAATGATATGATCGTTTTTCCAAATGCGAAAATAAACATTGGTCTTCATGTTGTATCGAAACGTCCAGACGGATATCATAATCTGGAGACAGTATTTTATCCGGTAAAACTTTCCGATGCCCTTGAAATGGCTGAAACCGGTAAAACCGATATAACCTTTTCCGGTCTGCCTGTTGAGGGTGCCTCACAGGATAACCTGGTTATAAAGGCCTATAATCTTTTGAAAAAGGATTTTGAATTGCCTTCCGTTCAGTTTTATCTGCATAAGGTTATTCCTACTGGTGCCGGGTTGGGAGGAGGTTCGTCTGATGCAGCTTTTACACTAAAAATGCTGAATAATTACTTCAATCTTGGCCTTCCCTTTGACAAGTTAAAGGAATATGCAGTCAGGCTGGGCGCCGACTGTACCTTCTTTATCGAAAATAAACCGGCATATGCCATTGGTATAGGGGATCAGCTACGTCCCATTGAGCTCGATCTGTCAGCCTATAGGATAGTTATAGTCAAACCCGATGTGTCGGTCAGTACAATCCAGGCATATAAGAACATCGTTCCCGCACAACCATTATTTTCACTTACGGAACTTTCTTCAGTTCCGGTTGAAGAATGGAAATATAAAGTGGTAAACGACTTTGAGAAAAGCATATTTCCACAGTATCCCGAAATTAGGGAATGGAAGGAAACCCTTTATGAATGGGGAGCTTTATATGCTTCCATGTCGGGAAGTGGGTCAGCTGTGTTCGGAATCTTCCGCCATTTGCCGGTAGATTTTGAGAATAAGGTACCTGCCGGTGTTTTTTTTAGCCGGTAGAATCCTTCATTCACCGGATTTTTCAGCCTCCTCATAAACTTTTTATTCTTTTTGCATAAAAATGATGTAACCTTTGTGCTTGTAAACAGTCTATTAGATGAAACAAGTTTAGAAAACAGAAATAGAAAAACAACGAAACAATGAAAACAAAGGTAAATCAAATGATGTTGGTCGCAATTTTCGCTTTAATTTTAATAAGTGGAAGTGTGAATGCAACAGGAAAAGAAGCAATTGTTGTCTCAGGCCTTGAAAACATGATGGAAACAAAACTGGAACTCGAGAACTGGATGGTTAACGATACGTATTGGGTAAGAGCTGAAACAGTACAGGAAACGGAAGAAAGCCTTGTGATTGAAGCATGGATGCTGGAGGATGAAAACTGGAATGTACCGGCTTTTGAGGAATATGTAGTTGAAGCTGAGAAACAACTTGAGCTTGAAAACTGGATGACCAGTAACATGCTTTGGAATTAAGAATTCACAGAGGGAAAAAAGGGAAGTGTAGTTTTAGTATTAGTTTAGTTAGATTTTAGAAAGGCTGTTGATCACAACAGCCTTTTTCTATGGAAGCGGTTTAAATAAACCATGTAATTTGGTTATATTTATTCCATCGTGAAAAACGAAATATGTTTAAACTGAGGTTGCTTATATCATGTGCATTATTAATTATGTTCCTGTTGCCAACAAACCTACAGGCGCAGGATGTTTCATTTTCACAGTTTTTTTCCAATCCGCTTTACCTGAATCCTGCTTTCTCCGGCTCTGTAGGAGTTCCCCGGCTGGCGCTTCAATACCGGAACCAGTGGCAGGGATTCAGCAATGCTTTTAACACCTACAGTGCAGCATTCGATTTTTCTGCTGAAAAGCTGCAGGGAGGACTTGGTTTCTTTGTGCTTAATGATGCCCAGGCAGCCAACAGCCTTCAGTCGCTGCAGTTGAATGCGTCGTATGCTGTTTTTATAAGGGTAAGCAAAAATTACCGTTTGCATGGTGCCATACAGGCAGGAATACATCAAAACAGCCTTAATCTCGATAAGCTGGTATTTGCCGATAACCTGGATCCTTACAATGGAAACCACGGTATTTCGGAAGAGCTGGCCTGGGTCCCCGATGTGAAACATACCTATCCCGACTTTTCAGCCGGACTGCTGCTATACAGTAGTAAACATTTTGGAGGTTTAGCCATACATCATCTTACCGAACCGCAAAGAAGTTTCTATACCGATTCTGCTCATACCGATGTGCTTCCCCGAAAGTATTCGCTCCATTTCGGTTCACGCCTTCCAATATACCTTCATGGACAGCTAAGAAAAACGTTTGACCTGTCACCACAAATCGTAATGCAGTTCCAGGACAATTACGGGCAGGTGAATTATGGTTTATTTGCCTCCATGAAAGGCTTTTCCGCCGGAACATGGTTCCGGCAAAATTTTGGATTGCAATACGATGCGGTGATTTTTTTGTTAGGATTCAGTCGTAAACAGTGGCAGATCAATTACAGTTATGATGTTGCGGTATCGGGACTCTGGGGGCAAACAGGGGGTACAAGTGAAATAAGCCTTGTTTTCCTGCTGAAATCAATAGGCCGGGAAAGTCATCTTCCTTTTTATGATGTGTTTGATGAAGGGAATGGATTTCAATAATTAAAACCGCTACCTGATAAGTAAAACCTGACCTTTCTGTTCACGTTCAAACCCCTGTATATCGAAATAACGGGCTATCCAGATATAGTTTCCCATATTAGCCGGTTGTCCGTCGGGCATTGTCCCGTCCCATGCTTCTATAGGTGAATCGGTTTCATATACCAGCCGGCCCTGACGGTTGTAAATCGAAAGCGTAAAACGGTAAGGGTCAATACCCGTTCTTACCGGCATAAACGTACGGTTTTCTTCTATCGGGCTCGAAGGCCTGAAGGCATTGGGTGCATATACTGCAGAGGGCACTACCGAAATTGTAACACCGGCTGTGTCTTTACATCCCAATGACGTTTCTGCAATAAGCTGTGCAAAGTACTCCCCGGGTTCAGTGTAGGTATGAACCGCATGGTATTCTTCGGAGGCGTTGCCGTCACCAAATTCCCATAAAAAAAATTCTCCGTCGGGAGTGCGGTTGGTAAATGAAATTCGTGCATTTTCGATCATTGCTACAGGATAATCGATCCGGATATTTGCACCGGGTTTTGGATTGACTTTTATCCAGTCGGTTTTAAGGAGTGTATCGGAACAACCTGTTTCCATTGAACGGGCAATAAGTCTAATATCGAATTTCCCCGGGCCTGAAGCTGTATAAAAACGTGGATTCTCAGTCGGCCAGGGAAGAGTGTCCTGCACCCATTCAAACTGGATGTTATTGTCGGTGGTCTCAGCAAAAATCAAGGTAGAAAATGGCTCGCAGCCTTCATTCGTCTGAGAGTGAAAATCGAACACGGGTTTACGCTTTAGTTGCAATTCAAGAGGATCACTAACACAACCGTATTCCTCAACTGTTAATCTGACTGTGGCTGTGGGATTATCGAATACCACTTCCACAGTGTCGTTCCCATTGCTTAACTTGTGCATACCCTCAAATTCCCATAAGCTGAATGATGAATCAATGTAGTTCTTATAGATTAACCGGGTGGTATCGGGATAGCAAAATTCAGGATCTGCAGCAATTTCTGCAACAGGGGTGGGAAAAACCCTTACCATGCTGTCGATGGTAAAGCTGTTGGTGCATTGGCTTACCGGGTTTGTAATGGTAAGGTTTACCTTATAAAAACCTGGTTCAGTATATTTTTTGTTAACTGACGGATTTGAGTTGGTCGATCCGTCATGAAAATTCCATTTAAAATCAATCGGATCATCTGTCAGCAACCGGCCGGTAAAATCAACTGTTAAGGAATCACATCCCCTGGTTGGGCCGGTATCAATTGTAAAATTAGGCATTGCCCCTGAATATTTAACAGTGGTGTCGCTTAGGCAACCGTTATCATCAATATATAAACTAACTGAAGGAGGTTCATTGAGGTTTGCACCAAGTGTAACAAGATACGACTGATTATTAAGGGTATCTAATATTTCGCTTCCGTTAAAGTTCCAGTGAAATTCGGCACTGCTTCTGGCGGAGCCTGTGAAGGTTAAAACCTGGTTGTATCCTGTACATTGCTCATTTGCACCAAATTCAAATTCAGAAACAGGCTGCGGATAAAAGCGGATGCGGAAGGTGTCGGTTCTTTCACAGTTATCGATGGTTCTTAAGTGATAATAAATCTCATAATTACCCCAATCCTCTGCCAATAAGTTTACCGAAGTATTGGTAGTATCTAAAAGTTGAAGGGAATTATTATTTGAACTCCACCGGATGCTGTTTTCGAAATTCCAGATTGAATCTGCCGTACCGGAAAGGGTAACTGAGAGGCTTGATGTATATTCTCCGCAAACCTGAGCTGACCCTGAAAAATTAATACCAGGAACAGGATGTATTATCAGTTCCATTGTGTCGCTCGATGAACAGTTATATTGATCAAAAACTGTTATACTGAATTTTCCGGTTTCTGATGCAGCAAATTCCTGTGCCATTGAAAGGGTATCTCCCGATTCATCTTGCCAGACATATTTTTGGTAGTCATCACCTGCAATCAATTCTGCCTGGTATGGGTGGCATTCAACTTCGAATGACGTTTCCAGGTTCGTTGTTGGCCGGCTTATCAATACAAAAACTTCATCTTCAAGTTCGCAACCATCGTTGGTGGTTGTTTTTACAGAATACCAGCCCTGGCTGCTGACAGCTCTCAGTTGCGAGGTTTGTCCGTTATCCCAAAGATAGGAATCAAAATAAGGCCCTGCATCCAGTGTAAGGGTATCACCAAAACAAAGCAGGAGGGTGTCATTTTCAAAAAATGCACTTTCACCTAAATCGAGTGTTAAATCAAGGTTGAATCCTACGCCATACCCATATGATTCCACACCACCAAAACCATAGGCGTAAGCCAGGAAACCCTTATCAGGATTTTTGTTTACAAGCCGATGGGTGCCGGCATCTATTTTCACTTGTGCGTATGAATAATTTCCTTCAGGGAATTTCCGGAATTCCGCTGTAACTGGTTCATCGTTTAAACGGATGTTTTCGATTTCTCCTGTGGCAGCAATGATATTTATAAAATAGCTGGTGATTCCTTCATAACCTTCATAGTCAATGTCGGGCGATTCATAGGCAACGAATGTAACATCATTGCGCGATTGATTGACCGGGCTAAGGATAATCATAAACGGGTCGCCGTCGCCGCCTGTGAATTCACGGTCGATGTCGCGCGACTGGCTGAACTGTGCAACCATGACGGGCTTGTTGGCCAATACCCGTGTGGGATCGTTATGCCTGGCCACCATTTCATGAAATTCCCCCCTGTTAAGTGTTACAGGCTGGCGCCCGGAGATATGGACGGTGGTGTTATCATGTGCCGCCATAATACGGTACCTGTCGACTTCCCTGCTTTTGAGCGGTGCAAGAAAATAGTCCATCCCCCATGAATGAACCGGTGGTATTTGTTCATACAAATGATCCCAGCAGCATTGCCCTACAGGGATGCGCGTGCTGAGCGATCCGGAAAAAAAAGCAACCGGTTTGTTGGCTGAAATGTAACTGCCCGTTAAATCACCCTGTCCTTCAAGATGGCTTCCCTGGATATTCTCCGACTGTACCTGGAAAACCTGTCCCTTGTTTAAAGTCATGGTAATAAGCGAATTTTTTGGCACTCCTCCGTGGGTGACCCTGGAGGGAATTATTTCAACACGTGTTTGATCTTCTGTAGCCACAATTAAGAATTCGCTGTTGCGCCCGTTGCCGGTTAACGGGTTCGTCTCGTCGATGTCAGGGTAATAACACATGGCAAAATATTCCGTGCCAAGTGATGCCGTTGGGTATATTACCGCTACATCTGCTGAATTATGGTCCCAGTTCAGCGCATATACATTTACTGGATTTTGCGATAACATGCGTATGCCTTTGTCCTGTATATTTTCCGAACCAATTGTTTCAACCAGTTCCCACGGAATTTTAACCTGTAACGAATTATTGGCCTGTACTGTATAAGTGCCGTTGAGCGGTATTTCACCCGGGCCAACTAAAATCTGGAAGTTGGTAGTTTCTTTAGCTGTAACAGTAATTTCAAGGAAATGGTCAGGATTGTAATTGCGGCTTTCCATAAAACCAAACCAGAAATCGGTACCTTCAGTCGATTTAAGGCATACCCCTGTTTGTGCCGTCAGAAACCCGGCAAAACATATGAATATTATTGACAACAGGAGCTGCTTCATACTTTTTCCAAACGACTAAAACTAATCATTTTTAATAAGAAACTGAAGCGCTGCTGTTGAGAAAACTTACAGGGATTAACAAAATGCAGGAAATTTAATTGTTCAAAAAGTAGGTTTAGGTTTTCAGTGGATATATCATTCCCGATTCTATCTAAGCTAAATGAAGCTATTTCATTCATCTGGTCTGAGTTGGCAATTAAATAAATGCGACCAAAGCCTGATTTAACTCAATATGAATTCAGTATAAACTCAGTATTAATTCAGTGTAAACTCAATTATAATTGAATTTACATTGAGTTTGTATTGAGTTAACATTGAGTTTATATTGAATTAACACCGGAGAAGGTATAGCCTTTATTAGGAAAAAACAGCTTTGCTTTATTGAATCACATATGAACCTATTAAGAACTTTTCAGCAGGTGGAAATAAAAAACCGCCTCAAAAATAAAATTTGAGACGGTTTTCTGTATGTTTCTTTTTACCAGTAAACTCTATCGGGCCGGTTTAATTTCCAGCATCAGGAATTTTTTTGGGATGATTTCATTTTTTGAAATGTGGATTTTCACTATTTCACCATCGAAAGGCATCCTTACCTGATTTTGCATTTTCATAGCCTCAAGCAGGAGCAGGGTTTCCCCTTCCTTAACTTTTTGCTTTGGTTTAACAAATATGTCGATTATTGTTCCCGGTATAAATGAGTAGATCAGGTTGGGGTTTGGTGCTTCCCAGTTTACCCTGTTCTCAAATTTCCAGGTAAAGGTGGTTTTATAGACCGCACCTTGAATAACCAGATTTTTAAATTCTTTTTCTTCTGCCATAGCAATTTTTTATCGGATTAAAACGGAGGAATTCCGTGTTTTTTATTGGGAAGAAATACGCTCTTGTTTTGCGACACCTGCAATGCATGAAGAATACGGCCACGGGTTTCTTTGGGTTCGATCACTTCATCGATATACCCTTGTGCTGCTGCCACATACGGATTGGCAAATTTTTCCTTGTATTCCTGTATTTTTTGCTGCCGTACTTCTTCAGGGTTTTCAGCTTCCGAAATTTCTTTCCTGAATACAATGTTAGCAGCTCCTTCAGGTCCCATAACAGCAATCTCTGCAGTGGGCCATGCAAATACGAAGTCGGCACGAAGGTGACGTGAGTTCATTGCGATGTAACCTCCGCCATATGCTTTTCTTAGAATAACTGTAACTTTAGGTACTGTAGCCTCGCTGTAGGCATATAAAATTTTTGCACCGTGACGGATAACGCCTGCATGTTCCTGGTCGACACCTGGCAGATAACCGGGCAGGTCTTCCAGTGTAACAATAGGGATATTAAATGCGTCGCAGTAGCGTATGAACCGGCCTGCTTTATCGGAACTGTCGGTATCAAGTACACCGGCAAGAACCATCGGCTGGTTGGCAACAAATCCAACGGTATCGCCTTCCATGCGTCCAAACCCAATTATAATATTGGGCGCGAAAAGTTCCATTACCTCGAAAAATTCTGAACTGTCGGTAATGGTTTTAATGATGTCGCGCATATCGTAGGGTATGCGTGCATCGGCAGGTACAATGTCCTCAATCTTTTTACCTTTTTTTGGAGACTTCGGAGGAAATGGCATTGCTTTTCCGCCGTTGTTGCGAGGGATGTAGCTGATAAGCTTTTTAATCTGTTCGAAGCATTCCAGCTCACTGGTAGCAAAAAAATGTGCATTGCCGGTAAGTTCTGCATGAACGCGTGCGCCGCCAAGCTCTTCCATCGAGATTTCTTCACCAAGCACCGACTTAATAACACTGGGGCCGGTGATGAACATCTTTGAGATATTTTCCACCACAAACACAAAGTCGGTAAGAGCGGGAGAATATACTGCGCCACCGGCACAAGGACCCAGGATTACTGAAATCTGGGGTATCACACCCGATGCCAGGGTATTGCGGAAGAATATCTCACCGTATCCGGCAAGCGAGTTCACCCCTTCCTGGATACGGGCACCTCCTGAATCATTAATTCCTATAAGCGGGACCCTCATTTTAAGGGCATGATCCATTATTTTGGTAATTTTTCGCGCGTGCATCAAACCCAGTGATCCTCCGGCTACAGTGAAATCCTGTGCAAAAATACATACCGGTTTGCTGTAAATAGTGCCTGTGCCAATGATTACCCCATCGCCGTGCAGTACCTTTGAATCCATTCCAAAGTCTTTCGCGCTGTGCTCAACAAATAAATCGTACTCATGGAATGAATTTTTATCCAAAAGGGCAAGAACACGTTCGCGAGCGGTTAATTTGCCCATCTTTGCCTGTTTCTCGATGGCCTTGTCGCCGCCGCCTTTTTGTACCTCCCTTTTTCTTTTTCGAAGGTCAAGAATATTACTTCTTAATGACATAAAGCTTTTTTTAAATTATAAATTCCTTTTTTCGGGTTTTTCAATTCATTTAAACCGGGGCAAAATTATAAATTTTTTCAGTTGGCTTCCTGTTTTCTCTTATTGCCTGTCATATTTCCCTGATAATTGACATAGGTCTTTCGAATTATTACATTGGATGGTTGAATCTTGGAAGCTATGGTTTCTGCAATATAACTATTTTATTTGGCAGCCCATGTGAAAACAAAAAAGGCGATAACACTATATCCAAGGTTTGGAATCCAGACCGCCAGGAGAGGAGGTGCATTCCCACTTATCGCAAATACAGTGGAAACCTGCTGGAACAGGATGTAGGAGAAACTCAGAAGCAAACCCAACCCCAGGTGAAGGCCCAAACCTCCTTTGATTTTACGTGAAGCAAGTCCTGCTCCGATTATTGTTAAAATGAATGCTGAAAAAGGACCTGCAATTCGTTTATGCCTTTCAATTTCCCATTCCACTGAATTCACACCACGCATTTTCATTTGTTTAATTTCTTTTTTCAGTTCAGGAGTGGTGAAACTTTCCATTTGGTTTTTTACCACCTTAAACTCTTGAGGTGTCATATTTAGCGTAGTATCCTTCCGGTATCCTTTGTCAAATTCTTCGTGCGTTTCATAAATCCGTCGCGACCACCAGTTGTTAAGTATCCATTTTCCATTTTCTTCATCCCACCTGATGTTCTCGGCCGTTAATTTTTCTTTCAGTTCATGTCCTTCAATTCTTTCAAGTGTGAATCGCTGGCCCACATTACCCGAGCTAAATCGTTGCATATAAATAAACACACCCGGCTCAATTTGCCTGTGGATGTTGAATTCGTTTGAAAAATTCTGGCGGTTGTTGTCGATATAAACCTGGCGGAACTGGTTCATGGTTTCGTTGGCCGGTGGAATAACATAATTTCCGAGCATATATGAGAATACCGCAATTACGAATGCTGAAACAAGGTAAGGCCGCATGAGCCTTTTGTAAGAAACCCCGCTGCTTAGAATGGCAATTATCTCGGTATTGTATGCCATTTTGGAAGTAAAGTAAATAACAGCAATAAAGGTAAATAGAGGGCTGAACAGATTGGCGAAATAGGGAATGAAATTCAGGTAATATTCTGAAATTATAGTTCCCCAGGTGATTTCTTTTGATAAAAACTCATCAAGGTTTTCCGACATGTCG
Source organism: Mariniphaga sp. (assembly GCA_024636975.1). Lineage (GTDB taxonomy): Bacteria > Bacteroidota > Bacteroidia > Bacteroidales > Prolixibacteraceae > Mariniphaga. The sequence goes on from JAGXGA010000027.1 coordinate 243,048, forward strand.
AAAACAACGGCAATACTTAGTATAAGGGCAATGGCATAAAAGAAGGTACCCAGGAATTTTTTGGTAATATAAATGTCAATGGTTTTATAAAATCTCATGCCGTTACAACCTGTTTCTTAATTGTTTTACCATTTCTTCCTTCCAGCTTTTAAAGGTTCCTTCCAGTATTTTTACACGGGCAGTATTAACAAGCCACATGTAAAAAGCCAGGTTATGCTGACTGGCAATTTGTGCGCCCAGCATTTCATTCGAAATAATCAAATGCCTGAGGTATGCCAGTGAGTATTGATCTACAAAGGAAGTTCCATTCCTGTCGATAGGGTTGTGGTTGTTTTCCCATTTTTTATTCCGGATATTAATTATTCCTTCCGAGGTAAACAACATGCCGTTGCGCCCATTCCGTGTAGGCATAACACAATCAAACATATCAACACCTCTGTCAATCGATTCCAGGATGTTTACAGGCGTTCCCACCCCCATCAGATACCGTGGTTTATTTTCGGGGAGATCGGCCGTCACCACTTCAATCATATCATACATAACTTCTTCGGGCTCGCCAACAGCAAGGCCTCCGATTGCATAACCGTTTGCATCAAATGATTTTACATGTTCGGTGGCCACTTTCCGGAGCTGGGCATATGCGCTTCCCTGGACAATCGGAAACAGCGACTGCTCATGTCCGTATTTTGGCCCGGTGCTGTTAAACCGTTCGAAACACCTGTGCAACCAGCGCTGGGTAAGTTCAAGGGATTTTTTTGCATAAGTGTAATCAGCATCCCCGGGAGTGCATTCGTCAAAGGCCATTACAATATCTGCCCCTATTGTCCGCTGAATATCCATTACACTTTCAGGGGTAAACTGGTGATAGGAACCATCGATATGCGATTGAAACTTAACGCCTTCTTCACTTAGCTTGCGAATATCTCCAAGTGAAAAAACCTGGAATCCACCACTGTCGGTAAGTATGGGCCCTTCCCACAGGTTAAACTTATGCAGTCCGCCTGCTGCTTCAAGGATTTCCATGCCCGGCCGAAGGTAAAGGTGGTAAGTGTTGCCTAAAATAATACGGGCGCCAATGTCATGCTTTAAATCACGGGTATGAATCCCCTTTACAGTACCGGCAGTACCCACAGGCATAAAAACAGGAGTTTCAATAGCGCCATGACTGGCGTGAAGCACACCTGTCCTGGCCCTTGACCCACTTTCTGTTGCATTTAGTATAAATTCCATATGCCCGTATTAAAGGCGCAAATATAGCCATTTAACTTGAATTCATTGGAGAATCAGTCGTAACCTACCTGTTAATAAATTCTAATTCAACGGTCCTATTTTTGTTACTTAAAATTTTGTTATTGACCTGAAAGTATCCATTTTTGGTGTTTATATTTTTAAACCGTCTGCAAAGTGGAACCTATACAAAATGCTATCCTCCGGGGGCATCCGATCGATTGGGCTTTATTCATTTTATTTATTGTTCTGTTTGTGCTTCATGTTGCCTACATGCTGTTTATAACCTTGCGGGCTGCATTACATAAAAATTTGCCGGCAGGAAGTCTGTCTCCTTTGTCTCTTTTACTGGTAGTCAAAAATGAAGAGGAAAACCTGGGAAGGAACCTAAAACCATTTCTGGAAAAACGTAAAGGGGATTATGAAGTAGTGGCTGTTGATAATTTCTCGCAGGATGAATCACTCCAGGTGTTGGGCAATATAAAAACAGATCATCCGCATTTAATTGTATCCTCATTGAAGCAGAATACACCCTATTCTGAAAAAATGGCCCAGAACATTGCACTTAAGGCGGCTCGCCATGACTGGGTAACACTTATACCACCATCAGCCAATATGGCAACAACGCCCTGGCTTAATGAAGTTTCTTCACGATTAAACAGCGGCAGCCATACGGTGGTGAATTATTCCAATATTACCCCACAGAGATCGTTCTATAACCTGCTGTTCAGGGTGGAATATTTTTTTCAGCAGGTAAAAAGTTTTGGTTTTATTGCCAACCGTTTGCCATTTGTTCTGTCGGAGGAAAATGTGGCATTTCAAAAACAGTTGTATTTTAACGAGGGAGGTTTCAGGGGTAAAATTTCAGAACCTTTTGCCAATTTGGAACTTGTAATTAATTCTTTTATACGGAAAGGACCTGTTTCATTGGTTTTATCAGCTGATACTGCCATTAACAGGAATGAAGATGTAAAATTTAAAGATTACCTTGAGTTGGTTAAGAAAGAGGGGCATATAAGAAAGCACCTGCCTGCGGGAATTCGTTTCCTGTTATTGTTTTATGAATGGGTAACCCTGCTTTTTATTCCTCTGACAGCTCTTTTAATTGTTCGTGTACCTGCAGTCTGGCCGTTGGTGACAGGTATGGTCATTTGTTTGATAGTGTGTAATTTGCTTATCATTAAAAAGCTTCTTTCACGGCTGCAGGAATATAAATTATTCTTACCTTCGTTTGTGATAGCAATTTTGTTACCGTTTATTAAACTGGCTTTTCGTCTTCGGTACTACAGCTACGGACGGAAAAAAGAATGGAAGATAGGAAATTAAATCTGTCAGAGAAAGCACTTCATGATTTCGAATTGGTGCAAAAAGCACTTGAAGGAGATGAAAAGGCTTTTACCCGGCTTCTCGCACGCTACCGGGATGCTATCTATTTTATGTTGCTTAAAATGGTAAACAACCGCAATGATGCTGAGGATTTAACTCTTGAGGCATTTGGTAAAGCATTTAGAAACCTGCACCAGTATTCACCCACTTATGCTTTCAGTACCTGGTTGTTCAAGATTGCTTCCAACAATTGCATCGATTTTTTACGACGTAAAAAAGGATCGTATGTAGCCATTGAGATTGAGGATTCAGGAGAAAGTACAGACGCTGTTAAATTAAAATCAAAAGATCCGGATCCTGAAGAGAAGCTTATCAGGCAACAAAAAGCCATATTGCTGCATCATGTTGTACGAAAATTAAAGCCGCGCTACAGGATGCTGGTTGAATTAAGATATTTCAAGGAATTTTCATATGAAGAAATTGCCAAAGAACTTGATCTGCCTCTTGGTACTGTCAAAGCACAACTTTTCAGAGCCAGGGAAATGTTGTTTAAGCTAATTGAAAATACTGAAATGGGCAGAGAAGATATACCGTCAGAATGGAAATAATCAGTAAGTACTTCAAAAAATTAAGCGATCATCAAATCGATGCATATAAGCAGCTGCAACCTTTGTATGCTGAATGGAATGCACAAATAAATGTAATATCGAGAAAAGACATTGATGAACTTTATGAAAGGCATGTATTGCATTCAATGGCAATTGCAAAATTTGTAAGGTTTACCCCCGGAACAAAGGTGCTGGATGTTGGCACAGGTGGGGGATTCCCGGGAATTCCCCTTGCCATTTTATTTCCGGAGGTTCAGTTTCACCTGGTCGATTCAGTTGGAAAAAAGATAAAGGTGGTTAATGCAGTAGCGGCAAGCCTGGGATTGACAAATGTGTATGCGGAACATGTAAGAGCCGAGCAACTTAAAGAAAAGTTCGATTTTGTAGTAAGCCGGGCTGTTACACAATTGCCTGAATTTGTTGGCTGGATTCAAAAAAATATAGCTTCAAAGCAGCAAAATGCCATTCCCAATGGCATTTTATATCTAAAAGGGGGCAATATTGAAAGCGAGATCCGCCCTTTTAGAAAAAGTGCTTCAGTTGAAGAGCTTTCAGAATGGTTTGATGAGGAATTTTTTGAAACCAAGAAGCTGGTATACCTGCCCCTGACTTAACTCATGAATTCATCACCAAAAGAAACGCCCATTTTTCTGGCTTTAAGGATGAGTGAATTATCGGGCTCAACCAGTCGGAGGTTACCTCCAACTTCTTCAAGTGACACGGCCGTGAGTTCACTCTTACGCATTGCCACCATTGTTCCGAAATTCCCTTCCACGATGCATTGTGTAGCAAAAGCGCCATAACGTGTGGCAAGTATCCGGTCCATTGGAGTAGGACTGCCACCCCGCTGAATGTAGCCAAGAACTGTTTTGCGGGTTTCTATTTCGGTGTAGGTTTCAATGGCTTCAGCAATATACGATGCTGCACTGTGTTCCTTTGGGTGTTCGATCCCTTCTGCTACTACCACTATGGAGTAAGGCTTGTTGTCTTCGTAACGGTGTTCTATTTTTTTGCATACCGACCGGATATTGTAGGGTATTTCCGGAATTAAAATAATGTCACCGCCACCGGCCATTCCCGAATACAGGGCAAGCCATCCGGCGTGATGTCCCATTACTTCGATGATCATTACCCGTTGGTGGGAGTTGGCCGTAGTGTGCAACCGGTCGATTGCTTCGGTGGCAATCTGCACTGCTGAATCAAAGCCAAAGGTTACATCAGTGCCATATACATCGTTATCGATGGTTTTTGGAATGCCGATGATGTTTAGCCCTTCCTGCGAAAGCATATGGGCTGTTTTCATGGTGCCGTTGCCACCTATGCACACAACACAATCGAGCCCCAGTTTGCTGTAGGTCTGCTTTATCATTTCCGGTTTGTCGGATTCTTCGTTGCCATTTTTAACAATTTTGTAGGGTTTTTCGCGCGAAGTGCCTAGTATTGTCCCTCCTACAGTAAGGATTCCTGAAAGTTGCGACTCCTTTAATTCTATGTAATCGTTATTTATCAAGCCCAAATACCCGGCATTAAAGCCTATGACTTCCATGCCGTATTCAACAATGGCTGTTTTCCCTACTCCACGTATTGCCGCATTTAATCCGGGGCAATCGCCACCTGCTGTAAGTATCCCAATTTTCTTTGGTTTACCGGTAATGCTCATATGTTTTATATTTTATTATCGTTCAATAACTTAAATTGAAAATATGATATTAAATTTACGAAAGATTAATTGAAAAATATAATTTAATTGGGTTCAATACAGGAATGTTGTTAATAACTTAAGGATTAAGTTTGAATTTTTGGCATGTGCTATTTTTCATTTATTTTTGTAATGTGGAAGCATATGAGTAAATTCTTTAACCAATTAAATAAATAAAAATGAAAAAGATTCTTTCTTTCCTTTTTGCAGGTGCATTAATTTTTGCATTTGCATGTACCGGAGGTCAAAAACAATCAAACGAAGATGCCGTTGAAAAATCGGCTGAAACAGTCGGTAACAATGAATTAACCGAACAGGAAAAAGAAGAGGGCTGGATGTTGCTTTTTGATGGTGAATCAGTCGAAAACTGGCGTGGAGTAAACAAAGATACTTTTCCTGCTGGTTGGGAGGTAGTTGACGGAACATTACACTGTAAAGGCTCAGGAATGGGTGAAGCAGGTGCAGAGGAAGGTGGCGACATTCTTTACGATGAGAAGTTTGCAGATTTCCATCTGAAAGTGGAATGGAAAATCAGCGAAGGTGGAAATTCTGGTATTTTCTACCTTGGTGAGGAAAGAGAAGACTGGCCAATCTGGAGGACTGCTCCTGAAATGCAGGTACTTGACAATGAAAGGCACCTTGATGCCGAGCTGGGCAAAGATGGTAACCGTAAGTCCGGTTCATTATACGATCTTATTCCTGCAAAACCACAAAATGCCAACCCTGCCGGTGAATGGAACTCGGCTGAAGTGATTGTTTACAGAGGTACTGTTATTCATAAACAAAATGGTGAAGTGGTTCTTGAGTATCATTTATGGACCGATGAATGGAATGAATTGGTAAAAGACTCTAAATTTCCTGAGCTTAATCCCGATTGGGCGAACGTGCCGAAAGAAGGGTATATCGCTTTACAGGACCATGGGGATGATGTTTGGTTCCGCAACATTAAAGTCAGGAGAAGGTAATTGCAGACTGAAATTGTAAGATATGAAAAAGGAGGCCGGGCCTCCTTTTTTTATGATTAATTTTAAGTTCAGATTACAATTTCATTTTAACCGGAACTTCAATGCCTATTCCGGGAAATAGGCCGAGTCATTTAAAATTTGCTGATAATTCGTGTTTTCCATCAGTTCAAAAAGCGTTACTTCATTGTACTTTTCCTTGTATTGCCTTACAATCTGCCAGCCAATCCATATGCCACTCCGGGCTGGCGATTCAACAGGGAATCCTGTAGTATAAGGTCCGTCATTGATGAACCTGAGGATATCCATGCGTGTGTTTGAATAAAGTACCCTGTTTTCAATAAGGTGGTTCCACATGTGAGGTTCATTTTCCCTACACCACTCAAGTTGTTTGACAGTATATCCTATTTTAAGGCTATCGTGCATCTCAGGCAACATCGCATCCACAAAGTACATCAGTTTGCCCTGATAGATAATGTGATCGAGCAATGTGGTGGTATGTGCCGACTCATTAAATTCGGTCATTCCCCATGCATAGGCTACATCAGAAGGGATTTTCTCAGGATGCATATTTTTAATCTTGTACAAGGGAATATTACTGAGCTTCTGGTAATAACTGTAATCCCGGTCAAGATATTTATCGAGGCTGACACCAATGATGTTTTCAGCCGTAACCACCGATTGGTTAAATCCTGAAATCATGGTATATATCACAGGTAGCTCCTTGTATGGAAAATGGTAGTGGAAGTATTTAAACGCTTTAATTAATTCTTCGCTGGTATCTTCAAAATCTGAAAACTTTGTCTCCACTGAATTCTTTACATTTTGAATCATAGTATCGGTGAGGAATTCTCCTATAACCTGAGGGAAATTCTCCTCAGTAATTCCGCCAGCATTGATTACCTTCCAGGTAAACAGATCGAAAAATTCAGGATGTTTGTCACGCAAAGCATAAAGTTCTGCAAGTGTATCCTGCAGGGGTAATGAGAAAAGTTCCTGATCAAACCTTACAATTTCTACTTCAGTTTCAATTTCTGATATATCAACTTTGAGAGGGTTTCTTTTGCATGAGAAGATGAAAATCAGAATGGCAAACAGTATTAAGTAATTTCTGAAAAATCTATTCATATTCATGTTAATTCTTTTTCAGCTAAAGCTGTTTTTAGATATATCATTATGTATTAATTCCCGGTTAAATTCATCCCGGAATAATCTGTGTTTAATATTATTATCATTTCAATACGCTGCTGAGCTGAATTTATTGCGAATTTGACCTAAAAATATGACATTTGCTGATAATAATAGAAATATGTCTTCCACGTGTATTAGAATATTGTTGTTATGGGGCAGATGGGTACTAAACATTAAAAACATAAAGTAATGAAGGTTGCACTGGCACAGTTAAATTATATAATAGGGGATTTTGAAGGAAACTCCGGTAAAATGATTGATAATATTGAACGGGCAAAAAATGCTGGTGCCGATGTAGTAGTTTTCTCTGAATTGTCGGTCACTGGTTATTATCCGCACGATTTACTTGAAAAAAAGGAATTTATAAGAAAAGCAGAGGAGGCAGTTAAAACAATTGCTCTAGCCTGTAAAGGTGTAGCAGCCATTGTGGGAGCGCCTCTTATCAATGAAAATGTACGGGGTAAGACACTTTATAATGCCGCGTTTTTTCTGGCTGATGGCGCTGTCCGCTCGGTGCACAGGAAAACATTATTGCCTACTTACGACATTTTTGACGAATACCGGCATTTTGAGCCAAACCACGATTTTCGTGTTGTGCAATATAAAGGCCAGCGCATTGCCATTACCATCTGTGAAGATTTATGGGATGAACAACCTACTGCCAATGAATTTGGCAAGAATAAGCTGTACCAGTTATCCCCCATGCAGAAGTATTCACTTCTGAGCCCGGATATTGTGGTAAATATTTCGGCTTCACCTTTTTCCTATAACCAGGAAAGCTGGCGGAAAGATGTTTTGGTTTCAAAGGCCAAACGATATAAAGTTCCCATTGTTTATGTGAACCAGGTTGGTGCACAAACAGAGCTGATGTTTGACGGGGGTTCGGTTTATATTAACAAGAAAGGAGAAATTGTAAAGGAACTCAGTTATTTTAAAGAAGATTTCATACTGGTTGACACAAAGCATACGGGAGAAATAAAGCTGCAACCTGAAACTGAACCCATTGAAAAAATTCATGATGCCCTGGTTATGGGGATACATGATTATTTTAAAAAGATGAACTTTAAACAGGCTGTTTTGGGGCTTTCCGGAGGCATTGATTCGGCTCTTACCGTGGTGTTGGCGGTTGAAGCCCTGGGCCGTGAAAACGTTAGGGTTCTGTTGCTTCCTTCCAGGTATTCATCAGACCATAGTGTTGATGACGCAAGGCAGCTGGCAGAGAATCTGAAGATACAATATGAAATAGTGCCTATTCAAAATGCAGTTGACCAATTTGACGAAACCCTTACTCCACTTTTTAAAGGAACTGAGCCGGGTATTGCTGAAGAAAACATACAGGCAAGGGCAAGAGGGATTTTTCTGATGGCAGTTTCAAATAAATTTGGCCATATATTACTGAATACTACAAATAAGAGTGAATGTGCTGTAGGCTATGGTACATTATATGGCGATATGAATGGCGGACTGGCTGTGCTTGGCGATGTGTATAAAACCGACGTGTTTAAAATGGCCCGGTTCATTAACCGGAATGAGGAAATCATTCCTGAAAACAGTATATTAAAGCCTCCGTCAGCCGAGCTGCGCCCGAATCAGAAAGATACCGATTCATTGCCTGAGTATGAGGTACTGGATGAAATCCTGTTCAGTTTTATTGAGCAGAATCTGTCACCCTCTGAGATTGTAGCTAAGGGATTTGACCCTGCTACTGTGGAGCGGGTAATAAGGATGGTAAACACCAATGAATATAAACGATTTCAGGCTGCACCTATTTTACGGGTGAGTTCCAAGGCATTTGGATTTGGTAGAAAGATGCCACTTGTTGCAAAATATTAAACCAATAGATTTTTATTTTTGTATAAATTTTCAACACTTTTTCATTATTTTATCACCTAAGCCAGTATCTATACCTGTTTGTAATTCAATAGATTTTGAAAATAAAACCAAAAAGTGGAGACTGATTTCTTAAAATTTATAACTTTGATGCTGTAAAGCATGCTGTTGGATGTAAATGTTAAATTCAATAATGGGTATAAAAGACATTCTTGAGAATCCGAATTCCATATTTTATCTGTTGAACCGGGAAGAAAAGGAAGAATTAGAGCGGCATATTTCATTGGCTCATTATAAGAAAAACGAGTTTGTTTTCAAGGAAGGAGAGAAACCAAACGGATTAATGATGCTTGTGAATGGGAAAGTAAAAATATACAAGGAAGGAGTAGCCGGTCGTGAACAGATTATCAGGATGGCACGCGCCCTTGGGATGATTGGTTACCGTGCCCTGTTTGCCGGTGAAATTCATATTGCCACTGCAGTTACCGTTGAAGAATCGATGGTTTGCACTGTCAGCGCTGAATATATTCAGAACACAGCTTTAAAAAACATTCACTTCTGCCAGAGATTAATATTGAACCTATCGCGGGAACTTGGTTTTGCTAACACCAGAACCGTTTCCCTGACCCAAAAGCACATTCGTGGCAGACTGGCAGAATCACTGTTGCTTCTTAAAGATAAGTACGGCTTCGAAAATGATGGCATCACATTAAAGGTATATCTTTCGCGGGATGACATTGCCAATTTATCGAACATGACTACTTCGAATGCAATTCGAACGCTTTCAACCTTTGCAAATGAGAAGATTATCTCAATCGATGGCAGGAAAATAAAAATTCTTGATGCACAACGGCTCGATAGAGTCAGCAAGCTGGGATAGGGCAGTTGCAATAAATAAAAAGTAGCCCGATTACATCATTCGTATAAATAAACTCTTTTTACGCGCTGGGAAATGCCTGTTAAGATTTCGTAGGGTATGGTACCTGCCCATTCTGCTACTTTGGTTATCGGGATATGAGGACCGAAAAATTCCACTTCATCACCGGGTAGTACATCAAGGCCGGTAATATCCAGCATGAGCATATCCATGCAAATGTTTCCTATAATGTGAACTGATTTTCCTTTTATCCATGCCCGACCATTCCGGTTGCCCAGCTTCCGGTCAAGCCCATCAGCATACCCGACTGGTACAATTGCAATTTTGGTTTGGCGGCTTATTTTTTCTTTACGGCTATATCCCACCGATTCGCCCGGAACGGTATCTTTTACCTGCGACACAATGCTTTTAAAGGTACTGATATTTTGCAGCGGTAAAGAAGTTGCCGATACTCCATAGAGCCCGATCCCGAGCCTCACCATTTCCATCTGGTTTTCAGGGAAACGTTCGATCCCTGCTGAGTTAAGAATATGCCTGTCAATTTTATATGGAAAAGCTGGTTCAATTAACTGATACCAGGAATTAAATCTCGTAATCTGCTCTTTGGTGAAATCATCCAGGGCAGGGTCATCACTTGCTGCCAGGTGTGAAAATATTGAAGCGACCTTTAAATTGCCCGACTGAACCAAATGTGCAATCAGGCTTTCAATTTCCCGGGCTGTTTTAAACCCCAACCTGTTCATGCCGGTATCCAGCTTTAAGTGAACAGGGAAGTTTGTCCGGATATTTTGTATTACTGCTTTTTCAAATTGCTGCAGCAGTTCCATGCTATAAATGTTGGGTTCCAGCTGGAAATCGATGATGTTTTGAAAACTTTGTTCTTCGGGATTCATAACAATTATGGGGGTATTTATGCCCGCCTGCCGCAGTTCCATACCTTCATCAGCTACTGCTACTGCCAGGTAATCAACGTTCTGGAATTGCAATACCCGGGCAATTTCAACATCGCCACTGCCATAGGAAAAAGCTTTTACCATCACCATTATCCTGGTTGAAGAATTTAGCAGGCTGCGAAATACATTCAGGTTATGAACGAGGGAATTCAAATCAATTTCGAGTACAGTCTGGTGGGTTTTTTGCTGCAAAATCATCGAAATCTTTTCAAAGGTGAAATCCCGGGCTCCCTTTATAAGAATAATAGAGTCATTTAACCGGCTGCGCCTGAAATCCCTTAGAAAGGCATCAGTTGAAGGATAAAACAACTTATTCATTGAAAATAAACCGGCGTGTGCCGATATTTCCGGACCTATACCCACCAGTTCTTCGATCTCCCATTGTTTTAAATACTGGTTCACCTGAAGGTACAGTTCATGTTGGGGAAGTCCTGTTTGCAGTATATCCGACAGTATGACCTGCATCTTCTGGATTCCCTTTTTTGCCTGCTGGTGTAAAACCGACAGGGCTATTGACAAGGATGTAAGATCGGAATTGTAATAATCGTTTATGAGCAGGCAATTATTAATTCCTTTTTTAATTTCCATTCGCATGGCAACAGGCTCCAGTTTTTGAAAGCCCGCCAGTATCTTTTCTGGATTTGCTGTTAATGCCCAGGCAGTAGCAAAACAATGGCAGGCGTTTTCAACTGAAGCATTATCAGTAAAAGGAATATCGAACCGGTATTGACTTTCTTTTACATTGGCTTCTACTGATGTTATTCCATTATTGTCCCGGGGCGTGAAGTAAATAAGAGCACCATCATTTCGGATCGACCAACTTATGGGTTCGATATTGTTTTCCATGCAAAATTCACTGACCAGACTTCCTATAGCTTCATCATCAATACTAAAAACTAGCTTTTTGGCCTTTGTGAATAACTTTAGTTTTTCAAGTGTTTTTTGTTCTTTAGTCTGAAAATTTTCTTGGTGAGCATCCCCTATATTTGTTATGATGCCAACATCAGGTTGGATTACCGGCGCCAGTTTTTCCATCTCGCCGGGTTGAGATATGCCTGCTTCAAATATACCGAGGTTGTAATGGCTATCCATCAGTAACACCGAAAGTGGCACTCCAATCTGTGAATTGTAACTTTTGGGACTTCGTACAATCCGGTTTTCACGCGACAGCAGTTCAAAGATCCATTCTTTAACGATTGTTTTCCCATTGCTCCCTGTAATTCCGATAACCGGAAAACTGAACCGGCTGCGATGGCCCGCTGCCAGTTTCTGAAGTGCTGTGGTTGTATTATTAACAAGTATAAATGCAGCAGTATCGGTAATTACATCCGGCTCAGAAACAACAAAAGCATTCGCCCCTCTTTCAATCAATCCGGATATAAATGTATGGCCGCTGTTGCGTGGGCCTTTTATTGCAAAAAATAAAGCTTTTTCTTTTTGAAAAAACAACCGGCTGTCGGTTATCACCTGTCCAATTTTTTTATCGTTGAAATCATCAGGGACAAATAGTTTGCCTCCTGTAATCAGGGCTATTTCCTTTAATGAAAAATCAATCATTTGCGCATTGTGTTTGGAGCGTCTTTATCAGAAGGTTTAGCTTGTTTCCGGGTGGCTTCTAAATAGCAGCGACGGCAAAGGGGTTCATACACATCCTGCTCACCCAGCAAAACTACCTGTTCCTTATTAGAGAAGCGATGCGAGAATTGTGCAATGCTGCCGCAGCGCATGCAAATGGCATGTACTTTGGTTACATAATCGGCTATTGCAAGTATTCCCGGCATCGGACCAAAGGGTGCACCCTTAAAATCCATATCGAGGCCGGCTACAATTACCCGTATACCCATATTTGCCAATTTCTCTACTACATCAACAAGGCCTTTATCGAAGAACTGGGCTTCATCAATCCCAATAACATCAACATTCCCTGCCAGCAGCAAAATATTCGATGAATTATCAACAGGTGAAGAGCGAATTGCATTCTCGTCGTGTGATACTACTTCGGTTTCCGAATAACGAACATCGATTGTGGGTTTAAATATTTCAACCTTTTGCCTGGCAAACTTAGCGCGTTTCAACCTGCGGATCAGTTCTTCCGTTTTACCTGAAAACATCGATCCGGTGATGGCCTCAATGCTGCCTTGCTTCTTATGACTGTTTACATCCTTCTCAATAAACATGCAACCTTCGAATGAATAAGAAATTAAATTAGTATTTTTACAAAAATAATCTTTAAAAACAATAGCCGGCAAAGAATGGAAAATAAAAAGCTCGTAAATATTCTGACAAAAGATATGGCTCAACTCGAAGAACTGATTGGTGATATAAAATCAAAACAGCAGTTCGATGCTCTTGAAATGGAGTTCATCCATAACCGGGCTAAGGGTGTTCTGCAATTGTTACAGATGCTTAATGCACAGGAAGAACCTGTGGTAACAACAATTGGGGAAGAGAATGAAATTTTGGAGAAACTGAAGGACAAAGCAGAAAGGGTTTCACAAATAACCAGTGAATTAAAAACTGAAAAGAGCGAGCCAGAGAAACCACAGGAAGAACCGGATCACGAAGAAAGAGAACAGCCTTTGCCCGGAGTCGTGCCTGAACCATCCCATCCCGGAAAGGAAGACTTATCTGCCGATGAAAAGATAGAAGATACTGTGAAACCTGCACAGGATGATAACGATGACGATATGCTCCAGGACGAAATTATTAAGCCGCAAGCGGGTTCACGGTTGGGCGAAAGTTTTTTAAAAAGCAAAGCGGTGGGCGAACTGATTACCGACCAGGGAAAGCTGGAATACAAGTTGTCGAACCGTCCAGTTAACAACATTCAGTCGGCTATTGGTATTAACGATCGGTTTCAGTACATCAGGGAATTGTTCGATGGCGATAACAGGAAATTTCTGGAGACAGTGAAAACCCTCGATTCAATGGACAATATACGTGAAGCTGTTGATTACCTGCGCGTCAATTACAAATGGAAAAAGAATGAAACCAGCCTTAAGTTTGTAAACCTGGTAAAACGCAGATTCCAGGATACTGCAAACGGTGTATAAAAAGGTTGGTTCATATATTCAGAATTTATAAACAGCTACACAAATCATTTGGAATGGATCATCCGGGAAAATTAATTTTAGTACCCACTCCCATCGGAAACCTTGATGACATTACACTTCGGGCAATTGATGCATTAAAACAGGCTGATATCATACTTGCTGAAGACACACGTGTTTCATCTAAACTGATGAAGCATCTGGTGATTGACAAGAAGCTTACCCCGCACCACAAGTTCAATGAGCATAAAACATTAGGGAATATAGTTACACGATTGCAGGAAGGTAAAACAATTGCATTGATTTCCGATGCCGGAACCCCGGGAATCTCCGATCCGGGATTTTTATTGGTAAGAGCCTGTGCCGAAAAAAATATTGCTGTGGAATGTTTACCAGGGGCTACGGCCTTAATTCCTGCACTGGCTGTGTCAGGGCTGCCAACCGACCGCTTTGTGTTTGAAGGTTTCCTCCCTCAGAAAAAAGGAAGGCAGAAACGGTTGCAGCAACTGGCAAATGAAGCACGCACCCTTATCTTCTATGAATCCCCATTCCGTTTGGTAAAAACGCTTGGGCAATTGGGCGATGCATTTGGTGATTCCCGGCAGGCTTGTGTGTGTCGCGAGCTGTCAAAGTTTTTTGAAGAAATTAAAAGAGGTACGCTCAATGAACTAACGGAATATTATTCGAAAAATCCTCCTAAAGGTGAAATAGTGATCGTTGTGGAAGGATTATCAAGAAAGGATGAACATTTTAAAGATACCTCCGGTCAGTTATAAATATGGGACGTTTGTTTATCGAACCCGGGATGCAAATTTTCGAGGTTCCATAATTTATTTTAAGCACTTTATTTTTATTTACCTGTGATTGACAGAAAGAAATATACCCACTTGTTTTTCGACCTCGACAATACTTTATGGGATTTTAAAACCAATTCCTATTATGCTATGAAGGAGGCATTCATATATTATGACCGGCATTTAAACAAAGTTGAGTTTGAATTTTTTTTTGAGACATACTCTGAGAACAACCGCTTGCTTTGGGATGAGTACCGCAAAGGAAAGGTCAAGAAAAAGGAGCTGGTCCGGCTCCGTTTTCAGAAGACCTTTGATGCTTTGCAAATAGATGGGATTGATCCCCTTGAAATGAATGATTTTTACCTTGAAGAAATGACAGAACAGAAACGGCTGGTGCCGGATGCAGAAGCGGTTTTAGACACACTGAAAAAAAAAGGCTTTGAGTTATATATTATTACGAATGGGTTTTCTCAGGTTCAGCGTAAAAAACTGCAATCGGCAGGGATAGGTAAGTATTTCAAAAAAGTATTTATTTCTGAAGATATTTCATCACCCAAACCGACACTGGCAATATTTGAATATGCCTTGAAGTCGGCCAACGCCCGGAAAACAAAAAGCATTATGATAGGAGATGACTTTGAGTCAGACATCAAGGGTGCTCTGAACTTTGGCATTGATGCCGTGTACCTTGAACCACCGGCAATGGAACCCGATGCACATAGTTTACTAAATCACAACACCCGTAACCTGCTTTACCGAATAAGCACATTACCCGAGATATTGGAAATTGTTTAACTTATTTTACAGATCCTTCGCAATTCACCGGCTTCACGCTTTTAATATATGAATTTTATAACTTACCCATCTCTTGCAGGTAAAGGGCCAGGGGTACATATTGATTGAGTAATTATATAGACATATATTCGTTTCAACAGGGTAAAATTGATTTGGGTAAAGGGTTGAATTTTACAGGAAAATAAGTTTTTACAGGAAATTTTTCATTAAAATCCGGCTACAGTTAATTTAGATTTAAATTAAATTATTTTTATTTTCTGCTTAATTAAGTTTTTTAATATTCTTATTCAGGGAAATTGTTTTATGGTGCAGAACGCCTTATTTAGCAAGGGTTACAGGGTGAAGAGGCAATGTTTTTTTTTATGATTTATTTCATGTTTTATTCAATTTTATTTCAAGTGCGGCCAGGCACTTTCATTTTCTTTGTTAAAACTATGATTAAGATTTCATTTTAATTTTCGTAGTTGATATCTTTTTATAATTTTGCGGGATTAAATATTTTTAACACTTGTTAGTTATTGTTAAAGATTCTGTAGATATTTGGAGTTAACCCTTAAAGCATAAGGGTGTTATGTTGAATTATTTTTGCTGTTTAATTAATATTTTTGCTGTTTAATTAATAATTTAAAAACTATTTCTATGAAAAAGATTGCGTTTTTTATCTCGATCCTCCTTTTCATGGGAACGATGGCATCATTCGCTCAAACGCGTGTAGTAACCGGTACGGTTACTTCAGCAGAAGATGGCCAGCCTGTTCCGGGAGTTTCGATAGTTGTACAGGGGACTACCCTGGGAACGGTTACCGATTTGGATGGTAATTATTCCCTTCAGGTTCCGCAGGATGCACAAACTCTTGTGTTTTCATTTGTTGGCATGGCTTCACAGGAAGTTGCGCTAAACAACCGGACCTCAGTTAATGTTGTTATGCAACCTCAAACCTTTGGAGTCGATGAGGTTGTGGTAACTGCATTGGGAACAAGCCGTGCAAAGAAGTCGCTTGGTTATGCGTCACAGGGTGTAAGTGGTGAAGAAATTACTTCAACCAATGTGCTTAATCCTATGTCTGCATTGTCGGGTAAAGTTGCCGGTATGCAAATCCAGGGACAGAATTTTGCAGGTTCACAAAATATCCTGATTCGTGGTGGAAGTTCATTTTCTAATAATAACCAGCCGCTATTTGTTGTTGACGGCGTTCCGGTAAGTAATGAAAACTTCAATTCAAATGAAACACAGCGTGGTGGCGGTGGTTATGACTACGGTTCGATGATCAATGACCTGAACCCACATGATATTGCAAGTATTGATGTACTGAAAGGTAGTGCCGCTTCTGCTCTATACGGAAGCCGCGGCCAGAACGGGGTAATCATGATTACCACCAAATCGGGTCAGGCAGGAAGAAGAGGATTTTCTGTTGAAGTGAACTCAGGAGTTAGTTTTGAAACCGTTTCCATTCTTCCAAAACAACAAAATATGTATGGTGGAGGTTATGGCGATTTTGACACGGTAACCATTCCGGGGCATGGGGATTTTCAGGCAGTTGGATACTCTATTGATGAAAGCTGGGGACCTAAATATGAAGGGCAACAGGTTCTTCACTGGTGGGGAGCCGCGGATTACGAAAAGGGAATTACCGATGCTCCGGTTACCGGGCCTTGGGTAGCCCCTGCAAATGATGTCCGTTCGTTTTACGAAACAGGTGTAACATACCAGAATTCAGTAAATATTGTAACTACAAGTGAAATTTCGGCAATGCGCATTGGTTATACCAATTCAAATATGACCGGTATTCATCCGAATTCACAACAGGACAAACATAACTTTAATGTTAACGGAGAAACTTCTCTTTTTGACGGACTTATTGAAACCAATGCCAATCTGAATGTAGCATATTCCGAAACATTGGGCCGTCCTCAATTTGGCTACGGTGACAATTCACAATCGCAGAAATTCTTTCAGTGGGGACAACGTCAGCTTGATTTTGATAAGCTTAGCAACTATATGAACCCCGATGGTACCATGCGTACCTGGAACAGGGAATCGTGGGATAACGGTACTCCGGTTTATTCCGATAACCCATACTGGACCGCCTATAAGAACTACCAGGACGACGACCGCCTGCGTGTTTTCGGTAAGGCTGGTGTAACAGTTAACCTTACAGATTATTTAAGGGCATCGGGTAATTTTTACTATGATAATTATAATTTTAATCAGAGAGAACGTGTATCGATTGGTTCACAGGCTATGTCGATGTTCACCCAGATTAATCGTCAGGCAACTGAAACCAATACCGAAGGTAAACTGGAATTAAATAAGAACTTCGACGATTTTAGCATACTGGCCATGGTTGGAGGAAACAGCCGGAATGAACACTATTCAAGGTTTGAAGGTGAAACCAATGGTGGATTGGTAATCGATGGCCTTTGGAATTTGAACAATTCGGCCAATGGGCCACTTCTCGATGATTTCGATCGCGAGATGAGAGTAAACAGTGTGTTTGCTTCAGCAAGTGTTGGTTTCCGTGATATGCTTTATGTTGACGGAACATACAGAATTGATTGGGACAGTACCCTGCCTGAAGATAATAACAGTTACGGCTATGCTTCCGTATCATCAAGTTTTATCTTGTCTGAAATACTTGACCTTCCATGGATGGATAACCTTAAAGTTCGTGCAAACTATGGGGAAACAGGTATGGGAACTACGCCTTACCAGGTTTACAATGTATATACAATTGGTGATCCTTTTAACGGAAATCCAACATTCACCAATGGTTTACGTTTGAGAAACCAGGATCTTGTACCGGAGATGACCAAAGAAGTGGAAGTTGGACTGGAAGGCGCTTTTTATAAAAACCGTGTTGGATTTGATTTAAGTTACTACAACAGGAATACTGAAAACCAGATTGTACCTATTGAAGTGAGCGGTGCAGGTGGTTATACTTCACGGGTAATTAATGCCGGTAAAATTAACAACGAAGGGATTGAAATCCTGGCCTATGGAACTCCTGTCCGGACCAATGATTTTTCATGGGAGCTTTCAGTAAATTTTGCAAAAAATAAAAATACAGTACTTGAGCTGCCTGAAGATCTTGGTGGAAAAATTCAGCTTATGAATTCACCATTTAGCGGAGCACTGTTAACGGCTGTTGAAGGTGCTACTTTCCAGGAACTGATTGTTTATAATTATCTTTTCGATGATGAAGGCAATCGTGTAATAGGCGAGGATGGTTTTTACCTTAGAGGTGAATTGGAATCGGTAGGTTCGGTGCTTCCGGATTATACAGCTGGAGTCAGAAATGCATTCCGATATAAAAATTTCGATGCCAGTGCATTGATTGATATTTCACAGGGAGGGAATTATTGGTCACTGACCCATATGTGGGGTATGTATTCAGGTATGGCTGCTGAAACAGCAACACCAACTTCAAATGGAAACACCATCAGGGAAGACGGTCTTGTTTTGGAAGGTGTAACTGAAGACGGACAACCCAATACTACCAACATATCAGCCATTGATTATTCCGAACTGCATTATCATGGTTTCGGCACACCAAGTGCCACCAGTGTATTTGATGCATCGTATGTAAAATTGCGTGAAGTGACACTAGGTTACACTTTACCACAATTTGTTGATGTTTTGCAATCGGTACGTCTCTCAATATATGGCCGTAACCTGGCTACATGGGGACTCGACAATGAAGGAATTGACCCGGAAACTGTTGTGGGCGGATCGGGAAATATACAAGGTCTTGAAGGAGGTATTATTCCTTCTACCCGTTCGTTTGGGTTCAATTTGAGAGTTAATTTTTAATCATTAATACGTTGAAAAAATGAAGACATTAAAATATATCACAATCTTTTTTGTTGGTATTTTCATGTTGGCTTGCGATGTAGAATACCTCAGCGATCCCAACAGTCCGGAAGTGCCACCTACTTACGGTCTCATCAACCGGGTGCAAAAGAATTTTATGAACGACACCCGTGATGAATGGTTTGCCGGACGCCAGAGCCTTCTGTGGGTTCAGTACTGGAACCAGGTAAATTACACTGAGGAAGATCGTTTTCAATACCGCGAAAGCGTTAATCTTACAGCATGGAATGATATTTATGGACACGCACAGGATTTGCATGATCTTATCGCACTGAATGTGAATGAAGAAACGGCATCCGATATGGCACAATTTGGGCCTAATGTAAACCAAATATCCGCAGCCCGCATTATGCTGGTGTATGTGTATCTGTATGCAGTGGAATTATGGGGTGATGTCCCTTATGCTTCTTATGGCAGCGATAATCCTAATTTTCAGGCCAACCAGCTTAAAACGGAAGGTATTGATAACCCCGCTTATGCAACTCAGCAGGAGATATATGCTGATATGTTGAATGAACTGGCCCAGGCAGAGGCGGCAATAATTGAAGATGAAATTATGATCGAAGGCGATAATTTCTATGGTGGTGATGCTTCAAAATGGAAGATATTTGCCAATTCACTTAGATTGCGCATCGCAAACCGTTTAAAGGATGTTTATCCTGCTGCCCAGTCGCATATTGATGCTGCCATTGCCAGTGGTGTAATGGAATCGAATGCTGATAATGCCGGTGTTACTTTTGAAGCGAATGCCGTTAATGGTGCCCCGATGTACCGGGCATTTGTTGTTAGTGCACGTCGTGACTTTGCTCCTTCATTGCAACTTGTTGAGATGCTGAAAGGTCAGCGTGGCCCATTTGATCAGAGAGATCCTCGTTTGGATATCTATGTTGCTGATAATGTGAATGGCGATAAAGTTGGTGTTCCATTAACGGCTTCAAACGGTATTGTAACTTCATTTACAATCGAATCGAACCCGGGTGCTGCAGTACTTGCTCCCGATTACACTGAGATCTATATGGAATATTCTGAGGTTGCGTTTATTTTAAGCGAACTTAACGATTGGGATCAGGATTGGTATGAAGAAGGTGTAAGGGCTTCTATGGAAAAATGGGGTGTTGCCCAGGCTGATATAGATGCCTATATTGCCACTCTGCCTCCTGCTTCGGAAGAAACAGTTATGACACAGAAATACATTGCTCTTTATATGCAATCTATGGAAGCATGGAGCGAATACCGTCGTACCGGTTATCCGAATACTCTTATCATGCCAAACGAAACCTACGATTATACATTTCCGACAGCTGATGGTGAAGAAACCCGTACCTACACGTTTTCAACAATTGGCGGGTTATCTGAGCTGCCCGAAAGGAATAAGTATCCATTGAACGAAGCCAGTGTCAATGAGGCAAGCATCAATGCAGCTACTCAGTCAATGGGTGGTGATACACAAAGTACATCTCTCTGGTGGGCTGAATAATCTCTTCACTAAATAAATTTAAAAAAAGTCCTGACTTCATATCAGGACTTTTTTTATCTTTATAACTATGAAACGAGCATGAATTTTGGAATGCGACATTCATAAATAAGCATAAACAAAATTCATTGTGAGTTCCATCCGACCATTAAAAAAATTAATTTTGTACGGATGAAATTTAAGTGATAATTGAAGGGTTAATGTCTTGTTTTAAATTCTTTTCTTATTTTCTGTTTTTCTGTATTGTGCTTTTTTCAGCATGGACAAAATCTGCTTTTTCCCAAAATTCTTTTTCTGAACTGGAAGCATCTGAAATTTATTCGGCAGAACTTAATATTGTTAATGGTAGCAAATGGTACTATGAAAATAAATTTAAAGGCAATCCTTTTTTATATGATAATGGGTTTACAGAAGGAAATGTGCTGTTCAATGGTGAAACTTTTTCGAACCTGACTCTGGCTTTTGAGTTGTTTCTCAATAAATTAATCCTGATTAAAAAGGTGGACAACGAAAACAAAGAACTGATACTGAATGAAAAATTTGTTGAAAGTTTTACTCTTAAAAATGCCGGTAGTAAAGATGAATACACTTTTGTAAGAAAAAAGCTTCCCGGGGTTGAAGGAATAAAATACTATCATGTTGTTTACAATGGTATAACATCATGTTTTATCTATCACAAAAAAATTATCAACAACAGGGTCGCAGGTGATTATCTGGGGGAATATTTGTATCAGCCGGTGATATATCTTAAAAGGGGAGAGGAGTTTCGCGACTGTACAAACAAAAGATCTTTCCTGCGTTTGTTGGAAGATCAAAAAGAATTATTACGGAAATATATCAGAAAAAACAATTTGAGCATTGATGGTAAAAATCCGCAGCATATTGCCCTGATTTTAGAATATTATGATTCCCTGGCTCATTAAATCGAAAGCTGAATGAGTAGTTACTTGCACAAAAATTTACTTCTTGTTTTATTTTCTTTCATGTATTTATATTCAGTTTCCCAGAAAGAAGTTTCAGGGAATTCAGAGAATAAATCAATTATAGAACTTATTCAATTACTGGAAACAAGGTATGGGGTGAAATTTTATTTTCAGGAACCTGAAATAAGAAATATTAGAGTGACTACTGATTGTGTGGGAATCGATCTTGATAATTGTCTGGAAGAAATTGGTCGCTCAACTTTGCTTAAGTTCTATCGTAGCGGAGAACGAATTTACTTGTTTAAAGGTGAGCTAGTAGTACAAAGCCTGCAAAAACCGTTGGTTGGCGGAACTGAATTTCAACCTGATAAAAAACCGGAAAAAGATTTGAACCAACTCAAGCAAAAGGCCTATAAAATATTTGAAATAGGTACCCCCGGGAAAAGCAATTTAGGTTATGCAATATTGAGTGGTTATGTAACAAACTACGAATCAGGCGATCCGGTTTATAATGGCAATGTTATTTTGGCCGGAACCGCTCAGGGAGTATCAACCGACCAGGACGGATTTTACGAAATTCGAGTACCGGTTGGAAACAACACTATTCAATTCAGCAGCATTGGCATGGAACCTACCCAGCGAATCTTAAATATTCATTCAAATGGAACATTAAATATTCAGATGGAAACCAAAATGAATATTATTGGCGACATTGATATTTTGGGTGATAAAAAAGGGGAAGTCAGCAGGGTTTTTTCAGGGGTCGAAAGGTTTGATGGCAAAATGCTGGAGTCGTTGCCTGCTTTGCTTGGAGAAGCAGATGTAATAAAAAGCACACTTATGTTGCCAGGTGTAGCAACTGTGGGCGAGGGGACATCGGGCTTTAATGTTCGGGGAGGAAAAACTGACCAGAACCTGATACTGATAGACAATGCACCGGTTTTTTATCCTTCCCACTTTTTTGGAAATTTTTCAGCCATTAATTCCGATGTGGTGGAAAATGCGGTTTTATATAAAGGAAGTATCCCGTCTAAATACGGAGGCAGGGTATCGTCGGTTTATGAAATCAATACAAAAACCGGGAATTCTGAAAAAATTTCAGGGGTTGGCGGAGTTAGCTTTTATTCAGCACGACTGATGCTCGAAGGGCCGGTTTCCGATAACGCGTCATTTGTTTTCAGCACTCGTGGAACGTATTCCGATTGGCTTCTCAATCAAATCAATATTCCTGAATTATACAACAGCGAGGTGGGTTTTAACGATGTGCAAGGAAAAGTGGATCTCCGGCTTAATTCCAAAAACCGTCTGACAGTGGGAACTTATTTGAGTAACGATAAATTCAGACTACGCAGCGATACGTTGTACCGTTATAAAAACCTGGTTTCCTCCGCGCAGCTGGAGCATAAATACAACGAAAACTGGAAATCGGAAATTAATCTTTCGTATAGTAATTTTTCTTACAACATTTCCAGTTTCGAAATGCCCACGCGGGCATTCGAAATGACGCATGACGTGGCTTACCACGGTTTCAAAAATTATAATGAATACAGCAATAACGGCAGGTTTAAAACTTATTTCGGACTGGAATCGGTCTGGTACAAAGTGAACCCGGGAGATTTAGAAGGAGACCAGGACTCTCAAATTAACAGCTTTTACAGCACCGCCGAAAATGCAGTGGAAAACGGTATTTTTGCAGGTGCTGAATTTTCTGTAACCCCTTTACTTAGCCTCGAAACAGGAATAAGATGGTCTGGTTTCCTGTCACTCGATGATGGGAAAAGGTATATTTACGCTGATGGTTTACCGCTAAATGAAACCAACATTACTGATTCAGTATTTAATACACCGAATTCACTCAAAAAGCACTACACGAATCCGGAGTTCAGGTTTTCGTTAAATTACATGCTAAGTCAGAATACATCATTAAAACTCAGTTATAATAAATCAAGCCAGTACATCCACATGCTCACAAACACAACCGCAATATCGCCAACCGATACCTGGAAACTGAGTGATGAATACCTGCCACCGCAAATTGGGAACCAGTTTTCGGCAGGATTGGTTAACAGTTTTTGGCAGAATATGTTGGAATTGACTTTAGAGGGATATTTTAAACAAATAAATAACATAAAGGAGTATAAACCGGGGGCAAGCCTGCTTTTGAACGATCATATTGAAACTGAAATATTAAACGGCCAGGGAAAAGCTTATGGCGCTGAATTGTCAGTAAAGAAGAAAGGAAATCGTTTAACCGGCTGGCTGGCATACACCTGGTCGCGGATATTGATAAAATCCAACTCACCGTTTCCGGAAGAACAATTCAACGACGGTGAATATTTTCCGGCCAGTTACGATAAGCCGCATAACCTTAACCTGTTTACTAACCTGAAAGCATCACGCAGGCTGCTGGTTTCCACAACTTTAAATTATGCCACCGGGCGCCCGATTACACTCCCTGTTGCAAAGTACAGGTTGGGAGATAAAGTATTGCTGCACTATTCCGATTTTAACCAGTACCGAATTCCCGACTATTTTAGAATCGATTTTTCGTTTACATTGAAAGGGAGCTTGAAAGCAGGTAAACTTTTCGATACTTCCACCACTTTTTCGGTTTACAATATTACCGGAAGAAAAAACGCGTATTCCGTTTTTTACAAAGGGGATAGAGACAGGTTGACAGGCTATAAATTATCGATTTTTGGAACGGCCATTCCAACCTTAACATTTAATTTTAATTTTTAATGGGTACGAAAATAAAATATTGTATTTTTTTGTTAGCATTGCCGCTGTTGTTCAAAAGCTGCATTGACCCTTACCGCCCAGAGTTGGGAAAATTCCAAAGCGAATATATTTTGGTTGTTGAAGGGTTAATTACCAACGAACCCGGCTCGTTCAGTGTTTCCTTATCGCGATCGGTTCCGGTTGATACCACTGTGAGTTACCTGCCCGAAACTGGTGCTTATGTTGCAGTTTCCGATGACGCGGGAAACCTTTATGAACTTTTTGAAACCACACCGGGAAATTACAAATGTACCGATGAGAGTGTCCGGGCATACATCGATAGAAGATACCAGCTTTTGATTACTGATTCTGAAGGAAACGATTATGAATCTTCGCTGGTTCAAATGGAAGCCACCCCGGAAATAAATAGAGTTTATTGGAAAAATGTAATTAAAAATGAGTTCACAGAGAATGAAGTACGTGAAAGAAAAGGTATTGAAATTTTTGTGGAATCTGAAAAAGGGAATGAATCAAAATATTATAAATGGGATTTTGTTGAAACCTGGAAAGTAGTTATGCCCGATTATGTGACTGTACTACGAATGTCAGGTCCAGCAATACAGATGCTTGTAAACCTTCCGCCTGAGAAGCAACACTGCTGGGTAACCATGCCTTCTGCAAATATTTTATTGAAGTCATTTGCAGGCCAGGAAACTGAAAAAGTTGACAGTTTTTTTGTGACACGCATTCCTGAGAATAATCAAAGACTGCATTACAGGTACTCAATTAATGTGAGGCAGTATTGTCTCGACCAGGAAATGTACAATTTCTGGAACAGTATAAAGGAGTTTAATGAAGATATGGGATCCATGTACGATCAAATGCCGTATGCTGTTTTTGGCAACATAACCTGCTGCAGCGATGAAAATATTAAAGTGCTTGGCTATTTTGATGCAGCCGAGGTAAAAACCAGACGAATTTTTATCGAAAGACACGATCATGTATTGCGTACTGAGAATGTTTATGAAAGTTGTGTTTATGGTATTTTACCAAATAATTTTTTCTTTGCATCAGGTGTTTATGCGTCAAGTCCCTTTTGTGCCGATTGCAGAAATTACGGAACAAGTGTAAAACCTGAATTCTGGGATGAACAGATAAACAAATGAAACCAAAAATTAAATATTGTCTGTTAATAATAAGCTTCCTTATTGCAGCAGTAAATACGGCAACAGCAGAAAATTTACCAGGCGAAACCATTGTGGTAAACCTTTCAGAACATTACCTGCTCGCAGGTGAAAATGTAGGTTTTTCCTTTATGGTTTCTAACCAGGGAGATTTGCCGGGCAAGCAAATCAGTAGCCTTGGATTTGTGGAAGTCATGAATACTTTAGGCCATTCAGAAATCCGGCAAAAAGTTCTTTTGAAAAACGGAACAGGTACTGGAGTCATTTCATTGCCTGATTCACTGCCAACTGGTTATTATTATATTGTAGCCTACACCAGCTGGATGAGAAATTTTGGAGAGGAGAATTTTTCTGTTTCAGAAATAAAAGTAGTGAGGCCCGGAGATGATTTTTCCTCAACTGAAATAAAAGAAGAATCCAAAGCCAGGAAATTAGTTAAGCAGGAAGCGTATAAAAACCTTTACCTCCGGTTGGAACAAACATCTTTTTCAAACCGGGAGAAAGTCAAATTAGAATTAATACCAGGTGAAACATTTGAAAATGCAATAGTTTCGGTTGCTGTGCGAAAAAAAGAACCTGCTTCTCTTAAAAATGGCAGGGGGCAACCGGACCAAACATATCCTGTTGAACAAATTATTTTTTTGCCCGATTATAAAGGCATTTTGCTGACAGGACATTTACGCAATAAACAAACCAATAAACCGGTGCCAAATAAACAGGTTTTCTTGTCGTTTCCGGGAAAGAGTGTTGAAATTAAACGCACCTTTACTGAGGATAACGGAAAATTCAGTTTTTTGCTTGATCCGGTAATAGGAGAAAAAGATTTGGTGTTTCAAACTGAATCGGAAAATGCCGGTGTTTGGCTTGACGAAAAATACAGTGATTCGCTGAATATTTCAGTTTTTAACGATTCTTTGGTTTTGAACGATAACGAAGTTGAGTTTTTTACTGAAAAATATATCAACAGGCAACTTCAAATAAGATTTAACCAGGAAATCAATATTGCAGCTGTTTCAGATTCGGTAAATAAAGGTATTTACCGGTTTTACAAAGACCCCACTCAGGTAATAATACCTGAGAATTATATTCAGCTTGATTCTCTCCATGAATATTTTTATGAGTTAATTCCCAGTGTCCAATTAATCTGGAAGAATAAAAATTATACAATGCGTGTATCAAATTCGGATAAAGGATATTATTTTGGAGATAATCCCGCTTTGTTTGTCGATGGCGTTTATTACCCATACCCCGGAGAACTAATGAAAACCGATGCCGGCAAAATTGACAGGATTGAAGTAATTCCTGAAGTTTACTACTACCGCGATTTAACTTTTGATGGTATTCTGTCGGTGTTTTCGAGAAATACTAATTTCATGGATTTCCCACTGTTACCCAATATGACACGTGTATTCTACAATCTGGCTGAAACTCCCAAAAAACTCCAGTTGCCCCATTCAGGAGAAGCTGTTCCTTCCAATATTCCTGATTTGCGGTGGTTGGTTTACTGGAATCCGGAAATAAAAATTGAAAGCAATAATTCTACTTCTCTGGAATTCCACACAAGTGATTTGAAGGGTGAATTTGAAATTTCACTTTCTGGAATTACCGGCGACGGCAAAATAATTCAGTCATACCAAACTTTTACAGTGGAATAAATAGTTTACGTCTCTCTCTTCTTCTTCTTCTTCACTGCCGGAAACAGCACATTATTCAGAATCAGCCGATACCCAGGAGAATTGGGGTGCAGGTTTAAATCGGTAGGCGGGTCACCTACCAGATGACGGTAGTCTTCAGGATCATACCCACCATAAAAAGTCCAGAACCCTTTGGCTCGTTCGCCGTGGATGTACCTTGCCTCGCTGGCTGGCTTATTTTCTCTTTGTTTTTCTGATAAATCATTGAAATTCCTTAAATTTGATGGTATTAACTGCAATTGATGACTAAAAGTGAACATATATTGTATAGAGTAAAAGAATTGATTTCAAGTAAGGCGCCCAAGGCTGAAATCATTCTTTTTGGATCAAGGGCACGGAAAGATTTTAGTGCCGATTCTGATTGGGATTTTCTGGTTTTAATGGATAAAGACACTATCAGTTTGTCAGATGAGCAGGCTTTAAGGCATCCATTATATGATATTGAACTTGATACAGGAGAAATCTTATCCCTTCTGATATACTCAAAAAATGAGTGGAACAATAAATTAAAAGTTACACCATTATATAAAAATATCAAAAAGGAGGGAATAAAACTATAATGAAATTCTACAAAAGTGATTATATCAATTTCAGAATTAAACGCGCAGAGGAATCATTTAATGATGCAAAATATTTGATTGAAAAAGGAAGTTGGAATGCTGCAATAAACAGGCTTTATTACTCTTGTTTTTTTGCTGCACTTGCCCTTTCAATACAACATGATACCGAAGCGAAATCACATAAAGGTGTAAGAGGCTTGTTAGGACAGAAGTTTATAAAAACTGGTATCATACCTAAAGAATTTGGACAAACTTGTTTAAACTGAATTTAAATTCAGGTTTCTCTTTTTTTCTTTTTTGCTGCGGGGAAAAGCACATTATTCAAAATTAACCGGTACCCAGGAGAATTGGGGTGCAGGTTTAAATCGGTAGGCGGGTCGCCAACCAGGTGACGATAGTCTTCCGGGTCATGGCCGCCATAAAAGGTCCAGAACCCTTTGCCACGTTCGCCGTGGATGTACCTTACCTCGCTGGCTGGCTTGTTTTCACCCATAACCAATACATCCGGCTTGACAACTGATTTGCGGAATGCTGTAGTCTGACCCATAAATCCTTTTATCATATTCCGGTGGTTTTGGCACAACATAGTTGGGATAGGATCCCATTTTGCCGAGAATTCAAACAGCGTAAAAAAATCGTTTTCACGCACTACCTGCCTTGTTTGGGTTGCATCGATATTTGAGAATTCATATACATTGGGATCCATTTCGAGCTGAAAGTTTTCAAAAGCAAACGTTCTTGAGAAATCCAGTTTGTCGTGGATATGCGGGTCGGCAGGGTCGCCATCGAACATAGGACCTGCAATATCAACACCTGTTGCAGCGCGTGCTATGTCGTAAGTATCGGTAGCAGCACACATTGCAAAAAGAAAACCTCCGTTCAGCACATATTGATCCATTTCGCGGGTAACAAATGATTTCATTTCCGAAACTTTCAGAAATCCCATCTTAGCGGCCAGTTCCTTGTTGATGCTTACTTCTTGCTGGTACCAGGGCATATGCTGATAAGTTCTCCAGAACTTGCCATACTGCCCGGTAAAATCTTCGTGGTGGAGATGAAGCCAGTCGTAATCGGAAAGTTTTCCATTAAGTATTTCTTCGTCGTAAATTACATCGTAATCAATTTCTGCATAAGTAAGCACCAAAGTTACGGCATCGTCCCAGGGAAGTTTATTGGGAGGGGTATAAACAGCTATCCTTGGCGCCTTATTCATGCTTACGGCATCCTGATTGACCTCAGGCTGCGCAATTTCATTCAGTATCGCCGAAGCCTGTGCATCGGCAATCGATTCAAAGGATACACCCCTTACAACACATTCATTTTCTATTTCTGGATGATGTTGTATTAAAAAGCTTCCTCCGCGGTAGTTGAGCAGCCATTTTACCTCTACATTCCGTTGAAGTACCCAATACGCAATTCCGTATGATTTAAGATGATTTCGTTGAGAATCATCCATAGGTATCAGCAGGTGGATAGCATTTGCCTGAAAAATTAGAAGAAATGCAGCGAGGGTGAATACTATTCTGTTTCTCATTTTTGTTCCCTTTTTCTGTAAATTACAAATATTAAACATTTCCAGAGCTTATTCAACGGCAATCCGTTAAATTTTGTTTTTATGCGATACCTAAAATTGCTGCAATTGATAGAGCAATATAAATAGCAGGAATAAAACCCCTGTATCGCAGTAAATGCTTATGAGGATAAAAAGGTGATTTGGCAGCTAATCCTGTGAGAAGCTAAAAAGGAAGGTCCTGTTTATTTCCCGGTGGTTGATCAAATTTTTGATTACCTGCAATTCCTGCACTTAACGATTCATCCTCGTTTTCCATGTTCATTTTTGAGCTGAAAGTTTTTGAAGCGCTGAAGCCGTCATTAAAACTGGTTTCCATGTCGCTGAACTTGGCAAGTTCCTTTTTAAAAGATAGGTGTACGTCGCCGGTTGCGCCGTTTCTGTGCTTTGCAATTATGATTTCAGCAACACCAATCAGCGAATTTCCTGAATCGTCCTCCGTTATACCGTAGTATTCGGGGCGGTGAATGAAAGTTACAATATCTGCATCCTGTTCAATTGCTCCCGACTCCCTAAGGTCGGACAGCTGTGGACGTTTACCTTCCCGTGATTCCACCGAACGGTTCAGCTGCGAAAGTGCAAGTATGGGAATGTTCAGTTCTTTTGCAATGGCCTTTAATGAGCGGGATATCTGACTTACTTCCTGTTCGCGACTACCGCGGCTGTCGGTTCCGGCGGTCATCAATTGCAGGTAGTCAACAATTACAACCTTAATATCGTGCTGCATTTTAAGGCGGCGGCATTTTGCCCTGAATTCAAATATTGAAAGGGCAGGTGTGTCATCAATGAAGATAGGCGCCTTCTCAAGGTTTGATATTTTTCGATTTAGATGCTCCCATTCGTAGTTTTCGAGCCTGCCCGTTTTTAACTTATCGTTCCCTAATTCAGTTTCAGCTGCAATGAGCCTGTTTACAAGTTGCAAGGATGACATTTCGAGTGAAAAAACAGCAGTTGCCTGGTTGTGGTCCACTGCCATATTACGTGCCATACTTAACACAAAGGCTGTTTTTCCCATAGAGGGCCGGGCAGCAACAATTATAAGGTCGGTTTTTTGCCATCCGGAGGTGATCCGGTCGAGAGCAGTAAATCCGGAAGGCACTCCGCTAAGTCCATCTTTTTGGTGCCGTGCTTTTTCAATTTGCTGAATGGCTTCATTCAAAATAGGCTTAATCGGAACGGTTTCTTTTTTGATGTTTCCTTCGGCAACCTTGAACAGCGACGATTCTGAAAAGTCGATCAAATCATCCACATCCATAGTGTCGTCGTACGATTTCGTTTGAATCTCTGACGAAACACGGATAAGCTCGCGTTGAATAAATTTCTGTGCAATAATCCGGGCATGGAATTCAATGTGTGCAGATGAGGCAACACGCCGGGTTAGCTGGGTTATATAGCCTGGTCCGCCTACTTCCTCCAGCTGTTCACGATCTTTTAATTCCTGCGTAACCATGAGCAGGTCAATCGGTTTTTCATTTGATGAGAGTTCTTTTATGGCATCAAATATTTTTTGATGTATTTCCTTATAAAAACTGGGCGTGTCGATAATATCGGCAATAGTAACATAGGCATCCCGTTCAAGCATGAGGGCACCTAAAACAGCTTCTTCCACTTCAACTGCCTGTGGTGGCAGTTTTCCATATTGCGCATTAATATCGTCGATTGATATACCGTTTTGCCTGCCGTTTTGATATGCTCCTCGTCTTTTATTATCGGTTGCCATTGTAAACTATAAGATTTTTTTGTTCCGTATTTCACGGATTATATAAGAAAATTCAATGGACCAAAATTATAAAATTACAATGGGGCATGAGCAGTTTTCGTGCTATAGTTGTTAACTAAATTTATCCACAAATGTTTATTGCCTTTTAACAAGCTTTTCCTCAATTATTTGAGTAATTACATTCGTAAGTGAAAGGCCCATGGCATTAATTTGTTGTGGAATAAAGCTGGTGGCAGTCATTCCCGGGGTGGTATTTACCTCCAAAAAATAAAATTCATCTTCTTTTAGAATAAAATCTACCCTGGCGATACCTGAACACTGGCACAGGTCGTAAATCTGCGAACTGAGTTGCTGGCATTTTTCATAAAGAGGTTCCGGCAGTCGGGCAGGAGTAATTTCATCGGAAGCCCCGGGAGTATATTTTGCATCAAAATCGAAGAACTCATTTTTTGGAATGATTTCGGTAACAGGAAAGATGAGTGTTTTGTTCCGGAATTTAATCAGTCCGCAGGTAAATTCATGGCCTTGAATAAATTCCTCTGCCAGTGCATCGCTGCCTTCGTTCCATGCTTTCTCAATTGCAGGTTGAAGCTCGCTTTTGATTTTTACTTTGGTAACACCAAAGCTTGACCCCCCTGCGTTTGGTTTTACAAAAAGAGGTAATTTCAATTCATTTATGATCTGTTCTGCATTTAACTGTTCGTTCTTTTTGATTTTTATTGATTTGGCCATTTTGATGCCAACGTTCTTAAGATAGTTGTTGCAAAACCATTTATTGAAAGTAAGCGATGAAGAGTGGACATTGCTGGTGGAGTAGGGAATGCCCATTAATTCGAAATACCCCTGAAGTATACCGTCTTCTCCCGGAGTGCCGTGTATTGTAATGTAGGCAAAATCGAACAGGTATTTTTCACCACCCAGAGTGAAGCTAAAGTCGGATTTATCAACAACAGCTACCTTAACATCTTCCTTAACCACAAACCAGTCAACTCCCTTCATCAGCACCAGCCAGGAATTAAATTTCAGGCTGTCGATGGCTGCATAAACATTGGCACCACTTTTAACCGAAACAACATATTCCGATGAGTCGCCACCGGCAACTACTGCGATATTTGGTTTACTATTCATTTCTGTTAGCTATATAATTATCCCATTTTTCAATTACCGAAGCCATATCGTCAGGCAATACCGAATCAAATACCATTTTCTCACCGCTTTCCGGATGGTTGAATCCAAGTGTTTTTGCATGAAGCGCCTGGCGTGGAAGCATTTTAAAACAGTTTTGTACGAATTGTTTATATTTGGTAAAAGTAGTCCCTCTCAGAATTTGATCACCACCATAAGTTGAATCATTAAATAAAGGATGGTTAATGTATTTCATGTGCACCCTGATCTGATGGGTTCTTCCGGTTTCCAGGCGGCATTCAACAAGGCTCACGTACCCAATTGCTTTTAGTAATGAATAATGGGTTACGGCATGTTTCCCATACTCACCTTCAGGAAAAACAGTAAATACCTGCCTGTTTTTAAGGCTGCGACCGATGTTTCCGGTGATGGTTCCTTCTTCTTCTTTTGGAATACCCCATACCATCGCCTGGTACTTTCTTTCAGTTGATTTTTCATAAAACTGAAGCGCAAGTTTTACTTTTGCCTTTTCACTTTTAGCAACAACCATCAATCCGGAAGTATCTTTATCGATTCGATGAACGAGGCCGGGGCGAGGGTCTTCACTTTTAAACAGGGGCAGGTCTTTATAATACCATGCGAGTGCATTAACCAGAGTTCCGGTATAATTTCCATGGCCGGGATGCACTACCAGACCAGCTGGTTTATTAAGTACAATCAGGTGCTCATCTTCAAAGACAATATCCAGTGGAATCTCCTCCGGTATGATCTTAAGCTCACGGCGGGGGTATTCCATTACGATACGGATCTCGTCTTCGGGTTTTACCGTATAGTTGGCCCTAACCGAATTGTTATTAACGAGTATGTTACCAGCTTCAGCAGCTGCCTGAATCTTGCTTCGGGAAACGTTGTTGATCCGGTTTGACAGGAATTTGTCGATACGCAACTGCGATTGCCCCGCATCGACAGTAAAACGATAATGTTCAAAAAGGGCTTCGCCTTCCTGATCATCGTATTCTTCTTTATCTTCGAGATAGTCTGTCATATTCAGAATCCGGTTTCCCTGATGGTATTAAGTTTTAATGTATCAACAGTTAACCACAAGTCGATGAAAGAACCCAAAAGAATTGATGAGTTGTTTTCATGGCCGGGTCTTTGTCTCCAAACTCTTGCGTCAAGTGAATCGGAGGCAGTAACGACTGAGTTGTCATAAATTATTACACCACTGTTTAGCATGGCATCGGTAATTGTTTGTTCTGCTTCCGTAAAGGTAAGCCCTGTTAACTCAGGAACAATTGTTGAAGTATTACCTTGCGTGCGTCCTATTGTTAAATCGATCCTGGAGCCTTTTGGGAGTTTCTGTCCCTGCTTAATTGGCACCGAATTTAATCGGACTTCCAAAACCAGGTTATTAAATTGTGAAGGTTTATAATCAATTTGCCCAATGTGAAGACTGCTGTTATCTATTAATACCTGAGCCTGGCGAAATGAAATATCGGTAAGTTGGGGAACAGTAACCATTTCGGGTTGGGTAGAATTAATCGAAACAAAAATGGTGCGGTTCTGTTTTACGCCATGCCCGGCTTCCGGCACCTGATCTACAATTGCACCCGGAGGAGCATCATTAACAAATACGGAATCTACAATTTCTATTCTCATGTTGTTGTGCCCTGCTATTTTTTGAGCTTCCGACTGGCTCATTCCTGAGAAATCAGGAACAGGATGTGATTCACCGTGGCGGGTGTACATTTCCAGTCCCTTCATAGTTATAAAAATAAGCAAAAGCACTACGGCAACAGCAATTGCAATTTGAATCAGGAAGGTCCGACTGGTAAGAAACCTTTTTGAACTCATATGTTAATATATTTCCAATGATTTTTGATTGGTAAAATAACGAAAAAACCAGATGTTTATGATGTATATAAACACGAAAAGGTAAAGAATTGCTATTCTTTACCTTCCCCATAGTCCGGATGTTGGATTAAATTATTTCTTATGCCTTGGTTCGTCTGAAACTGTCAGTTTTTTCCGGCCTTTAGCACGGCGGGCTTTTAATACTTTCCTGCCGTTTGCAGTAGCCATTCTTTCTCTGAAGCCGTGCTTGTTTCTTCTCTTTCTGTTCGATGGCTGAAATGTTCTCTTCATCGTTGCTTATTTTTCTATTTATTACTGACTTAATTTTTCGGACTGCAAAAATAGCTGTTTTTTTAATATTGCCAAGTGAGTTTCAAGATTTCTTTACAGAGTGATTAAGATATGTCTTCTTTTTTTACCGAAAATCGAAATCCTATTCCATGCAGGTTCATTATTTTAATGTTCGGATCGTCTTTGAAATATTTTCGCAGACGTGAAATAAAAACATCCAGACTCCTGCCAAGGAAATAATCGTTTGATCCCCATACCCTTTCCAATATATCATTGCGGTTTAATACCCGATTGGTGTTTTCAGAAAAGAACCTGATCAGTTCCATCTCTTTGATGGTGAGTTTTCGTGTTTCATTACCTATAGAAAGAATCAGTTCATCGGGATAAAATAAAAATTTACCTATTTTTTTTGGGTTATCCGGATTCAAACTTTCAGAAGGAATTGTGTTACTTCGTTTTAAGAATATTTTGATCTTCAGCAGTAATTCTTCCATACTGAAAGGTTTTGGAATGTAATCGTCGCCACCAAGTGAAAGTCCGGTAATTTTATCTTCTGTCATCGACCGGGCTGTAAGAATAATGATGGGTATCTGTTCGTTTGTCCTTCGTATGTGCTCAAGAACTTTAAACCCATCAATTTTGGGCAACATAACATCAAGTACTATCAGGTGGTATTCATTTTTTTCAAACAATTCAATGGCTTCCTGTCCGTTTTCTGCAATATCAACCTCATAGCCATTTTGTTCCAGATTGTCTTTTACTATGAACCGTAAGGCATCATCGTCCTCCACCAATAATAGTTTTACTATGCTGTTCATTATTTTATGGGTATTTTTAAGGTAAATATACTTCCACCGTCAGGATTTTCGTCCACATGTATGTCCCAATGGTGTGCCTTTATAATTTTTCTAACGTAATCGAGCCCCAATCCAAATCCTTTTACATTATGGACATTCCCGGTAGGTATCCTGTAAAAACGTTTAAATATTTTTTTGCGGTATTTTTTTGAAATGCCTATCCCGTTGTCCGTAAATTTAATAATTGTCTGATTTTTTGATTGATAAACTTCTATTTGAATGATCGGGAGCTTATCGCTATATTTTACGCTGTTTTCCAGTATATTCAGAACAAGATTGGTGAAATGAAATTTATCCGCAATAATATGAACCGGTGATTGTGAACTTTTGAAATCGATTGAGGCTTTCCTGCCTGTTTCGGAGTGTTTGAAATTTTCAATTACAGCAGTGAGAAAATCATTCACTTCAATTTTTTCCCTGTTTAAATGCAGTTTTGTTTTTTCAAGCATGGCCAGATTAAGTACTTTCTCTACATTTTTTGACAATCGTATATTTTGGTCCTGAATGATTTGTGCGTACTTAAACAGCCGGTCGGGAGTTTGCAGGATAGTTTCGTCATTAATAACCCTGGCTGAGAGGGCAATTGAGGAGATGGGAGTTTTAAGCTCGTGTGTCAGGTTGTTTATAAAGTCTTTTTGAGTTTGTGAAAGTTGTCGCTGGCGAATAATTACCGACAGGGTATATCCGAAAAACAGGATTATAACCAGTAATAATCCTGTGAAAAGATACCAGATTGAAAGACTTGATTGAAAATAGGAAGAACGATCGGGAAAGTGAACGGCAAAATAATAGCCATCATTATTCTCTTTCTCGGGAAAACTGTAATTTGAATTTTTTTCTTCTCCAGATGCTGTAATGAGAGTTTTTTGTTCCAGATCACCAGTTTCCGGGCTACTGATTGCGAATGCAAATTCTGAGTAAATCTGATGTTTTTTAAGTTCTTCCCTGAGATGGGATTTAAGCAAGTCGTAATCAACGGGGATATCAACATTAATTAAGTAATAATTATTTGAGACAATTTCAACAGGTGCAATGCTATCGAAGCTGGCAAGGTTACCGGTGGCAGAAAGCAGTTGCCATGAAACCTCTTTTAGAGCTATGGTCACACTTTCTCGAAATTGTTTTTCAGTATAATTGTAGGCATGCCGAAGGAATAAAAATTGAAGTGACAAAGCTCCTGCAACGGTGATCGTGGCAAGAATAATAATATATGTTAAGGTTTTCCTTTTCATATGCCCCCTCAAATCATGTCAGAATGTGATATAACTTGTTCTTTTTAAGCAATTAACACTTCGTTAACAAAATATTAAGCATGATTAACACCATTTGTAAAAACCGTGCGTAAATTTGTTTTAGCAAAGTAAGCTAATAAATCTAAATTTTAAAACATTTGTCAAATGAAACAATTAGTTCGTTTACTCCTGGTATCGGGAATTATGCTCTTCGTATCCGGAGCATTTGCACAAAAACCACAGATTGTATTTAATAATCTGGAACATGATTTTGGTTCTTTTAAAGAGTCGGATGGTGTTCAGACTACAACATTTAAGTTTACAAATAAAGGTACTGTCCCGCTGGTTCTGAGTAATGTAAGGGCTTCGTGCGGATGTACTACTCCTAAATGGACCCGTGAACCGGTTATGCCCGATGGATCGGGGGAAATTCAGGTTAGTTACGATCCCAAAAACAGGCCTGGAGCATTCAATAAAACTGTTATGGTAAGTTCAAATGCAGAAAATGGAACTACTGTACTTCGCATTACAGGCCGGGTTGAAGAACGTGATAAGACCGTAGCTGAGCTTTATCCCAGGGAAATAGGTTCCTTGCGTGTAAAAACAAATCATATTTCATTTGCGCGAATGACTGAAAATGATGTTAAAACAGAAGGCATCGAACTGGTAAATGATAGCGATAATCCCATAAAAGTTGAGTTCAGGACTGTGCCCGAACACGTGACAGTTAAAGTAGAGCCACAGACAATTCCGGCCAAGGGGAAAGGTAATTTATCAGTAACATATGACGCTAAGAAAGCCAACACATATGGTTTTGCATCACACCGTATTTATTTATCACTTGACGGCAGCAACGATTATCGTGCGTCATTGGGAGTAAGTGCTACCATCGAAGAAGATTTTTCGCATCTTTCTTCAGTAGAGCTTGAGAAGGCTCCGGTTGCAACTTTTTCTGAAATGAGCTACGATTTTGGAGAACTTAAACAAGGAGATAAAAAAGAACATACATTTTCACTTACAAACAATGGTAAATCGGAATTGATTATCCGGAATGTTCGCTCATCATGTGGTTGTACAGCCGTTGCCCCATCAAAAAATGTTATTGCCCCGGGAGAATCAGCACCAATAAAAGTTACATTCGATTCAAGGGGAAAACGTGGTCGCCAGAGCAAATCGATTACAGTTATTACAAATGATCCGAAAACCCCGACAAATATGTTGAGGGTATCATGCAATATTACAACCTGAGAAGATTTTAACAGAAACTTTTCTGAAACTTTAAATTAAAAGTGTTGCAAGGTTTATCCTGCAGCACTTTTTTTGTTTCTGTACAGAATAAATGTGGTATTTTTGTTTGCATTTGTATATTAGTTAGGCATGTCAGATAAGAATAAGCATATTGAAAATAATCCGGAATATAAAGCATTAATTGTGAATCAGGGAATTGAAAAGCCTGCCTCGGTGGATAATCACTCAGTGAAACGGTTTCTTGAAAAGAAAAGAAAGTTGCTTCCTGTAGAAGAATATGTAGATGGAATTCTTAAGGGTAATATTACTCTTTTAAGTAAGGCAGTTACCCTGGTGGAAAGCTCCCGCCCCGAGCATCAGGAAATTGCACAACAGGTAATCTTAAGGTGCCTGCCATACAGTGGCAATTCCATTCGTATAGGAATTACCGGTGTACCCGGTGTGGGCAAAAGCACTTTTATTGAGGCATTGGGAAAATATATTACGCAGCGTGGTGGCAAACTAGCCGTGCTGGCAATTGATCCAAGCAGTGAACGGTCGAAGGGAAGCATTCTGGGAGACAAGACCCGAATGGAAGAATTATCGGTTGACAGGTTGGCATACATCAGGCCCAGTCCTTCGGCAGGTTCGTTAGGAGGGGTGGCAAGGAAAACCCGTGAAACAATTGCCTTATGCGAGGCAGCCGGCTTTAATCATATCTTTATTGAGACTGTGGGGGTTGGTCAAAGTGAAACAGCAGTCCATTCCATGTCCGATTTTTTCCTGTTACTTATGCTTGCCGGTGCGGGCGATGAACTGCAGGGAATTAAACGTGGTATAATGGAAATGGCCGATCTGATTGCCATAAACAAATCAGATGGGAATAATCTTGAAAAAGCTCAAATGGCAAAACAGCAATACAAGAATGCACTGCACCTTTTTCCAAAGAAGGAATCGGATTGGGAACCGAAGGTGCTTACCTGTTCTGCCCTTACTAAAACCGGAATACCCGATGTGTGGGAGAAAATTGAGGAGTATCGGAAGCTAACCTCAGAAAGTGGATATTTTTCTCAGAAAAGAAAGGAACAGGCATCATTCTGGATGCATGAAACCATTGCAGAGCATATAAAAAGAAGTTTTTACTACCATCCTTTAATGAAAGAAAAGATAAAGGAATATGAGCAAAAAGTACTTAACAGTGAATTAAGTTCATTTGCTGCAGCAGGAGAATTGCTTACTATTTTTTCGGATATGAAATAAACTATTTTTATATATTTTGAGGATAAAGTTTTTTTGTTTTATTAATAAGTTTTTGGACATTTGATTAATCTATCGGCTTAGATGTGAATCCAGCATAAAGGAGACGAATAATTAAATAGTGAATGGAACAGCCGGTTAAATGCTTTTAAGATTTATAAAACCATTTCAGTAATAGTGATGTTGTATTAAATTAAAATCAACAATAAAAACAAAATTATGGATTACGATGTAATAATTATCGGAAGCGGGCCGGGAGGCTATGTTACTGCTATTCGTGCTGCCCAATTAGGATTAAAGGTAGCTGTAATTGAAAGAGAGAAGCTGGGTGGCATATGCCTGAACTGGGGTTGTATCCCCACCAAATCGTTGCTGAAAAGTGCTCAGGCATATGAATATGCCGTACATGCTGCCGATTATGGCGTTTCCATTTCCGGGGAGGTGAAACCTGATTTTGCTGCTATGATAAAGCGCAGCAGGGGTGTTGCCGATGGAATGAGCAATGGAATTCAGTTTCTGTTTAAAAAGAATAAAGTTGAAACTATTTATGGAACAGGTAAACTCACCGAAAAAAATACTGTCGAAGTAACTGAAGAATCGGGAAATAAGAAAAAATATACTGCCAAACATATTATCCTGGCAACAGGCGCACGTTCACGCGAGCTGCCTAATTTAAAAATGGATGGAAAGAAAATAATTGGTTACCGGAAAGGAATGAGTCTTGAAAAACAACCTGGAAGTATGGTTGTGGTAGGTTCAGGTGCTATTGGAAGCGAATTCGCATGGTTTTACCAGTCAATTGGGACTAAAGTAACGCTTGTTGAATTCATGCCAACACTGGTGCCCAATGAAGATGAAGAAGTAGCGAAACAACTTGAACGGTCGTTTAAAAAGATGAAAATGAAAGTAATGACCAGTTCTACAGTTGAAAAAGTTGACACATCGGGTGAAAAATGTAAGGTAACAGTTAAAACAAAAAAAGGTGAAGAGGTTATTGAATCCGACATCGTTCTTTCGGCTGTCGGAATTACACCAAATACGGAAAATTTAGGCCTTGAGGAGCTGGGTGTGGAAACGGATAAAGGCCGTGTAAAAGTGGATGAATTCTATCGCACCAATGTGGAAGGCATTTATGCAATAGGCGATATACTTGAAGGACCCGCCCTGGCCCATCTTGCATCGGCTGAAGGAATTAATTGTGTTGAAATGATTGCCGGATTGAATCCGGACCCCATAGATTATAAGAACATTCCTGGATGTACTTACACCAATCCTGAAATTTCATCGGTAGGACTTACTGAGGCTAAAGCCAAAGAGCAGGGATATGAGGTTAAAGTGGGTAAATTTCCATACTCTGCCAGTGGCAAAGCCAGCGCTGCAGGACACAAGGAAGGATTTGTAAAACTGATATTCGATGCGAAATACGGCGAATTACTCGGTGCCCATATGATTGGAGGAAATGTAACCGAATTGATTGCTGAACTGGTAGTCGCTAAAAAGCTCGAGATTACTGGTCACGAACTAATTAAAACCATTCATCCGCATCCAACAATGAGCGAGGCTATAATGGAAGCAGCTGCAGCTGCATACGATGAAGTGATTCATATTTAACACGTTTTAATTAAATAATAAAACCCGGGAACTGATTTCCGGGTTTTTGTCTTTTTAAAACTTCTTGTTCAATAATTTTATAAACCTCTGAAAACTAAATGGAATGTTTTGCAGGTAAATATTTAATTCTAATTTTGTTTCACCAATAATAAAATTATTAATGATTTCCCATTAAATAAATTGATTATAACTGTATTCTAAAAAAATTAACCAAAATGAAAAAATCAATTTTGTTTGCAGCATTTCTAATGCTGGCTCCATTGGTTTATGCAGGTGGTTTATTGACCAACACGAACCAAAGTGCCCAATTTATCCGAATGATGTCAAGAAATGCATCACTCGACATCGATGCAGTTTATTTTAATCCGGCCGGACTCATTAAACTTGATGATGGATGGCATTTTGCTGCCTACACCCAAACGATTTTACAAACAAAACCTGTTGACAGTGATTTTCCATTATTAAATGACGGCTACTATGAAGGAGTTGTGACCGTTCCGGTATTTCCGACAGCATTTGCAGTATATAAAATGGACGACTGGGCTTTTTCGTTGGGTATCGGGCCAAATGCAGGTGGTGGTTCAGCATCCTATGAACGTGGATTGCCATCATTTGAAATACCAATTACTAAAGTTGTACCAGGACTGGCAGGATTAAGGCAAATAAATCCGGCATTGAATGTTACCGGGTATTCGGCCGACTTATCATTCGAAGGAAGTTCAGTTTTCTGGGGAATTCAGCTTGGAGCAACTTATCAGGTAAATGATATATTTTCAGTTTATGGAGGAGTAAGATATCTGCCGGCTAAAAATACTTACTACGGAACTATTCAGAATATC
The DNA here is from genome assembly GCA_024636975.1 of Mariniphaga sp. GTDB lineage: Bacteria > Bacteroidota > Bacteroidia > Bacteroidales > Prolixibacteraceae > Mariniphaga. The sequence goes on from JAGXGA010000027.1 coordinate 284,369, forward strand.
CAATTAAATGTTGGGGGAGAATACTATCCGGCACCTGCCTGGTTAACAGAAGTATCTACTACTGTTAGCGGATTAGCCGCTCAGGCTACTGCAGCTGCTAATATGCCTCAAACATTACAGCCTTTTATTGATGGGGGAGCAGGTGGCTTTACACTTGCCCAGCTTGAAGGAGGAGGATTTATAAATGCAGCACAAAGAGCTGGAATTGAAGGAGGATTGGTGATCATAGGACTTTCTCAACAGGAAATTAATGCAATGAATTTAAATACAATTCATGGAGCTTATGAACAGGCAAGTCCGGTATTTCAGCAGCAAGCTACACTCTTATCAAACACATCCGTCAGCTTGTCGAATACAGCTGACAGAATGGGTGATAAGGAAGTTGATACTGAGCAAACAGGAACCGGATTTACACCCATGATTGGCATTAATTTTTCACCTGCCGATAACCTGAATATCGCTTTAAAATATGAAATGAAGACCACATTGGCTTTAACAAACAATACAACTGTTGATGATATGGGACTTTTCCCTGATGGAAGCACCGCAAATAATGATATTCCCGCTTTGCTGGCTGCCGGCGTGGGTTACCAGACTGATTTGATTGAAGCACAATTATCTTACAACATGTATTTTAATAAAGGTGTGGAATGGGGACCGAATATCAGAGATATGTCCATCAAACGGGAAATCGATAAAAACGGGATGGAAATTGCTTTGGGCCTTCAGTTTAATGTGCTTGATAATTTTGCTTTCAGTATTGGAGGAATGTATGGAGATCAGGGGGTTGCTGAAAGTTATCAAAGCGACTTCAGTTACAGCAATCCATCATTTACAGCTGGTGCCGGTGTAGAATGGAAGTTAACTGATGCTTTAACACTCGATGCCGGTGCATCGAACACCTTCTATCAGGATCAGACGGTTACCTTTAATGACCCGGATCTTGGATCTTACAAGGAAAACTACACCAAAACAACCATCAATTTTGCTGTAGGCCTTTCGTATGCTCTTTTTAGATAAGTAATGCAGAAAATTATAATAAAAATGCCGGTTGCAGAGTGCAGCCGGCTTTTTTATATCTTCCATCGAAAGGATTTGTTGTCGATGGCCCTTTGTACTGAGAGAATTCCCTTCAAATGATCGTATTCATGCTGAATCAGTTCTGCCATATCACCCTCCAGTTGCCAGGTATGTTCATTCCAGTTCCTGTCGTAAAATTTTAAGGTAAGGCTTTTATGACGCTTTAATTTTACCAACAGGTTTGGAAAGCTCATGCAGTCATCCCACATTTCAAAAACCTCAGGGCTTAATTCAGTAAGTACCGGATTTATTAATTCAACCGGTTTATCAATATTTAAACATATAATTCTTTTTTGCAATCCAAGCTGCGGTGCTGCTATTGCCCGACCGACACCATGCAGCTTCCTGAATTCAACTATTGTGTTAAACATTTCATCTATAATCGGAATGAGATTATCTAACTCTTTTGGCTCCACCGGTTCCGACACATTGTGAAGCAGTGGATTGCCTAACATTAAAATATCCTTTACTGCCATGTACTGAATTTTTTACTGATACTGTAAATGTATGCTTTTTTCAGCCCTAAAAAAGCCGCCGGTTAAAATATCCGACGGCTTGAACCAAATTGATTGATGTAGTTTACCTGTACATTTGGAAAATATTTTATTTCTTAAATTTCAATCGCGAACATCTCAGAATACGTTTCTTCATTTTCAAGCAATGCTTTAAAAATAAATTGCTTGTACCCTTCATCCTTTAATGTTGATAAGTTAAAGCGTAGTTCCATTGATAAAGCGGCTTCACAAAGATCGCCATTGGCATCATGTCTAAGTTCAAGCACTGGTGTATCTTCATCAGAATGTTCTTCGTCAGCTCTGACAAGATTAAAAGAATGATTTTGGCAACCGCCACTATAGGAAACTCTTAGATACAGACATTCACCATCTATTGAAATATCATGAATAGTTAGCGGGTCGTTGGGAAAGCTGCTGTAATCTTCGGGTACAATTTCCGTAACAGGAGATCCACATTCCAGCTCCTCTATACTAAGTATTTCACATACTGTCCCTTTGCCGCATGTAGAAATAATATTGGGTAGTACGGTGTAATTTAAAAGCAATCGTTGGCCCTGAATAAAAACAAAGCCTTCAGGATAATTAAGCGGCTGAATTTTTTGTCCGTTATCTAGCTCAATAACAATACTGCAATGCTCAGCGCCTGCATAATTAACTACTACCCCTGTTTCCTGTTGAATTTCGGGTTCCTCATTTTGCTGGCAACCTGTGAAAAGGATTAACGAGAGAATGAAAAGAATAAATGGCTTCATTGATTAAATTTTTAATACTTCGGGTGTTGTACTTCTCCTAAAAAAAGAACGACACCTGTTTTGTTTTCGGTAATAGCAAAGAGAAAAGGTTTATTCACAAAAAAAGGTACTGTTGGCGGTTCTTCTCGAAAACTTGTTGCAGCAAATCCAACCGAAGTAACTGCTGCTGCTTCCGTGCCGGTTTCATTTACATTGATGTACGTTTTATGCTTTACCTCACTTATAAATAACTGTTCTTCTGAAATACCTGAAAAATCGGCAGCTTCCGGAGCAAAAGCATTTAGCATTCCCATCTCAGACAAAACATCCTTTAATGAAGTTTCAAAAGCAAATTTAAATCGTGGCATCGTTACATCTACCCGTTCGGTGGGCTTAAATTTTTTCATCCATGCTTTCCAGTTTTCTGCTGAAAGATTGTTGATGATATCCTGCGTTGATTTTTCATTATGCGGTAACAAAACCACCATATTGTACCGGCCGCTTCCATACGGTAATTTAATGGCTTTAAAGATGTCTTCAGAAAAGAAAGGAAGGCTGTCAAGTTTGTTCATCATGGGCACACTGATGGTGGTTCCATCTGCTTTAATGAATTCGCGATTTTGTGTGCCATTTTTATCGAAATCCTTGCTCCACGTTCCATAAAAGTAAATTGCATTCAGTAACAACAACCGGTCGAGTGGTTTCAGTTCCCGGATTATCTCATTAATTTTTCCATTTGTATTTTCTTCCACCCAGTTATTTATGGTTTTAACTGCCGATGGTGAAGAAAAATCCAGGCCATTTATCTCTGCATCATATACCTCCCGGGTAACAGATAAGAATCCAGGCTTTACGGAAAACCTATTGTCATAATATATTGCATTGGCAATTTTAAAAACAACTTCTTTGTCGAGCGATTGCATTTCAGAAATGAGTTTTTGATAGGAGCTGTTTATTTGTTCAGGTGTTAATCCATTTAACTGCATAACTTCTTCCATTTCAGACTTTGTTTCTCCATTTGCTCCATTATAGGTCATTGCCAGGGCAACGGAAACACTAAAAGGAGAAATAAGCAGGTTTTCTTCACTGCCTGTATTTCTGATATTCTTAAACAGTTCAAATCCAAAAGCATTATCGGCATCAATTAATTGGGCTGACTTCTTTTCCATAGTATTTGCTTTGGAGTTCACTGAGCCTAAAGAATTCTTATGGCAGGAAGTTGATCCAAACAGTATCACCGATGTCAGCAGTACGATCATTATATTTAACTGTATTGGAATATTTGCTTTAACCATAATGCATTAATGCTATGCAGGTTTTTATTTTATTAATTCAATATTGGGTTTTTTACTGTTCCCATAAATACTACAGCGCCGGTACTCTTTTCAGTAATGGCATATAAAAATGGTCTGTTTACCACAAACTGAATATTCTGTTGTCCTCCAACTGATGTCAGTTCTATTGCTACTACTGTAACTGCAGCTGCTTCAGTTCCTTCTTCGTTCACTTCGATAAACGATTTATGCTTCACATAATCGATTTGCAAATTTCCCTGACGATTAATTCCGGTAAAATCAGCAGCACCGGTAAAGGCCACCCCCATCCCCATAGTAGTTAAAACGTCGTTTAGCACGATTTCGTATTCATATTTAAATCTTGGAAGTTTAATATCGACTTTCCGGCCATTCTGGAAACTTTCCATCCAGTTCACCCAATTATTAGGATTCAATTGGACAACCATTTCCTGCAATGTCTTCCCGGTATTGGGAAGAAAAATAAGCATGTTGTAATTTCCCCTCCCGTATGGTAGTTGGACAGCACTGAAAATATCGTTTGATGCATACTGCACCGTATCGGTCAGCTGCATGGTTTCAGCCTCAACTGTTTCATTATTTTCGGTGTAAAACGGAAGTTTTTGAGTATCCTTCTCATCAAATTCAGTTTGCCAGATTCCTTTAAAATAAATAGCGTTTAACAGGAACATAACATGATCGGGATTGATCTGGTCAATTATGGATTCAATCTTTCCATACGTTTTTTCATTGACCCACCCGTTAATTGTGTTGAGCGATTGTTGCTGAGCCCCAAAATCCAGCGCCGAAACAGAAGCATCATAATAGTTCCGGTTAAGCGTTATGAATTCATTCTCTACTGCAAAATCGTGCCGGTAAAAAATAGCGTTGGCTATTTCCAACAGCACTTTACGATCGAGCGACTTCAGTGAATTAATCAAATCAAAATAAGATTTGTTAATCTCTTCCGGCGACAAACCATGTACCTTAAGTGTTTTTTCCATGGCAGTTTTAGTTTCACTGTTGGCGCCATTATAGGTCATAGCCAATGCTATACTTACACTCAGAGGTGAAACCATAATATTTTTATATTTGTTTTCCGTCGTGAAAACATGCTGGAACAATTCGAATCCGAACTGATTTTCAGCTTCAATCAATCGGGCTGTTTTCTCCGTTAATTCAACTGTTTTGAAATCTTCGGCTGGCTCCTCCGGTATATTACAACCCGGTATAAGAAAGAAAAGGACAAGAATTAAAAATACAGAAGTTTTCATAGCAGCATTACATAATTGGTTAATGTATCAAAGATGGTGCCTGATTATAATTGGTTGCGTTGTATAATTTTTTTTCCATGACGGACGCAACCATTACCTCCCCGATATAATCTAGATAATGTTTGCCACAGGTAATTTAAACTAAGTTGAAGGTAAAAGTTAAAGATGAATCTGTTGAGTAAAAGCTGAATTTATCTTTACTTTGAGGGAACATTTACAGGCCTGAATTGGAAGATTTGAAGTTACTTATAAAGGAATGTGCCTCGGGTAATGTGCGCGCTCAGGAAAAGCTTTACCGGATGTTTGCATCGAAAATGTTCGGTGTATGCCTTCGTTATGCCAAAGATCGCACCGAGGCTGAAGATAATTTACAGGATGGCTTTTTGAAAGTTTTTTTGAATATAAAAGATTTCAGGCATGAAGGTTCTTTTGAAGGATGGATTAGACGCATAATGGTAAATGTTTCACTTGGTAAATACCGTAAACAGCATATGTTGTATCCGGTTGAGGACATTGGGAAATATGAACCTGTGCAGTTGCCCGATGATATAATGGCAAAACTTGGAGCAGATGAACTGCTCGAATTGATTCAGCAACTGCCGCCGCGTTACCGAATGGTTTTTAACCTGTATGTGTTGGATGGATTAACCCACCAGCAAATAAGTGAAGCCATGAATATTTCGGTGGGAACATCGAAATCCAATCTTGCCAGGGCAAGAGATATTTTAAAACGTAAAGTGCTTGACCTTTACGATGATGTAAAATCTAATGCAAGTTATCCTGCATGATGAAGGAAGAAAATAACATAGATAGGCTGTTCCGAGAAAATTTAAAGGACTTCTCTGAAGACCCGCCCGCATTTGTATGGGATGGAATAAAGGAAAAGGTGGCCGATGGCCGCAGAAGCAAACGTATTGCCTGGTACAGCTGGTCAGCAGTTGCTGCCCTGCTGGCACTTGCATTTGTTGCCGGATGGTATTTTAATGAATCGTCAGATAAGGTTGTTCCACAGGTGGCTGAAAAAGAAGCTGTAAAATCAATGAATGAAGCCGCAGCTGACAATATGGATGATATGGATCAGCCCATGTCCGAAGAAGAAGAAACTGGCATTGAGAATCAAAACGCTGAGTTTATGGCTGAAGCCGATGGTTTGCAATCAATTAAAAAGAAAACTGACTCGGGTGTTAAATCTTTGGAAGTTTCTGAATCCGATGATATAGTCTCGAGGGAAAAGCTTACACCTCCCGATAGAATAAAACCTGTAGAAGCAATTTTACTTGCAGAAAACCAACCGGAAATTGCATACAAAGGAATTGCTGCCCAAAAGTCATCCGGTTTATCACAATCAGAAAGGGAGATTCTCAAACGAAATGTTGCCTCTTATGCCGAAGTTGATAAAAATGAAAAAGGCTGGCGGATGGGTGTGAATGTCTCCCCGGGTTATTCATCCTATTCTGCCAAATACGGGAATGCATATGCCGCGAACATGACCCAGGATGCCAGTGAGGGTAATGCAAATATGAGTGGAGGAATCGCTATCCGATACCGTACTGCCAGCCGCTGGAGTGTTGAAAGTGGCATTTATTACGCCCAAAATGGTCAGCAGACCGGCAGTTCCCCACATCTTTTTGGCAGGAGGACGGATGCAGATTTATATGCGGCTCCCGAACAGATGTATTTCAATACGGCTGTGAAGTTGGACAGAAGTATTATCTCAATGAACAGCACAGCAGGAATAATTGAAATTAAAAATTTACCTGCCGGTGCTGAAATTGCTGCAAACCTTGAGAATGCAGCCTACTCCGACAATTCCTTAATAACCCGGGGTGAGATTTCACAGGTGTTCAACCTGGTTGAAATACCTTTATACTTACGGTACCTTATAGTAGAATCGAAACTTGATGTCGAATTTATTGGTGGTGTTAACGCAGGCCTGGTGGTAGGCAACAATGCGTTTATTGATAACCAGTATGGTGTGCAGAATATTGGAAACACCAGCGATATATCAACAATGAATATTTCAGGAACCGTTGGCCTTGGTTTCAGCTATGCATTGAACAAACAGTTTTCATTGGCACTTGAGCCCCGGTTGAATTACTATATGAATTCCATCAGCCGGAATCCGGAAGTTGAATTCAGGCCCTACAGAGTAGGAGTTTATACTGGTCTTTATTATTCTTTTTAAAGCCTCCACTGCAGGAACATTAATAATTTGTTTATTTTTGAATTTTTTGACCAAACAGTTAAAATTTTGTTACTTATATTAACCATAGACCTTATGCCTTTCCGGCTTATCAACTAAAATCTGCTTTATGCTTTCATCGCTATACCTGAATTTAATTCAAACTGTAATTAATAAAATAAAATACATCCTGTTTTTATTTGTCTTGATAAATGTCACAGGTAATCCGGCAACCGCGCAAAGCCCCGGGGAAATAATTTTGAATGAGAATTTTCGCGACCGTTCTTTAAAGGAATTTTTTGACACCCTGGAGATGAAATATGATCTTCGTGTTTTTTATAAAGAGGAGTGGTTAAAGGATTATCAGGTCAACAAAAATTTTGTAAATACACCCCTCGTACAGGCATTGAATAACTTGTTTATCGACAATGAGCTTACTTTTCGTTTTTACCAGGACAACGGCATTGTCATATATCCTGAAAGCACAGCAGGTGGAAACCAGATGTTCGAATCGGCCCAGGTGCTTATAATTGGAAATCCTTTAAATATTGGTCGCTATAAAACAGCTTTGCTAAAGGGGAGGGTAATTGACGGGCAAACAGGTGAGCCTTTGGTTGGTGCTGTAATCTATGAGGCACAGCAGCAAAAAGGTACTTCTACAAATTCCAAAGGTTCCTTTGAAATTGAACTGCCTGCCGGCGACCACCAGCTAAGGTTTTCCTTTATGGGTTTTGAAGAGTCGGTATGGAACATCCGGTTAATAGAAGACGGATATGAAGAATTTGAACTTTTTGAAGAGTCGCATGCAATTGGAGAAGTAACGGTTGTTGGAAAAGAAGCCGATTTGCCGCGATCCCAGATGAGCATGGTTGAAATGTCATCTGTTGAAATCAAAAAACTTCCTGCCCTTATGGGTGAAGTGGACGTTTTGAAAAGCATAACTATGATGGCGGGAGTACAGTCGGTTGGTGAATTGTCATCAGGGTTTAATGTACGTGGCGGCAATACCGACCAGAACATGATTTTAATTAATGGCAGCCCGGTTTTTAATGCTTCTCACCTTTTCGGATTTTTATCACTCATCAATCCTGATGTTGTTCAGGATGTCAGACTTTTTAAAGGAGGATTACCCGCCAGGCTGGGTGAACGTGTAGCATCTGTAATGGAGGTTGGATTTAAAGATGGGAACGATGAACAAATCAGGTTTTACGGAGGTATCGGTCTTATCAATTCACGACTTACGCTGGAAGGGCCACTTACTGAAAATAAAAAACTTACCTTTATTGCCGGCGGACGAAGTTCATATGCCAACTGGATATTAAAAAAAATCCCTGAATTAGATCTGTCACGAAGCGTTACCCATTTTTATGATATTTCGGGCAAGTTAACATTCAAATTCGACCAGCACAACCGGATAAGTCTTATGGTATATGGCAGTAACGATGAGTTTTCCACCAGCGCCCAGTCGGTAAATAAATATGGAAACCTGCTGGCTAACCTGAGGGTGAATACCCGGCTCGTTGAGAAACTCTACGGTGATCTGGAATTGTCTCACAGCGAATATACCTACAGGCTCACTGACTATGTCAACAATAATCTTTTGGAATCGTATTACCTCGATAATGATCTGACGTATTCTTCCGCCGGGTATAATTTAAGATGGCATCCACAGTCGAACCATAAAGCCATAGCAGGTATAAAAGCAATAAATTATTCGGTTAATCCAGGTGAAATTTCCCCGGTGGAAGAGGTTACCCGCATTGAAAAAAGGACATTAAATGAGGAAAAAGCCATAGAATGGGCAGTTTATGTGGAAGATGAAATTGAAATTCTTCCCCAGTTTTCCCTTTCAGCCGGATTACGTTACAGCTCTTTCATGAACCGCGGACCCGAAACTGTGTATCTCTATGATAATGAAAAACCGATGTTGCCCGAAAATGTTATCGATTCGCTTCATTTCGGCTCAAATGAAATTTCAAAGTCATATGGAGGACTGGAGCCACGGTTTTCTGCCCGGTACGATTTAAATGCAAATACATCCCTGAAATTCAGTTACCAACGCATCCGGCAATACATGTTTCAGTTAAGCAACAATGCAGTAATTTCTCCTGCTGAAACATGGAAGCCAGCCGATTACCATTTAAAGCCATTAATAAGTGATCAGGTGGTAGCCGGACTTGAAAACAATTCATGGATGAAAAATATTGAGTTTGCTGCCGAAGTTTATTTCAAGCACCTGCAGAATCTTATTGAATATAAAAACGGTGCACGCCTTCTAATGAATGATCATGTTGAAACAGCCTTGATACCTGCTGATGGTTATTCATACGGAATAGAATTTAGCGCGCAAAAAAATACAGGCAGGCTGACAGGATATGCTAGTTACGTTTTATCACGTACTATGAGGAAAACCAACTCGCTTTATAATGAGGATACTTTTTGGGATGGCGATTATTATCCTTCGGTGTATGATAAGCCCCATGATGTTTCTGCTACTGTTAATTACAACATCAGCCGGAGGTGGCGTTTTTCAGCAAATATGGTTTACATTTCAGGAAGGCCTGTTACCCTTCCGGAAATAAAGTACCAATTTGCCGGTGAAACACTCATTTGGTATTCTGAACGAAACAAATACCGTATGCCTCCTTATCACCGGATGGATGTTTCATTAACTTTTGATGAAAACCTCCGCCGAAAGAGAATGTGGAAAGGGAGCTGGACGTTATCGGTATACAATGTCTACGGAAGGGAAAACCCTTATTCGGTTTATTACAGAAAATCGGTCCCCGGTATTGAAAACGATTACCGCAGGTATTCGCTTTACAAACTGTCGGTAATTGGAATTCCTGTTCCTTCATTAACCTATAATTTTAAATTCTGATGCTGAAATTAATTAAATATCTGCTGTCGGGTTTCATATTCTTTACCTCCTGTGAATCGGTGTACGTTCCTGATCTCGATGTGGTGGAAAACGTTATGGTAGTGGATGCAAGACTGATATATGGGCAACAGGAAAATAAAATTATCCTTCAAAATTCAAGCGGGTTTAATGAAAAAACCAGCTTCGACCCAATTACAACGGCCCGTGTAATATTAACCGATGATTTGGGCGTGGAAAATACAGCCATCCAGCAAGAGCCTGGAGTTTATAGCCTGTATGGTCAACTGGATTCCATGCGGCAATACAAACTGTTGATTTCTGACGGTGGAGATACTTATTCCTCAGGTTTTGAGGGTGTGCCTCCTGTGCCCCATATCGATACTATTTACAGTGATCATGCCGAGCAGTGGATTCAGCCGGGAGGTGAAAACAGTACCGGTGATTTTCTGAATTTTACTGGTCAGCAGTTGTTTGTGGATATTGACAATGAAGAATCAGAAATCTATTTCAGGTTTACTGCCCGCAAAATCCTCCAGTATTATTTTCCATTTGATACTGTACTTTATGGCCAGAAAATGGTCGAGTATAAGTTTGCCTGGAAATCGTTTTATGCACAGGATTCTTATAACATTGCAGGTCCGCCAGAATATTCTTCGCAAGTAGATATTACAAAACATCCAGTAGAATTTTTCCGATATAACGATCAGGCACTGCTTGATACCACTGAACGAGCCCTGGGATGGATTTATATTATGCACCAGTACAGAATTTCCGGGTCGGCGTATAATTTTTACAAGGATCTGAACAGCCAGCTCGAGGCCAGTGGGAAAATCTTTGACCCTCTTTATGTACAGGCAAGAAATAATATCGAATGTGTATCAAATCCTGCCAAAATTGTGCTGGGAAATTTCGAAATAGCCAGTTATCGGGAACACCGATATTATATCCGTTTGAACGTCTATTCGGGGAAACATACCATCAGGCCAATTGAAGTTTTTCATGATATCCCCCCTGCCGGGGTAATACCCTTAACAGTTCCATGGTTCTGGGAGCATTAAATATAAAATGATGAAGATAAAATTTAACAAATATATTTTAACCCTTTTTTTTCTGACTCTTATCCACTTGGGATTTGCTCAGACTGAAAAAATACGCTCAGGGCTCAGCTTATTTGCCGATCGTGAGTTTTGTATTTCGGGAGATACCTTATGGTTTAAAGTAGCTCATAAAAACGGTAAAGATGAAAAAAGCAATATTGTTCATGTGCAGCTGACAAATGCAACTGGCAGTCTGATATCTTCAGCGGTCAAGAAAAGCGTCGGGGGATGGGCAGAAGGTTATATATATGTGCCTGACTCATTAAGCTCGGGAGTTTATTTTTTGTCGGCCTTTTTTAACAGTCAACGAACTAATGGTAAACATGATATTCAACTAAGGTCTGTATTTGTGTATAATCGTTTCCGGCAGGTAATTTCTGAGTTTCCGGTTCCTGCCAAAACAGGAATCAGAGAAAATGAATATTATCAGCCTGGTGTGGCTATCAAACCAGGTAAATCATTATTTAAACCACGTGAAAAGGTTACCGCTGATATTGATCTGAAACGTATTAAATCAGCAGGAATAAAGCAGGTAGTTATGAAGGCAGCGTATCTGGATGAACTGGCAGAGGAAACTGGTGGAAATTTTTATTTTTCATCTTTTGAATCTGACTCCGGGGCGCCCCCTTTTGAAGAATCAGATGGCATATTGATCAGCGGGAAGGTAGTCAGTCCTGTTTCAGGAAACAATGGGAAGAATGTGGTGGTACTGTTTTCTTTGCTAAACGATCCACAGTATTTTGATTATTATATAACTGACAGCCATGGGCTTTTTCATTTCTTTTTAAAGAATGCCATTGGTGCAGGAGAAATTGTATTACAGGCAATTTCTGAAAGCGGTGAAGAATGGGAAGTGTCGCTTGAAACAGTTAAAATGGATACATCCGAGCCGGTAAAATTGGAAAACAGGCTGTTAACGCCTGGTCAGATGAATTTTGTAGAAGAAATAGTTGATGCAGCCTTCTACAGCAGGCTTTTTGGAGAATCTTATACACCCAGGTTTCCTGAGTTTAAAATGACTCCTCGTTTTAAGATGCCGTTCTATGGAAATCCATACGATCGGGTTGTACTTTCTGATTTTATTGAATTGTCCGACTTTCAGGAAATTTCCCGGGAATTGCTTCATGGGGTACAATACAGGGAGAGAGGCAATGATGTAACGCTTCGGATGCTAAACCTGGACGCAAATCAGTATTTTGAAAACCAGCCTTTCAGACTTATAAATGGGATTCCTGTTTTTAGAAATAGTTTACTTGCCCCAATGGGAAGCGATGAAATCGACTACATCGATTATGTACTGGAAGATCGTGTTTTTGGTGATTTAAGGTTTAGCGGAGTTTTGGCTGTATATTTAAAAGACAGGTCAAACGGATGGATGGCCCGCCAGTCAAATTTGTTCCGGTTCATTTTACCCTTGCTCCAGCCCGATAATACTCCCTCATATATGGAAGTGCGTCCGGTGGATGAAAACATACCTGATTTACGTAGAGTCTTTTACTGGCAATTGCATGCAACGGATAATAATTTGCAGATTGAATTTTCCCTTTCCGATGTAAAGGGAAAAGTTAAACTTTCAGTGGAAGGTGTTACACCCGAGGGAAAAATGTTCAATGCATCTGAAATTATTGAAGTCAAATGAAAAGCAATCAAATCATACTATTATTAGCGCTGTTGACCTTGAGCTTCAGTGTTAAATTATATGCCCAGGATTTTAACTGGCAGGCTTTGAATCAACAATCGAACAGGTTACAAGGAAAATTATCGGGTACGATTTATTATTTGCCCCCGGAAGGAAACAGCCAGCATTTTTACCAGAAAGGCTGGCCTGAAGGAAGCATTTTGCTTGAAGATGGCGATGTGTTCGAAAACGTACGATTACGATATCTTGCTTATGGCGATGAACTAATAGCATATAATTCCAGTCTGAACCAGTTGTTTGTTGTCGACAAGGAGAAGGTGGCTGCATTTACCGTTAAGCTGCCCAAGGGGAAACAGGAGTTCATTAAGTTGTATTTCAATGGTTTTTTAGCGGGAGACCGATATTTTGAAAAGCTTTACGATGGTAGCCGCAAATTACTTGCTTTCCGTTCTATTAATGAGGTAAAAACCGGAATTTATAATGATAATAAGGGAAGACGAAAACATACGGTTTTGAAATTAACTTCAACCTATTATATGTATTCCGATGAAACTGGTTTCAGAAAAATACAGCCAAGGCGTAAGTCATTTCTGAACCTTTTTCCTGAGCGTAAAAAAGAGGTCAGACAGATATTCAGAAAGAACAATTTCTATAATCTTAATGAACAGAATATGATAAGTATTTTCACTTTATTGGAAGAAGAAGGCTTTTTTTATTAAATATCTGTTTTTCCGCGCAACCTTTTAACATTCCTTAGCATCTATCCTGAAATTTACTGAACTATGAAAAAGTTGTGCCTGTTTCTGCTTGCAGCATTATTGTCGTATTCTGCCTTCACACAAAGTGAAAAAGGACATGTTTATTTAAAGAACGGGAATGTATTAAAAGGAAAATTTCAGTGGCTCGATGGTTTTACTTCCTTACGCATGGAGTCGGATGGAAATATCTGGGTTTTTAAAGCCGATGAAATTGACAAAGTTTTAGGCAAAGGGGCATCCCGCCAATCCCGACTGGAAACAATTCCTACTCCGTCAGGTGTTTTTTTTCGCACCGAACTGGGAGTTTTGGCCGGTAATTCACAGAACAGCCAGCCCACACCATTTAGTTTTACCGGTTCACTGAACCTGGTTCTGGTTCCCCGTCTTTCATTTGGAGCCGGTTTTGGCGCTGAATTTCTGAAAGAAACCTATTTACCTGCATTCCTCAATCTTGAGTACAAGTTCCGGCCTACATGGTCATCTCCTTACCTGTTTGTGAAAGGGGGTTACCTGGTTCCACTGGAAGATTCACGTGAAATATATGGCGATGTTTGGCCCGCATACAGCAGCATATGGCCGGGGCCAGGCCCTGTTCACAGCTTCGGCAAATTAAATCCGGAAGGTGGTATTTTAATCAATCCGGGAATTGGGTATTCCCACCTGTTTTCACCCGGGTTCGGAATGTCGGTAGGCTTCGGGTATCAGTTCCACCGGCTTCAATTTACAGGTGAGAAGGATTATCAGCTCGATATCGATTACAACCGGCTGACTGTGAAACTTGGTTTTATTTTTAACTAAACATTCCGGATTATGAAGACTATAAAATACATATTTTTTACATTTTTATTGGCCAGTGCGTTAAGTTCTTGCCTGGATGAATATACCGAAGTATTCACGGCCAACTCTCCTGTGTATATGAGTTATGAAGAATTGCGTGATGCCGTTAAAATGACAGCGCCACGGGAATTGGTGAACCCGGGTAAGATTTACTTTAAAGATGGGCACATATTTATTAACGAAGAATTTAAAGGAATCCATGTGATTGATAACCAGAACCCATCCAGTCCCCAAAACATAGGTTTTATTGAAGTTCCGGGTGTGGTTGATATTGCCGTAAAAAACGACATACTATATGCCGACAGCTTTATCGATCTGGTAGCTATTGATATTTCCGATGTAAATAATCCTGAGGAGGTGAGCCGGGTAAAGGATGTGTTTCCTTATACCATTCCGCCCTATAATGAAGACTACAGGGTTGCTGAAGTCGATCAGGATAAAGGAGTGGTTATCGATTGGGAAATTAAGGAAGTACGCCAGGAAATGGAATATCATTATTACCCGGTTTATTATTTTGGGCGAAATGATTTGGCAATGAGTGACGGAGGTTTCACTGGCGGCGCAGCAGAATCGGGAGGTACCTTTGGCATTGGAGGCTCTATGGCGCGGTTTGGATTGTACGACGACTACCTGTATTCTGTTGACAATTCCACCCTGTTCATGTTCGATGTAAACACCGACAGCAATCCACGCAGTATAGGCAAGCAGAATGTGGGATGGAACATCGAAACAATGTTTATTCATGATGGACATATGTTTTTCGGTACCCAAACAGGCATGCTTATTTTTAATCTCGATGTACCTACAGTTCCACAATACATTGGGCAGTTCTGGCATGTTACTGCCTGCGACCCGGTGGTAGTGGCCGACGGCTATGCCTATGTTACCCTCCGTGGAGGCAATGCCTGTGGTAGCGATATCAACCGGCTTGATGTTTTAGAACTTTCGGAGGACTATAAAAACACCACCTTGCTTCATTCTTATCCCCTCGAAGGGCCATACGGTCTTGGAATCGATGATGAAATACTCTTCGTTTGTGATGGAGATGCCGGGCTGAAGGTGTATAATGTGGCTGATAAGCTTAACATCGACAATAATTTGATAGCCCGCTTTCCAAATATCAATACTTTCGATGTGATTCCGGTAAATGGCTACCTGTTCATGATTGGCGATGACGGATTTTATCAATACGATTATTCCAACCTGCAGGATATACAGCAGGTAAGCTTCATCCCTGTTCGTCAGGATGACTGATATTTTATCATCTGCTTCATAATTAATTGCTTAATCAGAGCGATTTCTGTACTATTCCAATAATGAAACAATAAATATTTATGCTTCATCCCCCGGGATTGATTATTCCCAAGGCCTTATCGAATTCGTATTTAACTCGATATAAATTCGTATTAAATTCGCGTTTTTGCGAATTTAATACGAATTAACATCGAATATACTACGAATAAACTACAAAAATAACATGGAGATGGTTAAGGTTTTGATATACCCCTAAATCCGATGGGTGTATAAGAGGAAATCAGGTGTAGAATGTAAATGTATCTGAAACTGGCATTTTTGACCTGCCACGGGCAAAATACATAACCGCATCTTTTATTATCTTTGCACAAATTTTTTTGAAGGTAAACAATGAATCCATTGGAATTAAGCGAACAGGAAATTCTCCGTAGAGAATCGTTAAACAAGTTGCGTGAACTGGGTATTGACCCATATCCTGCAGCTGAATACAAGATAAATACCACTTCCCGCGAAATTAAGGAGAAGTATAATGCGGAAGAAAATAACTTTCAGGAGGTTTGCATAGCAGGGCGTATCATGAGCCGCCGGATCATGGGCAAGGCGTCGTTTGCTGAGATACAAGACCACGAAGGCCGTATTCAGGTGTACATAAACCGTGATGAGATTTGTCCGGGTGATGACAAGACCTTGTATAATGAGGTGTTTAAGAAACTGCTCGATCGGGGTGATATCATTGGGGTGGAGGGTTTTGCATTTATTACCCAGATGGGTGAACTGACTGTTCATGTCAAAAACTTCACGGTACTGAATAAATCGTTGCGCCCGTTGCCGGCAGTAAAGGAAAAGGAAGGGGTAACTTATGATGCCTTTACTGATCCCGAGCAGCGTTATCGTCAGCGATACGTCGATCTGATAGTGAACCCGAAGGTGAAGGAGGTGTTCGTGAAACGCACAAAAATAGTGGATACCATGCGGCAAATGTTTAATGAACATGGGTATTTTGAGGTGGAAACACCTATACTGCAACCCATCCCGGGAGGCGCTGCTGCCCGTCCGTTCATTACGCATCACAATTCACTGAACATACCGCTATATCTTCGAATTGCCAACGAACTTTACCTGAAACGGCTAATTGTCGGAGGCTTCGAAGGAGTTTATGAATTTTCCAAAGACTTCCGCAACGAAGGGATGGACCGTACCCATAATCCTGAATTTACAGTAATGGAAATATATGTAGCCTACAAGGATTACATCTGGATGATGGGCTTTACCGAACAGATTGTGGAACGTGTTGCCCTTGCATTGCATGGCACCACCAAAGTGCAGGTTGGCGATCAGATGGTTGATTTTAAAACACCTTACCCGCGGGTAACTATGGCCGATGCCATTATGGTACATACCGGCTACGATATTTCAGGAAAGAACGAAGCGCAGTTGCGTGAGATTTGCGATAAGCTGGGAATAGAAACTGAACCGAGTATGGGAAAAGGTAAGCTGATTGATGAGATTTTCGGTGAAAAGTGCGAACATCATTACATTCAGCCCACCTTTATTACAGATTACCCTGTTGAAATGTCACCATTAACCAAGCGTCACCGCAGTAATCCGGAGCTTACCGAACGGTTTGAGCTTATGATTAATGGCAAAGAGATTGCCAATGCCTATTCGGAACTGAACGACCCCATCGACCAGCGTGAGCGGTTCGAGGAACAGGTGAAGCTGCTGGAAAAAGGCGACGATGAGGCAATGTTTATCGACCAGGATTTCCTGCGTGCACTGGAGTACGGCATGCCTCCTACATCGGGTATGGGTATGGGAATCGACCGCCTTACCATGTTTATGACCAACAGTTCCTCGATCCAGGATGTATTGTTCTTTCCGCAAATGAAGCCTGAAAAGAAAAAAGTTGAGCTCACTGAAGATGAAAAGGCAGTGCTTGAACTTTTAAAAACAACTTCACCTATTGAATTGAATATACTAAAGGAAAGCACAGGGTTAAGCAACAAGAAGTGGGATAAAGCCATCAAGGGGCTTACAAAAAATAATATGGCCAGGGTGGAAAAATCGGATGAGGGATTAATGGTGGAACTGTTGCAGTAGAAAAAGGCAATGTGCATAGAGACGCAATATTTTGCGTCTCTACAGAAGGCAGACTAATATTTTTTTTCGATTTGTAATTTAAAATAATTAGTGAACCTGATCGTTCTTTTTGTCAAATTGATGATTTTGTGTTTTACCAGGATGGGGATACTTAAAACGCTGGCTTTTTTATTCTACTATTTACTTTTGGTTACTGGGCTTCGTGCTCAATACATTAACGTTGATTCACTGGTACATCTGCCGGGACAGGATAGTCCTGTGTCTATCAGCGAGTTTATAAGCCTGATGGATGAACTGCCGGTTAATGATCTTTTTGCCGGGCAGGAATTTTTTTATGGGCAGCATATTCCTGCAGTAAACCTTCTGAAACATTTTATAGTCCCATCCAACGGAAAAGTTATCAGCCGCTATGGATGGCGCTCGGGAAGGATGCATACCGGCACCGACCTGAAGATGGAGAAGGGCGATACAGTTTATGCCGTATTCCAGGGTATTGTTACACGATCGAAATATTATTACGGGTATGGCAACCTTGTGGAGATAGACCATGGGAATAATATTGAAACCAGTTACGCCCATCTATCTGCTTTTTTAGTTGAGCCGGGAGATGTTGTACGCAGGATGCAACCCATCGGATTGGCCGGAAGCACTGGCAGGGCATCAACCAATCACCTTCATTTTGAAATTAAGGAAGCCGGCAAACATTTCAATCCTGAGCTGGTATTTGATTTTGAAGAAGGAGTGATAAAGGATGAAGTTTATGCCATTCAGGGTCTTGCTGATTTACTGCCTGATAACAAGCAACCTGTTTATTCTTATGAAGGAACCTCACCGCATAGTTATATTGTAACCGCAGGGGATTCGTTGTGGAAGATTTCACGCAAGTTTAAAACATCGGTAAAAACACTGTGCCTACTCAACGAACTTAATGAAAATTCGGTGCTGAATGTTGGCATGGTTCTGAAACTTTTTTGAGACGTAATAAACACTTGTCCTTATTATGTGTTTAATTAACATTATTAATCACTCAATTAAATTATTATGAAAATAGTTGGAATAGTTTTGCTTGTCATAGGTCTGATTGGTCTTATTGTTTTTGGCTACCAGGCTATGCAGGAGTCGGAATCATTCAGTCTCCTGGGAATGGAAGTCGCAGTAAGTTCTGCTAACTGGACACCGGTAATTTTTAGTGCAATCGTTGCCATTATAGGTATTATTTTAACGCTGGCGGCTAAGAAAAGATAAATCACAACCTTCTTTTATACCACTAAGGCTCCAAAGCACCAAGAAAACACAAAGCAGCTTTATAAGAATAACGGAATAAAGTTTTAAGAATCATGGTGTCTTTGCGGCTTTGTGGCTAACATCAATGAATGGTTTATTTTTTCCTTTTGCTTTGAAATTTGTTTTTCATTAATGTATCATTGAGCAGTTGCTCCATTTTATCGGCAATGGTTTCAGGAGAATCGCCCTCTTCAATTTTGAGCGATTTTAAAATATTTTCCAGTTCATCAATTTTTGCGTTCAGGAAATCAATTCTTTCTTTCACCAAAGCAGGATTTCCAGTCTCCCAGTAACCGCCTTCATCAGTAATATCCAGGTTGGCGATATATTTTTTCTGAATATATGCAAGCAGTTTTATTATAGCTATGTGAACCTCGGGTGGGGCAAACTGGGTTTTGGTGTGGTTAATATATGTAAGTTCCGGATTTTCTTCAACCAACTTCATCATAAAGGCATTCCGCAGTATCCCATTTGAATCAGTTGTTAAAATAAGGGGTTCTGATTTTTTATGAGGTATCAGTATAATTCCTCTCAGTTTATTTGTCTTCAAATTTTCCCCATCGTTTATCAAATGGTATTCCCATTCCATTGCTTTTGCAATGTCTTCCATTTCTTCACAAAATTCATCAATCAACGAGGGTTGATTTAGCTTGCCTTTGTAGTGAATTGTAACGCCCATGGATTTATATAATTAAAATATTTGACAAACTTTTTCCATTTAATGTTTAATTGAATCGTTACCAGACTAAGTTATAAATAAAAATTAATTGTATAAATGTGAATGTGTTCAATTTTTGTGAAATAAGATTGAATTGAGGAAACAGTAAATAAAAAAAGTTGGAGTTAAAGTCTCCAACTTTTTGGGAAAGGGATAGTAATAGTCCCTCAATATTTAAAATTTTTAAATTCTGCTGGTTTAAATCCCCCTCGCATTCCGGTCCAGCTGTTCCTCTTCCGTAAAATCATTTTCAGGAGTATGCCCCGGCAGGGGAAGGATGCGCTCATGGATGGCATCTACAATCCATTCCGGCTGCGGGAAGAAATAATCTTCCAGTTCGTGGGCAGGGGTTATCCAGTTGCGCGAACCTACCACTACCGGCGGGGCATCGAGGTAATCGAATGCAAGCTCGGTAATGTTTGAGGCCATGTCGCGCATAAAGGAACCACGGGCAGATGCGTCGCCGGAAATAATAATACGGCCTGTTTTCTTAATCGATTCAATTACCAGGTCGTAATTGAAGGGCACCAGAGAACGGGCGTCAATTACTTCTGCTGAGATATTGTATTTTTCTTCCAGGATTTTGGCTGCATCAATCGCCCTGTAAAGTGTAGCCCCGATGGTAAGAATCGTAACATCGCTGCCCTCTTTTTTGATGTCGGGCTCACCCAGCGGTATTTCATAATAACCTTCCGGAACGCCATCCTGGTGGAACATTTCGCCAATATCATAAAGTCGCTGGCTCTCAAAAAACACAACAGGGTCGGTTCCCTGCAAAGCAGCATTCATAAGTCCCTTGGCATCATAAGGAGTAGCCGGGAATACTACTTTTAATCCGGGTATATGTGCAGGCAGGGCAGTCCAGTCCTGTGAGTGCTGAGCCCCGTATTTTGATCCAACTGAAACTCTTAATACCACCGGCATTTTTAGTACATTTCCGCTCATGGCCTGCCATTTTGGAAGCTGGTTAAACACTTCGTCACCGGCACGACCAAGGAAGTCGCAGTACATAATCTCGGGGATAACACGCCCGCCACACATGGCATAACCGATGGCTGTTCCAACAATAGCTCCCTCAGAGATGGGTGAATTGAACAAGCGGTGGTAGGGAAGAGCTTCAGTTAACCCCCTGTAAACGGCAAATGCACCTCCCCAGTCGCGGTTTTCTTCCCCATAGGCTATCAGCGTTGGATCCTTGTAGAAACGATCGATTACTGCCTCAAATATACCGTCACGCAGTGCATAGGTTTTTATTTTTGAGAACGGTTTGCCGTTTTCGTCGTACATGAAGCGCTCTTTTGTCGCCAGTTGCTTCACCCGTGCATTTTCCTCTATCGGATGGTTTACTTCAGGCTCGCGGTCTTCCATTCGGTCTGCCGACTGGTTGCTGAACATCATTTCACCAATAAGGTTCGGATGTTTTCTCATATCCATTTGAGGTGAAACCTCATCATCGATGGCCAGTCTCAGGGTGGAGGAAACGGTGCTTTCGGTTTCCGACTGTATGTTTTCAAGTTCTTCCCTGGTTGCAATGCCGGCATCAATTAGTTCATTGCCAAACCATATAATGGAATCCTGTTTTTCCCATGCTTCAATTTCTTCTTTTGAACGGTAGGAGGAGGCATCGGAAGGAGAGTGGCCGCTGTAGCGGTAGGTAAGTATATCGAGCAGTACCGGGCCGCGTTTTTCTTCAAGCACTTTCTTTTTTCGGCGGTAGGCATCAATAACAGCCAATGGGTTGTATCCGTCAACACGTTCGGCATGCATCTGGTCCTTATTCAGACCAGCACCTACGCGTGCTGCAACTTCGTAACCCATTGTTTCGCCACAGGTTTGTCCTCCCATGCCGTACTGGTTGTTCATGATGTTGATGATCAGTGGCAAACCGCCTTTCATATCTCCTTCCCACAAACTTGTAAACTGGTCCATTGTGGCAAAGGTCAGCCCTTCCCATACGGGACCACATGCCATAGAGGCATCGCCAATGTTGGCTACCACAATTCCTTTTTTGCGGTTCACCTTCTTGTACAGTGCGGCACCCACTGAAATATCACCCGAACCGCCCACAATGGCATTGTTTGGATATACACCAAAAGGCGTAAAAAATGCATGCATTGAGCCTCCCAGTCCTTTATTAAAGCCGGTTTCACGGGCAAATATTTCGGCCAGCGTACCATATAGCAGAAACTTTACAGCCAGCTCCCTGGTTGTGCCTGTATGGCCTGCCTTTACCGGAGCCAGGGTGGTTCCGTTGAAATGGGTTTCCATAATCTCTTCCAGTGCTTCATCATCGAGCTTTGCGATGGCCGACAAACCTTTAGCCAGTATTTCTCCGTGACTGCGGTGAGAGCCAAATATAAAATCTTCCACATCCAGGTTGTAGGCCATCCCTACAGCTGCTGCTTCCTGCCCAATAGAAAGGTGGGCAGGGCCAGGGTGGTTGTATGGTATGCCATTGTACTCACCCCTTGTCTTGATGAGGTTCAGCATGGTTTCAAACTCACGGATAACCACCATATCGTTATAAATACGCAGGAAGTCTTCCCTCGAAAAGTTTTCCTTCTCTTCTTCAACTGTTTTATTGTATTGGTTTATCGGAATGGGTTTGAATTCCAGTTGACGTGGTTTACGTACTTCGTCGGGATTTATGAATTGTATTTTAGGCATCTTACTGAGTTTAATGTTTAAAATTTAAAGTTTAAAGTGGTGCACGTACGAATGAACACCCCATTATAATCATTTGAATTTTGTTCCTTTTATTACACTTGAATTCAAATGGCTAATGAGTCCTGCATTTAATTTACTAACTTCTTCAGCTAAATGATAGGCTGAATTAAATTCTTCTTCATTAATATAGCCATTATCTATAGCCCTGTATAATTGAGACCGGGTTTCTCCTGCAGATCCTTTTGATATATATAAGAATTGAATAAATTCTTTATTGCCGCCTCTTTCAAATCCTTCAGCTATATTGTCCATAGCAGAACCTGATGAACTTTTAATCTGACTGACCAGCTTATAGTCTTTAATAAAAGGTTCTCTTATTGTAAAACTGTGTATCATTTTACACAGCATTCGCGCTTTTTGCCATGCAATAATGTCTTCGAACCTGTTAATAGTTGCCATACTTTAAACTTTGAACATTAAACTTTAAACTGACAGCTTTTCTAATTGGTCTTTTATTTCTGCCAGAAAACGTGTGGCTTCGCCTCCGTCGATGGCACGGTGATCGTAGGTAAGGGATAGTCCTATCATGGGCACAAATCCGTAAACGCCTTCTTCAATTTCCATAGGGCGCGGAATTATGGTACATACCCCAAGGATGGCAGTCTGAGGAAGGTTGATCACCGGGGTGAACATTTCCACACCATAGTTACCCAGGTTGGAAACAGTGAAGGAGGCAGCCTCCGGATTCAACAAATCGGGATTGATGCTCCCGCTTCTGGCCTGTGCAGCCAACTGTTGCAACTGGAATGAAAGTCCGGTAACGGATAAATCGTCGGCATTCTGCAGGGCAGGTACCATCAGCCCGCGTTCTGTATCGACAGCCATACCAAGGTGCACCTTTTTAAACCATTTTATTTTATCACCCAGGTAATGGGTATTTGCCTGAGGGAATTTTTCCAGTGCGCGGATGACTGCGTAGCATATAAGGTCGTTGATTGTTACATTTTGGGCAATGCTGCCTTCGGTATGCGCAGCTTTGTATTTTTTTCTGAGTTTGAGTAGTTGCCTTGCATCGGCGCTCATATGATGTGTCAGCTGGGCTGAATTCTGCAACGACTGGTGCATTGCTGTTGCAATCAGTTTACGGATGTTCGGTATGGATTTAACCTCAAAATCAACTCCTGTTTGCAATACTTTTGAAGCGGCAGGTTTTTGCTGAATTAGCGGCTGAGCTGATGGTTTTTCTGCCTGTGGTTGCTGGTTGGATTCAACTGCTGCTTCTACATCGCGGGCTATGATGCGACCACGCGGTCCCGACCCTTTTAGTTGCAGGATATCTACATCCATTTGCCTTGCCATATTTTTAGCCAGGGGTGAAATGCGAATACGTTTTCCTGAAGCGTCTTCTTCCACATCAAATTCAATTACTTTAGGAGATTCTTCTTCTTTTTCCTCCTGTGGCGGGGCGACGATATTTTCATCAGTACCACCGGGTGCAAACTGATCAAATGATTCCCCTTTCCGGCCAATAACTGCCACGTTGGTAAGTACAGTCACTTCATCGCCTTCATCAAAAAAAACTGCCAGTAGAATACCATCGGTTTTCGCTTCTTCTTCGAAGGACGATTTGTCGGTTTCGTAAGAGAAAAGCAAGTCTCCCTCGTGCACTTCTTCACCAACCGATTTATACCATTGACCCAATATGCAGGACTCAACCGATTGGCCCTGGCGGGGCATTAATACAGGTACAGCCATTTTGTTTGTTTTTACTGTTTCGTGTTACTTGTTATTACAAATCCAGTTCTATCTAATAAGGTGAAAATAAATTATACCAGAAATACTGTTAATTGAAATTGTTGCTTCAGTATTAATGTTTTCAATTTTTAACTCAATACAATTAAATGAACTGATTCAATTATCGTAATTGAAGGCGTAAAAGTAAATATAATAACTTGTATATACAAGTTGTTTTTTATTCTTAAATATTTTTTAAATTTGAAGCATGGTAAACAGTGTGCCTCAGTATCGGAAGCTTTATGAATTGCTTCGGAAACATATAATATCGGGAGTTTATGAAGAGGGGAGTTTGCTTCCTTCCGAGAATGAGTTATGTGCAGTTCATGGGGTTACCCGTCCCACTGTCCGGCATGCACTTGATTCTCTGGTTAACGATGGGCTGATATTTAAAAAACAGGGAAAGGGGAGTATAGTAAGGAAACCTCCGCAGAATATAGGCATCCTTTCAATTGCAGGTACAGCTTCAGCTGTTGGTGTTAGGTACCTGAAAACGGATATTCTTCAGAAACCTGTAATTTGTAAGTGGCCTGAAAAATTTGCATTTGAGCTGTCGGATGTTGAAAAAGAATCAGGGTGTATTTATATGAAGCGACTACGGTTTGTAGATGATCAGCCGGTTTTTTACGATATCAATCACTTGCCAAACATCAATTTGCCCCGGTTTACAAGCCGGTCATTCGAGAACAAGTCTCTTTTTGAAATATTACGCAAACATTACCAGGTGAATATCGTTGGAGGAGAGCAGCAATTGAAAGCAATTGTTCCGGATGCCGAAGTAAAAAAGCTGCTGAAACTTAAGAATGGGCAGCCAGTGTTGCATATCGAGCGTAAACTTACCACCAACCGGGAGGGGTTCAACATTTATTCAACTATCTATTTTAATTCGGAGAAGCATACCATTTTTGGAAGCTTTTAACCGGAAACAAATAAACCTCATCTGACGGATTTATCTCAGGATTATATTCGTTAACCTCCTGTTTGGATATCCAACGTAATCATTTCTTAATTTTTAGGATAAATATTTTTATCTCTTTTCATTAAATTTTACTTTTGCCGAAAATAAGTTTCCGGGTTGAACTTAAGGAAGCAAAACATGTTAAAAGGATGGCGAATTTTTAAATTGCGCCATATATTGTAAAATGAAACAAATATAATTTGGGAAATATAATAGAACCGGAAGAAAAATTAGAACCGGTCAACATCAGAGGTAAAAGCGCTACCTATATAAATGAATCCTATGGCGATCATCCGCTGAATACATTTGATATCTGGATTGCAGATTCAGAAACTCCAACTCCGCTGGTAATTTATGTTCATGGAGGTGGTTTTATTAAGGGAGATAAATCAAAATATTATAGTTCTGAAGATTTGGTGCGGTTTCTGGATGCAGGAGTATCTGTTGCTACAATCAACTACAGGTTTATGACTGATGCACCCTATGGCATACAAGCTTCCTTAAATGATTCAAAAAAGTGTTTGCAATACATCAGATACAATGCTGACAAGTACAATATTGATAAAAATCGTATTGCATGCTCAGGTGGATCGGCAGGTGCGGGTACTTCCCTTTGGCTTGCATTTCATGATGATATGGCTGATCCCCAAAGTACTGACCCGGTTCTCAGGGAATCAACACGTTTAACATGTGCAGGAGCATTTGCCACTCAATCGACTTATGACATTTTTCAATGGGAGGAAATCATCGGGGTTCCTATGGACAATACCCCGGAACAAAAGTTGGCTATTGCAACGGCATTTGGTCTGCCGTATGCAAATGGTATTGATTTAAGAGGGCTGGAAGGAATCAGGAAAGAATTGGATTTTCTAAGCCAGATGGACAAAGATGATCCTCCGGTATTTGTTAGTAATTACCACCATAATGGAATTCCTGCCAATGAAGATGAGCTTAACCATCATCCCCTTCATGCAAAGGCTATTAAATTAAAAGCGGAAGAAGTTGGACTAGAAGCTGTAGTTTATGCCCCTGCCATTGGTATCACAGATTCTTCGGGTAAGGATTTGGTTGGCTTCTTTCTGGAAAAGTTCTTTCCGCAGGATGTAGTTGAATAAATTCAGTTTCATTGAATCAACAAATCATAAAATAATACATTTTTGTATTCGAAACAGATAAAAGGGAATAACAATGAAAGTTTTAAAATTTGGAGGAACTTCAGTAGGTTCGCCTGAGAACATGCGGGCTGTAATGGAAATCATTACCGATAGAGAGCAGAAGATAGTAGTTCTGTCAGCAATGTCGGGTACAACCAATGCGCTTGTGGAAATTGCCGGCTTGCTTTGGAAGAAGAACCGTGATACGGCAGGTATGTCCATTGGGAAACTGGAATCGGGCTATAAACAGGTCGTGAATGAACTGTTCAACTTCGATGAAAATAAAATAGAAGGTTTAAAAATAATTGACGCGTCGTTCAATACCATAAAGTCGTTTACATCAGGCAAATTTACACAGACAGGCGAAAATTCAATTTTGGCTCAGGGGGAATTGATATCGACCCAGCTTTTTGCCCTGATGATGAAAGAAAACGGACACGATGTTAAACTGTTGCCTGCACTTGATTTCATGAAAATAGATGAGGATAAGTCAGCCGATACTCAGTTCATCAGACAAAATACAGCAAAGGTTATTGCTGAAACAGGTCAGGCTACCTATTACATAACGCAGGGATACATTTGTCTGAATGCTGAGGGTGAGATTGACAACCTTCAACGCGGCGGAAGCGACTATACTGCATCATTAATTGGTGCGGCAATTGATGCAGAGGAAATTCAAATCTGGACCGATATAGATGGTTTTCACAATAATGATCCCCGTTATGTTGAAAATACCCGGAAAATTGAACAGATTTCATTTAATGAAGCAGCCGAGCTGGCCTATTTTGGGGCTAAAATTTTACATCCCCAAACAGTTTTTCCTGCCCGGGTACATAATATTCCTGTGAGGCTTAAAAACACTATGAATCCTTCCGACAGCGGGACACTGATAACTTCTGAATCTTCGGGTGCCGGAATAAAGGCTGTTGCTGCCAAGGATGGCATCACAGCCATTAAAATCCGTTCCGACAGGATGTTAATGGCCTATGGGTTTTTAAAAAGGATTTTTGAAGTGTTTGAAGCATATAAAACACCTATCGATATGATTTCCACCTCTGAGGTGGCCGTGTCGCTTACGGTTGACAATACTGAGCACCTGAAAAAGATCTTAGATGAGCTGGATAAATATGGTTCGGTAGAAATAAACGAAAATATGTCAATCATCTGCATTGTGGGTGATATTTTAGGTGAAGAAAAAGGATTTGCTTCAAAAGTATTTAATGCGCTTGATGGTATCCCTATTCGTATGATATCATATGGAGGAAGCCGATACAATATTTCTGTACTGGTGCCCAACTCGCATAAAGAATCAACTTTGAGGGCTTTGAGCAAAAATCTATTGAATAACGGACATTAGTCAGAAGTGACATAAAATAAAAAAACCCGGCCATTGGCCGGGTTTTTTTGGTGGGTGGAAGACCGGACTTGAACCGGCGACCTCTGGAACCACAATCCAGCGTTCTAACCAACTGAACTACATCCACCATCTGTTTTGCGGCTGCAAATATAATATTTTATTCTTTTTAGCTAATGAAAAATTAAAATTTATACTGCCGATTTTGATTGAATAATCTATTTTTGAATAAAAGCCTGTAATTATGAAGAAGATGCATTTCGATTCCATTGTCTGCTTTGGGGAGGTTCTTTGGGATATGTTGCCGGAAGGTGCTCAGCCCGGCGGGGCTCCGATGAATGTAGCCATTCATCTTAAGAAACAAGGAATAAATCCCTGGCTGGTTAGCCGTATCGGTTCTGATGCTGAAGGAGAGGAGCTTAGGCAGTTTCTTTCCGGATCAGGGCTTGACCTGAGTTATTTGCAGGCGGATGATGAATTGCCCACAAGTAAGGTGCTGGTGCATCTTGATGCTCTAAAAAATGCAACATATGAAATTTGTGAACCGGTGGCATGGGACAATATTCAGCTGACTGACAGTTTGAAAAAGCTAACTGCAGAAGCCGGTCTCATTGTTTTTGGTTCTTTGGCTGCACGGAATTTAAATACCCGAAGTACACTTATGCATTTATTGGAAAATACTGAGGCTGTAAAGCTACTTGATGTCAATCTGCGCCCTCCTTTTGATAAACGCGACTGGATTGAAACATTATTGCACAAGGCTGATTTTGTTAAGCTAAACAATGATGAACTGGCAAAAATAGCAAAATGGAATGGCGTTTCAGGAAACGAAGCTGAAATGGTTCAATGGTTATCGGAGTTTTTTAATTGCCTTTGGGTATGTGTAACACGAGGAGCAAACGGAGCAATGCTTTTGTTGGAGGATCAAATTTTTCAGCATCCGGGTTTTAAGGTGAATGCGGTGGATACGGTTGGTGCGGGGGACTCCTTTCTTGCTGGTCTGATAGCAAAGCTTTCTGAAGGAATCCAGCCAGAGAAGGCACTGGAGTTTGCCTGTGCAACAGGGGCGTATGTTGCATCACGGAGCGGAGCAGTGCCTGTTTATTCAGAGTCTGATATTAAGTCGGTGTTACGGTAATTTTTTTTCAACTCTATTTTTCATTTTGTAAAGCTTCCACCACGGAGTAGTGGGTGATTCATGGTGTTCCCAGTGGTAACCGAAAAAATAGCAGGAAAGCATTGCTGCAAAATGATTTTTGGGCAATGTACGTGAGTTATGAGGCTGCATATTTTCATTAAAAGGTCTGCGGTGGGGAAGATAAGTTCCAAAGAAAAAGAGCTGAAATGTGGATAGAATTGCAGGAAGAACCCAGAAGATGATTAGTCTTATTTCACTAAACCAAATCAACAGTATATTAAAGGCAATGGCCATAAACAGGATTTGCCACCAGGTTACGTAATTCTTCATGAAGACAAACCACCATACAAAAAAATTGTTGCTGTTGGGTGAAAAATCAGGATCATGCTCGGTCGCCGGAAACCGGTGATGCAGGTAATGTTTTTTCGAAAGTTGCCTGTAGGAAAGAAATGCGAACAAGGAGGTAGCCAGATTCCCAATGAAGTTATTCAGCTTCCGGTTACTGGCGACGGTGCCATGCATTGAATCATGCGCAGTAATAAATAAACCGGTATATAAAAATGTTTGAATAAGTATGTGGAGGTAGAGTAGTGGGGATAGAAAATTAACTTCTGCAAAAAATATCAGGTAGAGCAAATGCCCCAGCCATAAAAAAATTACTGCAGTTGCAATTAAAACACCCATAGCCTCAAAAATTTATTGAGGTAAGTTAAGCTATTTTTTAGAAATTAAGGGCCTCCTTCAGGTTTTTATATCCTGTTTTGCTTACTTTCAGCTTGGTTTTATCGTGCAGAATAACTATATACGATTCTTTTTCATATTGTTGAATTTCGTGAATTTCCTCAACTTTAACGATGTATGAACGGTGAATGCGTATAAAATTTCGGGGTTCAAGTGAGTTCTCCAGGTACTTCATCGTTTTCTGCTTAATGTAGCGGCCTTCAATGGTGTAAATCATTACATAATCGTCCATTGATTCAATGTACCTAATTTGGTCGACAGGGATAATATGTATTTTATGGCGGTCTTTGACCACTATTCTGTCAAGAAACTCCTCCTTCGGGTAGTTACTGATTTTTTCTGCTACCTCGGAAGCTGTACCTTTTGCACTGATTCGCTCAGCCACCTTATCGATGGCTTCAGCCAGCCTGTCTTTCGAATACGGTTTAAGAAGGTAATCGGCTGCGTTGAACTCGAAAGCCTTTATTGCGTATTGATCGTAAGCCGTTGCGAAAATTATGTGGGGTTTATGTTCCAGGAGCTCCAGTAATTCGAAACCGGAAATTTTTGGCATCTGTATATCCAGAAATACCAAATCCGGTTTGAGATCATTGATTGCTTTTACACCTTCAAAGCCGTTTTCACATTCTGCAATAAGTTCAACGGAATCAATACTTTTAAGGAAAGTTTTAAGCAGATTACGGGCAAGCTCCTCATCTTCAACAATAATGGTGCGTATTTTTTCAATCATAGTTTATTTAATTTTGAGGTATAGCTATGGTAACTTTAAATTCTTTTTTATTGTCTTCCACCTTCATCAGCATTGGATTGCCAAAAATAATCTGGAGGCGATCGCGAATGTTTCTCAGGCCAATTCCTTCTCCTTTTTTGCTTCCAGCTTCGGGGTCATAATTATTGCTGATGGTAATTTCCAGTACATCTTTTATACAGATGCTGCGGGTAATAATTTCAACAGGTTCAGTTGCCTCATATACGCCATATTTTATTGCATTTTCATATAACGGTTGCAAAATCATGTTTGGTATCAGTGCATTCAGACAATTATCATCAATTTCAAATATAGTATTTAGTTTGTTCCCAAATCTAACTTTTTCAATCTGAAGGTAAAGTTTATTATTTTTTAATTCTTCACTGAAAGGAACCTTATCTATCTGGTCGTGTTTTAGTGAATAACGCATTATCGATGATAAATTGATTACCATCTCCTGTGCCTTTGACGGATCAGTCATTGTGAGCGAAGAAATACTGTTAAGGCTGTTAAACAGGAAGTGAGGATTTATCTGCGACTTAAGTGCATGAAGTTCAGCTTCCTTTACCAGCGCTTTTAGATCTCCTTCGTTTTTAAGCTTTTCTTTAAATCCATGGTAATAAATTACAGCATAAAAGAAAATAACATAAGTGAGGTAAAGCATGTATCCACTGAAAATGTTGGCAGCCAGGTTTTCCTCCATCCACTGACTTGCATTGGGATGTACAATTTTTATAATGACCATGCCCAGGTACAGCCAGATAAAAACGAGGATTGAAGCTGCAATAAAATGATATATTAGGACTCGTCCGGTGCGGTTATTTTCAAGTGTACTGGCTTTGATAACATACCAGATTGATAACCCGATTATCGAAAAAGTGAACGGCAGGGCGAAGGCTTCAACCAATGCCATGGCAAGCTCTTCGTTGTAGGCCAGCCATTTTAGCAATGTTCCGCCGGTTATAATTGCTGTCCATATTATAAAATAATATGTTGTAAGCCGGGGACTGGAGATAAACGGGTGTTTAAAATCCATTGCAAATCAGTGAAATAAATTAATACTATCTCGATTGAAAATCTTTTGTTTATAGTAGTCTGTTAGTGAGAGACTTAAATATACTTAACTTCTACTCCTCCGAAAGCACTGAATCCTTTTAGGATCAATGTTTTGGAAGGGCTGTAGTTTACTTCATGAACCGACATGCCTCTTTTGTCGGTAAATGCTCCAAATACGGTTGAAATCTCATTTTTTATAGTCCAGTCAGGCGGTACTTTAAAACTGCTGCCACCGAAAATGCATACGCAGTCAATTACTGCTCCGTTTTCTGAAAGATTAGCCTGTCGTAAATCATACTCTGCACCTCCAAATATGGAGGTGATTTTTCCCCCCAGGAAATTTCTTGAATTAATAAAAATTTCCCTGCCTCCAAAAATGACAAAGTCATCAAAGTATTCTGTTCCCATTTTTTCCATTTCAATTTTGGGAGGAGAAGTCCTGCGACGGTGGGTAAGCATGAGCGACAATCCGATTCCAATAATGAGAAGTGGCAAGCCAATCTGCCTAAGTTCATATGGTATATGTACTACTCTTTCAATAAGGAAAAAGCTTCCAATGACAATCAGCACGGTTCCTGCTGTCCTGTTCCCTCCAATGATTGAAAAGATACCAATGCCTATCAGCAACATTTGCCACGATATAAGTATATCGTCCCATACAGGTGGAATCAGATTGAGCTTAACCAATATCCAAAAAGCACCTACTGCAATTAAAAACAAACCAAATAAAACCCTCCTGTTCGAAACATTTGCATCATCCATTTTAATTCTGATATATTAGTTAATTTTTAGGGAAGCCTTTAAAATCATTACTATTCCGGCACCAATAAGCAGAGCTGGTAAAAGAAATGAAAGTGACCAAAAGGAGAAATGCAGAAGTTCAGACAGTAACAGAATACCACCCAAAACAACCAGTATTATTCCTGCAGAGCGTCTTCCGGCTATCAAAACAATACCCGTTAGAATTAAAAATGCCTGCCATGAGAACAGGATATTCCCGATGCCGGCAAATACATGCCTGAAAGGAATAAAAAAATGGTGCATCTGAAAGTTTGTAAAAAAGGGAAACTGGCCTGCCTGGCGAAACAGCCATAATAAACCGGCAGCAATTAATATAATTGCCAGAATCATCCGTGAATCATCCTTTTTTTGCATTTCGTTCTCCTTTTGTAATAATTCTGTAACAAATATATTAATAATGCATTGCAAAGAGGTCTGACATTCGGTTAACCCTTGGTATGAATCGGCGAACGGGATAAATTATTAATTAAAAAAGGCTGCATATCGTAATGAATATACAGCCTGGTATTTATTTGATTGATTTAATTACTTGTTTTGTTCTTTGGTCCATGAATCGCGTAATGGAACTGTCCGGTTAAATACCGGTTTCCCGGGAGTTGAATCAAAATCGAGGTTGAAATATCCAAGCCGCTCGAACTGAAAGTTGTCGAGTGGTTTGGCATCTGAA
The DNA here is from genome assembly GCA_024636975.1 of Mariniphaga sp. Taxonomy (GTDB): domain Bacteria; phylum Bacteroidota; class Bacteroidia; order Bacteroidales; family Prolixibacteraceae; genus Mariniphaga. The sequence goes on from JAGXGA010000027.1 coordinate 317,089, forward strand.
ACAAATGGCTCGATAAAACATTCAGGTAACACATTCAACGAATCCGGGTTAAGGAATTCCTTGAAATCAACGTCCTTATGCCCTCCCGGATCTTCATCGTTAAACAGCCTGTCGTAAAGCCTTACTTCTGCCTTAACGGCATGTTTTACCGAAACCCAGTGAAGTGTTGCTTTCACTTTTCTGCCATCGGGTGAATTGCCTCCTCGGGATGCAGGGTCGTATGTACAGTGAAGCTCGGTAATGTTACCATCTTTATCCTTAATGACATCATTGCAGGTAATGAAATAGGCATAGCGTAATCTTACCTCACGACCGAGTGCCAGGCGGAAGAACTTCCGGGGTGGATCTTCCATAAAATCTTCCTGTTCAATATAAAGTTCACGCGAGAAAGATACTTTACGTGACCCCATTTCCGGATCTTCGGGATTGTTTATGGCGTCGTGTTCCTCTTCCTGTCCTTCAGGGTAATTGGTTATTATAACTTTCATCGGGTTTAATACTCCCATCACCCGCTGGGCAGTTTTATTAAGATGGTCGCGAACGCTGTACTCCAGGAGTGAAACGTCAATCATACCATCAACTTTTGTTACTCCTATGCGGTCGGAAAAACTGCGTATGGATTCAGGTGTATAGCCCCTGCGACGCAATCCCGAGATGGTAGGCATCCGTGGATCATCCCATCCATTCACATACCCTTCCTTGACAAGCTCAAGGAGTCGCCGCTTGCTCATTACGGTATAGGTGAGGTTTAGCCGGGCAAATTCAACCTGCCGGGGACGGTAATCCCCTTCTATCAGCTGATCGATAAACCAGTTATACAAAGGGCGGTGAACTTCAAATTCAAGCGTGCACACCGAATGAGTGATTCCTTCCCAGTAATCGCTTTGTCCGTGTGCAAAGTCGTACATAGGGTATACCTGCCATTTGCCACCGGTACGGTGGTGGTGTGCCTTCATAATGCGGTAAATAATTGGGTCGCGCATGTGCATATTAGGCGAAGCCATATCTATTTTTGCCCGCAGCACCCGTGCCCCTTCGTCAAATTCACCGGCAGCCATTCGCTGAAATAAATCGAGGTTCTCTTCTGATGAGCGGTCCCTAAACGGACTTTCCATTCCCGGGCGGGTAGGGGTGCCTTTTTGCTGACTGATGGTTTCGGCACCCTGGTCGTCAACGTAGGCCTTGCCTTCATTTATAAGTTGCACTGCAAAATCGTACAGCTTGCCAAAATAATCGGAAGCATAAAAAAGCCGGTCTTCCCAGTCGAAGCCCAGCCACCTGACATCTTTCATTATGGAATCTACATACTCCATCTCCTCTTTGGTAGGATTGGTGTCATCGAACCGCAGATTACACTTGCCTCCAAACTTTTCTGCAATGCCAAAGTTCAGACAAATAGATTTTGCATGCCCGATGTGCAGGTAGCCGTTTGGTTCCGGGGGAAAGCGGGTATGTACCCTGCCGTTATTTTTATTGTCTTTTAAATCCTGCTCGATTTGCAGGTGAATGAAATTAGATTTTTTTGCCGGTTCTTTGTTCTCAGTGCCGTTTGTCATAATTTTGGTTTTTATGCTGCCGTAATTTGTATGCAAAATTAAAAAAAGGATTACAGTATGGATTAATTGCCTGTAATTTCTTTACCTTCATCACTTATTCTTAATTTCGTGGGAAAAATGAAAATGGGAATTATAGAACTGGAAGGCATGCATTTTTATGCCTACCACGGTTTTTTTGAATCGGAACGAATAGCCGGGAATGAATTCCTGGTTGATGTTTTTATTAAAACCGACTGCTCCCTGGCCGCTAAATCAGATAATCTGGAAGATGCACTAAACTACCAGGCAGTGTTTGACCTGGTAAAAGAAGAAATGCAGATAAAATCACATCTCCTGGAGCACGTGGCAAATCGTATACTTGAAGCCCTGTACAGTGAATTTCCTGCCTCACAACATATAAAGGTAAAGATCTCAAAACTGAACCCTCCTATGGGAGGACAGGTCGAAAAGGCAAGCATTACCTTAGAGCGCTAAAAAATAGTTTTATTGGGAAGGTATTGGAAAAACTGCAATTTTTTCTACATTTGCACTCCAAATAAAAAAAAATGGTTCCTTGGCCGAGTGGTTAGGCAACGGTCTGCAAAACCGTCTACGGCGGTTCGAATCCGCCAGGAACCTCATGGTTACATCAGAAGCCTCTGCAGAAATTATGTTTGCAGAGGCTTTTTGTTTGTGGTGGTATGTGAAGAACGAAGCTTCCTTATTTGCAAAAAGCTCGTTAAATGCAATCATAGAATAATATACTTGCAGAAAGTATGGTTAAATTCTGCTTCCGACACATAATGATAATAAATCATTCAGACTTCAAAACCTGTAAACAATACTTTTACCTGCCTGCCTTCACTAGCAGCTTATTCTTTTGCCGGAGTACCAATTTTTTCTAATTCCTGAAAAGGAATATTATTTCAATGTCACATTCAACGTTTCTAAAACCTCATCGTACGATAATTTTTGCAGATTGATGCCATCCGCTTTATATGAGATTAAAGTGCCGCCTGGAATAATTATATACCGGTATTGATTGCCACTGCCAAAAGTGCCGGGATTTGTAGTGTCATTAAGATTATGGAAAACCAGAATAATTTTGCCGGCAGAAAGGCGATGCCAGATATGCTGCTCCTTCGTTGTGGTAGTAACATAACCGGTCACAGGCAGTAAACGCGGGGCAGTTGAACCACCAAACCTGATATATACCAGTACAACCCCCCTATTAATAATATCATTGGAAATATTCTCCTCCTGAATTTCATAAAGTTGTGTCACCCGTCCGAACTCAGTTACCTGGTTCCAGCCTGAAACATCAAAGCTTACCCAATCGGTATACATTACATTGGCTGTTCCGGGAACACCCTGTTCACCCTGTTCTCCTTGTTCGCCCGGAGGTCCCTGCGGACCCTGTTCGCCCTGTTCACCCTGAGGACCCTGTTCACCTTGCTCTCCCTGAGGACCTTCCTGACCCATCGGACCATCTTCCGGTTTACACCCTGTTTGACCAAAACCTACTGCTGAGATAATTACCACACCAATTAAATACTTAATTTTTTCTTTCATAATTTTTGTTGTACGAAATGGAATCGGGATGAATGATTAGCTAATTATTTAAAGGTGACAAATAGTGCACGCTAACAGCATATGAATCCATCACAAATCCGTTAAACATCATAAGTTTAAAAGGTTTAGGCTCAGTAAAAACTATTCCCTGATTTTATGTTTTTGGTTGGAGAAAGATACAAAATTTAAAATTAGAAAACCTATTACATTACTGTTTTAGTATTTTATTCCCTGTAATTTTATTTAATAAAATGAAAACTCCAGACCAGCTTTAACTCTGTTCTGGAATGACATAGACCAAATGCTAAGAATAAAAAAAAATCGATTTAAATTGATATATTTGAAACGCCACCATACTGTATCAGAAATATCTTAAATGAAAAAGTAGGGCTAAGCTTACAGAAAAAATGAAAAGATATGATTGTTTTGCAACAGTGTTTTCATGCCATGGTAAGCATTATAAAATTGGGAAGGCGAATAAAATGAAAAATTCAATAACAAATAGAAGGATTGAAGTAATTGCTGTAATTATGCTGGTTTTATGTGCATGTACTTCGTCCGGCGACAAAAATAACAAACAGGTGAAGAAGGGAACGAATGAATTTGAAAAAGGCACATACGGTTATGATGTGGTTTTTCTGGAAAATAATGAAATTGAAATCGCAGAGCTGACCGATAAAAATGGCAATGCCCGCGTGTTGCTGGCACCCGGGTACCAGGGCAGGGTGATGACCTCTTCAGCCAATGGGCTGGAAGGAGCAAGCTTTGGCTGGATCAACAATGCTCTGATCGAATCGGGAGAGGTGAGCGAACATTTCAATCCGGTAGGCGGGGAGGAACGGTTCTGGCTGGGGCCTGAAGGCGGGCCTTTTTCAATATATTTTGAGCAGGGAAAGGAACAGGTGTTTGAGAACTGGAAGGTGCCTGCAGTAATTGATACCGAATCTTTTGATATCAAAGAACGGGATGCGAAAAGTATAACATTTACAAAGAATGCCACGATGAAGAATGCTTCGGGAACTGAATTTAAGGTGGCAGTCGAAAGATCAGTAAAATTGATGCAAGTGGATGAACTGAATGCTTTCTTCAATGTTCCTTTCGCTGGCGACAGCCTGAATGTTGTTGCATACCGGTCGGAGAACAGCATTACAAATCGTGGGGAAAGTGCATGGAATAAAGATGGGGGCTTGCTCTCAATCTGGATGCTCTGCATGTTCAGTCCGTCGCCATCAACTACAGTGTTTATCCCCTATAAGGAAGAGGGAGAAGGGCCTGTTGTAAATGATGATTATTTCGGTAAAGTGCCTTCAGAAAGGCTGATAGTTGAAGATGGGGTGGTTTATTTCAGGATTGACGGAGAATACCGCAGCAAGATAGGAATCCCTCCCGGTCGGGCTAAAGAACTTTGCGGGAGTTATGATTCTTCCGGCAAGGTGCTTACACTGGTTTGGGGCTCACTGCCTTCAGGATCGCATGTTTATGTGAATTCAAAATGGGGTGACCAGGATGACCCGTTTGATGGTGATGCCATCAATGCATATAACGACGGGCCGGTTGATGATGGTTCCATTATGGGGCCATTCTATGAAATTGAAACTTCATCTCCGGGAGCGGAACTTCAACAGGGTGAAACCCTTACTCATACCCAGTTGGTGGTGCATGTGCAGGGCAGGGAAGAGGAACTGGCAAGACTGGTGGATCAATTATTCGGCCTTAGTTTGAATGACATTTCTGCAAAATTTCAATAACTGTTCCTTATAACTTGCAATCAATTATTCCAATGGGGATTGTTTGGTCAGAGTTCAGATTGTGATTCGGCAACAGCAATTTTGGAATCGGCTGTGCCGTAATACAGAAACCACTTGTTATTAAAATGGGCCAGACCTTCCACGAAACACACATTATCAACCTGACCGGTAATCTCAAAGGGCTGATCGGGTGTTATAAACCATTCGTCGGTGCGATGCAGCACTTTGGAAGGATCTTCTTTATCCATAATAATCTGGCCGGCAGCATAAGTTCCGTCAGCCAGGCTTTTGTCACCAAAAACGGGACTGTTCTTACTATTGTAGATAAGTAAAATTCCCTGATTGGTAATAACAGCGGGCGGACCTGGTTCAACCAGTTCGCTGTCGAACTTACCCCGTCGGGTTGAAAACACAATTTCGAAAGCAACTGAATAATTACGCATCGTATCGAGCTGCATCTTTTGCGGATCGGTTTCCAGGATTGGCTGCCAATTAATTAAATCGTCAGAGGTGGCCATGTAAATATTCGATTCCCCCCAATACATCCAATATTTCCCATTTATTTTTTCCGCAACCATCCTGCCATTCTCTTCACTACACACTATTGCACCGGCTTTGGACCACATGTCAACAAAATCTCCACCTTCGGCATTTTGAAACACTGAGCCATGCTTTTCCCAACTTCTCAAATCGGTTGAAGTAGCTACAAATAAACGTGCTTTATCGCCATCATAAGCAGTATAAGTCATATAATATACTCCATTTTCATCTTCCACCAAACGCGGATCTTCAACACCACCTTCCCATTCATATTTTTTATATTCATCATTGTCGGGAAATAAAACCGGAGTATCCCTTTTATGAAAATTGTAACCGTCCAGACTGTATGCCAATCCAATGCGCGATGTTCCATTGTACTTTCCAATGGTATCCTCGGCCCTGTAAAGTAAAAAGAGTGTATCGCCTTTAACAGCAGTTGCCGGATTGAAAACATCCTTTTCTTCCCAGCGCACCACCGTTTCACGTACCGGGCATAAAAACTCCATTGTATCGGAGGGCAACAGACAAGGATTTACAGTCAGATCTTTTGTGAAAGGAATTAAGAACCTGGCTTCTTCTTTTGACTCATTGGGTTGGCATCCGGTAAAAAGAGAAGTTACTGCCAAAAGAATCATTGCAAATTTAATTTTCATGATTGATATTTTAATTTTACATCTTCCATATTATTTGAGAAAAATGAGTTTACGGTTCATAAAACCACCTTGTAATTTTAATAGAAACAGGCAATGTAAATATAATAGGACGGACGCTTCTATTTTATAACAAATGACAACCTTTTGTAATTAAAACTCACATTTTTTCCAAATTGAAAACATATATTGCAAAATGAATCGTCCTTTCGGGTTATTGTTTTATTGCATCCCACTAATTACCGGGCAGTTAATCTTCAATATTCCTCATTTTGGGTAATGCTGCCACCCGATTTTTCTATATTAAATTGTACCACTACCTGTTAAATTCTAATTCCCAATTTTATTAATACTATTCCCACGTGGGAAACTTTATTTTCGTAACTTTTACCTCCTGTAATTCCGGTGACTTAATTAGTCCGTACCGGTAACAATAATAAACAACAAATTGAATGGAATATGAACAGAAAGGTGATTCTTTATATTGCCATGAGCCTTGACGGTTACATTGCAAAACATGACGGCGATATTGATTTCTTATCCAATGTGGATACTCCCGGTTCAGATTATGGATATACTGATTTTTTGAATAAAACAGATACCATCATCTGGGGGAGAAAAACCTTCGATAAGGTGCTTTCAATGGTCAGCGAAGTTCCGTATAAGGATAAAAAGGTGTACGTGGTTTCCAAAACCCGGAAGGGAAATCATGAACATATTGTTTATCATTCCGATGTAGTTGAGTTGGTAAAGCAACTGAAGCAGCAAGAGGGCAAAGACATATATTGCGACGGGGGAAGTGAAATAATTGCCGAACTGATGAAGCATTCACTCATCGACCGGATAATCGTTTCGGTTATTCCCCATTTGCTTGGAGGTGGCATCCCGTTATTCAGGGAAGGGATACCTGAAAAGAAGCTGACGTTCAGGCAAAGTATTACATACCCATCAGCACTCGTACAATTATGGTACGATGTGGAGGATATAAACAAATCAGCGGCTTCCGCAACCTCCCCGGTATGACTAAAGGAAAGAATAAAATAGAACCGGTATTCTTTTCGGATCAGGCTGAATTCAGGAAATGGCTGGAGCAAAACCACGACAAGGAAAACGAAATGCTGGTAGGCTTTTATAAAGTGGGAAGTGGTAAGCAAAACATGACGTGGTCGCAATCGGTCGATGAAGCACTCTGCTTTGGCTGGATTGATGGAGTTCGCCGGTCAATTGATGAAGAAAGTTATTGTATCCGCTTTACTCCCAGAAGGCCGGGAAGTAAATGGAGTGCAGTTAATATAAAAAAAATTGAAGCATTGACAAAGCAGGGATTAATGCATCAGGCAGGGATTGAGAGCTTCAATTTAAGAAAAGAGCACAAGTCAGGTACTTACAGCTACGAAAACAAGCCGGTCAAATTACCTGCTGAGATGAAGCGTCAATTTAAGGAAAACAAGACAGCCTGGGAGTTTTTTGAAAACCAGGCACCTTACTACCGGAAAACAATGTACCGGTGGATTATGGAGGCAAAGCAGGAAGCCACAAGGCAGAGGCGGCTTGAAAAAGTAATCACAGCAAGTGAAGCAAGGCAAAGATTGATTTAAAGCTTACACCTTGCTGTACCTGTTCCGGTATTCCACCGGTGTAAGCCCGGTAATCTTCTTAAAAGTGGTGCGGAATGCTTTGGTATCGGTATAACCCACATCAAACATCACCTCATTAATGTATTTATTGCTGTTCTCGATGCTGCGTTTGGCAGCCTCAATCTTCACCCGCTGTATGTATTCCAGAACCGAATTGTTGGTTGCCTGCCTGAACCGCCTTTCAAAACTTCTCCGTCCTACTGCAAGGCTTTCCGCCAGTTCTTCAATCGTTATTTTGCCGTCAATGTTTTGCTCAATGTAATCCTGTGCTTTCCTTACCACTTCATCGTGATGTGTTTTCTGCCCTGTAAAAATGGCAAAGGGCGACTGACTGTGCCGGTTAATGTCAATGGCAAAATATTTGGATGTAAGCACCGCGGTTTCCCTGTCGGTGTATTTTTCAACCAGGTGTAAAAGCAGGTTCCAGTATGAGTTGGCGCCTCCACTTGAGTAAATACGGTTTTCTTCAGTTACAATCATCCCGTCCTGCACATCCACCTCAGGGAACGTTTCCCTGAACAGATCAATAAATCCCCAGTGTGTGGAACATTTCTTTCCGTTGAGCAACCCGGTTGATGCCAGCAGGAATGCTCCCAGGCAAAGTGATGCTACTTCGGCACCACGGTTGTACTTATTTATAATCCATGGGATAAAATTTTTATTTGCTTCAATGGCATCGTGTAAATTGCCTGCCAGTGCAGGTATGATTATCAAATCGGTGGAGTGTACCTCACTGATTAGTTTATCGGCATGTACACAATAACTTCCGTGATTGAGTTTTATTTTCTTTTTTATTCCCACCAATTCTACATCGAATACCTTTTCATTCCCATTAATATTCATGAAACGGTTTACAGTAGCAAAGCAATACTGTGGATCGGCAATAGCCTGCAAAACCGAACTCTCCGGAAGTAAAATCGATATATGTTTCATCACAAACAATTTTTTATTAGCGTGCATTCTTGTCAATTTAATGATTTTCGATTGAAGTACAAACATTTGAAAAATCAATTGGTAATAGTAAATGCGAATAATTTTTCAGCAATGCACTCCCTAAAAAGGTATTAAAATCAGAGTGTCGCAATTTGCCTCAATATTGTCATTATTCACTACCTTGTTTTAAATCATTCTAAAGTAAATTTGACAAGAGAGAAATAAAACACACGTTTTAAAACATCAATTATGGAAACAATGAAAAATACAATAATTACGGTAGCTGCGACGATTAATGCATCTACAGACAAAGTTTGGAGATGTTTTACTGAACCACAGCATGTTGTCAGGTGGAACCATGCATCGGATGACTGGCATACTCCATTGGCCGAAAACGATCTGCATGAAGGTGGCAGATTTAATTACAGAATGGAAGCAAAAGACGGCAGTGTGGGATTTAATTTTACAGGTACCTACAGCAGAATTGAACCAAATTACGTAATTGAATATACTCTTGATGACAACCGGAAGGTTCAGCTAACATTCGAAGCCGAAAATGAGGCAACCAGGGTGGTTGAAACCTTTGAAGCGGAGCATACAAACAGTATAGAATTGCAAAGGGAAGGATGGCAGTCGATACTTAATAACTTCAAGAAATATGCTGAAGAAACGGCAGTTAACAATAAGTTGCATTTTGAAATACTTATTGGTGCCTATGCTGAAAAAGTGTACCACACAATGCTCGACAAAAAACATTATTCCGAATGGACATCTGCCTTTAATCCGGCATCCCGTTTTGAAGGATCGTGGGAAAAAGGGTCAAAAATTATTTTTATTGGTGAAGACCAGGATGGAAATAAAGGAGGTATGGTTAGCCGAATAAGGGAGAATATACCTAACGAGTTTGTCAGCATTGAACACCAGGGAATACTTGAGGGTGATCAGGAAATTACTTCAGGCCCGAAAGTTGAACAATGGGCCGGGGGCCTCGAAAATTATTTATTTACAGAGCAGGATGGAAAGACTTTGGTTTCGGTGGATATGGACAGCAATGAAGAATATAAAGCCTATTTCGCTGAAACTTATCCCAAGGCCCTGGAAATACTAAAATCTGTTTGTGAAAGAGATGGCAATAATTAATAATTTAAAACAATTAAAAAATGGCAACAGTTAGCACATACCTCAATTTTAAAAGCGAAACAGAGGAAGCGTTTAAATTCTACAAATCAGTGTTTGGTGGTGAATATATGGGCGAAATTATGCGATATGGAGACATGCCACCAGATGAGAAATCGATGGGACCAGTCCCCGATGATGTTAAGAACCTGGTCATGCACATGTCATTACCAATTATGGGTGGACACATGCTCATGGGATCAGATGCTCCGGAAGGCTTTGGATTTAGTGTGAAGCCTGGAAATAATGTGTATGTCATGCTTTCGCCTGATACTAAAGACGAAACCACCCGGCTTTTTAAAGCGCTCTCGGAAGGAGGGACGGTTGAGATGGAGCTTCAGGACACCTTTTGGGATGCTTATTACGGCAGTTGTAAAGACAAGTTCGGTGTACAGTGGATGTTTAATTTCCAGTATTCTAATCCGCAACAGGGAAATCAATAATTATTAAAAACACTTGGAAATGTTTAGTATCAGGGATACATTTAGCAGTTTTTCGGTGGATGATCTGGATATGGCACAAAAGTTTTACTCAGAAGTAACTGAGCTGGAAACTGAGTTAAGCAGCATGGGCCTCAGGTTGCATTTGCCTGATGGCGGAAAGGTGTTCCTGTATCCAAAGCAGGATCACCGGCCTGCTTCTTTTACGGTTCTGAATTTTATTGTAAGTGATCTTAGCAAGGCAATGGACCAGTTAAAAAACAAGGGAGTGGAATTTGAGTATTACGAAGGACTGACAGATGAAGACAGGATATTCAGGGGGATAGCCCAAAACCGGGGGCCCGATATTGCCTGGTTCAAAGATCCCGCCGGAAACATCATCTCTGTATTGCAGGAGGCCGGGTGAATCCTGCAATTTATATGGTATTTCCACTTGTTGTAAAGAATAGAATATGACTGATGCATTAAATACATATGTTGTCCTTCTTCGGGGCGTGATGCCCACCGGTAAAAACAAAGTGCCCATGGCGCAGCTAAGAGAACTATTGTCGGATGCCGGATTTCAGAATGTAAGAACATACATCCAGAGTGGCAATGTTGTGCTGGAAACGCATTTTCCTGCAAAGGAGGTTGAGCAAAAGGTGCATGAACTGATTAAGCAACATATTGGTGCCGATATAAATGTAATTGTCCGCACCGGGCAACAGCTGCAGCAGGTATTATTAGAAAACCCTTTCATCAATGGGCACGACTTGTCGAGGGTGTTCTTTGTGTTGTTTGCTGAAGTGCCTTCCAGGCAGAAGGCCGAAGAATTGTTGGCAAACGATTTCGACGATGAAAAACTGGTAATTGGTGAAACATCCGGCTATATGTATATCCCCGGCAATGCTGCCCGTTCAAAACTATCGAATGTAAAGCTTGAAAAAAAGCTTGGTATTGCGGCTACTACCCGAAACCTCAATACCATGAAAAAACTGGTGGAAATGAGTGGGATAGAGGTGTTATAAAACAGCATAAAAAGCATATTTGGTTATGGAAAAACAAATAACTCCCTGCCTGTGGTTCGATAACCAGGCAGAAGAAGCAGCAAGGTTTTATTGCTCAGTATTTAAGGATTCAGGAATCGACCGCATTACCTATTATGGCAGTGAAGGTTATGAGATACACAAGCAAAAGGAAGGAACTGTAATGGTCGCAGAGTTCCATATCAACGGCCAGTCTTTTACTGCGCTGAATGGCGGACCGGTATTTCAATTCAGTGAAGCCGTATCGTTCCAGGTGTATTGCGATACGCAGGAGGAAATTGATTCGTATTGGGAAAAACTCTCTGCCGTTCCCGAAGCCGAGGCATGCGGCTGGCTGAAGGATAAATACGGGGTGTCGTGGCAAATTATTCCTGCAGTTCTGAAAGATCTTCTCAGAGATCCGGCACGTGCTGCAAGGGTTACCAAAGCATATCTTCAAATGAAGAAATTTGATTTGGATGCTTTGGTAAATGCGTGATGACGGGTTGTGCGATTTATTATCACAGCAGTAAAAACTGCCGCACTCGAATTCTTCGCAAAGCTTTGCAGAAAAGCATAGGGTGGCGCGATTTATTATCACGTAATAATAAATATCACTGTGAAGAGAATAACTTAAATTATTAGGGAGATTATATTATTTAAGTTGAAAATTAAATCGGCGGTAAAAAACCGCCGCACCCGGTCACTTCGATGAACTTGGCAGAACTTATTGCTGCCTCCCGACCACCAATCGCCCCACCATCACCCTTCCACAAACAAACTATCGCTCATCTGTGTTTCCTGCCTGTTACGGAAGGCAATCCATACAGCGGGCAAGGCACCATCCGACGGCTTCAGTGTTGTCTTCCACACATATTTACCTTCGGAGCGTTGAGCTTCTGTGAATTTGTAATCGCTCTGCCTGTCCAGTTCCGATAATGCAATCAGCACCAAATTGTCCCTGGCAGAAATGCCTGTGGCTTCCTGCCCGTTTTCCCAGCGTATGTGCAGTCCGTCAGGTTGTGCTTCCATTGAAACGTTTAACGGCAGCGGCAATGGACCCCTGCTCAGTAGTGCCTTACTTTTATCGACATATTTGTCGGGATACTCACCTGCCAGGGCATTGCGCATATTGAACGATGTTGCGGCCGCACGGGCAGTCCGGCTTTCCGCTTCAGAGGCAAAAGTAATCCTGATCAGGTCGCGGAAAGGACTTAAGAACGCATTCACCACCTGCAACCGCTGCCGCTGTGCCAGTTGTGCCGGTGATTTACGGTCGCTGTAATGTTCAGGCTTCGACCGTACAATGCCTTTGCCGTTCATTTTGTAAAAAACCAGGTTCCCTAATTTTCCCTGTCCCACGTCAAAAAGATTATCTATTCGTGCCATATAAACCAGTTTTATTTTTAAACAAATATAAGTATTATTAAGCATATATTCAATATTAATTCGTGATTAATTCATAGTTAATTCGTATTATATTCGTAATATGACGAATTTAATACGAATAAACAACGAATATATATCAAATAAACATAGCATATAATATTAATCTGATCTTCTGAAGTTTATTCCCGGAAACCAGTTTAATATTTTTTACCAGGAATAATTTCTCCTTTTACTGAACCTCCTTTTATAAGATATAATTGTGGTTTCAAACTCCTAATAATAGCTTTTTCTATTACCCTGGTTAAACAACAGTATTACAAGGCTTGAAAGAACTAAGGTTATTTTTTAACCATAAAAAGGGTGGGACCTCATCCCACCCCTGAATAACCTAAGAGCACATGAAAAAAAATAGTTTATTTCAATCTGAGCTGGGTACTTCCCAGGAAGCGGTCACCGTGGTATAAATTAAACCGGTAGATTCCCTCGCTCAGCTTTTGTTTTGGTTTAAAGGTCATTTCAATGCGCCTGGAAGAGGCAGGGCCGGGGGCCGGCTGAACGGCACTGGCAAGCAGGTCATCGCCATTTTCCTCAAAGGTGAGTGTTGCTGCCAGATCTTTATTACTTGAAAATTCATTTCCCTCAGGAGTGAATACCTTAAAATAAATATCATTGGTTGCAAGGGTTCCGGGTAAATCGAAACTAACAATCAACTTATTGGTTTTACGTGCATTTACAGTGAGTTTTTCATTTTTTCCCCGCAATGCTTCTGTACGGTAGTTGTCTGAAATTATTGCCTTTAAAATGGTATTGTCGGTTGAAAGCTCGGAATTGGTTTTAGTAGCTAAAGCCACCCGGTCGTTTAGCTTTTGGTTTTCCGTTTTAACAAGTGCCAATGATTTATTCAGCTCAGAAATCTCCTGATCTCTTTGTTTTTTCAATACTTCCAGCTCATCATATTTTTTCTGGATTGTTTTAAGTGAGGCATTCTGGGCTTTTAGCTTATCAATTTCAGAGTTTTTTACAACAATTTTCTGATTGATCTCTTTGATCATTTTTTCCATCGAGCCATTAGTGGCTTGTAAATCAGCCAGATCTTTCTTTGAGAGTTCAAGCGACTTATCAAGTTGTATCTTTTGTGTCAACAGATTTTCCGACCGCAGTTTCTCAGAAGAAAGTTTAGTTTTCAGTTCTTTGTTGTTAAGGTAAAATGATCCTCCTGCAGCAAAGACAATTACTATAGCAACAGCAATTAAAACATTTTTTTTGTTGATAATTGTTTCCATGATCTGTTTTTTTTAATATTTAAGTTAAAACAAACCTACATTACAGGAATTAAGCCCGGATTAAACTGAAATTAAAAGGGAATTAAAAATACTTTACCTGGTGAATTACTTGTATATGGGGAACAAAAGGGTAAATACCGTTCCTTCTGTTAATACCGATTTGACAGAAACTGTACCGTTATGGAGGGAGACAATTTTTTCAACAAGTGACAAGCCGACCCCATGCCCTTCAGAATTAAGGACATTCTTAGAACGGTAGAAAGGTTGAAAGATCATTGGCAGTTCCTTTTCGGAAATTCCAATGCCATTATCGGTAAATTTCAGAATAAGCTGGTCAGGGGATGCATCAAGGAAAACATCTGCATGATGGCTGGTAGTATACTTGCATGCATTATCCATAAGGTTTATAATAGCTGTTTTAAGAAGGATCTCATTTCCTTGCACGAGCATTTTGCTATCATCATCAATTCCCTCCCCGAAGGAAATGTCTACTGAATAATTTGTATCACGTGCCTGTAATTCCTTCCGGCATTTCCACAATACATCATCCACACGTACGGCGGAAGAAATCAAATCTCTATTATCGATGCTTGTTTGAGCAAGTAAAAGGAGCTTATTGGAAAGGCTGTTCAGGTTTTTTATTTCATCCAGCACCAGGTGCAGAATGCTTTTATATTCCTCATTGGAACGTGCATTCATCAACACCACTTCCAGCTGTCCTGTAATAATTGTTAAGGGGGTTCGAAGTTCATGGGAAGCATTGGCAATGAAATTTTTCTGCACTTTAAAAGCCAGCTCCAGCCTTTCGAGCATGCTGTTGAAGGTTTTTGCGAGGTGGGCAATTTCATCTTTTTCGTTTCCCTGATCGAGGCGTGTGTTCAGATTATTTTCTCCTATGCTGTTTACCTGGTTTACCATTGAAGATATGGGGCTGAGTGCCTTTATCGCATAAATATATCCTGATATATACACAAAAATGAGACTAGATACGAAAACAATTAACATGATCGATCTTAACCGTTTCAATTTCTGGAATCCGAAAATATCGGTAGCGGCAGCAAAAATAACGATGCGATCGAACTGCCCGGTATAGAATTGCCCTACTATTTCATGGTTATTTTGCCGAAATCGGATTTCTTCCAACAGGCGGACCTGCCGGATATGTTCTTCATTAATTTGTAATGAATTATCTTCGTCAGTTGAGTAAATTTTTTCATTTTCGTAATTAAAGATTACGATTTTTTCATTAGCCAGGTTAACCGGGTTGTTTCTTTCAATTTTCAATAAGAGATCGGAATCGATCTCTTCAATATCGATGAGCATCTGAGCTACCATTTTAGCTTTACGTTCAAGCCGGTCGTAGAACTCTTCTTTCCTTCCCTGTGCAAATGAAATGTAGATGGCCAGGAGTGAAATGAGAAGAAGAAAGGCGACAATACCCAGAAATTGGGTTGTTAGTCTTTTTCTGATATCCATTACTGATCGTTTAAGCTATAGCCAAGCCCAATTCGGGTATGGATCAGTTTTTTTTCAAAATCCTTGTCCAGTTTTTTTCGGAGAATATTAATATAAACATCCACCACATTGGTTCCTGTATCAAAGGTTATATCCCAAACCTTTTCGGCAATATCGGGTCGGGATACCACCCTGCCTTTATTTCTCATCAGGAATTCGAGCAAGGCAAATTCCTTGGCAGTAAGCTCGATGTTTTTTTCTCCCCGCCGCGCCATTTTTTTATCGAGATTCAACTCCAGGTCGGCAACTTTCAAAACTGATGATGTATGAACTACGCCGGTAGCACGTTTAACAAGCGCCCGGATACGGGCAAGCAGTTCGTTAAATTCAAAGGGTTTTACAAGGTAATCATCGGCTCCCGAATCAAAACCAGTCAACTTATCTTCGGTGGTGCCCAGGGCCGTCAGCATAAGAACAGGGACCAGCGGCTTTTTTTCGCGTATGCGTTTGCAGAGTTCGTACCCATTGATCAACGGAAGGATTACATCGAGCAAAAGTATATCGTAATGATTACGCAGGGCCAGTTTTTCACCCATTTGGCCGTCGTAAGCAACTTCTACAGAGTAACCCTTTTCTTCCAGTCCTTTTTTAAGAAAATCGGCAACTTTTATTTCATCTTCGACTATTAATATGTTCATCTGGTTTTATGAGATTTGCCACGCTAAAGTAACTAAAATTAAATAGGATGAAGTTTTTAATTGCCCTGGTCTGATTTTTTTTGCCAACGATTTTCAGGGTGGTCAATATCAGTAGTGAAACCTACAGCAAACCTTGTTTTAACCTGTTTAGCTTGTTAAATCCTTTTTCCTCAAGCTCCTCCTGCCACAGGTTATATATTTCTTCCCGCACCGATTTTCTTCTTTTCCTGGTAAATTCCTTCACTGACTTTTTTTCTGAAAGATTATTTTTAGCTGATTTCATTTTTAAGTATTCTTTAATTGTTCCGTAACTTTTTACAGCATAAAAAAAGCCACAGTGAATTAAATGAACATGAAGCTGAAATTAAAAAGCAATTAAAATGACAGTGGATACATTCGGCTGTAATAATCTTTTGGCGTGACGAGAATTTTGTCGTTTACCGGATGTACCTGATTCGAAAGAAAACATTACTGGTTGAGTCTTTGCTGTGACAATATAATTAATTGTTTGTTAATGTCTTGACTTTTATTATGCTGAGTCTCAATGATAAATTTTTCCCGGTGAACAGAAATAGATTAGCTAAAACCGGGTATTTTAAAAAAAGAGTGGGATTTAGAAAAAGATCTTGATTTTAAATCAGAGAAGTTACCTTTTCAGCAGTTTGCTTTTTATTGAAATATTTTTCCTTATTTTCATCTGGTTTTTAAACTAAATCACCTTGTGTCAGAATATATTATTGGTAATGGAATAAAAGAGCTACAGGCCAAGGGTATTGATGCCGGCCAATATGAAGAATCGTTTGTTGAGAATATACTTCGGAAACGCATGGTTGAAACGAAGTGCCTGAGACCTGACGACTATTTTGGGTTTTTAAATGAAAACCAGAATGAATTCCGGGCCTTTGAAATGTTACTTCAGAACAGTTACAGTGAATTTTTTCGGAACACGCTTACCTTTGCAGTGCTTGAGAAGATTGTATTTCCTTCCCTTGTAGCCGAAAAGAGGCGCAGGGGAACGGAGCTTCGGATATGGTCGGCGGCATGTGCATCGGGGCAGGAGCCCTATAGCCTGGTTATTTTGTTGGAAGTGATAGAATGTGGCAGGTTTGAGCCTTTTCGTTATAGAATATTTGCATCCGATAAGTCGAAAATTCAGATTGAACATGCACAAAAAGGTCGCTTTTCCAAATTTAATTTGGGCCAGGTTTCCATGAAAAGGCTTTCGAAATGGTTCGAGGTAGAAATACCCTTTTCGGATAATACTCATCATATAATCAGGGGTAAGCTAAGAGAAAAAATTGATTTTTCGGTCTTTGACCTGCTTGAAGAACATGTCAATGTGCCTCCGTCAAGTATTTTTGGAGATTTTGACCTGGTGTTATGTGCCAACCTTCTGTCTTATTATAAACCTGCTTTTTGCGAAATTATTCTGAATAAATTAGCCCGGTCAATGGCCCCCGGAGGTCTACTGGTTGTTGGCGAATCGGAGCGTGAACTATTAAAGCAACAGGGTTTTACCGAAATATTTTATAAATCAGAATTATTTCGTTTCTAGAATTTATATATATTGCGCGTTCAAATAACCATTCATTTATCCTGGAGGACGCACCTGGATAAATAGCATATTTTAATAACAAATAGAAAATAATTTATAATCCTCAAGTGCATTTTCCGGATTATATAATGATGATGTTTTAAACAACTAAAATTAGACGTTTAAAAACCAGATGATGATTAAAGATTTAAGCATCAAAACCCAATTGATTGCGGGATTTTTTGTACTGCTGGCTTTTGTGGGCATTTTAGGTTGGATAACCTATAGCCAGAATAAAAGACTTAAATATCAGTCGGAAATTATACATTACCATCCCATGCAGGTGCAGCAGGCAGTAAGTTCTTTGCGTTACAATGTGCTATCAATTCAACGTGATAAAAAAAGCCTTTTCATATCAGGAGACGAAAGGGATTTTCTTGATGCTTTAAAGCGGTTTGAAGTATACAGAACAGAAGCCCGGGAAGAATTGAAAGATATACAAACCCGTTACCTTGGGTCGCCTGCTGATGTTGATTCTTTATCTCACGCATTGGCAGAATGGAATGTTATGACTGATCAAACCATTCAGTTGTTTAAGGAGGGAAACCTTGATGAGGCATTAAACCGCACCCGGGCTGATGGCCTGGGGGGTATACAGGTTAATACCATACTGAAGTGGATAAAAGTTATCGAGGATTCTGCCATTAACAAGGAACATGAACTCTACAGGACATCTCAGGAACTGAATCAATCACTGAATACCCGTATGATGGGTATGTTAACAGGTATATTCCTGGTTTCCATTCTTATTTATTTTGTGTTATGGAAAAACATACGTCAGCCGCTTACCGAACTTGAAAGAGCTACCCGGCGCTTTTTTGAAGGGGATATGAGCGCCCGCAGCTCCTATTCTTTAAAGAATGAGTTTGGGCAATTATCTCAATCGTTTAATCAGCTTGTCAGTAAAATACAGGGTAATATAGAGATTCATAAACGTATTTCTGCTCTGTCGCAACTGATGCTGAAAGAAACCAATTCCCACCGGTTTTTTAATATGGTATTAAAAGCCCTGATTGAGGAAACAGAGGCTAAGATGGCGGTGGTTTATCTGCTTGATGAAGAGAAAAAGGTATTTGTGCATTATGAATCGATAGGGGCAGGCGACCAGGCGCGGCAGTCGTTTAGTCTTGAAGCACCTGAAGGAGAGCTGGGGCTGGCTGTTTCCACCGGAAAAGTTCAGCACATGCAAAATATTCAGGACGACACTCGTTTTTTGTTCTATACCTCGATGGGTAAAATTGTTCCCCGGGAATTAATTACCATTCCCATTGTTGATGAAGAAAAAACAGTGGCAGTGTTTTCGTTGTGTAATACAGACCGGTTTGATCAGGAGGCGGTGCATCTGGTGAAAATGGCTTGTGACACCCTGAATGCCAGGGTATTGAGTGTGCTGGCACTGCGTAGAATTCAGCATTTTTCCAAAAGACTGGAAGAGCAGAACAATGAACTGGAGATTCAGAAAAATGAACTTATTCAACAGTCATCAGAGCTTACAGATCAGAATACAGAGCTGGAACGGCAAAAAAGACAGCTTGATGATGCAAGCCGGTTTAAAACAAGCTTTTTGTCGACCATGAGCCACGAACTGCGTACGCCTCTTAATTCGGTTATTGCTCTTACTGGTGTGCTTAGCCGCAGGTTGTCGGGAAAAATTCCTGAGGAAGAGCACAGTTACCTTGATGTGGTGGAACGTAACGGTAAACACCTTCTCTCGCTGATAAATGATATACTCGACTTATCACAGATTGAATCGGGCAAAGAAGATATTAATATAAGCGAATTTAATGCATGCAATATAATTGAAGATGTGGTAAATATGATTTTACCCCAGGCACAACAAAATGGAATTGGACTTACCAAAACTTGCGATAGCCAATACTTTCCTGTAATAAGCGATGCTTCCAAAATCAGGCATATTCTGATAAATCTGGTTGGAAATGCAGTAAAATTTACTGAAAAGGGAAAGGTGGAGGTAACTGGTTCAGTAAAGAGTAATTGTATGGAAATTACTATTGCCGATACAGGTATTGGTATTGAGGAAAAGAACCTTTCATACATTTTTGATGAGTTTAAGCAGGCCGATAGCAGTTCTTCCCGGAAATTTGGAGGAACAGGACTTGGATTGGCAATTGCACGTAAATATGCCCATATGCTGGGTGGTGACATCAAAGTTAAAAGCACATACGGCAGGGGTTCTGAATTCACGCTGTCAATACCTTTACAGTACAATCCCGGTAACCGGGCTATCCAGGTCATGGAGCCAGCTGGAACCGAGAATCAAAAAAGAGTTGGTTCTCCATTATCTGAAGTTTCACCGGAGGATAAAACTATTTTACTTGTTGACGATAGCAGACCGGCCATTATCCAGATGAACGATATTCTGGAAGAGTATGGATACAATGTGCTGATTGCAAGTAACGGAGAAGAAGCCCTTGAAATTGTGAAAAAGACTGTGCCGGATGCTATGGTGCTTGATCTGATGATGCCCCGGATGGATGGATTCCAGGTATTGAAAACATTGATAGAAGCTGAGCCTACAGTCCATGTGCCGGTGCTTATTTTGGCAGCCGAACATTTAACCAAAGAGGAACTGGCATTTTTAAAAAGAAATATTGTTTACCAGCTTATTCAGAAGGGGGATGTGAACCGTAACGATCTGTTGAAGGCCATCAGTGATTTATTGTTTGCAGAGCGGAAGCAACTGCCGGGTAACCTGTTGCATTCGGTTCAGGGTAAGGCCCTGGCACTGGTTGTGGAGGATAATCCCGATAACATGTTAACAGTAAAAGCCCTTTTGTTGGAACACTATAATGTAGTTGAAGCCGTTAACGGCAGGCAGGGAGTAGAAATGGCAAAAAAATACCAGCCCCATTTTATTTTAATGGACATTGCCCTGCCCGAAATGAATGGAATTGAGGCTTTTAAATCCATCAGGAACGATCCGCACCTGAAGCATATTCCTGTAATTGCACTTACAGCAAGCGCCCTTACAAGTGACAGGGAAATTATTCTTGCCCACGGATTTGATGCATATATACCTAAACCAATCGATAACACAGTCTTTTTTGAGACGCTGGAATCTACTTTATATGGAAAATAGAGTTATTAAAATACTTGCGATAGACGATAATGCCGATAACCTGTTTGTTTTTAAGGCACTTATTAATGAAATTTTTACAGATGCTCTTGTATTTACAGAGACTGAAGGTGAGAGAGGTATTAAAACCGCCCTGACAGAAGATCCGGATGTGATTTTGCTGGATGTAATCATGCCGGGAATGGATGGCTACGAGGTGTGCAGAAAAATAAAATCACATGAAAAGCTTGCCGATATCCCTGTCGTTTTTGTAACAGCTTTGAAAGGAAACAAGGAGAGTCGCATTAAAGCATTGGCCGCTGGAGCGGAAGCCTTTCTTTCGAAACCGCTGGATGAAGCGGAACTGATTGCTCAAATCAGGGCGATGGACTCCATAAAGGTCGGCCGGGTAGAAAAGCGAAACAGGGAGGAACACCTTAACCGGCTGGTTGAGGAGCAGACCAGGGAGCTAAAGATGGCTCACAGTGTTACCCTCAGTTTGCTGGAAGAACTGAAAAATGAAGTTGAGGCTCGTAAGAAAAGCGAGGCCGCTTTAAGGGAAAGTGAGGAACGGTACAGGGCGTTTATTGAAAACAGCATGGATGCTATTTTACTGACTCAGCCTGACGGTAAAATCCTTTCAGCAAACCCTGCTGCATGTGATATGTTTGGCCGTACAGAAGACGAACTGATAAAATGGGGCAAAGAGGGTGTTCTTGATAAATCGGATAACAGGTTGTCGGAATTTCTTGCAGAACGTGAAAAAAATGGTAAGGCAAAAGGGGAAATATGGTTAAAGCGGAAAAACGGTGAAACTTTTTCGGCTGAAGTCTCATCCGCCTTGTTTAGAAACAGTTCGGAAGAGGTTTTCTCCAGTATGATTATACGCGACATCTCCCAAAGGCTGGAAGCCGAGAAAACAATCGATAATGAACGACTCTTACTGCGCACACTTATTAACAATATTCCCGATTCGATTTACTGCAAGGATATCCTGTGCAGGAAAACGCTTGCCAATACCATGGAAATCCTGTACATGGGGGCGAAGACGGAAGCTGAAGTGATTGGGAAAGATGATTTTGATGTCTATCCTAATGAAATGGCTGAGCGGTTTTATGCCGATGACCGGTATATTCTTGAAACCGGTAAGCCTATATTAAACCGGGAAGAACTGTTGATTGATGAGCATGGTGAGAAAAAGTGGCTGTTGTCGTCAAAACTTCCCCTCCGTGACCGGAATGGAAAAATCACCGGGCTTGTTGGGATTGGCAGGGATATAACCGTATTAAAACACCGGGAGTTGGTTCAGACCTTGCAGTACAACATGGCCACTGCAATGGTTAATAAAAAAAACCTAGAGGAATTGTTTGAGATCATTAAATATGATTTATCCCAACTTATGGAGGCTGAAAACCTCACCCTGGCTATTTTGAATCAGGAAACAGGAATGCTTTCCTCACCGGTTGATTTTGAAGAAGACGGGCAAAATCCCCAGACATGGCCTGCTGAGGGTTCTCTTACAGGCTGGCTCATCTGGCAAAAAAAATCATGTTTATTATCCCATTCGGAACTTGAAAAACTCGCAGAGAAAGAAAAACTGGTGAGGTACGGCCCCGTATCGGAATGCTGGATGGGTGTCCCGTTGTTTGACGGAGATAAAGCAGTGGGGGCAATTATAATGCAGAGTTATAAAAACAGGGAAGCCTATGATTTACAAAGCATCAGGATTGTGGAACTGATATCTTCGCAACTGAGCAGCTACATGAAAAGGTTAAGTGCAGAGGAAACTGCCCTTAAGCTTTTAAAGGCTGTTGAACATAGCCCCGATACCATCTATATTACAAATACCAAAGGCATTATTGAATATGTTAATCCCAGTTTTACGGATCGTACGGGTTATTCTCAGGTGGAGGCTATTGGCCAGACTCCCAGGATATTGAATTCCGGGAAACACCCTAAATCGTTTTATAAAGATATTTGGGATACTTTGCTGGCAGGGAAAGACTGGCATGGTGAAATATTGAACAAGAAAAAAGACGGCAGGCTATACTGGGAAAATACAGGTATCGCCCCTTTATTTAATAATAAGGGAGAATTAACCCATTTTATTGCTATTAATGAGGAGATCACTGAAAAAAAGAAAACAGAGGAAGCTTTAAAGCACCATACCGCACTGCAAGCGTTACTGATAAACATTGCATCGGGCTATATCAATGTGCATGTCGGAAGCCTCGATAGTACAATTAAATCTTCGCTGGCAGAAATGGGGCAATTCGCAGCTGCCGACCGTGCTTATATTTTTGAATACGACTGGAAGAAACAAATTACCAGGAATAGCTTTGAGTGGTGTGCTGAAGGAATATCTCCCCAAATCGATAATTTGCAACACCTCGAATTAAACCGGGTTGAAGCATTGGTTGCTGCACATCGAAAAGGTGAAGTATTTTATCTGCAAGATGTTATGTCTCTCGATATAAATGATCCATTAAGACTGGTTTTGGAATCCCAGGAGATAAAAAGTACAATAGCATTGCCTATGATGGAAGGAACAAAATGCACTGGCTTTGTTGGATTTGACTGGGTACGCGAACGCCATGCCTACCTGGAAGGAGAAAAAGTGTTACTGAGTATATTCTCTCAATTACTGGTGAATGTTAAAACTAAAACCCGGTTGGAAAGAAACCTTATAATTGAGAAAGAAAAGGCGGAAGCTGCCGACCGGTTAAAGACAGCTTTCCTTAATAATATTTCGCATGAAGTGCGGACCCCGATTAACGGAATTCTTGGCTTTGGGAACATGCTCATTCAACCAGACTTAACACAGGAAGAAAAAAATGAGTATTATGATATCCTTCAACATAGCAGTAACCGGCTTATCAGTACGATTACCTCTTTTATGGATATCTCATTAATATCCTCGGGTAACATGTCGGTTGTGAAAAAGAATTTTTCACTTCATTGTTTTTTTAATGATCTCCATGAATACTATAAGCAGGAAAGTATAAAAAAGAATATTGAATTGGTTCTGGAGTTGAATAGCAGGGAAAAAGATTTTCATATTGAATCGGATGAGGAAGTTTTAAAAAAGATATTCCATCAATTAATTGAAAATGCGTTAAAATTTACCAACACCGGTCAAATTTGTTTTGGATACAGGTCAGCAAAAGAAAAACTTGAATTTTTTGTAAGAGATACCGGGATAGGAATAGAACCGGAAATGTCAGGGAAGGTATTTGAACCTTTTATACAGGAAGATTTCCGTCTTTCCAGGGGATATGAGGGAAGCGGGCTTGGCCTCTCCATATCGAAAGGACTGGTTGAACTGTTGGGGGGTACAATTATGCTTTCTTCGGAAAAAGGACGTGGTACTTTAGTGTCTTTTAATCTACCCTGTGCGGATAAGCCCATTGAAGGCACTGCTCCTGTTCCTTCAGAATTGAATGGAAATAACTTCCTGGCGCTTATTGCCGAAGATGATAAAGTGAATCAGCTTTACCTTGAAATAATTCTAAGTCATGCCAACATTAAATGCATTTCTGTGACAAACGGAAAACTGGCCGTTGAAGCATGCCGGAATAACCGGAATATTGGAATTGTTTTGATGGATTTGAAAATGCCCGTAATGGGCGGACTTGAAGCAACGAAACAGATAAAGCAATTCAGGCCCGATTTGCCGGTATTGGCTGTCACGGCGCATGGTATGAAGGGCGATCATGAGATGGCACTCAAAGCTGGTTGCGATGATTACCTGGCAAAACCGTTTAAAAAAGAAGTGTTGCTGAATAAGGTTATCTCCTTTTTAAGCGAAAAGAAACATGTTAATTGAGAACTTAATGAAGCAGTTTCCCAACAACGACAATTAGATTAAGTTTTCATGAAGCCATGTAACAATCCAAAAGAGGCTCATGAAGATTCAGATAACTCTTTTTTCAATTTATTTAATTGTGAAGGTCGGCTGGCATTATCTGTAATTATTTGTCCGTTTTCATCAATCAATAAATTTCGTGGAATCCAAAATTGTTGTTTCAGGCAGTTAGTTCACTGCATTTGATTCATTTGCTGTTGCTTAACCACACTGTCAAGTATGGCTTTTATATTCTCATTTTCAATGATTTTTAATCCCAGCCTTTCATCGGAAACCCCATTTTTCAACTTAAAAACCATTAAGGTGAAGAAGTTGAAGAAATAGTCTCCTGTCAACCGATTAAAACTTAAAACTATCCATTCATTCAAATCAAATAAGTGGCAGAAGGCAGTGCATCAACAATCACTCCTTTCGGTTTGTTACCCTATAATTAACACCTGTAGCAGGTTTCCCGCTGCAGAAAAAAGAAAAAAATGAATAGTTTTTTACGAAAAACCTTGCCTCTTGCCAACATAGATGTCGGTTTGCTTTTACTTAGGATTACAGTGGCCGGTTTTATGCTGTCGCATGGGTACCCCAAGCTAATGACATTAATTTCCGGTGAGCCTGTATCCTTTGCTAATTTTATGGGGCTGGGGCCTGAACTTTCACTGTTACTGGCGGTTTTTGCAGAATTTCTATGTGCGGTTTTAATAGTTTTCGGTCTGTTTACCCGACTGGCAGCAATCCCGCTGGTAATTACTATGGCGGTGGCTGCTTTCCACATTCATGCCGACGATCCTTTTTCTACAAAAGAGAAAGCCTTGCTGTTTCTGATTGTTTTTATTTTTCTGCTGATAACAGGAGGAGGCAGGTATTCTATTGATTATATTCTTTACAATAAAACTGAAAAAAGGCAACGCAGGTACATCTGATTTCTTATTTCTTTATTGTTCCGGTTCTGCATCAAATCGTTCAATAAAATCAGTTGAGAGTACCCTGAATTCGGTACGGCGGTTGATGGCTTGCGCTGCCTCCTGCTGTTCAGCGGGCAGGGCTAATATAAACTGCTCGGTCAGTTCATCTCCCCGTTTAAGGAAATCGTACTGACGGGCAAGTGTACGTGTAATGGCTTTGGGCCATGTTTCGCCATATCCTTTGGCTACCAGGCGTTGTGGGCTGATTCCCCGTTCGATAAGGTAATCTACTACACTTTGTGCACGTTTTTGCGATAGCTCGAAGTTAAACTGATCACTGCCAACGTGGTCGGTGTGCGACATGATTTCAACAGTTATTGTTGGGTTAACCACGAGTGTTGCTACAAGCGTATCAAGGGAAGTCTTCGATTCAGGCTGCAATTCCCAGCTTCCAAATGCATAATTAATGTTTTCAAGATTTACAGGTACATCGGTGGGTGACAGAAACAGGTCGAACCTGAAATCTTTACTGTCCTCGAGTCCTATGGTATTTGCCGAAGCTTTGTCGCGCAGGTAGCCGTCTTTGAATGCAGCAAAAACATACTCTGTTTCCGGTTTCAGTGTCATCTGGAACTTACCGTTTTGGGTCCGCATGCGCAGGCTGGTTCCATCCGTCCCTATGATTCTCACCATCGCACCGTCGACATGAGTGCCTGTTTCCCTGTCGAAAACTTCTCCTTCAGCTTTAAATATTTTTGGCGGAACAACAAATTCGTACAGATCGTCACCCCGTGACCCTTTGCGGTTTGATGAAAACATTCCTTTGTTCTCGCCTTCTACATAAGCAATTCCAAAATCATCGTAGGGTGAGTTTACAGGATAGCCCATATTCTTGACACTCCAGGTTTTATCTTCATTTTCCACGGCTTTAAAAATATCAAAACCACCCATTCCCATGATATAGTTTGATGAAAAATAGAGTTCCCCGTTGTCCCTTATGAAAGGAAACATTTCATCGCCGGGAGTATTAATTTCTTCACCCAGATTTACAGGGTTTGCAAAAGATCCTCCATCCTTTTCAGCTTTCCAGATGTCTTTACCTCCAAAGCCTCCGGGCATATCCGATACAAAATACAATACCGATCCGTCATGGCTGAGGGCGGGATGTGCTGCGGTGAGGCTGTCGCCCACCACCTGCACCTTTATTGGTTCCGACCAGGAGCCTCTTGATTGGGAGGAGGAGTATAGTTCCGCTCCCAATGCTTCGGCTTTATCGTACCGGCACCGGGTGAATATCATTTGTTCACCGGTTGAAGAGAGCGCAGCTGCACCGTCTTCATCGCCTGAATTAACTACCAGGTTTTCATCTAGCAGCTTAGGCTGGTCCCATTTCTGGCGCTGCACATTGAAGGTTGCCCTGAACAGATCGGCATACTTCTGACCGGTAATCTCACTTTTTCGTTTACCTGTTGCAGCCTGTCGCATGGAAGTAAAAATAATTTCGTTATCGCGCCCTGCTACAAAAGCAGGTGAAAAATCGCTTTCCCTTGAGTTTATTTCCTTTATTGGGTTTATAATATGGCGTGTGGGATTCTCTGTCCATTCCTGTGTTTGACGTATGGCTTCCAGTCCTTTGCGGGCTCTTTCCTCTCCGGGTATCAGGTCCAGATACATTCTGTAGTTTTCAATGGCCTCTTCATATTCCTGGGAGTTACGTTGCATTTCGGCCAGGTTAAACAGTGCTTCCGGCTCTTCGTACCCCCTTCGGATGGCATTCTGGTAATACATTGCTGCCCGCTCATAATCGCCAATATACTGATAACATTCAGCAATGGCATAGGCGTAATCTCTTCGTTTAGCCCGATCCTTTTCCTTTCGGCTGGCTTTACGGTACTTTTCAATGGCCCTGTAATACTCACCTATTTCATGAGAAACCACGGCATCCCGCCCTGTTTTGCCGGCTCCACACGATGCCAAACCTGTTATTATTGTTATAAATATAATTAATCTGAAGTATCTATTCATTCCCGTTGTTACTTTGGAAAGGTAAAAGTATATTAAATTTACTGGCTGTAAAAATAACGTCTTTCCGTTAATTTAAGTATGCAACAAAAAAAAGAGGTTCCCGATCACCCGGAAACCTCTAATAGTTAAGCTAATATTCTGTTCAACTACCTTACAAATAGTAATTCCCTGTATTTAGGTAAAGGCCAAAGTTCATTGTCAACAATAAGTTCCAGTTTATCAATGTGGTAACGAATGTCAGGGAGAAAGGGCAGCACCGTTTCATCATATGCTTTTGCTTTTTCAATGGTGTCTTCAATGATATTGGCTTTTTTACGTGCTTCAATCATTTCTGTCCGTTTAGCCTTGATAGCTGAAATATGTCCCCCGATTTCCCGCACCAGGTTTTTTCTTGCACCGGCAAGTTCTTCAAATTCGTCAGCCGAAAATACTTCCTTCATATTTTTTATATTTTCAAGAAGTGTTGTCTGGTAATGAACTGCTGTGGGAACTATATGATTAATGGCCAAATCGGCAAGTACACGTGATTCAATTTGAATTTTCTTTAGGAATTTTTCGTATTCTACTTCTACTCTTCCGTGCAATTCCGACTTGTTAAATACGCCAAGTTCATCAAACATTTTCTGGTACTCGGGACGCATGTAGGCTGAAAGTGCTTCAGGTACATTATTGATATTGGAAAGTCCACGTGCGGCAGCTTCTTTTACCCATTCGGCACTGTACCCGTCACCATTAAACCGGATGTTTTTAGTATTAATTATAATTTCCTTTAGAACCTGGAAAATGGCTTCATCTTTTTTGGTGCCTTTTTCAATTAATGCGTCTACTTTGGTTTTAAACTTATTCAACTGATTGGCCATAACAGTATTCAGTACAATAAGAGCAGATGCGCAGTTGGCTGACGATCCTACAGCTCTGAATTCAAAGCGGTTTCCTGTAAAGGCAAACGGTGAAGTGCGGTTACGGTCGGTGCTGTCGAGAATGATTTCAGGAATACGCCCGATGTTCAGTTTAAGAGCTGTTTTCTCATCCGGAGTCATTTTCTTATCACTAACTGCTTCTTCCATAAGGTCAAGCATTTTTGAAATTTCTGTACCCAAAAATACCGAAAGGATGGAAGGGGGAGCCTCATTGGCACCTAACCGATGCTGATTCTGAGCATTGTAAATACTTGCCCGTAGTAAATCCTGATTGTCGTAAACAGCCTGAAGTGTATTAATTACAAAGGTTAAAAACAGAAGGTTAGATTTCGGATTCTTCCCCGGTGAGTATAGGTTCACACCTGTGTTGGTTGACAGCGACCAGTTATTGTGTTTCCCTGAACCATTAATACCCTGGAACGGTTTTTCATGATACAGTATACGGAACTTATGCCGGCGGGCTATTTTTTGCATAATATCCATAATCAGCTGATTGTGGTCGTTGGCAAGGTTTGCTTCCTCAAAAATAGGTGCAAGTTCAAACTGGTTCGGAGCAACCTCGTTGTGACGGGTTTTAACCGGAATGCCTAATTTATAGGCTTCATTCTCCACATCCTGCATAAACCGGTTTACGCGGGTAGGTATAGAAGAGAAATAGTGGTCATCGAGCTGCTGATCTTTCGATGAAGAGTGGCCCATAAGGGTTCTTCCACATAGAATAAGATCAGGTCGTGCCATATAAAGCGCTTCGTCAATAAGAAAATACTCCTGTTCCCAACCAAGGTTTGCCTGCACCGATGCCACGTTTTTATCGAAATACTGGCAGACAGCGGTTGCGGCTTTATCAACAACATGCAGGGCGCGCAACAACGGTGTTTTATAATCGAGTGCTTCACCTGTATATGAAATAAAGATTGTAGGAATGGTTAAAGTTGTTTCGCTTATAAACGCAGGTGAAGTAGGATCCCAGGCTGTATATCCTCTGGCTTCAAAGGTTTGCCGGATGCCACCACTTGGGAACGATGATGCATCAGGTTCCTGTTGTGCCAATAATGACCCTGAAAATGCTTCAACAACACTTCCTTTTTCTCCGTGTACGATAAAAGCATCGTGCTTTTCTGCCGTTGCATCAGTGAGGGGGTGAAACCAATGTGTATAATGAGTAGCACCATTCTCCAGTGCCCATGCCTTCATTCCCTGGGCAATCTGATCGGCCATTTTACGGTCGATGGTAGTGCCATGCTTTGTGGCATCCATGACAGCAGAAAATGCCTCTTTGGAAAGGTATTTTTTCATTTTTGTTTCATCAAAAACCAGTTTCCCGTAATAATTGGAAACCAGGTTGTCTTCCCTGACAAATTCTGCAGGTTCGCGGTTGAGGACTTCTTCCAATGCTTTTAGTCTGAACTGTGCCATAATTGTAAAAATTTTAAGATTTATTTTCTGAATCAAAAATAGATTATTTTTTTAGTCATATATCAAAAACAGAGGGTGAAATTGTAAAATATTTGATATTTTTTTAACAATGGTGGTAAAATTTAGGGTATAATAAGAAAAAAACGATAAAAAATCTGTATTTAGTCGTTTTTGTGCGTGGGTTCTAAAAGAGATCTAAAACTAATTTTAATGGTATTAATGGTATTTTTTTGTTTTAAAAACATAAATAGGATATTTTAGGTGTAATATTTGATTGATAGGACAGTCTTATTAATTCCAAAAGGTTTAAATGGCGGAAATACAAAATCCCATCAGGCTTTAAAAAATTAATACCATATTAACAGATATGAGAACAGACAGACGTAATTTTATTAAAACAAGTGGAGCAGCTGTGGCAGGGGGTATGGTTTTACCTCCTTTTTTGCAGTCGTTTCAAAACGTTCAAATTTCAGGAAACGTGAAGAATTATTTAGATCATTTTGAGGTGTCGGTAGAAATGCTGCAAAAAGTAATTGCTGCAGCTATGAGCAAGGGGGGTGATTATGCCGATTTGTTTTTTGAGCATAAGAAATCGAACAGCCTTGGGCTGGAGGATGGCAAAGTGAACCGTGCCTATTCCAATATTGATTATGGTGTTGGGATCAGAGTGCTTAAAGGTGACCAGACCGGTTTTGCCTATTCCGAAACCATTACTCCGGAGGCATTGATTAATGCAGCAAAGATGGCTGCAAACATTGCAAACAGCAGTAGCACCTATTCTCCTGTCGGAATAACTGAGAAAATACCTGCAAGTTATTATAACATCTCCCGAAAATGGGAGGATGTGTCGGTTAAAGATAAAGTACCCTTTGTCCAGAAGATCAACGACAAGGTTTTCAGCCTTAACGACAAAGTTATAAAGGTAAATGCATTCATGGGAGATGAAACTGCCTATGTAATGTTTTATAATTCTGAAGGAAGGCTTACTTATGATTACCGTCCGATGATAAGCTTTGGTGCAGTTTGCATTATGGAGAAAGATGGTAAGGTAGAAAACGCTTATTCAGCCCGTTCATTCAGGAAAGGTTTTGAATGGTTAACTGATGAAGTTGTTGATGAAATAGCTAAAGAAGCAGTAGATCGTACCAACTTGCTTTTTGAAGCAACCAAGCCACGGGCCGGAGAGATGCCGGTGGTAATGGGTGCCGGTGGTTCAGGCATATTGTTGCACGAAGCCATTGGGCATACGTTTGAGGCCGATTTTAACCGCAAAGGAACATCAATTTTCAGCGATAAGATGGGTAAAAAAGTAGCTGAAAGTTTCGTTAATATAATTGATGACGGAACGCTTGTATACAACCGGGGGTCGATTAACGTCGACGACGAAGGGAATGATGTTCAAAAAACCTACCTGGTGAAAGATGGCGTGTTGAACAGCTATATTCACGATCGCATCAGCTCAAGGTATTATAATGTAGATCCTACCGGAAACGGAAGGCGGGAATCGTTCAGGCACATTCCATTGCCGCGCATGCGGGCAACCTATATGGAAATTGGTACGCATTCAAAAGACGATATCATTTCAAATGTTGACTATGGTGTGTATGTCGATAATTTCAGTAATGGTCAGGTAAAAATTGGTGCAGGTGATTTTACGTTCTTTGTGAAGTCGGGTTATTTGATTGAGAAGGGTAAACTGACCCAGCCAATAAAAGACATCAACATTATTGGCAATGGTCCTAAGGCTTTGGCCGATATTACAATGGCTGCCAATGATTATCTTATTGATAATGGCACCTGGACCTGCGGTAAAGATGGGCAGTCGGTACCAGTTACCTGTGGATTGCCAACTGTTTTGGTGAAGAAATTAACTGTAGGCGGTACCGTTTAAAGCATGTTTTATCTTAAAAGATTTTTTGAAAATGACAAAACAGGAAAAATATAATCTGGCAAATTGGGCCATGAATCACGCACTTGAAAATGGGGCTCAACAAGCAAGCGTTAGTATTTCAAATAACCGCAGCAGTAGTGTTGATGTGCGGGAAGAGAAAATTGACAAGCTGGAACAGGCTATTGAAAGCAATCTTTCAATCCGGCTGTTTGTCGATAAAAAGTATTCGATGCATTCAACCAACAGGCTTAAAGAGGATGAACTGGCTCGCTTTATAGAGGAGGCCATTGCAGGCACCCGTTATCTTTCGGAAGACGAATTCCGTGCGCTTCCCGATCCTGCACTATATTATAAAGGACAGGAAAGGGATTTGAATACACTGGATAAGGATTTCGACAAGCATGATCCGCAGGTAAAGATTGATCTTGCCTTTAGTGCTGAAAAAGAAGTAAAAGGACAGGATGAGCGCATAATTTCTGTTTCAACCAGTTACTATGACGGAATTAGTGAACGGGTTATGGTTACCAGTAATGGGTTTGAAGGCGATACTTCCAATTCTTATTACGGGTTAAATGCCTCGGTATCTGTTAAGGGTGGAGATGCAAGACCTGAATCGGGTTGGGGAGAAAGTGCAATATTTTTCGATAAGCTGGAGAAAAGTGGAATCGGTAAAAAAGCGCTTGATCGCGCCATACGAAAAATAGGGCAGGGGAAGGTGGAATCAGGAAAAATGGATATGATTGTGGAAAACAGAACGGTTTCGCGCATATTCAGTCCTCTTGTCTCGGCTTTGAATGGATCGGCTATTCAGCAGAAGAATTCATTTCTGGTTGATAAACTTGGCGAAAAGGTGTTTTCAGATAAACTGACAATTACCGATGACCCATTTGTTCCTGCAGGTCGGGGTAGCAGGCTTTTCGACAATGAAGGCCTTGCAACTCAAAAACGCCCTGTTTTTGAGGGAGGGGTAGTAAAAAATTATTATATCGATACTTATTACGGTAAGAAACTCAACATGCAACCCACCAGCGGGAGCACTACAAACCTGGTTTTGAATACAGGAAATAATGATTTGGAAGGGTTGATTGCTATGGTCGAAAAAGGAATCCTGATAACCGGTTTTAACGGAGGAAACTGCAACGGAACAACCGGCGATTTTTCGTATGGTATTGAAGGTTTCCTGATTGAAAATGGAAAGATCGTTAAGCCTGTGTCTGAAATGAATATCACCGGAAATATGAAAGACTTGTGGTCTGACATCAGTGAAGTGGGGAATGATGTTTATAAAAACTCATCATGGCTAATGCCATCTATTCTCTTTCGCGGAGTTGATTTCAGTGGAGCATAAATTTAGTGTCGGGGTATACAGGAAAACCGGAAGCATTATTTGTTTCCGGTTTTTTTGTCATAAATAATTTTTTTTCACAAAAATATATGAACAGGTGTAACGTATAAGCCATTTTTTAGTCTTATGGGAACAGAAACAGAAAACAATTTTAGTTATGAAAACAAATTTACTGCTTGCTACAGGAGTAATTTTATTGCTATTTACTTCCTGTACCGAGGATTTTTTTATTCGCGGAAATGGAATTCCTGACAGTGAAAACCGGCTGGTGCCTGCTTTTTCATCAGTATCGTCTGAAGGGAATTTCGAAGTTCATATCACATCAGGAGATTCTCACGAAGTATTAATTAATGCTGAATCGAATCTGCTACCGTATATTGAAACCGATGTCAGAGGTGGCAACCTGAAGATTCATGTCAGAGGATTAAATAGTTTACGGAATCAGCTTCCTGTGGAAGTATTCATTACTGCTCCCCATATTGGCGGAATAGCTCAGAGTGGATCGGGCATAATTACCACCGGGTGGTTCGAAGGGGATGCTTTTCATTATGTGGTCTCAGGTTCGGGAATCATTGAAAGCTCGGTCGATGCCGACATCGTTGAAGCTATAGTTTCAGGATCCGGAAACTTGTATATTTCAGGATTGGCCCGTGATGCCAGTCTGATCCTTAGCGGATCTGGTAAAATTGATGCATGGGATCTGGCGGTTCGCAATTGTGATGCTAAAATATCAGGATCAGGTGATGTATGGATTGACGTTGACCACTATCTGAAAGCTGTAATTTCAGGAAGTGGAAATGTTTTTTATAGTGGAACTCCATATTTGGAAACAGTAGTTTCTGGTTCAGGCGGTGTAATTCATAAAAATTAGGTAAATTACATCGACAAATTTACCTGATATGAAAAGATTCCTGATTATTGCACTATTAGTGTTTACAGCCAAAGTTATGTTCGCACAAGGATACACACAGGCCATTGGTATTAGGGCGGGTTGGATTTCTCCCGGAATTGAATATCGTTATTACAATAGCGACAAATATTCACTGAAAGCCCTGCTTTCGTTTCGTAACCGTGGCCTGCAGTTGCATGGCATCACTGAATTTTACAAATACGATCTGTTTCCCTTTTCTTATCAGCTTGTATTTGTATATGGAGCCGGTATACATGCCGGGTTCGAAAGCTGGGATGAGGTTACCTTCGATAACAACCAGCGTTTGGCCAATGTACAATCTTCTTTCCTTGTCGGACTTGATGGCCTGATTGGTCTGGAATATCTTTTTTATGAAGCGCCGGTAAAGGTCGGAATTGAAGCAAAGCCTTTTTTTGATGTATTCGGCAGATATGGCTTTAATGTTGTTTTGCCCGATATTGCTTTTACAGTCAAATACCTTTTCTAAGACATACTTTTTATTTAATTATTTTATTTAATAACCTTAAGAATTGATTCGTTATGAAGAAGTTTACTTTGCTGTTAATAATGGCATGTGCAGTGTTGTTGGTATATGGACAGGAAGAGAACAGAAGCGAAGTCCAAACCTTATTTTCAAACCAGAAGAGTCTGGGATTTTATGGCTCCTTTTCGTTGGGATATTCACAAATAAACGGAAAAGATGCTTTGGTTTCTGGTGGCCGTGTCGCAATGATTTTTAACCACAGTACCGCCGTAGGATTAGCCGGTTACGGATTTGTGAATAATATGGAAGGCTACCATTGGCAGGATGACAATATTTTGAAGTATTCATTGGCAGGTGGATATGGAGGTATATTCATTGAGCCCATAGTAGGTGGATTGAACCCTGTGCATGTAACTTTTCCGGTGTTATTTGGTTTGGGAGGAGTTGCTCAGGTGAGAAATTATGGCCCGGGATATTGGGAATTTCCTTATTACGACACACCCGAAAGCGATTTATTCTTCATTGTAGAGCCTGCTGTGGAGCTGGAAGTTAACCTTGCAAGGTTCTTTCGTACCGCTGCCACATTTAGTTACCGCTTTACTTCTGAAGTTGAACTATTTGATGTTAATCCTGATGTATTGCGTGGATTTCATTTTGGGTTAACTTTCAAGTTTGGAAAGTTCTGATTTAATTAAAATAAAAACCCGTGGAACTTCTATAAATCCCACGGGTTTTTTATTGATGTTTTTTATTCGGTAAAATCTACATATTCGGCTTGCTGAAGGAAATCAAAACTCATTCGCACGCTTTCAATCGGTTCGTAATTATATTGTTCTACTTCAACAACTCCATATTCTGCTCCTGATTGTTCGCGTTTGGCAAACATCGATTCAAAATCCATTGTGCCGCTGGCACCCAGTTCTTCTTTATCTTTTATGTGCCATACCTCGAATCTGCCAGGATAGCTTTCAAAATAGTCGAGCGGGTCTTTTCCGCCTTCTACAATCCAGTAAAGGTCGAGCTGGAACATCACTTTTTCAGGATCGGTAAGTTCAAGCATCCAGTCGTATACCGGTTTACCATCAAATTCGGTTGTGAATTCGTTGGCATGATTGTGATATCCGAAACGAATACCCTGTTCATTGCATTTTTCACCTACTGCATTAAAATATTCACAGTATCTTTTTAAGCCATCAAGGCTTTCATACCCTGTGCGGCCCATCCATGGCTGAACAATCCATTCAACACCGGCATCTGCGTGTGCCTGGATGGCTTCATCCCACCATGCCATAGTTGAGTCCCAACTTGCTGAATCCGGAACGTCCTGACCTGTGTGTGAACCAAGGAACTGCATACCATTAGTTTCACATAACTCTTTAAAGTCTTCAGGTGACATGCCATAAAACTGGCCGTCTCCATAACCGGCAGCTTCAACAAACTTATAGCCTATCTCACCTACCTGTGCAACTGTGCCCTCAACGTCTTCTTTCATAGCATCACGGACTGAATAAAGCTGGAGGCCCATGAACATTTCGCTTTCGGTTTCTGTGGTGCATCCTGTAAAAACCGGCATTGTTAATGCAACAATTCCGGCAATAAATAAAAATTTGCTTGTCATTTTTCTAATCATCATGTACTGGTTTTATACGGTTCCTTAATAATAATTTTTCCAAATTTATGGATTTCTTTGTGTTATACAGAGGGTTTGCTGATTTATTTATCCGATTGTTTTATTTTGTTAATTATTTCTGCACAGTTTATTTACTATAAATTCATATACCTGGAAAATACTTTCTATGGAAAATGATTTCAAAAAATAGCTTACTTTTGGTAATTTTTATATTTGATGATTATGGATTCAACAGAAATCATAATGAAAATCCGTAAGATTGTTCGCTCAATCAATCTGGAGTCAAAAAAAATCGAAAAGGAGTACGGTGTCAGCATCCCTCAGGTGCTGTGTCTGAATTATATACGTGAATCAAAAAGCTTTCAGGCAGGACAGGGAGAAATCAAAAAATTTCTGAACCTGAATGCCAGTACAACCAGTGGCATTATAGACCGGCTTGAAGCCAAAGGGCTTGCTGCGCGGTTGCCAAAATCGGGTGATAAACGGGTCGTTACAATTGCGCTAACATCAAAGGGTGACCAGTTGTTGAAAAAAATTCCTGCCTTGTTGCAGGAGAAACTGGCCGAGAAGCTGGAAAAGCTTGATAATGATACCCGGGGTAAAATCAGGGAAAGCCTGGAACTGCTTGTTGGCCTTCTTGATATTGATGATATTGAAGCTTTCCCATCCCCGGTTGGTGAACCGGATGACTACATGCAGGATAATAATCTGTTCGACATTTGAAAATGTTTCCTATAAAAACCATATTAAGTTAATTCATTATTAATACCACTTTTATTGAGTTATAGTATTTTATGGTTAAACTGCTTTTATACAAGCACGTAATTTGTGGTTCTTTGTATTGTAGCGACTTATATCATTAGCCTGTTTAAATATTTTTTCTAATTTTGTTCGCATAGAAACTAATATTATGGAAATATTTAATGATGTAAAGCCGGAGGTTACCGGCGAGTTTCGGTTTGGATGTGAAATCTCCAAATGGAAAGATTGGAAATGGCAATTAAAAAACTCAGTTAAGTCAGTTGATGCTTTCGAACGTTTGATGGGGATAGAAATTCCCACTGAAGAAAAAGCGCTGATGGAAAAAACCATTGAACGCTTCCCAATGTCAGTAACACCTTATTACCTTTCGTTAATAGATAGTGCAAATTATAAAAACGATCCGGTTTTTAAGCAGTCGTTTGCCAATATCAATGAACTGACTGTTTTAA
Organism: Mariniphaga sp.; assembly: GCA_024636975.1. Classification (GTDB taxonomy): domain Bacteria; phylum Bacteroidota; class Bacteroidia; order Bacteroidales; family Prolixibacteraceae; genus Mariniphaga. The sequence goes on from JAGXGA010000027.1 coordinate 354,412, forward strand.
AAACCGACATGAAAGATCCGCTGTCGGAAGATACCGACAGTCCGGTAGAGGGTATAACTCATCGTTATCCCGACAGGGTATTGTTTCATGTGAGCAATATATGTTCGATGTATTGCAGGCATTGTACACGCAAACGAAAAGTGGGTGATGTTGATTCCATACCAAATAAGGCTCAACTGTTAAAAGGAATTGAATACATCAGGAATACTCCACAAGTCAGGGATGTGCTTCTTTCCGGAGGCGACCCGTTAATGCTTTCCGATAGCTACCTCGATTGGCTACTGTCGGAAATAACAGCTATCCCGCACGTGCAGGTTGTTCGAATTGGCACCCGTATGCCGGTTGTGCTTCCTTACAGGATTACAAACGATCTGATTGATGTGCTTAAAAAATACCATCCGTTGTGGATCAATACCCATTTTAATCATCCCCGGGAAATCACTTCTTCTTCGCGCGAGGCCCTGGCTAAACTTGCCAATGCCGGCTTCCCACTCGGAAATCAGTCGGTGCTGCTGGCCGATGTAAACGATTGCCCGCGAATAATGAAAGAGCTTGTCCATAAGCTGGTTCAAAACCGTGTACGCCCATATTACCTCTATCAGTGCGATTTGTCGGAAGGACTGGCACACTTCAGGACTCCGGTTGGTAAAGGAATAGAAATCATGGAAAGTCTCATTGGACATACGTCCGGGTTTGCTGTTCCAACATATGTTATTGATGCCCCTGGTGGAGGAGGTAAAATACCTGCAATGCCAAATTATATCATTTCATGGTCGACCAATAAAGTTGTGCTGCGGAACTATGAAGGGGTTATAACCACCTATACCGAACCCGAAAATTATGCAGCGAAATTTTGCGACCGCAATTGCAAGGATTGTAATCTTGATTTGAAGCTCGACGAGCCTGATGAACAAAAGGGGATAGGCATCGAAAAATTGTTATCGGATTATAGCAACACCATCTCCCTGATTCCGGATGATAATGAACGGTACAACAGAAGGGATAACGATGTTTGATAAGATTGAAAAAATTGGAAAGTCGGTAATACAGCACGGAAAATCAAATAACAGAATTTATTTACTGAAGCTTCATGCAGATGATGTTCCAACAATAATTTCTGAACTGGATCACCTGGCCAACAATAACGGCTATACAAAAATTTTCACCAAAATTCAGGCAGATGTGCTGCCTGAATTTATTCAGAACGGTTACACTCTTGAAGCCTATGTTCCCAAGTTTTACAATGGTAGAACTGACTGCATAATGGCATCAAAATTTCTTGATGAAAACAGAAGGATAATACCCGATGAGCAGATGAGGAGTTTCGCCGACCTCTTCAGGTTGAATGGAACAAACAACAAAAAAGACCTTCCTCCCCGGTATCAAATCAGGATGTTATCGGAAAATGATGTCGAAGCTGCCGCAACAGTTTTTAGTATCGTGTTTGAAACCTATCCTTTTCCGGTGCACGATCCGGCATATATTCTGCAGACAATGCAAAGTAATATGGCCAGGTACTATGGTGTATGGGAAGGCAATAAGCTGGTTGGCATTTCAACAGCTGAAACCGATTACGAAAAGGAGAATGCCGAGATGACCGACTTTGCTGTGTTGCCCGAATGTCGTGGTAATAGTATGGGCTCACATCTTTTGCTCTTTATGGAAGAAGAGATGAAAAAAGCCGGCATTAAAACTGCCTATACCATTGCACGCCTTGCAGAGCCGGGAATGAACCTGACATTCATTAAAGGGGGATATAAATTCAGTGGTACACTAATTAACAATACAAATATTGGCGGGACCATTGAAAGTATGAACATCTTTTATAAGCATTTATAATATGAACCTGGGAAAACTATGCAAGTACGCAAGTAAGTGCTCAGTATATCAAAATAACAACAGTGAATTAAACAAGCCGGTGTTTCTTATCCGAAATGTTTTTTGTAACAGGGGCTCCAAAGGTTGGTACAATTGCCTCCGGTTTTTAAAATATGAAGAAGGAAAAGAAGTAAGAGAAGAAATGACACCATACGGATAAACAAAGCGAAACCATGAGTAGAAGTACAGAAAAAAGAATTATACAATTTCTTGATGAGAATGGCCCCAGCTTTCCGGGGGAAGTGGTTAAAGAGCTTAAATTGTCATATACCAACGGGTTGGAACTTATTAATAAGCTGTATTCGAAAGGTATTATTAAACGCACTTACTCACCTTTGCAGTATAAACTTAATTCCGATTCTGAATAAATTATGCATTGGCTCGATTACCTGATATTTGGTGTATACCTGCTGACTATGCTGGGTATCGGATTTTATTTCATGTTTAAAAATCACTCGGCCGAGGATTATTTTGTAGGAGGACGAAAAATTGGCTCATTCCATATCGGATTATCAGTTGTAGCTACCGATGTGGGTGGTGGATTCTCAATCGGGTTGGGAGGCCTGGGATTTATAATGGGTATTTCCGGAACCTGGTTACTTTTTACAGGACTTATAGGAGCCTGGTTAAGTGCCGTTGTGCTTATTCCGAAGGTGTCGAAAATGGCAGCAAAGCATAATTTTCTGACTTTTCCACAGTTTTTAAAGCAACTATTTAATTCAAAGGTGGCGTTAACAGCCGGAATCATTTCGGCAATTGGTTATTTGGGTTTCACCAGCTCACAGATTCTTGCCGGGGCAAAGCTTGCATCGGCAACCTTTCCCAATGTTACATTACAAACAGCTTTGATTCTAATGGGGGTCATTGCTGTAATCTATACTTCCATGGGAGGTATAAAGGCGGTGATATTTACCGATACCATCCAATGGATACTGCTCATGTCGGGTTTGATTTTCATCGGTATCCCTCTCTGCTATTTTGCAGTAGGGGGTTATGATGCTGTAAGGAGTGCTCTGCCTGCTGAATATTTTTCACTGACCAATATTACATGGCAACAAATTGCAAATTGGTTTATTACAATTGTACCCATCTGGTTTATCGGGATGACGCTTTACCAGAGGATTTATGCTGCCGGCGATAAAAAGAGCGCTCAAAAGGCCTGGTTCGTTGCCGGCTTGTTCGAATACCCGGTTATGGCTTTTACAGGAGTTATTCTGGGCTTGTTTGCACGGGTGGCATTTGAAAACGGAATAATTGGGGCGGGAGCAGAAGGTGCCTTTGACCCGGAAATGGGATTACCCATTCTTTTGAGAACAGTTTTGCCAATAGGCTTAACCGGACTTATCCTTTCTGCATACTTTTCAGCAATCATGTCAACCGCCGACAGCTGCCTCATGGCGGCTTCAGGAAATGTAATTACCGATATTTTTGGAAAACAAAATTCAAATAAAATCATGTTACTTTCGCAGGGGATCACACTATTGCTTGGCTTTACGGCCATATTAATTGCCTGGAAAGTACCTAATGTGCTGGAGCTGATGCTTCATTCCTATTCGTTTATGGTATCTGGACTTTTTATTCCGGTAATTGCTGGTATCTTTCTTAAAAACCCGAATAATAACGGTGCTTTCTGGTCGATGATTACCGGAGGTACTGCGACACTTTCGCTTATTCTGAGCGGGATAAATATGCCTTTTGGCCTCGATGCAAACATTTACGGCATATTGCTGGCGGCAATCACTTATTTCTTTTTTCACTTTATGGGAAAAAGGACCCCTGTAGTTTTTCAGCCGGCTTCCTAATATTGATTCAAAAGTATATTTTTGTGCCCAATTATTCATTTGATGAAATGAGCATGAAAATAAAGAGGCACCTAAAGTTGATGATTACAACCGTCATGCGAATTCCATCTGATACCATTAAAAATAAATACTCTTAATCAGATGAAAAATAAAGATCTGTTGGCTTATTTCTCGGCTTTGGGTGCAGTTTTCTTCTGGAGCTTTTCTTTTGTATGGTTTAAAATTGCCTATCTGGCTTATAAACCCATAACTGTTGTGCTTTTCCGACTGGTAATCTCTGTTGTTCTTATCCTGATTATTGCCTGGTCGCTAAAGCGTTTGCAGAAGCCAACGATTAAAGATTTTAAGCTTTTTTTTCTAATGGCTTTTTTTGAGCCTTTTTTATATTTCCTGGGCGAAAGCTATGGTTTATTGTATGTTTCATCAACAGTAGCCGCTGTGATTGTGGCCACAATTCCCTTAATTTCCCCTGTTGCTGCATGGTATTTTTTCAGGGAAAGGGTAAGCTTAAAAAATATTGTAGGGTTCGTTTTTTCATTTGCAGGCGTGGGACTGGTAGTTTTAAACAGTTCATTCCGGTTCGATGCCTCTCCGCTCGGTGTAGGACTTGAATTTATTGCAGTGTTTGCAGCCATTGCCTATTCCATTGTACTGCGAAAAGTTGTATATCGATACAATACCCTAACGATAATAGCCTATCAGAACCTGATTGGTATTGTGCTGTTCCTGCCAATCTGGCTATTTGTCGATCTTGGCGATTTCCTGGTTACCCCATTTCATCCGCAGGCATTCCGGGCAATTGTGTTACTTGCTGTATTTGCATCTACTCTGGCCTTTGTTTTCTTTACCCAAAGCATCCGGCAACTGGGTGTAAATCGTTCAAATACCTTTGTTAACCTCATTCCCGTTTTTGTAGCCATTTTGTCATTCATTGTGTTAAAGGAGGGGATGGATGTCCAGAAAATAGCAGGAATCCTTGTGGTGATAACAGGATTGTTCATGGCACAAGCTGGCAGGAAGAAAACACCCAAACAAAAAACAATTGAAATCTCCCAGGTATAAATGAAACCCCTTCTATATAAAACTCCGGAAGATTTGGTCCTATTGACTAATAAATCAAAGGCTGAAACAAAAGCATTGATAAAAAACCTGAAAAAGAGGAAGCCAAAAAACCTGGATGATGTAGTACATGAAATGCATGACGAGTTATTTGAAGCTTTCAGTTGCCTCGATTGTGCCAACTGCTGCAAGACCATTGGCCCGCGGCTGACTGATAAGGACATCGACCGGCTGGCAAAGTATTTAAAGATGAAACCTCAGGCATTCATCGACCAGTATGTTGAGGTAGATGAGGATAATGATTTTGTTTTCAGGGAACATCCCTGTCCGTTTTTACTTCCCGATAATTACTGCATGGTTTATGAAAACCGTCCAAAGGCCTGCCGCGATTACCCGCATACCGACAGGAAGCGGTTCGTGCAGATTTTGGATCTATCGCATAAAAACTGCGAAACCTGTCCGGTAGTACATGAAGTTTTTGAAAGGCTAAAAAAAGATTTGAAATAACTCTTTTAGCAAACAGCAATACATCCATCCATTCTTTTGGGTGCGGCGGTTTTTTACCGCCGACTCATCATGTTCAAGAAAAGAATAAATTCTGATCTGTATTCTAATCCTGAAATTCATAATATTAATACCGAATGCGCGATAGAAAATCGCTCCCCCAGATAGCCTGCTGCCAGGTTCAGCGAACGGATTGGGTGCGGCGGTTTTTTACCGCCGACTTAGCATGTTCGAAGGAAGAATAAGTTCTTATCAATATTCTACTACTGAAAATTATTATTTAAATATCAAATGCGCGATAGAAAATCGCGCCCCCCAAAGCAAAGATGGTAAGTACCTGCTAAAATGGAATAAAGGTATAATCAAATCCTTATTAAAGTCGTATTAAACTCGGATCAAATTCGCATTAAATTCGCGATCTTACGAATTAATTACGAATTAACCACGAAAATACTACGAATTTAATCCGAATTTGATTAGATTAGGAAGTAGCTGATTTAATTGCTGTGTACTATATCGCTGTTATTCATGAAGGCGCTGGCATCGGGCTGGCGAAGTCAAAAATATAAGCCGTCCCAAAAACTTGTTTTGAGACGGCTTTCAATTAATAATTTATAAATAAAATTAAAAAGCTTTATTTTCGATCGCGGCCATAAAACCGGTCTTCATTAAAATGTTCTGAGTTGTACAGATCATCATCGCTGGTTTCATCCCGGTTACGGGTTTCATTATCCTTTTTAAGGTTTTCAGTATCCCGGTTCCGATTTTCATCTTCCGGCCGGTTTTCATCTTCCGGCCGGTTTTTATCCCTGAAATTTGCCAGAACACTCTGTTCATAGTCTGAATGAACAGGAACATTTTCCTTGTACCTGTAAGTAGGGATGTTCCGCAATGCATTCTGATCGATGCCGTCGGCAATTACCGCCTTAATATCGGCGTCGATGCGTGCCACGCCAACCGGAATGATCATATGGATGCTGCCTTCGCTGTCCTGGTATTCATGTATCCCGCCTTCATGCTCTGCGCTGAAGGGATCATGGTCGCCCGGAAGTATAGATTCATCAATATCTACATCAATGTATCGTACTTTTTCTTCTGAAACATCTACAACTAAACCTGAAACTTTACCTACTGACTGATGGTTGGAATCATGTACTTCCCATCCCCTTACATCGGGGTCATTTTTTGCCATTTTATAGTCTTTAAGATCTTTCAGATAGTTTAATTTTCTATTGTGTGTTTTTGAATCTGCCATTTGTTTTGTTTTTTAAATTATTATATTATTTGAATGTATTTCAATAATAACCTACTAATTCTTACTGCTTTTAATAAGTCATAGTAGTTACTGCCTGTTACTCAATAGAAGTAGTCTGACTTCTTTCTTCCATTTTTTCAAGAACATCGGCGGCTTCCTCAAAGAACGACTTTATTTCATTCTGTTGTTCAGAAGCCATCTGCTGATCATCAATTTCCTGGGCTGCATCCATTACATCAGATGCATCATTTTCAAGACCCGGGTAATACTGGTTTTGAATATTCTGAATCACATTGGCGGCGCTTGAAAAGGCGCTCCTTACTATAGTAGATGGCTGTTGTGCAGTGCTTTCACCCTGCAACTGGTTGGCATCCTGCTTAATCTGATCCAGTTCACCCTCCCAGGTTCCCTGCCCCTGAGTTTGCTCATTGGCTACCGCCTTTAAGGCATCAGAAAGTTTTGTAATGCCTTCCTGTACCGTTTGACGGTCCATATCATCACTTGATTTTTCTTCAGCAAATGTGATAAATTGTTGAACCGTTGAGTTTGTTTCAGTCCTGCTCCTGTTTGCGTCATATGGCGCTACTGCCTGACTTTGTTCCTGTCCGTATTCAGTAGATTGTTCCTGCTCCTGGTCAAATAGTGCAGTATCCTGAATTTCATCTGTATCGGATGCTACAAACCATATAACAAGGGCAATTACTACAATCCCAAGGATTACCCATCCAATGGGAGTTTTTTTCTTTTTTTCCACATTTAATTCTGCCATAACTATTTTTTAAAATTTAACTTGTATGTTTTCGAATTTTGATTAACGCTAGTATAACATGCATGCAAAAAGAAAAGTTCAACGTTTAATAGTATGATTATGAAATATTCAGGATAGGAGAGGAACCATATATCTGAAAATTAAATACATTATGTTGTATGCTTTTTTACATATACAGAAAACGCAGGTCCGGAATGTGTTGCTCTTCAGTTTGGTACTTAAATTTTCAGCGATTCGTAAACATAAAACTTTGGTAAGCTGTTTATTTTTAATCACATAAAAATGTTAACCATGGAATCGATTTTTAGAAGATTACTTAATGCCGGAATTGGCGTTGCATCTAAAACCACAAAATTTGCCGAAGGTTTTATTAATGATTTGGTAGAGAAGGGAAAGCTTTCTGAAGACGATGGTAGAAAATTTATGGAAGATTTCGAGCGTGAAGGTGAAGAACAGCGTCAGGTTTTTGAAAAGGAAATGAATGCATATATTGAAAAAGCAATGCAGAAGATGGACATTCCATCGCGTGAAGATTTCCAAAGACTTGAGGAGCGCATTTCAATACTTGAAAGATCACAACCTGGTGCAACTCAGGTAAACAGTATTAAACCCTGAATATTTCAGTATTACATCTTCCTGCATACAATGCAGGATTCATTAAATTAAGTAAATAATTGTCCAGGCACGAATGGAATTTTGCATTCATCCGTTTCATATGCTTATCATGGGTAATAATTCAATAACTTTGCCGTTTTATTGATTAGATAAAAGCGAATGAATCGTAAATTTTACCTGATTATTTTGTGTCTGGCCACTGCATTTGCGGGCAAGGCTCAGATCGGTGGGGAAACTACCTACCAGTTTCTGGAGTTAACCAATTCAGCGCGCATTGCCGCACTGGGAGGAACTCAGGTTGCCCTTACCGATACTTCTGATTTAAACCTGCCCTATCATAATCCTGCCTTATTGCATAAAGGAATGACAAATATTTTCCTTGTAAATTATGTAAATTACCTGGCCGATATAAATTACGGTTATGCTTCATACGCTCCTTCAATCGACATTAAAGGAAATCTGGCCTTTGGAATGCATTACATCAACTATGGTGAATTCAGGGAGGCTACTGAATCGGGTGAACTTACCGGAAGTTACTTCAAAGCTGCTGAATATGCTTTGAATATCATTTATTCAGATGACTATAAACGGCTGGGGTACGGCATAAATCTCAAACCTGTATATTCGGTATTTGAAAGTTATCAATCTTTAGGCCTTGCAGCCGACTTAGGGATTACATACAGCAGTAAGGATAGCCTCACACATGTTGGATTGGTTGCCCGAAATATTGGCGGACAGTTTTCAACTTATTACAGTGACGGAATTCGTGAACCCATACCTTTTAACCTGCAGGCTGGTATAAGCACAAGGCTGCGGCATGCACCAGTAGTGTTCTCACTTACTATGCAGCACCTGACCAATTGGGACCTGGCCTGGAATGAGGGGGAGGATGAGCAGACTCTTGAAACCTGGTATGAACGGCAGGAAAGCTTTGCCAAACAAATCATGCGGCATGCTGTCCTGGGAGTGGAAATACTCCCGTCAGACAACTTTATACTTCGGGCAGGATACAATTATCAGCGGAGGCAGGAGCTTAAATTTGATGAACGACTCTCCACCGTGGGCTTTTCAATGGGATTCGGAGTTAAAATCAATAGGTTTAGGCTCGATTTTGCCACCTCGCGATTCCATCTTGCCGGAACCTCCAATTTATTCTCTCTGGCAATTAACCTGAACGAACGCTTTTAATAAAAAGACTGTTTGGTCTGAATTAAAAATTCCTTGTATCTTTGTATTAAATCTGTAATTAATGGCTGATAAAAAAATAATAATTGCAATCGACGGGCATTCATCATGCGGGAAAAGTACCCTTGCCAAATCACTGGCCCGTGAGTTGGGTTATATTTATATCGACAGTGGCGCTATGTACCGGGCTGTTACTCTTTTTGCACTTCGTAATGGCTGGATAGTAAACGGGCAGCCCGACAGGCAAAAGGTAATTTCAGGTTTGAAAGACATTTTCATAACCTTTCAATGGGATAATGAAACGGAGAAAAACACTACTTTTTTAAATGGCGAGAATATTGAGGAAGAGATCAGGCACCTGGCCGTTTCGCAAAATGTTAGTCCAATTAGTACCATAGCTGAAGTAAGAACGGAGATGGTGAAGCAGCAACGCGAAAATGGAAAAAATAAAGGCATAGTTATGGATGGCCGCGATATTGGCACAGTGGTTTTTCCTGATGCCGAATTAAAAATATTTATGACTGCCTCACCTGAAATACGCAGTCAGCGTCGTTATAAAGAGCTAAAAGAGAAAGGACTGGATGTCGATTTTGATGAAATACTTCAAAATGTTGAGGAGAGAGATTTCATCGACTCAGGCAGGGAAGTAAGTCCGTTAAGGAAAGCCGACGATGCCCTTGTGCTCGACAACAGCCATTTATCACGCGAGGAACAGTTGCAGTGGAGTTTAAATAAAGTAGAAGAAAGGGTTAAAGTATATGAGGGTAGAAATTGATAAACGATCAGGTTTTTGCTTTGGGGTAATAAAAACAATTAAATCAGCAGAAAGTGAATTGAAGAACAGCGATAAATTGTATTGTCTGGGTGACATCGTTCACAATGGAATGGAAGTGGAACGTTTGGAAAAGATGGGATTGAAGTCGGTTTCAAGAGAGGAATATTATCAGCTTAAGGATTGTAAAGTACTTATAAGAGCTCACGGAGAGCCTCCCGAAACATATGAATACGCTAAAAATAACAACATTGAACTTATTGATGCCACTTGCCCGGTGGTACTTACCCTCCAGGAAAAAGTAAAACGTTCGTATGAGAACTTTCGCGACCAAAACGGGCAAATTGTAATCTATGGAAAAAAAGGACATGCTGAAATTATTGGACTTGGTGGTCAGATCGATAATAAAGCCATAGTGCTTGAAAGCATCGACGATGTGCATCAGATCGACTATTCGCGGCCTGTTTCTCTTTATTCCCAAACAACAAAAAGAGTAGAAGATTTTTACCGGATAGCCGATACAGTTAAAACAAGTATGAAACCCGGTGTGCCGATCGATATTAAGGATTCAATATGTCGTCAGGTTTCCAATCGTGTTCCTCACCTTAAAAAGTTTGTCCTGGATTTTGATCTGATCCTTTTTGTGGCAGGACATAAGAGTTCAAACGGGCAATACCTGTACACAATATGCAAGGAAGAAAACGAGCGTACCTACCATGTTTCGCGTACTTCGGAAATCGATCCCCAATGGTTTAAAGGTGTTGAATCGGTAGGCATCTGTGGTGCAACTTCCACTCCCAACTGGCTTATGGAAGAAGTAGCTGAATGGGTAAAAGAACAGTTTAATTAACTGGTAATACAGTACTGTTTTTTATTTTTTCGTTACTTTGAAGAAAGAAGTTTATAATTAAACCATGCCTGATTTATTCGTACAGGTAATTTTACCACTTCCGTTGCACGATGTTTATACTTATCGGGTTCCCGGTCATTGGCAGGGACAAATAATTCCCGGGCAGAGGGTAGTTGTACAATTCGGCTCCAGAAAAATGTATGCCGCCCTGGTTGTCTCTCTTAGTGATAGTGCTCCCTCCGGTATGGAAACAAAAGAAATACTTGAAGTATTGGATGATGAACCAGTTGTTCTTTCTCAAAACTTTGAATTGTGGAAATGGATGGCCGGATATTATTGCTGCACCTTGGGCGATGTTTTCAGGGCAGCCCTTCCTCCCGGATTAAAACTTGAAAGCAAATCGAATCTTACCCTGGAACTGGGTTGGGATGAACAGGATTACTCAGAAGCAGAATTATCAATAGTTAACCAGGTAAAAAATGATGTTGCTTCGCTTGATGTTCTGCAAAAAAAACTGGGCAAAGATTTCTCTTACAAAAGTTTAAAATTACTACTTGAGAGAAATATTTTAAAGGTTGAAGAGAAAGTCAATTCCAAATTCAGACCCAAATCAGAATACATCGTTAAGCTGCATCCTTCCATCGATACTGAAGAAACTCTTAATTCCAGGCTTGATTCATTGGAGAGGGCAAAAAAACAACAGGCTTTACTGTTGAGGTTTTGCCAGCTAACCCATGTATTCCAGCCTGATCAAAAAAGCTATATCAACAAAAAGCATTTATTAAATGAAAATGAATTTACGGCCTCAGTGCTGAAAGAGTTGGTATCAAAAAAAATATTGGTTGTATCACAAATGCAAATTTCACGAATTCCGGTTCACCAGGCCAGGCAGGCCAATTTGAATTTGTTGAATCCCTGGCAAAAGCAGGCGCTTGAGGAGGTAAAAGCTGCCTTTGAAGAAAAGAAGGTAACCCTGATTCATGGAATAACAGCCAGCGGGAAAACTGAAATTTATATCCATTTGATTAAAGAAGCCCTGGAGGAAGGATTGCAGGCGCTTTATCTGCTGCCGGAAATTGCACTTACCACTCAAATTATTGAGCGGTTAAAAAATGTATTTGGATCAAAAGTAGGTATCTATCATTCGCGGCTGAATGATAACGAACGGGTGGAAATTTGGAATAAAGTGCTTCAGTTTCGAACTGAACCGGAAGAAGGTTACCAGGTTATTCTTGGAGCTCGTTCAGCTTTATTTATGCCCTGGTCAAAGCTAGGCTTAATTGTGGTGGACGAAGAACATGAGAATTCCTTTAAGCAATTTGACCCTGCTCCACGATACCATGCCCGCGATATGGCGGTAGTTATGGCACAATTATACAATGCCAAAGTTTTGCTTGGTTCAGCAACTCCTTCTTACGAAAGCTTTTATAATGCTATATTAGGTAAGTATGCATTGGTTAAACTGGAAAGAAGACATTCTGAAATGGAGCTTCCTGAAATAATTGTGGCCGACATAAAAAAGGCTTATAAAAAAAAACAAATGCATTCAGTGCTTTCTCCTGAACTTTATTCATTAATGGAGGATGCGCTTCAAAATAAGGAACAGGTGGTTTTGTTTCAGAACCGCAGGGGGTATTCTCCGTTTGTTCAATGCCTTACATGCGGGCAGGTTCCTAAGTGCAGGAATTGCGATGTAAGCATGACCTACCATAAATACAGGAAGGGTTTAAATTGTCACTACTGCGGATACAATATACCAATGCCTGAAGAATGCCCTGAATGTGGTTCACCTGAAATTAAAACAAGGGGTTTTGGAACAGAAAAAGTAGAGGAGGAACTGCGTGTACTTTTTCCAGACGCACGAGTTGATCGAATGGATTTGGATACTACACGTTCAAAGAATGCTATTGAAAAAATAATCCATAATGTGGAGACACGAAAAACCGATATCCTAATTGGTACCCAAATGGTTACCAAGGGCCTTGACTTCGAGCACGTCCGGGTAGCCGGAATTTTGAATGCCGACAACCTGATTAATTTTCCTGATTTCAGGGCGCATGAGAGGACATACCAGTTGATATCCCAGGTAAGCGGTCGCGCAGGACGAAAACACAACCGGGGAAAAGTGGTGCTGCAAACTTCTCAGCCTGAGCATCCGCTTATTTCTCTTATTAGCCGGCAGGATTATTCAACAGCGTTCAACATGCAGATGCAGGAGCGTAAAATGTTTAACTATCCACCTTACCATCGTTTAATTAAGGTTGTGGTAAAACATAAAAAGGCTGAAACTGTTGGTATAGTAGCAGAAAAACTGGCGGATTTGCTTCGGTTGAATAAAAATTTTATTATGCTTGGGCCTGAGTTTCCGCTTGTCGGCCGGATTCAGCTTTGGTATCAAAAAGAGATATGGTTAAAAATAAACCGAAGCCAAATACTTGGTGATGTGAAGCTTTTCGTTAATGATTGCATTCACAAAATACAAAAGGAAAGCCCCGGAACGATGATTTATCTGGATGTGGATCCTTATTGAAATGAGTCAAATTGGTAATTTGAAGATAAAACTAATAAGTGTTCTTTTTCCGGTTACCTTTTTTTCTTAGTTTTGTCAATTTTAAATATATCGGGTGAACGGAAAAGAAGTAAATCAAATATTTGAGAAATTCAACCAGATGCGGGTTATTGTTATCGGTGACGCAATGGTTGATACTTATCTTTGGGGTAAAGTTGAACGGGTTTCTCCTGAAGCTCCTATTCCGATTGTATCAGTGACCGATCGTGAAAGCAGGTTAGGGGGAGCTGCCAATGTTTCATTGAATATTCAGTCGCTTGGTGCTGTTCCTGTTTTGTTTTCCGTAGTGGGAGATGATGACAAGGGCCGGAAGTTTAAAAAAATGATTGGTAAAAGTAACCTTGCGGATTATGGAATTTTTATTGACCCCGACCGCATTACCACAGTTAAAAGCCGTATTATTGGGAAAGGTCAGCATATTGCCCGGGTTGATGAAGAATCAACAGAGTTTATCAGCAATGAGCTTGAGCAAAAAATTCTCAAAGGAATCCGCACCGAAATAGAAAACCACACGGTACAGGTCATTATTTTTGTTGATTACGACAAGGGAGTTATTACACCTACACTTTTTGAGGAGGTAAATAAACTGGCAAAAGCTAATGGCATTCCCATTGCAGTCGATCCAAAAAAAAGAAATTTCAATTGCTATAAAAATATCGAATTATTTAAGCCAAATTTTAAGGAGTTCGTTGATGGTACAGGGTTGCCTATTAAAAAAGGGGATCTGGAAGCGCTTAGAGAAGCAGCACATGCCATTAAGGAAAAACAAAACTTCAAGCTTATTTTTATTACGCTGTCTGAAATGGGTGTTTTTATCAGCAATGGAGTTAAGGAGCAGTATTATCCGGCCGTTATCAGGCACATTGCCGATGTTTCCGGTGCAGGTGATTCTGTAATAAGTGTTGCCAGCCTGGCGATGGCAGCAAAACTTTCACCTAAAACAATGGCTTTAATGTCAAATATTGCCGGTGGGCTGGTCTGCGAAAACCTTGGGGTTGTTCCTGTTGATAAAAACCAGTTGGTACAGGTAATGAAATCTCAAAAATTATAAACTCCTTTTTCGCTTAACCTCAGCTTTTTAAGTATTAATTGGCATATGTTGTCGAAAAGTACCCTAAAAGAGTTAAGGGTAATTTACTATATTTGGAACCATTCAATAAAAAGGAAATCTGATGGGTAAAATAATATCACTGGCTAACCAGAAAGGTGGCGTTGGTAAAACAACAACAACGATTAACCTTGCGGCGAGCCTTGCAGTGCTAGAACAAAAAGTACTGATTATCGATGCCGATCCTCAGGCGAATTCTACTTCGGGGTTCGGCTTCGATGTTAAAAATGTGCAATCGAGCATATATGAATGTATAGTTGATGAAATCGATCCGGAAAAGGTAATTCTTAAAACTGAAATCGAAAACCTTGACATTATTCCTTCACACATTGACTTGGTAGGCGCAGAGATAGAAATGCTTAATATGCCCAATCGTGAAAAAGTATTGCGGGGAACTCTTGCAAAAGTGAAGGATTCATACGATTTTATATTTATCGACTGTTCTCCTTCCCTCGGATTAATAACAGTAAATGCGCTTACTGCTTCCGATTCGGTAATCATACCTGTTCAATGTGAATATTTTGCACTCGAAGGACTGGGGAAGCTGCTTAATACAATAAAAATAATACAAAACCGGCTTAACCCGGAACTCGAAATTGAAGGCTTTTTACTTACAATGTTTGATTCGCGGCTGAACCTTTCCAACCAGGTATATGAAGAAGTGAAGCATCATTTTCAGGAAATGGTATTTGAAACGGTCATCCAGAGGAATGTGAAACTGAGCGAAGCGCCAAGTTATGGAAAGCCTGTAGTGCTTTATGATGCAAGCTCAAGGGGAGCTATAAACCATATGAATCTTGCCCGTGAAATACTTCAGCGAAACGGGATGACCAAGTTGGCACAGGAACATAAAATCATTAACAGTTAAAGTAAAGACATGGTAAAAAGGAATGCACTAGGAAGGGGTTTGGGAGCACTGATTGATGATGCTGAAAAGATGAAACAGGCTCTGATCAGTGAAGTGGAGCTAAGTAAAATTGAAGCAAATCCTTTTCAGCCACGTACAAAATTCGATGAGGAAGCACTGGGGGAGTTAGCTGCATCCATTCGTGAGATTGGACTGATTCAGCCCATTACATTGAGAAAGACCGGACCTGACAGTTACCAGATAATTGCCGGAGAACGTCGGTTCAGGGCTGCCCAGAAGGCAGGTCTCGATGCCATTCCCTCCTATATCCGTCATGCAAAAGATGATGCAATGCTGGAAATGGCGCTTGTTGAAAATATACAGCGGGAAGATCTGGATGCCATTGAAATCGCATTAAGTTACCAACGTCTTATTGAAGAACTCGATTTTACACAGGAAGATTTGAGCGGTCGGGTAGGTAAAAAACGTTCCACCATAGCCAACTATCTTCGATTGTTGAGATTGCCTGCCATTATTCAAAAAGCTCTTCGTGAAAAGGAAATCAGTATGGGGCATGCACGTGCGCTTATAAATATCGAAGATGCCGATACACAGGAAATGATTTACACGCAGATTGTAAAGTATGGATTCTCTGTAAGACGGGTGGAAGAAATAGTAAGAAGTTTAAGTGAAGACGACAAATCTTCAGAACTAAACAAAAGAAAAGATTTACCGAAAGAATTTAAAGATTTTAAAGGCCATCTTGGAAAAATATTTGGTTCAAGAGTAAATATTTCGGTTAACGAAAAAGGAAAAGGTAAGCTTGTTATACCTTTTAAATCCGAACAAGATCTGGATCGGATTGTTAAAATAATTGAAAATAGCAAATAAAAGATCCTAGTCCGACACACTGTGAACTGAAACGTTTATTTTTAGGGCAAAAATTGATTAGTGTGATTAACAGAGAATTATTGTTGAGAACAGTTTTTATTTTTGTCTTGATTTTGATGGTTGTCAAGGTTAATGCTCAAATAATTGAAGCTGATACAGTGGTGGCAGTGCAGGATACACTTCCGGTATTTGAAGAAATAACGCATTCCCCCCGAAAAGCAACTATTTATTCTGCAGTATTACCCGGTTTAGGACAGGCATATAACAAGAAGTACTGGAAAATACCTCTTATTTATGCCGGGTTTGGTGCAATAGGGTATTTCATTAACTGGAATAATGAGAATTACCAGTTGTTTAAAGTCGGGTACAGTCATCTTACAGATACAATTCCTGAAACACAGGATTATCTGAAGATAGAGGCGGTAAGGCGAAACAATTATGATTTGAATAACCCGAATCATTTAAATAATCTAAAAACTGCATTACAAAGGCAACAGGATTATTATCGTCGTAACCGTGATTTGCTAATTATAAGCATGGTAGCTTTTTACGGACTTAATATCATTGATGCGAGTGTTGATGCCCACCTGTTCGATTTCGATATCAGCGACGATTTAACGATGAAATGGCAGCCATCGATGTTGCAGCGTAATAATAATTTGCTTTATTGCGTTAATATTAAAATTAGTTTTTAGTTATGTGGAATAATATAGTGACGCTTTTTGGAATAACCCTAATACTTTTTTCGGTGCAAGACACTTCTGCTCAACGACGTAAGAGAAAGAAGGTAACACCTCCGCGCATCGAAATGATTCAACCGAATTTATTGATTCCTGATACAATGGCGATTGTGCCCAAAGACACAATAAATGAAGAATTGGCAGCAGATACGATTTTGATAGATTCTGAATCAGCTCCTG
Organism: Mariniphaga sp.; assembly: GCA_024636975.1. Lineage (GTDB taxonomy): Bacteria > Bacteroidota > Bacteroidia > Bacteroidales > Prolixibacteraceae > Mariniphaga. The sequence continues at coordinate 371,436 of JAGXGA010000027.1, forward strand.
ATGAAAATGTTAGTGACATTTTTTCTGAAAAAATGGATAGCATGGCTAATTCCAGTTATATAAGGGAATTGTTCCATTTTGATATTTCAGAGGTTGATACAACTGACTTTTATCCTCAAAATATTCCCGATTCAGTTTATATTGCCCGATTACAGGAAGTACAGGCAGTTATTCCAATGTCGTTCAATAATACAGTTAAGAATGTAATAAAATTTTATACTGAAAGACGACGTGACCAGGTAGAAATGATGCTTGGGTTATCAGCATATTATTTTCCAATATTCGAAGAGGTTCTCGACCGATATGAAATGCCGATGGAACTTAAATACCTTCCGGTTATTGAATCGGCACTGAATCCTAAGGCCAATTCAAGAGTGGGTGCCAATGGACTGTGGCAGTTTATGTATGGTACAGGCAAGCAAATGGGGCTCGAGATTTCAAGTTTTGTTGACGAGCGTCGCGATCCTGTAAAATCAACCGATGCAGCAATCAGGTATTTACACTATTTATATAACACTTACGATGATTGGTATCTGGCCATTGCAGCATATAATTGCGGTCCCGGAAATGTGAATCGTGCAATCCGCAGGTCGGGAAACAAACGTGACTATTGGGATATTTATTACAGGCTTCCACGTGAAACCCGCGGGTATGTCCCTGCATTCATAGCCGCAGTGTATGTAATGAATTACTATCGGGAGCATAATTTATGGCCGGAGATGCCGGAAATACCTTTTCAAACCGATACTTTATTCGTTCATGATTACCTGCACTTCGATCAACTTGCCGATAATCTTGACATGGATAAGGAACAACTAAGATCATTAAATCCGATGTACCGGAGGGATGTGATTCCTGCCAAAGCTGAAAAACCTTATGCTTTGACACTTCCACAACAAAAAGTACTGGAGTTTTTGGATAAGGATTCAGTTATTTTTGCCTACGAACGAGAAAAATACTTTCCCAATAATGCCCTCGCAGGTCCTTCCAGTTCATCAGCAAATTTTACACCGGGTGATATTGCCGGAAAAGAAAGAGTGCTTTACACAGTTAAATCGGGCGATAATCTTGGATTTATTGCTACATGGCACAGGGTTCGATTATCGGATCTCAGACACTGGAATAACATCAGGGGAAATCTGATCAGGGTAGGTCAACGATTGTCTATTTATGTACCTGATGGGCAACAACAATATTTTGAAAAGTTAAACAGTATGACTTTTGCTCAAAAGCAGGCTACTGTGGGGAAGACACCGGTTACTGTTAGTACACAGAGCAGTTCTGCAGGTTCATCCGGATATGAATATTACACAGTGAAAAAAGGTGATACCGTTTGGGATATTGCCAGACGTTACCCGGATGTTACTCCCCAGGAGATACTCAGGTTGAATAACCTTACAAACAGATCAAGCCTTGCTATTGGGCAGAGATTAAGAATTAGGGTAAGACAAGATACCTGATTGTTTCTCAATCCGTTTTTTTTTAGCTTTACCTGACTTTAAACGAAACATCAGTGATGAATACTAAACGGGTAATTTTCTTTTGTCTCCTTTGCTTATTATTCCTTCAGTTTAATTTTAATGGTATGAGTAATGAAAAGCAGTCAGCTGTTTTATCATGGGAGGTGGGATATAACTCATCACCAGATAATTTGCCTGAAGAATGGCATCAAGCTACAGTTCCGGGTGCAGTTCAGACTGACTTTGCCAATGCTAAGGAGTGGAAACCTTTCTATATTGCAGAAAACTGGAAGGATTATCTCTGGATGGAAGATGTATACTGGACTTACAGAACTCAATTCGAAAAACCGGATTTATTGGAAGGTGAACTGCTGTTTTTTGTATCCAAAGGAATCGATTATGAATTCGATATTCTCCTGAATGGTAAAAAGATATTTTATCAGGAAGGCATGTTCTCCCCGGTCAATTTGAACCTTACCAACGATCTTAAGGAGTCAAATGAATTGTTGGTAAAAATTTATCCTGCCCCCAAGCTTCCAGGTTTTGATATGAATAGAAGTCAGGCTGCACAAAGTGTAAAACCAGCTGTCAGTTATGGATGGGATTGGCACCCCCGCCTGGTACCCCTTGGGATTTGGGATGAAACTTATCTTGAAATACGTAATCAGGCATTCATTGAGGATCTTTATACCGACTACAAGCTCAACGACGACTTTACTGAAGCTGAAATTTCCTTAATTACAGAAGGAAAAAACTTATCCGGGAAAAGGTTCGAATGGACTCTTACCGGGCCAGATGGAGAAGTTGTATTAAAAGAAACTGGGCTGATTAATTCAAATACTCTGCTTTCTTTAGTTCTTAAAAATCCAGAATTATGGTGGCCACATGATCATGGGGATCAACCACTGTATATTTCAGAACTAAAAGTCCTGGACACAGAGAAGAACATTCTTGATTCGGAGCAACATACTGTTGGGTTCAGGAGAATTCAACTTGTAATGAATGAAGGATTGTGGCAGGAGGAAATTCCCTTTCCCAAAACACGCAACAAACCACCTACTACTGTTGAAATTAATGGAAGACGTATCTTTTCAAAAGGGACAAATTGGGTTAACCCTGAAATATTCCCCGGCAACATTACAAGGGAAAGATATGAGGAACTGGTGGATCTGGCATTGGAAGCCAACTTTAATTTATTACGTGTTTGGGGTGGTGGAATTGTGAATAAGGAGGCATTTTATAAGGAATGCAATGTAAAAGGCATAATGGTCTGGACTGAGTTCCCACTGGCATGTAATAATTATTTGGATTCACCCGAATATCTTCGGGTATTGGAGCAGGAATCTACTGCCATTGTAAAACGCATTCGCAGGCATCCCTCCAATGTTATCTGGAGCGGAGGCAATGAGTTGTTCAACAACTGGTCGGGCATGACAGACCAGTCGCTTGCTTTACGCATGCTCAACAGTCAGTGTTTTTTGTTGGATCCGCTTACTCCGTTTATACCAACATCACCAGTTTTTGGGATGGGACATGGGCATTATATTTTTCGCGATCTTGATGGAAAAACTGAAGTATATCAATGGATGCGTGAAAGTAAAAGCACAGCGTATACCGAATTTGGTATGCCGGGACCCTCTCCGGTAGAAATTCTTAAGTCAATAATCCCTGAAGATGAACTTTTCCCTCCTATGCCCGGGACAAGCTGGGAAAGTCATCATGCTTTTAATGCATGGGTAGGAGATACCTGGCTGATGAAAGATTTCCTGACAGAATATTTTGGAGAACCGGAATCACTTGAAGAATTAGTGCAGATCGGACAGTGGATACAAAGCGAAGGTTATAAATGCATTTATGAAGAAGCGCGCAGGCAAAAACCCTGGTGCTCTATGGCCCTCAACTGGTGTTACAATGAGCCCTGGCCAACAGCTGCCAACAACAGCCTGATTAATTACCCGGACAAACCTAAACCGGCATTTTATGCTGTAGCAAATTCATGCAGGCCGGTTTTGGCAAGCGCCCGTATTCCAAAATTCCGATGGAAAACAGGTGAGGCTTTTTCGGTGGGTCTGTTTATTCTTAACGATAAGTACGAAGAGCATGTGGCTGGTAAAATGACAATTTTCTTAAAATCGGGTGACGAAAAAAAGGAAATCGGAAGTTGGGAATTTAAATCCGTAAACCCGAATGAAAATCTTGAAGGACCTGTTGTGGAAACTGTTTTGCCTGAATTTCAGCCGGGGAAAATGACTCTGCTACTTGAAGTAGAGGGTCGGCCGGAATGGAATTCACAGTATGATTTGTTAAAATTATAACGGTTTTCGACTTGTTTAAAAGCTCTGTAAAGTAAAACTCTAGCTACTTTAAGGTAAACTCTGCAGAAACAGTAACCTTTATGTTTTTCCGGGCAGAGCTGGTGTTGTGGATGCCGTAGCCGGCAACTTCGGTGGAGTAGGGTTCGGTTATTTGAAAGACCCCTGCCCGCGCCGATATAAGCTTATCTATTTTAAGGTCGGTAGTAGAGGTTATTTCTTCTGCCCGTTCAAAAGCATTTTGGGTGGCTTTCCCCAGTAATTGTTTTTTGATATCCTCTATTTTACTGCTGAAAAACTCCATCGTGGAATTGTCAAATGTTACACCGCCATCTACAAACACTATAGGATCGATGGCCAGCTGCTCCACTTTTTCAATTTCATTCGAAATAATATAGATCCTTTGGTCGAGCGTATAACCGGAATGCCCTCCCTGCCCGTATTCCCGGTTTACATTCACCGGGAAAACTTTAAATTCCGATGTCTGAATACCGGTTTGGTCCCAAAGCTTCCGGAAGTTTTCCATTTTACGCGCCATTGTTTTATAGCCCTCCTGTGTTCCGGTTAATGAAACCCTTTCAGAAAAGCTAACCGTCCATTTCACGATGTCGCTGTTAAACTCTTCGGTACCGTAACCTACAACACGCACTGTTTGCTGCACCTGTCTTGATTGTTGGAAGAACCAGCCCCATAGTCCGAAAGCAATAATCACCGAGACTCCTAATATGATAGCCCACGAATTTTTCATTTTCACTGAATTGGTAATATCGGGAATTAGCAGTATATGTTAAAACTTTTATCCTACAACAATATTAATAATTTTCTTTGGCACAAAAATGAACTTGCGAACAGTTTTTCCTTCCATCCATTTATTAGCTTTAGGATCGTTAAGAACGGCTTTTTCAATTTCCTCCCGGGGTATGTCAATGGGAAGTTCTATTTTAAAACGCAATTTTCCGTTAAACGATACCGGGTATTCATGGCTGTCTTCCTGCAACAGTTTTACATTCACTTCAGGCCACTGCTCATAGGCAAGTGTATTTTTTTTACCGCATAAATGCCACAGTTCTTCTCCCAAATGCGGAGCAAAGGGCGATAAGATCCTTGCAAAAGTTCTGGCAGTATCAAGCGTTACCTTACCTTTTTTTATGGCCAGGTTATTGAAAACCATAAGGGCAGATACAGCTGTGTTGAATTTCAGGTTTTCAATATCATAGGCTACTTTCCGGATGGTTTGATGCAACAGCTTGGCAACTTCAATATCCTCCTCACCTTCTGTTATATTATTTTCATCGGCAAAGAAGCGGTAAGCACGGTTCAGGAAATTAAATACTCCTTTTACACCATTTTCAGCCCAGGGTTTGCGCTCGTCAAGCGGCCCCATGAACATTTCATACAATCGTAATGCATCCGCTCCGTAACGTTCGATTACATCATCGGGGTTCACTACATTTTTAAGTGATTTTGACATCTTTGCCACAATCTGTCTGAGCTCTTCTCCGGTTTCGGTGTGATAGTACTTCCCATCACGGTCTTCCACCAGATCGGATGAAACTTTTGCGCCTGTTGATGTTTCATATGCAAAGGCCAGTATCATCCCCTGGTTGTAAAGCTTCTGAAATGGTTCATTGGTAGATACAATTCCCAGATCGAACAGCACTTTGTGCCAGAACCTTGAGTAGAGCAGGTGCAAAACAGCATGTTCGGCTCCTCCTATGTACAGGTCGACCGGCATCCAGTATTGTTCTTTCTCGGGATCAAAAATTCGTTCTTCATTGTTAGGATCAATGTACCGGAGATAGTACCAACATGATCCTGCCCACTGGGGCATTGTGTTTGTTTCACGTCGTCCCTTACGACCATTTTTATCGGTTACATGTAACCATTCTTCGGCATTTGCAAGCGGCGATTCTCCGGAATCCCCGGGTGTATACTTTTCCAGTTTGGGCAGCAACAAAGGTAATTCCTCATCATCCAAAAGCGATACTTCGCCATCTTCCCAATGAATTACAGGAAAAGGTTCACCCCAATAGCGCTGACGGCTGAACAGCCAGTCGCGCATCCTGTAATTAACTGTTGCCTTCCCTATATTCTGTGCTTCCAGCCATTCAATGGTTGTGGTGATTCCCTGTTCTTTGTTCAGACCGTTGATGTTTAAACCGGTTTCTTCACTGGCTGAATTAATGTATTCGCCGTCTTCAGTCCAGCATTTATTGCCTGCCAGTATTTCCTCCCTCTCTTCCACATCTTTGGGATCAAGTATGCAGACAATTGGTATATTAAATTCTTTGGCGAATTCGAAGTCACGGCTATCATGTGCAGGAACTGCCATAATTGCACCGGTTCCATAGCCCAGTAGCACATAGTCGGCAATCCAGATCGGTATTGGTAGTTTATTTACCGGATTAACTGCATAGCGACCGGTGAACACACCTGTCTTCACCTTAGCCAGATCGGTACGATCTAAATCCGATTTAAGCGCCGCAGCCTGTATATATTTCTCAACTTCTTCCTTCTTTTCAGGAATGGTGATTTCACCGGCAAGCTCATGTTCAGGAGCAATAACCATATAGGTAGCACCAAATAATGTGTCGGGACGGGTAGTGTATACCCTCAGGTCTTTATTCAATCCTTCAATCTGGAAATCAATTTCTGCTCCCGTAGACTTACCTATCCAGTTTTTTTGCATATCAATAACACCGGCAGGCCAGTCAAGACCTTCCAACCCCTGTAGTAACCGGTCGGCGTAATGAGGAATACGGAGCAGCCATTGCTTCAGATTTTTACGCACCACCTGGTTGCCGCACTTTTCATGGGAACCATCAGTAAGCACCTCTTCGTTTGCACATACTGTTTTACATGAATTGCACCACCATACCTGCGCATTGTCATAATAGGCAAGCCGTTTCTCGCCTATAAATTCATTTATTGCTTCAAGTCCCTGTAATTGTACCTCTTCAGGGATGGTCAATTCAGAAATGGGCCTGCCTTTTTGCTGGTTTTCATCGAACCAGGTGTTGTATAATTGTTTGAAAATCCACTGTGTCCATTTGAAATAGTGTGCATCGGTAGTATTTATTTCGCGGTCCCAGTCGTAGCTTAATCCGATGGCCTTAATCTGCCTGCGGAAATTATCGCAGTTTTTATTTGTTGTTATGGCCGGATGAGTTCCCGTTTGCATGGCATATTGTTCTGCGGGCAGTCCAAAAGCATCCCATCCCATGGGGTGCAGAACATTAAAGCCTTTCATCCGCTTGTAACGGCTGATAATATCGGTAGCAGTATATCCTTCAGGATGTCCTACATGCAGCCCCGCTCCCGATGGGTAAGGAAACATATCGAGGATATAGTATTTTGGCTTCGAATAATCATCAAAGGTTTTAAATGTTTTATTTTCTTCCCAATATCTCTGCCACCGGGATTCTATTTTCGCGAAATTATATTCCATCTTGTTGGTAAATCTGAATTTAAAGCTGCAAAGATAAAGATTTTGTTTGATGCAGGGTAAAATCTGATTTAGGTTAAGATTGTGATAAATATGATAAAACTCATGAAAGTTTCAATTTATTATTATTTTTGCCTTTAACAGACTATTCTATAATCAAAAATTCAGACTATGTTACAATTTGTAAAAAACAACGATGCTCTTGGTAGTGTAAACCGGGGTGTTCCATGCGAATCGGGTCTCTGTACCCTTTGTGAATCTTCATGTAAAGGAAAATGTGAAACATGGCTTTCTTGTTTGGAAGGCAGAAAAATGCTGTATCCCAGGAGGTTTGGTCATTCTACATCAGGGGCCAGTCATGTTACTTCTGTTGGAATTGGTTATCATGCTTTACGAATACAAGGCTATGCTTACGGATCTGTAGGATTGCCTTCTCATTTTTCGGATGATCCGGATGATTGTATTTTTACTAATGTTAATGTTGAAACTGAATTTGGAAATGAAGTTAAAACCAAGAGCCGGTTGCCAATTATGACAGGAGCTTTGGGTTCAACTTTCATTGCTGCCAAATATTGGCCTTCATTTGCTGTTGGTGCAGCTTTAGCCGGTTTTCCGATTGTCGTAGGAGAAAATGTAGTAGGTGTTGATCAGGAATCTGAATTAAAAAACGGGAGAATTATTAAAGCTCCCGAACTTGAAAGACGAATTGATTATTTTATGAGGTATTATGACGGTTATGGCGCCATAATAATTCAAATGAACGTGGAAGATACCCGTAATGGTGTTGCTGAATACCTGATTGATAAATACGGTAACGATGTCATCATTGAACTTAAATGGGGGCAGGGAGCAAAAGATATCGGTGGAGAGATCCAGGTTTCAAGTCTGGAATATGCCCAGTTCCTAAAAGATCGCGGATATATAGTCGATCCCGATCCATACAGTCCTGTCATAATTCAGGGGTATAAAAATCGGGCTGTCACTGCTTTTGCCCGTCACAGCAGAATGGGTGCAACCAATAAACACAGGGTTGATGATGTCAGGGAAGATTTTATGAACAGTATAGCTTATCTGAGAAAGTTGGGTTTTAAACGCATTTCTTTAAAAACGGGTGCTTATGGTATGGAAAATCTTGCTATGGCTATTCGGTTTGCTGCTGATGCAAAACTAGATCTCCTTACCATCGATGGTGCGGGAGGGGGTACCGGGATGAGCCCCTGGAATATGATGCAGAATTGGGGAATACCATCTTTACCTTTGCATGCCAAAGCTTATGAATATTGTAAAATATTGGAAAGCCGTGGTATTAAAGTTCCGGATATATCTTTCGCCGGAGGGTTTGCCCGTGAAGACCACCTGTTTAAAGCGCTTTCACTTGGTGCGCCTTTTACTAAATTAGTTTGCCTGGGGCGTGCACCTATGATTGCTGGTTTTCTTGGAAGTAATATCGAATCTACATTTTATCCGGAAAGGAAAGTAGAACTAAACGGACATTGGGAAAAACTTCCTCCAACTGTAACTGAGTATGGTATTTATCCGGAAGAAATATTCACTGAATGGGAAACTGTGAAAAACAAGGTAGGTGCTGATGAAATGAAGAACATTCCTTTTGGTGCGGTGGCTATGGTAGGTTATGCCGATAAGCTTGCTGCCGGATTGCAGCAATTTATGGCAGGTGCACGAAAATTTAATTTAAATGAACTTAGCCGTAATGATTTGATTGCATCTAATCGTGAGACAGCAGAAGTGGCTAATGTTCCGTTTATGACTGATGCCCTGGATGAAGAAGCAAAGGCTGTCTTGCTTAGTTGAATATTCAGCTTTACAGCATAATTGATCAGCTTATGCTTTTAAGCCAGATCTATTATGCATATTTGATAAAATATTTTAGGCAGGTTGAATTTTGCATTTTTATATGCAGGTTTAATCTGCTTTTTTTTGACTTAAATTGAAAACTCAATTTTTCCAGTTTACCTCGATTTTTATCTTTTTCATAACATTTTTGTGGAAAATATTTAAAATTCTGTAAAGAATTTTAGTTTTTTTTTTAGAAATTCTATAAAATTATCAAAAAACTCTACTTTTGTCCGGATTTTAGTTTTTTGAGGATTATAACCCCATTTCATTAAAAATATCATCTTCTTTTGAGAACAATAACCTATTTTTTCTTATTAAAAAGTATAGATATAAATATATTTTATAGAGTTGACGACAACAGATTAAAACATATATTATGAATATTAAAGATCCCAAACAATTTACAGAAGATTTTATGGCCTACCTACAGGCAAAGAATCAGGGAGAGCCTGAATTTCATCAGGCAGTACTTGAAGTAGTAGAATCCCTTTCAGAGTTTTTAATAAAAAACCCGAGATATATTCATTTTAAAATTCTTGAACGAATGGTAGAACCGGAAAGAGTGGTTCAATTCAGAGTTCCATGGACCGACGATAAAGGAGATATACATATTAACCGGGGATACAGGGTGGAAATGAACAGTGCAATCGGACCATATAAAGGTGGCTTGCGATTTCATCCCAATATAAATCTGAACATTTTTAAATTTCTTGCATTCGAACAGGTTTTGAAAAACAGCCTTACCTCGCTGCCTATGGGAGGTGGTAAAGGGGGCTCTGATTTTGACCCGAAAGGTAAATCTGATAATGAAGTCATGCGGTTCTGTCAAAGTTTTATGATTGAGCTTACACGTCATATTGGTCCAAATACTGATGTGCCTGCAGGGGATATTGGTGTAGGGGGACGTGAAATTGGATTCATGTTTGGTCAGTACAAAAGACTTAGGAATGAATTTACAGGTGTTTTAACAGGAAAGGGTATCGATTGGGGTGGTTCACTGATAAGGCCTGAAGCAACAGGTTATGGCACAGTTTATTTTGCTGAGGAAATGCTCAAAACCCGCGGTGATAGTTTTAAAGGGAAAACCGTTACTATTTCCGGTTCAGGAAATGTCGCCCAGTTTGCTGTGGAAAAAGTGCTGGATTTGGGTGGTAAACCTGTAAGCTTGTCTGATTCTGGAGGAACTATTTATGATCCTGATGGAATTGATCGCGATAAACTTGAGTACATCAAAGAATTAAAGAATATCTACCGGGGCAGAATTTCTGAATATGCCGAAACATATGGTGTACAGTATTTTGAAAATGAGCGCCCCTGGGGAATCAAATGTGATGTCGCATTACCTTGCGCAACACAAAATGAAATTAGCGGCAGCGAGGCAGAAACTTTACTGAATAATGGTTGTTTTGTAGTGGCAGAAGGTGCGAATATGCCTTCAACTTATGAAGCTGAGCACAAATTTTTGGATGCAAAAATTCTTTATGCCCCGGGAAAGGCTGCCAATGCAGGAGGAGTAGCTGTATCAGGTCTGGAAATGACTCAAAACAGCATGCGTTTAAGCTGGACACGCGAAGAGGTTGATGAAAAACTAAAATCGATCATGCACAACATTCACAACATGTGCGTAAAACACGGACAGGAAAAAGATGGATTTGTACATTACGTCAGGGGTGCTAATATTGCCGGTTTTGTTAAAGTTGCCAATGCCATGATTGCACAGGGGCTTGTATAATAACTCGAACAATAATAACTTAAAATGATCCCGGTTAAATTAACCGGGATTTTTAGTTACAAAGTATTGGTTTCTAATACAACTTGGACCTTTCACTTAGCTGAGAAATAAACCATTTGTCGATAAATAGCAAAATTCGGGTACCAGTGAAATTATTTTTTTTCAATCATGTACTAAAAGCAAACTACCTACGTTTCTTTTTGAAGAAGGCTTGATTATTTATTATTTTTTACCATCAATTCGGTTTTGCCTTCTGATTAGAGGAGTGATTATTCACTCCTCTTTTTAGTAGAATAAGTTCGATTCAGCATATTTTGGTATTGCTGTTATGATTATAAGAATGGGCAGTATTTCAAATTATAAAAGCATATACCAGGAGGACAATTATCTTAAATCAATTTGTTTTCATATCAGCGAAAAGCTTTTAATTTTGCCTTTTAAAAACAAAAAATGAAATTTATTGCCTATCCGTTGCTTTTATTATTGCTATCATGCAGTACTGTTACCGACTCCGGTAAGAATAAGAATTACCTGCCCGATACCCCACAACTTGATTCTGAATTAATGACGCCCGAGGTTTTGTGGTCGTTTGGCCGTTTGGGAAGCCCCGGAGTATCACCCGACAGGAATTCAATAATTTACACAATTACATATTTCAACATTGATGAGAATAAATCTTATCGCGATATTTATATCACGTCTGTTACCGGAGGTGAGGCGAAAAATCTTACTAACTCTGCTGTAAATGAATTTAATGCAGTTTGGCGGCCCGATGGCAGAAAAATTGGTTACCTGTCTCCAGCCTCAGGAAGCGTACAGCTTTGGGAGATGAATACTGACGGAACTGGCAACAATCAGGTAACCAGTATTGAAGGTGGAATTGAAGGATTTGATTATTCACCTGATCTTTCTAAAATATTTTACATTAAAAGTGTAAAACTTGACCAAAATATTCATGAACTTTTTCCCGATTTACCAAAAGCAAATGCAAGGTTGGAAAATGATATTATGTACAGGCACTGGGATGAGTGGCATGATTATACCTACCACCATGTATTTGTTGCCAGCTATTCTGATGGAAGAGTGGAAGATGGGATGGATATTATGAAAGGCGAACGGTATGATTCACCGTTGAAACCTTTTGGTGGCACTGAACAAATTTCCTGGAGTCCGGATGGGAAATTACTGGCGTATACCAAGAAAACAAAAACAGGAAAAGAATATTCACTTTCTACCAATTCCGATGTATATATATTCGATGCGGAAACCGAAGAAACAACTAATCTTACGGAAGGAATGATGGGATACGATAAGAATCCATTGTTTTCTCCCGATGGGAGGTATCTTGCATGGGAAAGCATGGAACGTGAAGGGTATGAAGCGGATAAAAACAGGCTGTTTATAGCCGATCTTAAATCGGGTGAGAAAGTAGATTATACCGAAGGTTTCGATCAGAATGTGGAAGCTCTTTCGTGGGATAGCAACAGCCAGTTTATGTACTTTATAAGCGACGTTCATGCTACCGATGAAATTTACAGGCTAAACATCGGGGAAAAAAGCATTAACCGGATAACCGACGGGGTTCATAATTACCAGACTGTAGAACCTGCCGGAGATAAGTTGGTGGCGCAAAAAGTTTCAATGTCACAACCGGCTGAACTGTATCTGGTTGATCCGGTGACAGGTAAAGACCAGCCGCTTACAGCGATCAACAAGGGTATTCTTGATCAGCTTAAAATGGGTAAAGTTGAAGAGCGTTGGATGGAAACTACCGATGGAAAGCAGATGTTGACCTGGGTGATCTATCCGCCTGATTTTGATCCCGGCAAGAAATATCCTGCCTTGTTGTATTGCCAGGGTGGGCCGCAGGGCACTGTTAGTCAGTTCTGGTCGTATCGCTGGAATTTCCAGATGATGGCAGCCAATGGTTACATTGTAGTTGCACCCAACAGGCGCGGTTTGCCAGGGTTCGGCCAGGAGTGGAATGAACAGATTTCAAAAGACTATGGAGGGCAAAATATCAAGGATTTGCTGACTGCCATTGATGAAGTTGCAAAAGAACCTTTTGTTGATGAAAACCGCCTGGGTGCAGTGGGCGCCAGTTATGGCGGCTTCTCTGTTTATTTTTTGGCCGGAAATCATAACAACCGTTTCAGCGCTTTTATTGCGCACGACGGAATGTTCAACTTAGAACACATGTATACTACCACCGAAGAGATGTGGTTTGTTGACTGGGAAATGGGTGGGCCCTATTGGGAAAAGGATAATGCTGTTGCACAGCGTTCTTATAGTTTTTCTCCCCATAATTACGTTCAGAACTGGGATACACCCATACTGGTTATCCATGGTGAAAAGGATTTTCGGGTCCCGCCTGACCAGGGTATGGCTGCTTTTAATGCTGCTGTACTCCGTGATATTCCGGCTCAGTTCCTTTATTTTCCTGAAGAAAATCACTGGGTGCTACAGGCCCAAAATGGCATTTTATGGCAACGGGTATTTTTTAACTGGCTGGATAAGTGGTTGAAAGAACAGTAGTTTTTTAAAATAGGCTCATCATAAATTATTATCTTTGAATAAAAAGAATTGATCATAGATAATAATACAGAAAGAGCCTTTGGTAAAACTGCTGTTTTTGCCGGTGTTATTTTTCTTTTGACGGGAATAGTTATTTTACTGGCCGGAGCTTTCATCATAGGTGCAGTTGTATTTCTTATTGCAACTTTTGTCGCTTTTACCTACTCAGGTGTGGAACTCAATACCGAATCCCGGGAGGTTAAGCAATACAATAAATTATTTGGATTAATTAAAACCGGCAAATGGAAATCGTTTGATTCATATATTGGGATTACGCTTATACCATTTACAACCGTAGAAGTTATGTCCAGTTGGTCAAACAGGATTTCATCAACCAAAACAACCGATTATCGTATTTTTTTTGTTGATAAGGCTAGGAAACCTGCGTTTGTTATAAAAAGGTGCAAATCAATACAAAATGCAAGAAATAGCCTTGATGAATTTTCCATATGGCTTAAATTACCGGTTTATTCGGTAAGAAAAAAAGAAAGACGCAGAATGGTTGTATAGAATTGCTCGTTCCCCTCAATTCACTATTTTTGAAAAAAATTGATATCATTTTATGCAAAAAACACATATTGGATTTATAGGAGCAGGAGGTATAGCACGTGCTCATGCTTATGCCCTGCAGGCACTTAAATTTTATTACAACGATGTTCCTGAGCTGGTATTTGAATCGGTAACCTCTGAACGTGAATCCAGCCGTCAGAAATTTGCAGACAGTTACGGATTTAAGAAGGCTCAGTCAGTTAAAGAATTTGCTGAAAATGATGCCCTGGAAGCAGTATTTATATTAGGGCCCAATAATGTTCATTTTGAACATTTTAGACTGGCCGCACAGATGCCGGGCGTAAAATTGATTTATCTGGAAAAGCCTGTTTGCTCAACGGTAGATGAAGAGATGGAGATGAAGAAGCTGGCCGGTGAAATTGAGGGAAGAATAAAAATTCAGGTGGGGTTTCAATACCTGCAGACTTCCTCTGTACGGGAAGCGCTTAAATTCTGGCAGGAGGGGCATCTTGGAAAACCCATTCATTTTAACCTTAAGTATTATCACGGAGATTATCTTCAACCGTCATATCGCGAAAAGCGGGTTACCCGATTAACCCCTGCCCCTGATGGAGGAGCTATGGCCGATTTAGGCTCCCATGGCATTAGTCTGTTAATGGCATTTTTGGGAGAAAATCTGCAGATAACCGGTGCATTGCAGGGAGGTAGTTTTCCCGATGTCCCTGAAGGATCTGACCTGTTTAGTTCCATCTCGATGATTGATCCTGATTCGGGAGCCGTAGGTAACCTGTCGGCAAGCCGGATTAGTTCAGGTACAGGTGACCTGGTTGATCTGGAATTGTTTGCTGAGAATGGGGCATTGCATTATTCCTCAAGAAATTCGGAATACTTCGAATATTATATGGAAGGTTCAAACCAATGGGTGAAACAAATGGTAGGCAGCAATTATGCACCGGTTTCAAGCTTTCCCTCAGGACATGTGCCACCGGGATGGCTCCGCTCTATGGTTCATTCACATTACCTTTTTATTACAGGTAACGATTCCGGCACATTTTTCCCCAGTATTAATCACGGATTGGCTGTGCAGCGTATTGTGCGCGAAACTGCTATTCATATTGAAAATTTTAGAAGTAATTATGTCAAAAAATAATAGAAACAGTGGAGTCCTCCTTCATATAACCTCTCTTCCCAATTCAGAAGGCATTGGTACCTTAGGTGAAGATGCCTTTCGTTTTATTGACTTCCTTGAAAAAACAGGACAGAAAATATGGCAGATTTTACCACTTGGACCGGTGGGTTATGGCAATTCACCCTATCAGTGTTATTCCGCTTTTGCCGGAAACCCAATGCTTATCGATCTCGAATATGTTGCCAAAGAAGGATTGCTTAGTATGGAGGATATAGAAGTTAAACCTTCTTTTCATTTATATAAGGTTGATTTTATAAAGGTGGAGGAATGGAAATATCCATTACTTCAGAA
The DNA here is from genome assembly GCA_024636975.1 of Mariniphaga sp. Lineage (GTDB taxonomy): Bacteria > Bacteroidota > Bacteroidia > Bacteroidales > Prolixibacteraceae > Mariniphaga. Next base: position 386,806 of record JAGXGA010000027.1, read on the forward strand.
AGCTTTTGAGAACTTTAAAAAAAACGACAGGCTCTTTAATGAATACCAACGTTTTTTAGGAGAACACATGTGGTGGCTAAAAGACTATGCATTGTTCATGGCAGTGAAAAAGCATTTTAACAATGTTATCTGGACGGAATGGGACAAGGATATAAAGTTCAGGGAAAAGGATGCACTTGATAAATACACATCATTGCTAAAAGATGAGATAGATTTCAGGAAATTTATACAGTTTTTATTTTTTAGGCAATGGTTCAGGCTTAAGGAATATGCTCATTCAAAAAATGTGCTGATACTTGGTGATCTTCCCCTTTATGTTTCGGGCGACAGCGTTGATGTATGGGCAAACACTGAGATCTTCATGTTGGATGACGAACTGAACCAGCTCCAGATGGGAGGGGTTCCGCCCGATTATTTTAGCGAAACCGGTCAGCTGTGGGGTAATCCTGTGTTTAACTGGGACCGGCTCGCGGAAAGGGAATTTGATTGGTGGCTTGCACGATTGCATTTTAACCTTAAATTGTTCGATAGGGTGCGAGTTGATCATTTCAGGGGGCTTGAGTCGTATTGGTCGATTCCTGCAGGAGAAATAACAGCCATTAAGGGAGAATGGGTTCCTGCCAAAGGTTTTGAACTGCTGAAAATGTTTAAGAAACAGGTTGGTGACCTTTCGCTTGTTGCGGAAGACCTGGGTGTGATAACCGATGAGGTTGAGCAATTGCGCGATGAATTTAAGCTTCCTGGAATGAAAGTTCTGCAGTTTGCCTTTGGTTCTGATGAAACCAGCCATGATCTTCCTCACAATTATACGCCAAATTTTATTGCTTATACCGGAACACACGACAACAATACAACACTTGGGTGGCTACGGTCATTGGAGCATGAAGAGAAAAAGATGGTACGCCGTTACCTGGGAACTACAGGTAAGAAAGCAGTTAAAAACGCCATCGAACTTATTTGGGCCTCCTGTGCCTGCACTGCAATAATTCCCCTGCAGGATTTGCTGGAACTGGATGAAAAAGGCCGGCTCAATACCCCGGGTACAGCTTCCGGAAACTGGGAATGGCGGTTTAAATGGTGGCAGTTAAGAAACAGGCACAGCTATTTTTTAAAGGATATTACTTTAAAGTATAACCGGTAATTCAGCAGCATCTCAAAACTGCATTCATAAATTCTTTTGGTTTTTCAGCATGCAGCCAATGCCCTGCACCGGCTATGTCCACAATGGATGAATCGGGATATACTTCCTTAATTAATGTTTCATCTTCGGGTAAAATGTAATTCGATTTTTGACCACGGATGAAAATTACGGGATAATTCCTGATTGGTATACGATCTTCAAACCATTGCCGGTTTACGCCACCAACTATTTCGTCGAGGTATTCATAGAGTACCTCCACGTTCAGCAACCATTTATACTGATGGGTTTTTTTATCCCGTTTAATGTTTTTTAGTAAAAACTTACGGATGCGCTGATCATCGATTTTTTCTGAAAGCTGGTCACCTACTTCAGTCCGGCTCTTTATCCTGCTGAAGTCAACCTCCTGCATAGCCATTAAAATGTTTCTGTGTAAATGGTACTGGCTGCTTTCATTCATTTCAAGGTAATTTTTGGGAGCAATATCGGCAATAACCAGTTTTTCAACTTTTTCAGGATAATCGGCTGCAAACCACATGGCAGTTTTTCCTCCCATACTGTGCCCCAAGAGGGTGGCACGATCAATACCATGTTTATCGAAAAATTCTGCCAGGTCATTTTTCATATCATCAAACGAATGGGTCGGAGCAAAAGGTGAACGACCATGATTGCGTTGGTCGATAATGTAAACAGTATGCTTTTCAGCAAGCCGTTTCCCCATGTTCAGCCAATTGTCGGACGAGCCATATAGTCCGTGAACAATAACAACAACAGGCCCTGTTCCTTCTTTTCGGTAATATAGTTCCATACAAATAGTTATTTCAGGCAGTTGAGGTATTTTGAAATGGTTGTTTCCAGTCCAAAATAAAGGGCATCGGAAATAAGGGCATGACCAATTGATACTTCCTCAAGAATTGGCAGCCGGATATTAAAAAAATGGAGGTTCTCGAGATTTAAATCATGGCCGGCATTGATTCCCAGCCCAATGGTGTGGGCAATTTGAGCTGCATGTATGAAGGGTTTAATTGCAGCATCGCGATCGAGCGAATAAAGCCTGGCGTAAGGTTCGGTGTACAGTTCGACCCGGTGGGTGCCTGTTTCTGCAGCCCCTTCGATCATTTTTTCATCAGGGTCAACAAAAATGGATGTTCGTATGCCATAACCTTGAAGCCTGTTGATCACTTCCTTTAGAAACGTCAGATTTTTCCAGGTATCCCATCCATGATCGCTGGTTATCTGGGAATGTGTATCAGGTACCAAAGTTACCTGGTGAGGTAATACTTCGGCAACCATATTTAAAAAATCTTCATCCGGATAACCTTCAATATTAAATTCAGTGGTAATCAAAGGTTTTATCTCATAAACATCTTTCCGTGTAATATGTCTTTCGTCAGGCCGGGGATGAACTGTAATTCCCTGTGCTCCATATAGCTGACAGTTTATGGTAGCATCCTTTACGCTGGGGATTTTTCCTCCGCGAGAATTTCTTAACGTAGCTATTTTGTTAATATTTACACTAAGTCGTGTCATTTTTGTATTTTTGAAAGTGCAAGTTACAATTTTCAGTTCGATAATGTTAAAACAAAAATAAAGATTTGCTGGCAAATAATTTAATATCAGATGTTATCCCTGCTGTAATGGGCAGTGAGAAAGGGCAGAAGGTTTTGACCCTTATGGATTTATATAGGGTATCACATCTCCCTGTTATTGACGATTCACAATACCTGGGATTGGTTTCCGATAAGCTTATTTCTGATATGAACCTGTTAGATGAGCCTATCATAAAAGAGAAAGATAAATTTTTCACGGGTCATGTTCACGCCCAACAACATATTTTTGAAGTTGCGGTGTTAATGTACAAGCTAAAATTAAGTGTACTTGCTGTCGTAAATAAAAGTCATGAATACGTAGGGGCTATTACACTTTATGACCTGGCCCGCCGATTTGCCCGTTTCTTTTCACTTCAGGAACTTGGCGGTGTTATTGTTCTGGACGTGAATGTAAACGATTATTCAATGGCGCAGATAAGCAAGATTGTTGAAGAAAATGATACTAAAATTTTAAGCTTCTTTTTGAACCGGTTGCCCGGCACAAATAATCTTGAAATTGTCCTTAAATTCGATAAGGAAGATCTTTCCCCTGTTATCAGGGCATTTGAACGGTATGATTATAATATAAAAGGCATATATCTTGATGATTCAATGATTGATGATCTTTACCAGGACAGGTACGATCAGTTTATGAAATACATGGATTTGTAATAATCTCTCCTGGAATATATGAACACAACTCATAAATCAGAAGGAAAGTCATAAAATTAACTTAATTCAAGCAAGTGTGAAAGTGGCTGTTTTCGGAACCTCTGTATCGGAGAGTTTCATTCCTGTTTTAAATGATTTTTTTGGGTTCTTGGAAAAGAACAAGATTGAAGTACAACTGTTTCGTCCATTTAAAGATTTTCTGTTACAGGAGATGAACTTGCCGGTTTATTATTCTTCTCTGTTCAATTCACCTTCCGATTTTGATGTTTCCAACAAGTTTATTTTCAGCGTAGGAGGTGATGGTACTTTTTTGCATTCAGTGGTGAACATCCAAAATTTCGATATTCCTGTGGTTGGAGTAAACAGTGGCAGGCTTGGTTTTCTTGCCGATATCTCACAGGATCAGGTATACAGTGCACTGACTGATATTTTTAATAACCGCTACTCAGTAATTGAAAGGGCATTGCTAAAGGTGGAATTCATGGGCATGGAGAATATCGATTTCAGCTTTGCACTGAATGAACTGGCAGTATTAAAAACCGATTCCTCCTCTATGATAAACATTTCTGCCTGGTGCGATAACCAACTGCTGAATAACTATTGGGCCGATGGCCTCATTATTGCTACTCCAACAGGCTCAACGGCTTATTCCCTCAGTGTGGGAGGGCCTATTCTTACTCCCGATTCAGAAAATTTTGTTATAACTCCCCTTGCGCCGCACAACCTGACTATCAGACCTATTGTAGTTCCCGATAACTACGAGCTAAAGCTGAAGGTGGAAGGCAGGGGAAATACCTATCTTGCCTCACTTGATTACCGTTCGGTAGCAGTAGATTTCGATACAATACTTAAAATCAGAAAAGCAAATGTTACTTTAAAGACATTGCAATTACCCGATCAGAATTTTTTTAATACCTTGAGAAACAAGTTGATGTGGGGCTTTGATAAACGGAATTAAATATTATCCGGAGCTTAACAATTTTTAATCTTTCTTTGGGTTTTATAATAGCATTCAGGTATGTAATATATAGAATTATATTACTTTTGTACCTCCCGGAAGCTGAAAACAAAGGGGGCAGCACTAGTTAAGTTCGTTGAAGTCAGTTGATTGCAGGAGTTAAATATGATGTTTAATAACTTTTTTTATTGTATTTGAACCAGCAGGATGAAACAGGTAAATTGCCTTAAATTCAATGCATCTGAAATATATCGGACAGGAACATGCCTGAAACTATTGTTGAATAATTGATTTGGAATACCAAATGAGAAAAATTTTATTGGTGTTTATAGCAGTTGGTTTAGCTGTTTCAGGTTTTGCCCAAAAATCAGCAGATATTGGAGTCTGGGGAGGTTCTTCAACTTATTTTGGTGACATTAAAGAAGCCTCATCGCTGCAGTCGTTTAATTTAAATTTCGGGGCCTATTTCAGATACAATTTTAATGCACGTGTGGGACTTCGTACTCAGTTTTTAACAGGTAGTTTTACTGCCAGCGGGTTGGTGGAAGACATACCTGTTGAATTTGAAAAGAAAGCGCAGGATGTATCGGCAATGGTGGAGATAAACTTCCTGAAGTATGTACTGGGAGATAGAAAAACACCATTTACACCTTACATTATGGGGGGAATTGGGGTAATGTATTTCCCTTATACACTGGATCCGTTTTTAATGTTCGAAATTAATCCGGAGTATCCGTTGCTGGCGGAAGTGAAAGAATCGGTTGTCGCTGCTACTATTCCCTTTGGATTTGGTATAAAATTCTCAATCGGTCCTCGCCTTGGAATTGGAGCTGAATACCAGATGAGGAAATTATTCAGCGATAAACTTGATGAAATTGATGATCCGTTATCGTTTATTAACGCTGACGATGAGACAATTAAATATACAACATTTTGGCATAACAATGATTGGCCTGGCTATCTTGGAGTTCATTTAACCTATAAATTGTACTTGAACAAAAGAGCATGCCCGGCCTACGACAGGAAATACTGGTAATGAAATCCATTAAAGAAAAATTAAATAGTAAAAAAATACCCCGTCATGTTGCCATAATTATGGATGGTAACGGCCGGTGGGCTGCCAAACATGGAAGCGAAAGATCATTTGGGCACGAGCATGGTGTCGATGCTGTTCGGTCAACAGTGGAAGGTGCCAGCGAAATAGGAATTCAATATCTTACGCTGTATGCATTTTCAACCGAAAACTGGGAACGTCCTAAAAACGAAGTGGACGCTTTAATGGGGCTCCTTGTTCAGGCTATTGAAAATGAAACCGACGAATTAATGAAAAACAATGTGCGGCTGGACGCTATAGGTGATTTGAAGAAATTACCTTCCGATGTTAGCAAAAAACTCCAGGAATGCATACATGCCCTTAGTTCAAATACAGGCCTTACCCTTGTGCTTGCACTTAGTTACAGCTCGAAATGGGAGATTGCTGAAGCTGCCCGAAAAATAGCTGACGACGTAAAAAATAATAAGATCAACCCTGCCAATATTGATGATAAACTGTTCGGAAAGTACCTTTCAACTGCTCATCTTCCTGATCCTGAATTATTAATCCGTACAAGCGGTGAATTCAGAATCAGCAATTTTCTTCTCTGGCAGATTGCTTATGCCGAATTATATTTTACGGCAAAACTTTGGCCCGATTTTAGAAAAGAAGATTTATTCAAAGCAGTTTACGATTTTCAAAACAGAGAAAGAAGATTTGGTAAAATCAGTGAACAGTTATTAAGTTAAATTATGACCAGAATGCGAAAGCTACTATTATTCCTGTTTCTTTTTACAGGATTCATTGCCCCGGCTGTGGGACAGATTCCTGATGATTCAAACTTTTCAATCTATTATGCCAGCCCTGGTAAGTATACCATAGCTGAAATTGAAGTTTCAGGAATCCGCTATCTCGACAAAACCGTACTTATACAATTATCCGGTCTGAAAGTAGGAGAAACAATTGAAGTGCCTGGTGAAGCCATCACAAATGCTATTAAAAAATTGTGGCAACAGGGACTTTTTTCTGATGTACGGATTACTGCCAGTAAAATAGTTGGTGATGATATCTGGCTTGACATTTATTTACAGGAAAGACCACGGCTTTCAGACGTTAATTTTTTCGGCATCAGCAAATCTGAAAAAGATGATATCACTGAAAAGGTGCTGCTGCTTAAAGGTTCCCAGGTTACCGACAATCAGGTTAACAATGCCGAGCGTACAATTAAAAATCTTTTCCTGGCAAAGGGTTTTCTTAATACAGAGGTAGACATAGTTCAACGTGACGATACGGCTCAAAGCAACAGCATTATTCTCGATATTAACGTCGATAAGAAAGAAAAGGTTAAAGTAAATGATATAGTTATTCATGGAAATGAGGCCATAAAAGAAACCGTGCTCGAGCGCGCAATGAAAAAGACAAACGCAAAAGAGCTTCGTAATTTTTTCAGAACTAAAAAATTCCTCGATGAAGAGTATCAGAACGACAAGGCAAGTCTTATTGAAAAATACAATGAGAAGGGATACCGCGACGCCATTATAATTGAGGATACGATATATCAGGTAGAGGTAGGCAGGAAAGATAAGCCCAGGGTTAATGTTGAAATGTGGGTTGACGAAGGCGATAAATATTATTTTGGAGACGTAAAGTGGGTGGGCAACACTGTTTATCCCTCTGATTACCTGAACAACTATTTAGGCATTGAAAAAGGGGATGTATTTAACCAGTCGATCCTCGATAAAAGGTTATTCGATAACGATGTGGGCCTTAATAATCTGTACCTCGATAAGGGTTACCTGTTTTTCGACTTAATGCCCGTGGAGGTGAACATTGAAAGCGATACCATTAATTATGAAATGCGTATCCGTGAAGGAAAACAGGCAACGATTGACAAGGTTTTAATAACCGGAAATACCAAAACTCACGAGCATGTGGCACGGCGTGAAATCCGGACCTATCCGGGCGATTTATTCAGCAAATCTGAGATTATCCGCTCGGTAAGGGAGCTTGCGCAATTGGGGCACTTCGATCCTGAGGCCATTAATCCTGATGTAAGACCAAGCCCTGAAAACGGTACCGTTGATATCGAATATCAATTGCAGGAAAAAGCCAACGATCAGATTGAGTTATCAGGTGGCTGGGGTGCCGGTATGTTCGTAGGATCAGTAGGGCTTAAATTTGCTAATTTCTCGGTGCGTAATATCCTGAACAAGGAAGCCTGGAGGCCACTGCCGACAGGTGACGGGCAAACACTTAGTTTACGCTACCAAACCAGCGGAAGGTATTACCGTACTGTCAGTCTCTCATTCATTGAGCCCTGGCTTGGCGGGAAAAAACCAAATTCCTTCTCTCTGTCGCTTTCACACTCCAGAATAAATTACAGCGCCAATAAATATTACCAGAGCAACCCTTATTACGGGGGTGGCTACGGAGGGAGTCCATATGGAGGTTACGGAGGAAGTCCTTACGGAGGCTACGGTGGATATGGAGGCTACGGCGGCTTGGGTGGCTATGGAGGATATGGTTCCGGTGGATACGGTTATGGAGGTTACGGGATGTATCCGCAGTACCAGTACAATTATAGTTCGGAAGATACCAATACTTCCAACGACCAGATTTGGGAAACCACTGCCCTGGCGGCCGGATATGGCTATAGGTTGTCGTTTCCCGACGACTTTTTTACCGTTTATCACGAGCTTTCGTTCGAGCACTACCTGCTTCAGAACATGGGGAGTTACTTCGGGTTTTTGGCCGATGACCAGGGAAATGTGAACGGTACTTTTAACAACTTTAGCTTTAAAACAGTATTTGGCCGTAATTCTGTAGATAACCCTCTCTTTTCCAGGCAAGGTTCCCAGTTTAGCCTTACACTGAAAACTACTCCGCCTTTTTCACTGATAAACGGGGTCGATTACAGTTCCCCGGATATCACCAATGAAGAACGGTATAAATGGATAGAATACCACAAATGGTTGTTTAAGGGACAGGTGTTTAATCCGCTTACCAGTAACCGGAACCTGGTATTACGTACAGCCGTGGAAGCAGGGTTCTTAGGATATTATGATCCTAACAGGCTTTCACCGTTCGAAGGGTTTATCGTGGGTGGCTCCGGAATGTCGGGCTACAATATCTATGGTACCGATTATGTGGCCCTGCGTGGTTATAAGGATTTCAGTCTGAGTCCTCAAAGCGGATCAAAAATGTATTCGAAATTCACAATGGAAATGAGGTATCCAATTACCTTGAAACCCAGTGCTACTATTTATGCCCTTGGTTTCCTTGAGGCCGGTAATGCCAATATGAGCTTTCAAAACTACAACCCATTCAAACTCCATCGTTCAGCCGGTGTTGGTGTGCGCATATTCCTGCCAATGTTTGGACTTATGGGCATCGACTGGGGTTATGGTTTCGACGAAGTACCAGGTAATCCCGGTGCTAACGGAAGCCAGTTCCACTTCGTAATCGGACAACAATTCTAATGGATTTATATTTGGCACAGAATATGATAATACGTTATAGTGTTTAAATAAAAATAGTTGAGAACCATGAAAAGAATTATATTGATCGTTGCAATTCTGATGGCAGCCAGCATAACCACATTTGCCCAGAAGTATGGATTTATTGACTCAGGATATATACTTGAAAACATTCCTTCATACCGGGCAGCACAGGAACAGTTGAACCAATTGTCGGCGCAGTATCAAAAAGAACTGGAATCGATGCATTCTGAAATCGAACAGATGTACCAGGATTTCCAGGCTGAAAGTGTTTTGCTTTCAGATGATATGAAACGTAAACGGGAAGACGTAATTATATCTAAGGAAAAAGATTACAAACAGCTTCAGCGTAAATATTTCGGCCCCGAAGGCGACCTGTTCAAAAAACGGCAAGCCCTTGTAAAACCTGTTCAGGATGATATATTTACAGCTGTTCAGGAAATTGCTAATGAAGGAAGTTACGCAGTGATCTTCGATAAAGCAGGTGGTACTACTTTGTTTTTTACCAATCCCCGATACGATTTAAGTGACCAGGTTCTGCAAAAACTCGGATATAAATAATTAATAATTATATTTGCAACCAAAAATTTAATACCACGTTGACTATGAGAAATTTAATGAAACCACTTGTGCTTCTGTTCTTCGCTGTTGCAGCAGTTTCGGCAAGCGCGCAAAATCAAAAATTCGGACATATCGATCTACAGGCACTGGTGCAGATCATGCCCGAAAGAACAGCTGCCGAAACTCAGTATAATGCATTCCAGGCCGACCTCGAAGAAGTATTTGGCGAAATGCAGCAGAATTACCAGCAAAAACTTGCTGAACTTGAGAAACTGGGTGAGGAAACTTCAGAGGTGAAAAGAAACGCAAAAATTTCTGAATTGCAGGAACTTCAGCAGAGGGTACAGAATTACCAGATGACTGCCCAGCAACAAATGCAGCAGAAACAGGCCGAATTACTGGAACCTGTATTTGATATGGCAGAACAGGCTATTGAAGAAGTAGCAAAAGAACAGGGTTTGCTTTATGTATTCGATACCGGAACACGAGTAGTATTATACAAATCGAATCAAAGCGTTGATATTTTGCCAATGGTTAAAAAGAAGCTGAATATTCAGTAGAAACTACCAACCCAAAAGATAGTATGAGCCGTCTCCTTTAAGAGACGGCTTTTTTCGTGTTTTAACCCTGCGGAATTTTTATTTCCAATCAGTTTACTTTACTATATTGCTTCATCCGGGTATTGACAATTTCCTTGGGCAATACTTATTATCTTTTATCCCCTATAAGCCAAATTTAATTTCTCAATTACTTTAAATCATTAATTTTAATTGGATATGTTATCACTTAAATAGTATTGTATATTGCCACCTAACTATTATTTGGGTTGGTTCTTCGCCTGACCAAACTCAATATAAACTCAATATTAATTCAACGTAAATTCAATTAATATCGAATAAACATTGAGTTAATACTGAGTTTGTATTGAGTTAACATTGAGTTTACTCCGGACCAGGTTACAACATGGACACTGGCACAGCAGCCTTAATAGAGTAAATCAATGAGGTAAATCTATAATATCTTTCCCAAAGACTGTTTTTTTGAGCGAAACAGTGATTGTATCACAGAAAAACTTCTTTTTTTAATTTCAAAAATGGATTTGTTTGGTTTGGTCGTGAATTCAGATTATTTTAGTGTTGTAAAATGCAAACCAAAAATTTATGAATTCAGCAATACGGGCAGATAAGCCACCTGAAGCAGAAATACCTTCCAATACGTTATTATTTGAGATAGCGTGGGAGGTATGCAACCAGGTAGGAGGAATATATACCGTTATCCGTTCAAAAGTACCCACGGTGATAGAACAGTGGGGCAGTGAGAACTATTTTCTGATCGGACCTTATTTTGAGGAACAGGCAGCAGCCCATTTTGAACCTGCCACTGATTACAATTCAAATATAGGGAAGGCGGTGTTAAAGATGCAGGAACGTGGTTTTAATGTACACTACGGGCAATGGATCGTATCAGGGCGTCCGCAGGTTATTTTATTTGATCCTTATTCAGTGTACGATAAGCTTCCCGAAATTAAGCATTATTTGTTTCAGGACTATCACATTTCCCTGCCTGGTAAGGATGAACTGATTGATAAAGTAGTTGCTTTTGGTTTCCAGGTTAAAGAGTTTTTAAGTTATTTATGTACTTCCGGCTTTTGCAACAAAGGGGTTATTGCACATTTTCATGAGTGGATGGCTGGTTTGCCGATTCCGGGGCTCAGGAAGGAGAACCTTGATATAAAAATTGTATTTACAACCCATGCTACATTGTTGGGGCGTTATCTGGCAATGAACGATACCCGGTTTTATGAGCACCTTGCTTTTTACAACTGGGAAACTGAGGCTATACGATTTAATGTAAAACCCATTGTTGACATCGAACGTGCTTCGGCACATGGCGCTCATGTGTTTACAACAGTAAGCGAACTTACCGGGAGAGAATGTACGCACCTCTTAGGCCGTTCTCCAGACATGATTTTACCCAACGGGCTAAACATTCAGCGTTTCGAAGCACTTCACCATGTTCAGAATCAGCATCTGCAGTTTAAGGAAAAGATTCATGATTTTGTTATGGGCCATTTTTTTCAGAGCTACTCATTCGATTTGGATAACACCATTTATTTCTTTACCTCGGGAAGATATGAGTACCATAACAAAGGATATGATTTAACGCTTGAGGCCCTGGCACGCCTTAACTGGAGGATGCAGCAGGCAAATTCAAATAAGACAGTGGTGGCATTCTTTATTACTAAAAAGCCATTCTATACATTTAATCCCGAAGTGTTGCATTCAAAAGCACTTATTGAAGATATCAGCAGGGTTTGCGAAGAAATTAAAGAGCAGGTTGGGAAAAGGCTGTATACAGCAATTACATCCGAAAACGGACGTTATGAATTCCCCGATCTGAGGGAAATGGTTGACGATTACCTTCGCCTGAAACTTCGTCGGAATGTGCAGGGCTGGAAGACGAAACATTTGCCTAAGGTAGTTACCCATACTATTGTGGATGATGGAAAGGATGAAATCCTGGCGTTTTTACGCATGGCAAACCTTGTGAACAACAGGCACGATAAGGTGAAGATTGTTTATCATCCGGATTTTATTTCAACATCAAATCCGTTGTTCAAAATGGATTATCCCCAGTTTGTCCGGGGATGCCACCTGGGGATTTTTCCAAGCATGTATGAACCCTGGGGATATACTCCGCTTGAATGCCTGGCCAGCGGGCTGCCTTCAATAACAAGTAACCTGGCCGGGTTTGGCGATTATGTATCGAGGAATGTTCATGATCATGAAAAGGTCGGATTGTATATCATTGATCGGAAAACCAAGGATTTTAACCGTGCTGCCGATGAAATGGCCAATATAATGATGGAGGTTGTAGAGCTTTCACGCCGCGAACGGATTGCTCTCAGGTACAAGTGCGAAGAAGCATCACTTCATTTCGACTGGTCGAACCTCGGGAAATATTACAATAAAGCATATAATGTGGCGGTAACACGGTAATATAGAAAATATGACAGGTTCTCCGATTGGTGTTTTTGATTCGGGTTATGGAGGTTTAACCGTTTTGAAAGAGCTGGTAAAACACCTTCCTGAGTATGATTTTCTTTATCTGGGTGATAATGCCCGTACACCTTATGGCACCCGGTCGTTCAGAGTGGTATATGAATATACTTTACAGGCTGTTAAGTATCTTTTTGCTCAAAATTGCCCTTTAATTATTATAGCCTGCAATACGGCTTCGGCCAAAGCATTGCGGAATATTCAGCAACTTGATTTACCGGGCCTCGCTCCCGACCGGCGGGTATTGGGGGTTATCAGGCCCAGTGTTGAGAAAGTTGCTGAAATAACCCGGAACGGCAGGGTAGGGGTGTTGGGAACTCCCGGAACCGTACTTTCCGAATCGTATCCTATTGAACTTCAGAAGTGGGCAGGAGGTACAGTAAAATCAACGGTGCAGGAGGCCTGTCCGCTTTGGGTCCCGTTGGTTGAAAATAATGAAATTGAAAACGAAGGAGCAGCATATTTTGTAAAAAAGAACATTCAGAATATTTTTCTGAAAGATAAAGACCTGGATACTTTGATTCTTGGGTGTACCCATTATCCATTGCTGATAGAACAAATTACCCGGTATGTTCCCAGTCACGTTCAGATTCTTGAACAGGGAAAGATTGTGGCAGAGAAACTGATTGATTACTTACAACGCCATCCAGGGATGGATACCAGGATATCCAAAACCGGAAAGCTAAGGTTTCAGACAACCGAATCGGCCGATAATTTTAATGATAAAGCAACGTTGTTCCTGGGTCAACCGGTATCGTCGGAAACAATCCATTTTTAGCGAATAGTTACAGTGTTGTCAGGCAAGTAGTTCTCTTACCACACGCTTCATTTCGTCGTATTGCTCCTCAATACTTAAAAGCAGTTTATACTGCGCATGAGTTCGCACAAGATTATGATTATCTGATTTTACTTTATAATAGTTATCCCCATCAATATAATCCATCAGGAAGCGAAGCACCTGTTCATAGGTAATGTACCGGGCTGAAAAAGGCAGGTATTCGAGCTCCATTTCGGTAAGGAATGCGCTTGCTTCTTCCAGGTAACCTTTTGTAAAAGCCTTAAATATTCGCATATCCATCGAAACATTATCAAGGTCGGTGTCATCCTCTTTGCCTGTGTTGGTATAAAAGCGGATGGCATCGCCAAAATCGTTAAGCACGGTACTGCTGAGCACGGTATCCAAATCAATTACACACAAAACTTCCCCGTTTTTATCGAACAGGATGTTATTGATTTTAGTATCGTTATGGCTGATCCGGGTAGGAATGGTACCTTCTTCCACCAGCTTCCAGAAGTCTGTCATTTCCTGACGTCGGCTTTCTATCCAGCTTATTTCCCGGGCAACCGATGCTTTCCGTCCTTTAGGGTCTTTGCCAAGAGTAGCATCCCACTGCTCAAAACGGATACGGATATTATGAAATCCGGGCAGGATATCGGTAAGATGTTCATTTAAATCGGCAACAAGCGACTGGAATTTTCCAATGCCTTTCCCTCCTGCATATGCAAGTTCAGGTGTGGGGGCCGATTCATAGGCAATAGTGTCCTCAATAAATAAACTAACTGCCCAGAATTCGTTTTCTTCATCTTCGTAGTACAACTTTCCGTCGTTGGTGCGGATAACGGTCATGGCCTCACGCATCGGATCACCCCCTGCTTTCGATACTTTCTGCTTAATATGGCTGCAAACTTTTTCGATGTTATCCATCATGGCCGGAACCGGTGAAAAAACCCGTTTGTTTTTTCGCTGAAGTATATAGCGGGGAGTACTTTCCTGCATTTCTACAATGAAGGTGTCGTTAATGAACCCTTCACCCAAAGGGGCGACATTTTTCAATGTTCCTTCCAGCCTGAATTTACCGGCAATTTCCTTTAAATTTGCTTTCATATTATTATAATTGTTTACTTTCAAAGGTATAATATGCCTGCCTGTCACGACAGACAGGGAATTCGCATGAAAGTTGTATTAATCACCAGTTGGTGGGCCTTATTGTTCATGCTCATTTCATATTATTAAAATAGTTTTTCAGGATACTGGCCCTCTTTAATTAATTTACTTAATCTGCCAATAACAATTGGTTTATCTTCTTTATACGTGACTCCAAACCAGGGTGAATCAGCCTTTAATACTTTTACGTTAGCCTGCCCGTCTTTTATCATATCGAACACTACCGATGGAATATATATTTCCGACTTGGGTTCATGAATACGCGCTTTTAGAAATTCGGAAAATTTCTTTTCAAGTACTGGAAATACCGATGGCTGAAACCCCCAGATATTCATTGAAGCGCTTTCACTACCGGTAAGTTCCATTTCACTGCCATCAGGCTCGATCGATATAATTTTACTATCTCTTTTTAATATTTTGGTAGTCTCTACAATTTTCTGCAGCAGGCCGTTTTCGTCAACTTCGCAAAGTCCACGGGATACGGAGCCATAATCGGAGAGGGTATTGCTTAATTTGTACCCCACCATGGAATATTCATCGGGTTTACCGGACCGGGTCAGAAATTCAGCCATCGTTTTGTATGCATTAAACCCATAGAAATCGTCGGCATTTAATGCACAGAAAGGTTCATTAACAACATCGCGCGCAACAAGTATGGCATGGGCGGTACCCCAGGGTTTTTCACGTCCTTCAGGAAGTGTGAATCCTTCAGGTAGATTATCGAGTTCCTGGTACACATACTCAACTTTTATTTTACCTTTTAGTTTTGGGTCAAATTTTTCCCTGAATGCTTCGGCAAAGCTTTCCCGTATAACAAAAACTACCTTCCCGAATCCAGTCCGTATGGCATCAAATATAGAATAATCGATAATTGCTTCTCCGTTTGGTCCAACAGGTTCAACCTGTTTGAGCCCCCCAAACCGGCTACCCATTCCTGCAGCCAGAATTAGCAAAGTTGGTTTCATAGTATCTTTTTAAGAATATAAAAGTAGGATTTTTATTTGTTGTAACTTCATTTACAAATTATTTGTACCATCCGGCATATGTGCTGTACGATGAAGCAATACGCGTAATTTCGTTATCCAGAAGCTCGGGACTTATTGCTTTTATTTTTCGGGCGGGTATGCCGCCATATACACTTCCACTTTCCACAATTGTTCCTTTGGTAACAACCGAACCTGCTGCAATGATGGAATTGCTTTCAACAACGGCATCATCCAAAACTACAGCGTTCATGCCAACCATTACATTGTCGTGCAGCGTACAGCCGTGAACAATTGCACCATGAGCAATAGTGACATTGCTGCCAATTCGTGTCGGTGATTTTTTATAAGTGGCATGTATAACAGCATTGTCCTGGATATTGGTGTTGTTGCCGATTTTTATTGAATGCACATCCCCGCGAATGACCGCATTGAACCAAACGCTGCAATTTTCCCCCATTTCCACGTCGCCAATCAGGGTGGCTGTTTCAGCCAGATAGCAATTTTCTCCCAGTATTGGTGTTTTATTATTAAGTGTTTTGATGAGTGCCATTAACTATAAAATTTAAATTGATTCCAAATATATTAAAACCTTTAAATATTTGGATAGGTCCTTACTTACTTGTTAAATAATGGTTATTTTTGCTTCTTTAAAAAATAATTGAAATTGGTTTTGCAAATTTTAAATTGACAGTTAAAAAGATGATTTGCTTAGAACTTATAAGATTTAAACAAAAATATATAGCTAAATGAATAATGAAAGAGTGATAGAACTGGAAGAAGTTGCTATCCGGTTTTCAGGAGACTCAGGAGACGGAATGCAATTAACCGGCACCTTGTTTTCAGATGCCGCCGCATTAATTGGGAATGATATTTCTACTTTTCCCGATTATCCCTCCGAAATCAGGGCTCCGCAAGGAACCGTAGGAGGTGTTTCCGGTTTTCAGGTTCAGTTCGGACAAAAACAGGTGACTACTCCGGGTGATTATGCCCATGTTTTGATCGCGATGAATCCCGCCGCCATTAAAGCCAATGCCCGGTTTATGAATCCGGGAGGAACTATAATCTACGACAGCGATTCGTTTACTGAAAAAAACCTTCAGAAAGCTGGTTATAAAACTGACGATCCGTTTAGCGAAAGTAACCTGAATGACTACAGGATTATTTCGGTGCCAATTTCCAGCCTTACGCGGGAGGGATTAAAAGATTTCGGGCTCGACAATAAAAGTATCCTCAGGAGTAAAAACATGTTTGCCCTGGGATTAATTTGCTGGATGTTTAACCGGCCGCTTGATTATATTGAGGAATTCATACGGTCGAAATTTGGAAAGAAACCTGTGGTTGCAGATTCCAACATTAAAGTGTTGCACGATGGCTACAATTATGGAATAAGTCTTCAGCACATGACTCCTTCCTATATAGTTCATCCGGCAGATATCACTCCGGGCACCTATCGAAATGTTAACGGAAATTATGCCACTGCATGGGGGTTTATAGCTGCAGCAGAAAAAGCTGGTCTGGAGTTGTTTTTAGGGTCATATCCCATCACTCCGGCCACCGATATTTTAACAGCTCTTTCCGAACGAAAGGACCTTGGGGTCAAAACATTCCAGGCAGAAGATGAAATTTCAGGAATTGCATCGGCTATTGGGGCGGCGTTTGCCGGCGACCTGGCCATAACAACCACATCGGGCCCGGGACTTGCACTTAAGTCGGAAGCCATAGGGCTTGCCGTGATGGCTGAACTGCCGCTTGTAATTGTAAATGTTCAGCGTGGAGGTCCTTCCACAGGGCTGCCTACAAAAACTGAACAGTCGGATTTAATGCAGGCCCTATACGGACGTAATGGTGAGAGCCCTGTTGTGGTTATAGCCGCCGGAACTCCTTCCGATTGCTTTTACTATGCCTATAAAGCTGCAAAAATTGCCCTTGAACGCATGGTACCGGTTATCCTTTTAACCGATGGATTTTTGGGTAACGGCAGCGAACCGTTCCGGATTCCTAAACTTTCCGATTTGCCTGATATTACACCCCGGTTCGCAAAAGATGCAGCCTCATTCAAAGCCTATGAGCGGGATGAAAATGTGCTTGCCCGTCAGTGGGCCTTTCCGGGTATGGCTGGTTTTGAACACCGGATAGGCGGTCTTGAAAAGAATGAACTGGGAACAGCGAGCCATGATCCGGAAAATCATGAGAAAAATACGTTTATACGAGAAGAAAAAGTGCAAAGGGTAGTCGATATGGTACCCGATCTTGAGGTTTGTGGTGATGAGGACGGAGAAGTGCTTGCTGTTGGATGGGGAGGTACTTACGGGCATATTATAAGTGCAGTAAGAGATTTGCGAAAAGAAGGAAAAGATGTTAGCCTGGCACATTTTAATTACATTAAACCACTACCGAAAAATACGGCGGAAGTATTTTCAAGGTTTAAAAAGATAATTGTTTGCGAGTTGAATCGCGGCCAGTTTGCAAGCTATTTGCGGGATAAAATGCCGGGGTTTACATATCACCAATTAAATAAAGTAAAAGGATTGCCTTTTACTGTAGTTGAAATTAAAATAGCCATCGAAAAACTTCTGGAGGAATAGATATGACCGAACTGAATTATACCATAAAAGATTTTAAAAGTGAAAACGAAGTGCGCTGGTGCCCCGGCTGTGGCGATTATGCCATAATGAATGCGGTTCAGCGTACCATGGCAGGAATGGGGATCCCCAAAGAGAAATTTGCTATTATCTCAGGCATCGGATGCTCTTCAAGGTTTCCGTATTACATGAGTACTTTTGGTTTTCATACCATTCACGGAAGGGCTGCAGCTGTGGCATCGGGTGTTAAAATGGCCAATCCCGAACTGAACGTCTGGGTAATGACCGGCGATGGCGACGCAATGGCTATTGGGGGTAATCACTTTATTCATACTATCCGGCGCAATATCGACCTTAACATCATCATATTTAACAACCGGATATATGGTCTTACTAAAGGCCAGTATTCCCCAACTTCCGATCGGGGTTTTAAAAGTAAAACTTCACCTTACGGGACCATTGAAGATCCGTTTGTTCCGGGTCAGCTGGTAATTGGTGCAAGGGGAACTTTTTATGCCCGGGGTATCGACGGTAATGTTAAACTTAGTGAATCAATATTTGGTGAAGCAGCCCGGTTTAAAGGTACATCGGTAGTTGAGATATTGCAAAACTGCGTTATTTATAACAGCGGGATTCACACTGCAATTACGGATCCTGCATTTAAAGCTGACCGGCAGCTCATCCTGGAGCATGGAAAACCGATGTTGTTTGGCGCTGAAAAAGAGAAAGGCATTATTATGGAGAAAGGCAGGTTGAAAGTGGCTAAAATTGGTGAGAACGGGGTCACTCCGGATGACGTGCTTGTTCATGATGCACATGAAGCAGATCCTTCACTTCACCTGAGCCTCATAAATATGGCTTTGCCCGATTTCCCGGTGGCATTTGGTGTTATACGCAGTGTTAATGCGCCTGTTTACAATGTTGAAATGATTGAGCAAATTAATCAAATCAAACAAACACGTAAAATAACATGTGTGGATGAGTTGTTAAATTCAGGAAATACCTGGGAGGTAACCAGCAGCCATAATGGCAACGGCAAACCAAAAGATTGTATTGAAAAGCATGTCTTCTAGTAAATACTAAAAAAATAATGATTCCATCATTGTTTGTAATAATAACAAGATGGGATCATTGTTTTTTATCGCTGTATATGACAGCAATTATGTGTTAATAACCGGCATTAAAATTTAATTGCAACTCCTATATTAAGGTATGCGATTCCATACCCCAGTTCCAGCATAGCGGCAATGTTATCGGTGAAATAGTACCTTCCACCAATGTAAAAGGCTGAAATAAAACCGCCACTGCCAGGCAAATTGAATTGATTTGAATTATAGCTAACTATACGGTAACCTAACATCAATCCGGCATAAGTGTCCAGTTGTTCAATAAATTGGTAATGCAACGCTCCGCGTCCGCCTAAAATAAAATTTGAAAAGCCGAAATCGCTTCCTGCACTTTTATAGTTATAACCGGCATAGCCCAAATAGCCTCCCACGCCAATGGAGCTGTTCTCATCAAACAATTCGTCTACAACATTAAATTCAAGCGATGCAGACAGTGCCGGAATGCTGCTGCCATATAAGCTACCGGTGTAAAGCGTGCTTCCAATACCAATACCAAGGTTTAATACTTTATCGCCTTCATTAAATGTGGTGTTCTGTGCTTTTGCTGAAAAAGCAAATAAGATTGTCACTAAAAAAAGAAAAATGTTTTTATTCATAATTGTCATTTTGTAGATTACATTATGCAAATTAGTCATTAAAACGTTCCAAGTCAATGATTCCGTTAATTATTTTTCAGACAAAATAGTTTTTTATTTTATTAAGGAAAGTTTCATAATTTTAATAATGGTTTTGGAATATAAGTATCTTTGCAGGTAATTAATGTATTATTGTATAGAATGAAATCATTTAAAATTGGAGATTTAACGGTTAATATTCCTGTGATTCAGGGGGGAATGGGAATTGGTATTTCATTATCAGGGTTGGCTTCTGCTGTAGCCAACGAAGGTGGTGTAGGTGTAATTTCAGCTGTTGGAATAGGAATGTTGGAAAAAAATTATGCAAAGGACTTTATTCAGGCTAATATAAGAGCGCTACAGCGGGAAATTAGAACGGCGCGCGAGAAGAGCAGTGGAATTATTGGGGTTAACATTATGGTGGCTCTGACCAATTTTTCAGATTTGGTAAAAACATCCATTGCCGAAAAGGCCGATATCATATTTTCAGGAGCAGGACTTCCTTTAAATTTACCTTCTTTTCTTACCAAGGAGTCTAATACAAAACTGGTCCCGATTGTTTCTTCGGGCAGGGCGGCCCAGCTAATATGCACTAAATGGAAAGAGACGTATGATTATCTCCCCGATGCAATTGTTGTTGAAGGTCCAAAAGCCGGAGGTCACCTGGGGTTTAAACGTGAACAACTTGATGATCCGAATTTTGAACTTGAAAAGCTTGTTCCGGATGTTGTAAATCATGTAAGGCCATTCGAAGCTAAATATAATGTTACAATTCCTGTAATTGCAGCCGGAGGAATTTATTCAGGAGCCGATGTGAAAAAAATTATGGATTTGGGAGCAGCAGGCGTACAGTTGGGAACCCGCTTTGTTACTACTCATGAATGCGATGCCTCATATGAATTCAAGAAAACATATATCGATTCGGTTGAAAGCGATATGGAGATTATTCAAAGCCCCGTTGGAATGCCTGGAAGAGCCATCCGTAATGAATTTATAGACAAGATCAACAGGGGCGAAAAGCGTCCGGTAAAATGTCCTTATAAGTGCCTTAAAACGTGTAATATTGAGAAAACTCCCTACTGTATTTTTGCAGCTCTTATGAGTGCAATGAAGGGGAATTTCTTCAACGGGTACGCTTTTGCCGGTTCAAATGCCTGGAAAACAACTAAAATAGTATCTGTTAAAGAAACATTCGAAGCTTTAAAACAGGAGTTTCTTGAAGCAATGACCAATAAAACCGTTGCAGGGTAGGAGGGTTATAGTCTGAATAATCAATAACCGGTGGTTGTTTTAGCAAACCGGGAATATTAACTATAGATTTCTTATTATATCTATAGGTAAAATCATTATTTTCGGTTTATTTTTTAATTATAACTGAAGATGGAGTTACTTGAAGTCTCCGGTAAGGAAACCATTCGGTTGTTTCATAAGGTGCCGGAAGAACTGTATAAAGATGATCCGAATTATATCCCGGCGTTGCGTCAGCAAATTGAGGATATATTTCGGCCTGAAAAAAATGCTAAATTTAAAGAAGGTGATGCCCGGCGATGGATTTTAAAGAGGGGAAAGAAATGCATTGGAAGAATTGCTGCATTTTACGATTTGGGATATTCTTCGGGATATGAACAGGCTACCGGATGTGTTGGTTTTTTTGAATGCATTGATAACCAGGAAGCATCAGGGCTGTTGTTTGATACAGCAAAGATTTGGCTGAAGGAAAATAAAATGGAAGCGATGGACGGACCGGTTAATTTTGGTGAGAATTTCTTTTACTGGGGTTTGCTTGTAGAAGGATTTCAGCCACAAACTTTTGGAATGCAATACCATCCTCCTTACTATCGGAAGTTATTTGAATCTTATGGGTTTAAAACCTTTTACGAACAGTACAGCTATTCACTGGATATAACTAATCCTGACCTCCCCGACCGTTTCTGGAAAATTGCAGCTTGGGTGGCAAAAAAACCGGGCTATAAATACGAACATTTTAGTTTTAAAAACCAGGGAAAATACATCAGAGACTTTATTGAAATACACCGACAGGCGTGGTCGGGGCACAGTAATTATAAACCAGCTGAGTTTGATCAACTGAACGATTTGATTGATCAGGCTAAGTTTTTAGTTGACGAAGAATTTATCTGGTATGTCTACCATAATGATGAACCCATCGCGTTTTATATGATGATTCCTGATTTAAATCAGATATTAAAAAAGCTGGGTTCGGGGAAATTAACTTTTCTAAATATTTTTAAGCTTTATTATTATCGGCGGAAGCATACCATTACTCGCTGCCGGGTTATCGTACTGGGTGTGATCCCTAAGTTTCAAAAACTTGGAATTGAGTCGGGAATATTTTACCAGCTTAAGCAGGTTATGCTGCGCAAGCCGTGGTATACTGATATGGAAATGAGTTGGATAGCTGATTTCAATCCGAGGATGATTGCATTGTTCAAGTCGTTTGGAGCAAGTAAAACGCTTACTCATTTGACTATGCGTTTTTTATTCGATCCGAACAAGAGATTTGAACGGGCTGAGATCGTAAATTAAGTAGAAAATACAATTGAACAGTAGCAGGTAATAAAATTGAAAAATGCATTTATTAGAAGTAACCGATAAAGCATCGCGCAAACTTTTTCACAAAGTTCCGCATGGAGTTTACAAAGGCGATCCCAACTGGGCATGTCCGCTGGAAGGAATGGTGGAGAACATTTTTATCCCGGAAAAGAACCCTTCTTTTAAAAATGGAGAGGCTATACGATGGGTCTTGCTTGATAACAATAATAAAATACTTGGAAGAATAGCTGCTTTTTATAATAACGAAAAAGCACTGACTTTTGAGCAACCTACAGGTGGTTGTGGTTTTTTTGAGTGCCTTGATAACCAGGAGGCGGCGAACCGATTATTTGATGCAGCCCGCGACTGGCTCAAAACAAAAGGAATGGAAGCGATGGATGGTCCGGTTAATTTTGGAGAAAATTACATGAACTGGGGCCTGCTTGCTGAAGGTTTTATGCCCCAGGGGTTTGGCATGCCATATAATCCGCCTTACTACGTGAAGCTCTTCGAGAATTATGGCTTTCAGATATACTTTAAGCAGTTCAGCTATCATCTTGATACAACGCTTCCCGAACTACCCGAACGGTTTTGGAAGGTAGCAGAGTGGGTAGCCAGGAAACCTCAGTTTAACTTCAGGCATTTTTCATGGAAAGAGAAGGATAAGTTTATCGATGATTTTGCCAGAGTTTACGATAATGCCTGGAGGTTTCATGAACATTTTAAGCCTATTGATAAAGATGATTTAGCCGATTTTATAAATAATTCAAAGTCGCTGATTGAAGAGGATTTTATATGGTTCGCTTACCATGAGGATGAACCTATAGCACTATTTGTGATGATCCCCGATTTTAACCAGATTTTGGCTAAGCTGAACGGAAAGATTAACATACTGACACTTCCAAAGATTATGTGGCTGAAATGGCGAAAAACTATAACCCGTACACGTAGCCTGATTATAGGCATAGTGCCTAAATACCAGAGGTCGGGCATTGAATCAGGGATATTCTGGCATCTCAGGCCGGCGATGTACAAAAAACGGTGGTATCGGGAGATGGAGTTGTCGTGGGCAGGTGATTTTAATCCTAAAATTGTTGCTCTTTATGAATCTGTCGGGGGAAAGAGAACGAAAACCCATTACACCATGCGTTATCTTTTCGACAGGAACAAGCCATTCACCAGAGCTCCGATCATTACAGCCGATGCTGCAAGAGAATGATAATCTGTCAATGAAAAAAGTTTTAGCTCTTTGTTTTCTTCAAAACAATATTTATCTTTGCAGGCCTTAAAAAAGAAACAATTAAAATTGATGAATGGATTGTAGTTTGAAATGCAACCATTTACATATAAAAACTTAAAAGATGAAAAAGGGAATACATCCAGATGAATACAGAATGGTAGCATTCAAAGATATGTCAAACGGACATACCTTTCTTACCAGGTCAACGGTTGATACAAGAGAAACAGTAGAAGTTGATGGTCAGGAATATCCGTTGTATAAGCTTGAAATTTCCAATACTTCGCATCCGTTTTACACCGGTAAAGTTAAACTGGTTGATACGGCGGGTCGTGTTGACAAGTTTATGAACCGTTATGGTAAGCATATGGAAAAAAGAAAAAAGTAAACTACTGTACTTGAAAATCTGATGGCTCCGGAATTCCGGAGCTTTTTTTTTGTCGTGGGAAAGCTGAACTAATGCAGCAGTTGCTTTCATCTGAACATATGACACAGTCAAATCGTTTGGAAGTTAGTGGCACGACAATTGCCTTTTATGCTCCTTTAAAAACTAAAAGCCATTATCAGTCATTTTGGCATAAAACAAAAATTTAGCATGGGGAAATTAAAAAAATCTGGATTAAACGATATATTTTTTGGCGGGATGGTGAAAGAGGATTCAGATTACATTCCGATAATTGCCGATGGAGATGATGCTGACCTGAAAAATATTGAAGTGCCCGATGTATTGCCTGTTTTGCCACTGCGCAATACAGTCCTTTTTCCGGGAGTGGTGCTTCCTATCAACGTTGGACGTAAGAAATCACTCAAACTAATTCAGGATGTTTATAAAGGCAGCAGGCTACTTGGAACCATAGCACAAAAAGATTATACTGTTGATGACCCGCTGAAGGATGAACTTTATTCTGTTGGTACAGTCGCTGAAATTTTAAAGATCCTTGAAATGCCCGATGGTTCTACTTCGGTGATTATTCAGGGAAAAAGAAGATATGCTATACGTGAATTCGTTGCTCAGGAACCTTATTACAAGGCTTCAGTTGAACCATTAAACGATGTGTCGCCCCATGATGATTCGGAATTTAATGCTATAGTCGGATCACTAAAAGACTTATCTATTAAGATTGCCCAGTTTTCTGCCAATGTGCCACCGGAAGCTTCTTTTGCAGTTAAAAATATAGAAAACTCAACTTTTCTGATAAACTTTATTTGCTCAAATGCCGACCTTAATGTAGAAGACAAGCAAAACCTACTTGAAATAGAGAACCTGAAGGAGCGTGGCATACAGGCTATAAGTTACCTTGTGAAAGAGGTACAGATGCTGGAACTGAAGCAGGACATCCAGAAAAAGGTGAAAACCGATATGGACCGCCAGCAACGGGAGTTTATGCTTAACCAACAGATGAAAACCATTCAGGATGAACTTGGTGGAAATCCTATTGAGCAGGAGATAAATGAGTTGAAGGAGAAGGTTAAGGACAAAAAGTGGGACGAAAATGTTAAAAAGCATTTCGGGAAAGAAGTCGATAAACTGCACCGGTTAAACCCTGCCGCAGGAGAATATTCTGTTCAGTTCTCATATTGCCAAACGCTTGCTGAATTGCCATGGAATGAATATACTTCGGATAATTTCGATTTAAAGCATGCAAGTAAGATTCTGGATGAAGACCACTACGGTCTTGAGAAGGTAAAGGAAAGGATTCTTGAACATCTGGCCGTACTGAAACTTAAGAAGGATATGAAAGCTCCTATCTTATGTTTATATGGCCCTCCCGGAGTAGGAAAAACCTCATTGGGTAAATCCATAGCCCGGGCACTTGACCGGAAATTTGCACGAATGAGCCTGGGAGGGCTTCATG
Source organism: Mariniphaga sp. (assembly GCA_024636975.1). GTDB lineage: Bacteria > Bacteroidota > Bacteroidia > Bacteroidales > Prolixibacteraceae > Mariniphaga. Next base: position 412,210 of record JAGXGA010000027.1, read on the forward strand.
ACGAGTCGGAAATCAGAGGGCACAGGAAAACCTATATAGGTGCCATGCCCGGACGTATAATTCAAAATCTTAAGAAAGTTAAAACTTCAAATCCGGTTTTTATACTCGATGAAATAGATAAGGTATCGAAGCATTTTCATGGTGATCCTGCTTCGGCTTTGTTGGAAGTACTTGATCCGGAGCAGAATTTTGAGTTTCATGACAATTATGTGGAGGTTGATTTTGACCTTTCAAAGGTTATGTTTATTGCAACAGCAAACACACTGAGCACTATCGCACCGCCCTTACGCGACCGGCTTGAGCTAATTGAGGTCAGCGGTTACCTGGTGGAGGAAAAACTGGAAATAGCTAAACGGCACCTGATTCCAAAACAATTGGAAAATCATGGATTAAAAAAAGGAGAGGTTGTTTTTACAAAAGCAGTTATCGAGCGTGTCATTGATGGTTATACACGTGAATCGGGAGTTCGGGAACTTGATAAAAAGTTGGCCAAAGTAATTCGGCGTATTGCAAAAAAAATTGCATTTGAAGAGCCTTTCAATAAAAAAATTACACTTGAAGATATTCGTGAGTATCTGGGAGTAGTGGAACACTCCAAAGGCCGGTATCAGGGAAATGAATTTGCCGGGGTGGTTACAGGCCTTGCCTGGACTGCAGTAGGAGGTGAGATTCTTTTTGTGGAAACCAGCCTGAGTAAAGGTAAGGGTAATTTAACTCTAACAGGAAACCTGGGAGAAGTGATGAAAGAATCGGCTATGCTTGCCCATGAATATCTTAAGTCGCATGCCGGAGAACTTGATCTCGATCCGGAAGTTTTCTCAGAATGGAATGTACACGTGCATGTTCCTGAAGGTGCTATTCCTAAAGATGGACCTTCTGCCGGGGTTACAATGGTTACTTCCCTGGCTTCAGCATTCACCCGCCGGAAAGTTAAGAAGAACCTGGCAATGACAGGTGAGATTACTTTGAGGGGAAAGGTACTTCCTGTTGGTGGGATAAAAGAAAAAATACTTGCTGCCAAGCGTGCAGGAATAAAGGAAATAATTCTTTCGGAGGAAAATAAAAAGAACCTGGAGGATATTAAAGAGGAGTACCTGAAAGGAATACGTTTCCATTTTGTAAATACTATTATGGATGTTTTAAATATTTCCCTGCTGGATACCCGTGCTGATTAACCACTGAATATTGATTCATATTCATATGTTATTTTAAGGGGAAATTTTTTCTTCAACTTTTAGTGCAAATAACTGTTTATGACTGTAATAAAAAACCAAATTATGAGAAGAAATATTACAGTCTTTACCCTCGGATTATTAGCAGGTATACTTATTGCATTTCTTGCTATTTTCATTGTTTTACCCAGGCAAATGTTTGTGGTAACGGAAAGTGATTACAATTTTGGTGATACAGTCAGTGCGCTTGTGAAATCGGCAGAAGCAAGTGATTGGACCATACCTCATCAGTATAATCTGCAAGCCACTATGCAAAAGAACGGATTCGAAACAGCACCAGTTAGTGTTATGTCGTTATGTAATCCCCTCCATGCAGAAAAGATTCTAAATTCCAGAAACAGCAGGCTTGTTTCTGCTATAATGCCTTGCAGGGTTGCTGTTTATGAAGATGAAGGCAGGACTTATGCCGCAATGTTAAATGCAAAACTTTTTTTTCCTTTTATGAAAAAGGAAGCAAAGGAAACCTTAAAAGCTGCAAACGATGAATCGAGGCAAATAATAAAATCAATAAAACAATAAGCATTATGCGTATATTATTTTCAATTATGGTATTTGTGTTCTTAGCTTCTTGTCAACAGGGAAGTAATTCCAGTCAGGATAATTCCGATAAGCAGGCAACTGTGGAGTTGCAGGAGGAAGTATTAAATATTGGCAAAATGCATTGTGAAATGTGTGTTGCTTCTATTGAAAAAGGGTTGACAAGTGTAGAAGGTGTGGAATTTGTGAAGGTAAGTCTTGATGATTCAACGGCTGTTGTTCGATATGATAGTAATAAAACCAATACTGATCAATTTAAAGAAGTAATTGAGAAACGTGGTTATGTGTTAAAAAACAAAGAGTTACAGCCTTAGGTTTTTATTTCTTGAAGTTTTTTCATGCTGAAAGCAACGAAATGGCATTTCTTTTGTTTCATTATATACAGAAACAGAAAACAGAAAAATTAGCCATGGGAAATAAAATACAAAGAAAAATACAAGTATCGCTCCGTAATGGTGAAATCTGGAACATTAAAGTTGGTTATTTCAAGCCAACATTACTCTTGACCAGATATATACCCACTGACCCGATTTATATGAATTTAAAAATAGTTTTGAATTAAAAAATGCTTCCAGGTTTTTTAGCCTGATTAATTCATAAACACAAATATTGCTTTATTTTCACAAAAATCATTTCAGATAATTTGAAATTCGAGTCAGGGTAACGAGACTTTTTATTATTGCCCCGGTAGCTTTGTTATTTTTGTGTAGTCAATATTGC
>JAGXGA010000028.1 GCA_024636975.1 Mariniphaga sp.
AAAGGCAATATTGACTACACAAAAATAACAAAGCTACCGGGGCAATAATAAAAAGTCTCGTTACCCTGACTCGAATTTCAAATTATCTGAAATGATTTTTGTGAAAATAAAGCAATATTTGTGTTTATGAATTAATCAGGCTAGCTTAATAATTATAATTTAATTTATTTCCGGAAGCAGATGAACACTTAATGCTTCCGGTAATTTATGAATTCTGCTCTGCAGTCGTTAGCAACAATAATTGTTCATCAAGGTCAGCCTTTTCATAATAATGTGCATGAGTAAAGTTCAAGTACTTTAATATTTTGAACGCATTAAATTTATGATAAAAGCGCAAACGAAAAGAAGCCAGGCTGGCACAGTTTCGGTTCAGATCATTCAATTCTTTCCAAAAAACATCAGCATTCAAAAAAGCCTTTACCGAATGGGGTAACCCCGAAAGTTCTTTTTCATAATCCTCCCTGGAAATCTGATAAAGTAGCTCAACCTTACCGAAGAAGCATTTCAAATTCGCATAAGCATCAAAACTGTATGTATTTCGAAGGTCCTCCTCCCCTTCCATCCACTTCTGCAGCACAGGCCCCGTTCCAAAAGGGACACGGCCGGACAGCCGAGCCGAGGGATGAACGGTAGTTAAAGTAATTTCACCCACCCTGCCCACCTGCACCAGGGTTTGAAGGAAATAAAAATCTTCTCCAGCCTGCCGGCGGTTCATTCCCCCACGTTTTACATAAGCGCCGGCAGTTACAGCAAATGCCGACCCGACAGTAAACATAGAGTAAGGATAGCCGGTAAAAGCCATCGCTCTTTTGTAATAATCCATGTACTTTTCATACAAAAGAATTCCTTGCAGGTGCCTCTCCCCCAACCCATCCTTCTGATGTGAAAAATGTATTGTAGCTCCGGCATCTGAAGGGTTATTCCTAAAATATTCTTCGATTTCAATAAGATAATTTTCTTCCACAAGAGTATCTGCATCAAGCGAAACAATGATTCCATCCGGTTTATTCAATTGGTTAAACCTTCCCACAGCTTCATCCATACCTGCCTTGCGGGCGGTACCTGCACCCGCCCATTTTTTCTTCAATTCAACCGGACCAATTACAAAAAACTTCAACCGCTCTGCAGAGTGCTGTTTAATCCATGCTTCAAGTTCCTGCCTTGTCTGATGGTTTTGAGCTTTAATTTCATCAGATGCTGTATCAGAGTGGTTTATCAAAACAAGTACTTCAACAAAATTTTCAGGCAAACGGCAACTAATAACGGAGTGCAACGTTTCCAGAATTTCGGGTTCCCTGTAACAAGGTATTACTAATATAATGCCTGAACCGGGATGAGGTAATTCTGCAATTCTCCCGATCAATTTGTTTTTATCCAGGTATTTATCTGCAAACATGAATTAATTTTGCTCTAAAAAATTGCAATTTAAGCAAAAAAAATCCGGGCGTTGCCCGGATAGCATCTTTTCAAATATTTTCACTTTGAGGCTGCTTGTTTGGCATAGCGTTCATTCATAGCTGCTATAACCTCTTTGGTAATGTTATGTGCCTCATTTCCTACCAATACATCGGCCCCATTAAGTATGTAATCATACTTTCGATTCTTGTTAAACTCTTCAAGGTAATTCAACAAACTGTCGAGAATTTGCTGATTATTAGTCGACTGTAACTCCGCAAGCCTACCCGACAAGTCCTGATCGAGCTTCATAATTTCCTGCTCTTTTCCAACGAGTCTGTCACGTTCCTGGACGGCTCTTTGTTCACTGAGAAATCCACCACGTTGCAATTTTTCCTGGAAAGCGCTGGCTTCACGTTCAAACGACTCTCTTTTTGTCCTGAACTCACTGTTGTAGGCTTCCTGCTTTTTTGTAAAATCATCGTGCAGATCCTGGGCCAGATCGTAATTTATGATAACTGAATCAGCCTTTACATAAGCAATTTTTAATGATGATCCTCGTTCAGCACCTGAACTTTCAACTACATTTGCCGATTCCTTTGGCTGCCCGTTCCCTGTAAAATAAAGAACATATAAAACAACTACAGCAACTAATGCAACAACAGAAACAATTAATGATGATCCTTTCATTTCTATAATTTAATTTTTGGTCATTCAACCGGGCAAAGATAATTTATTCAATTAAATGCAAAAGAGGAAATTAAAACTTTTTTCAGTAAACTAATAATCAGTCGCTTTTTAAAAAAACATGCAGAAAATCATAGCTCACCACTGATAAACATCATTGAATTGAACAGCGATGAAGCAGTACTTTTACAAAAGTTACAGGAAATATGTCATAATGATCATTTAAAATCAGGAATGTTGAATAAGCTAATTGCGAATATGTTGCCGTATATGCCCAAAAAGCTGATTTGGGTATTTTCAAAGAGATATATTGCCGGTGAAACCATTGAAGAAGGAATGCTTGCATCGAAACTTCTGAACCAGCAAAATATTGAAGTTACAAGTGATTTACTGGGAGAATTTATTAGTTCGCTGGAGGAAGCAGAAGCGAACAAGAACATGTACCTTGAGATCATTGACAAGTTCACCAGTGAAAATATTAAAGGTAACTTTTCTTTAAAACCTACCATGTTTGGACTTCTGATCGATAAAGAAGCCTGTTACAGATATATACACGAAGTTATTACCCTGGCAGCAGAAAAAAGCAGCTTTGTTCGAATCGATATGGAAGATTCGCAGTGCGTTGATCTGGAAATGGAACTCTTTAAAAGGCTGCAGCCCGAATTTCCTAAAAATGTAGGACTGGTACTACAGGCATATCTCCGTCGTACCCTGGGCGATATTGAAAACCTTCAAAGTATTCACACTTCAGAAGCACCGCTTAATTTCAGGCTTTGCAAAGGTATTTATATTGAGCCCGAAAAAATTGCCTATAAAAAATACAACGAAGTCCGCGAGCATTTTCTGGAAGACCTGAAGTTTCTGTTTAAGAATAAAATGTATGCAGGCATTGCAACGCACGACAGTTACCTGGTGGAGCAATCGATGATACTTGTTGAAAAATACCAGGTCCCAAAAAACATGTATGAATTTCAAATGCTATATGGTGTAACACCTGAATTGCGGCAGTCGATAATCGATAAGGGACATCGGATGAGGGTATATGTTCCCTTCGGAAAACAGTGGTTCAATTATTCAACGCGGCGACTAAAGGAGAATCCAAAAATTGCGCAACATATAATTAAAGCACTAGTCATAAGAGGATAAGAAGTTAGTAAATAAGTACCTCTGTCAGGATCATCGGTCAGAATGAGCGAAAAATGATCTCTTGCAGGGGCCTTTTGGGAACATGATGTACGTTGTTTTCATCGCGCCAGTACTTTATTTCTCCCCCGTCGGCTGTTTCAATCACCACTTCTTCGACAGGTTTCCCCAGGGCAATTAAGTACAATATATCAAGATTAGCAGGAAGCTGGAGTATTCTTGCCACTTTGCTCTTATTTACCGAACCAATGATGCAACCCCCAAAACCATCCTCCACGGCTCCAAGCAAAATACTCTGCATAGCAATGCCCTCATCACAATGGCTGTTCTCAGCAATTGACCTATCGAGCAGGAGAGCGACATAAGCCACCGGGCGCTCATTCTCTATCGGCCCCCTCCAGTCGGTAAGATAACCTGCCCATCCCAGGTGAGGAAATATAAGCCCGTTAATTTTTTCATCGGTACTTATCACATATTTTAATGGTTGCATATTTCTTGCACTGGAGGAAAGGCGTGCAAGTTCTATCCATTTTTCAATTTGCTTGATGCTAATTTTCTGAGAGACATCAAACCTTCGGACAGCACGGTTTTTTTTAATCAAATCGTAAATCATAATTTACTTCTGTTAGTTTCACTAAAATTAGAAAAAGGATGATTAAAAATGTGTGTTTTTACCAATATTAATAAAAAAGATAAGGAAAAAGTTACCCCCAATTAAAAGAAGTAATGCTGACCAAACTTAACCACTCGAAAACAGTAACTTTTCCTTATCCAAAATAGTAACGGAAGAAACTTTTTTCTATTGTTTTCTGTTGGCTAATAATAATTTTTAATTTTGTAGAACAGAACAGAATGGATAACGTTCTGCCTAATTAAACAAACTACTGAATGACCGATTTGAAGTTTACAATTGATGAAAATTCAAATGCATTGAAATTTCAGCAACTTGTTGATGCCATTATTGATTCCATCAGCCGGGACCAGTTAAAGTCAGGCGAAATGCTGCCCTCGGTAAATCAGATAATGAAAGAGAGTAACCTGTCGCGCGACACAGTTTTTAAAGCATATGCCGAACTCAAGAAGCGTGGTGTGGTGGAATCAGTACCCAACAGGGGTTATTTTGTTACAAAAAAAATAACGCGGGTATTCCTGTTTCTGGATACATTTAAAGCATACAAGGAAGTTTTATACGGTTCATTCCTGAAACACCTCCCTAAAAACATTAGTGTAGATTTACATTTCCATCATTACAACATCGGCCTTTTTGAAAAAATTATTGATGAAAGCCTCGGCAAATACAGCAAGTACATTATTATGAATTTCGATCATTCCAAAATAAAAAGCATAATTAAAAAAATCCCCGACGATCAGCTGTTAATTATCGACTGGAAAATTCATGCAAAAGAAAATCATTCGGCAGTTTATCAGAATTTTGGCCAGCCTGTCTACGATTGCCTTCAAAATAACCTTGCAAGAATTACCCGCTATAATGAATTAACATTCTATTATCCGCCTTTTACTTATCATCCCAAAGAGGCAATTCACTATTTCAAACAATTCTGCAGCGATTACCAGATCAAACATTCGATTGTATATAAGGAAGAACAGTTCCGTATTAAAAAGGGAGGATTGTATTTGCTTGTTAGCGACCGCACACTGGCCAGTTTTCTGGATCAATGTGCTGAAATGGGTTTTGAGCCGGGACGGGAAGCCGGTGTGATATCCTATAATGAAACTCCAATGAAGAAGTATGTAAAAAATGGAATAACTGTTATATCTACCGAGTTCGAGCTGATGGGGCAAAAAGCAGCAGAATTTGTTGCCACCGGTCAGCATGTGCAATTTGAAGTACCCACCAGCCTTAAATTGCGGTCATCGTTGTAATAACACCAAGAACCGTTCTCTTTTTTAAAGAACGGTTCCTTTAAAAACATGTTGTATAACATTTTTTTGTATTTTGAAAGCCGCTAATTTGAGGTTACTTTTGAAAGCATACCAGAACAGAACAGCTCAAGCAATGAGTAAAATATAAAACATTAAATATCATGTATCTATTAGGTTTCGACATAGGGAGTTCATCGGTAAAAGCATCGCTTGTGAATGGTAAAAACGGGAATTGTGTAGCCACCTCCTACCATCCCAAAGAAGAGATGCCGATAACAGCTCACCAGGCAGGTTGGGCAGAGCAGTCACCGGAGTTATGGTGGAAAAATCTTAAGCTTGCCCTTGCCGATGTAATGAAGGAGTCGGATATTGATCCCGAAAAAATTGAATCCATCGGAATTTCCTACCAGATGCATGGTCTGGTGATGGTGGACAAAAACCATGAAGTCATCCGTCCTTCCATTATATGGTGCGACAGCCGCGCTGCGGCAATTGGTGAAAAGGCATTTAAGGAAATAGGCAGCGAACGATGCCTGTCGGGCTTGCTTAATTCGCCAGGTAATTTTACAGCTTCGAAACTCCGGTGGGTAAAGGAAAACGAACCTGAATTATTCGACAGGGTTTATAAAATTATGCTTCCGGGCGATTATATTGCCATGAAGCTGACCGGGGAAATCCAGACAACTCTAAGTGGTCTTTCGGAAGGTATCATGTGGGACTTTAAAACCAACAGCCTTTCAGATATGTTGTTTAGCACTTACGGGTTTTCTACAGAAATTATTCCTGAAATAGTTCCCACATTTTCAGTCCAGGCACAACTGAGACCTAAAGTGGCCAGGGAGCTGGGGCTTTCTCCAAAAACGAAAGTAAGCTACAGGGCAGGCGACCAGCCCAATAATGCCCTTTCGTTAAATGTACTGAACCCGGGTGAAGTTGCTGCTACTGCCGGTACCTCGGGTGTGGTTTATGGTGTAAGCAGCGAAATCAGGTACGATCCGCAATCGAGGGTAAACACCTTTGCCCATGTTAACCATTCTGCAGAAAGTCCGCGGCTGGGTGTTCTGTTGTGTATAAACGGAACCGGCATTTTAAATGCATGGCTCAAACGATTGGTGGGTGAAAACATGAACTACGAAGAAATGAACCGTGTGGCCGAATCTGCACCTGCCGGCTCGGCCGGGGTTACTGTTCTGCCATTTGGAAATGGTTCAGAAAGGGTACTAAACAACAGGAATGTTAATTCAGTTTTCAGTGGAATAAATTTTAACATACATCAGAAAGGCCATATTCTGCGGGCGGCACAGGAAGGTATCGTATTTTCATTCAAGTATGGAATGGACATTATGCAGAATACGGGGATTCACACTTCCGTTATAAGGGCCGGCAAAGCCAATATGTTTCTCAGCCCGATATTCAGAAATACTTTGGCAGGAATCACAGGGGCAACAATAGAACTTTACAACACGGATGGCTCGGTAGGCGCTGCCCGTGGGGCAGGCATCGGTTCTGGATACTATAAATCGTTTGGCGAAGCTTTCTCAAGCCTTACCAGGCTTGAAACCATTTATCCCGATACATCCAAAACTGACGAATACACCGAAGCCTATAATCGTTGGAAAACGGAACTAAAAAAAGCCATCGGTTAAGAGTGTTAAAAAAAACTATAACTGGCACAGGCATAACAGAAAAACTGTATTTCGGGGAATTTTAACAAAATCGAATAATTATTCATTCTTAAAAAATAAATAAAATGGAAGTTTTAAAAGGCAACAAAGAGTATTTTAAAGGCATTGACCAGATAAAGTATGAAGGCCCGGATTCCAGAAATCCGCTGGCATTTAAATGGTACGACGAGAACAAAGTGATTGGAGGTAAAACCATGAAAGAGTATTTGCGGTTTGCAGTGGCCTACTGGCATACCTTCTGCGGAACAGGTGGTGACCCGTTTGGTCCGGGAACACAGATTTTTCCATGGGATGGCGCCTCTGATGTCGTAGATGCTGCAAAAGAACGTATGGATGCGGCCTTTGAGTTTATCACAAAAATGAACATCCCTTTTTACTGTTTCCACGATACGGACGTGGTTGGCGATGGTTCAGTTTTTGAAATAGAAAAGCGTCTTGAGACAATGGTTGAAATGGCTAAACAAAGACAGGAAGCCTCGGGTGTGAAATTGCTTTGGGGAACTGCCAATGTTTTCTCCAGTCCGCGTTACATGAACGGAGCTTCAACCAATCCCGATTTTAACGTGATTACAAATGTGGCCGTTCAGATTAAAAATGCTATTGATGCCACTATCGCCCTTGGAGGTTCCAACTACGTATTCTGGGGTGGACGCGAAGGGTATATGACGCTGCACAATACCGACACAAAAAGGGAACTGGAACATATGGGCCGATTCCTTACAATGGCCCGCGACTACGGCCGCAAACAGGGATTTAACGGAACTTTCCTGATTGAGCCCAAACCTATGGAGCCGACAAAACATCAGTACGATTACGATTCGCAAACCGTTATCGGCTTCCTCCGTCAGCATGGTCTAGACAAAGATTTTAAACTTAATGTTGAAGTAAACCATGCAACTCTTGCCGGCCATACATTTGCCCACGATTTGCGCATGGCTGCCGATGCCGGCCTGCTGGGCTCTATTGATGCCAACAAGGGGGATTATCAGAACGGATGGGATACCGATGAATTCCCAACTAACATATATGAAGTGACCGAAGCCATGCTTGAAATTATGCAGGCCGGTGGTTTTAAAACGGGAGGTATAAATTTCGATGCCAAGACCCGTAGAAATTCAACCGATCTGGAAGATATCTTCATAGCCCATGTTTCAGGAATGGATGTATTTGCCCGTTCCCTGGTTATTGCCGATAAAATACTGAATGAATCGGATTACCTGTCAATGCGTAAAAAGCGGTATGAATCGTTCGACAACGGCAAAGGCGCCGATTTTGAAGCCGGCAAACTGTCGCTTGAAGACATGTACAGCATTGCCAAAGAAGTTGGTGAACCGGCCCAGATAAGCGGCAAGCAGGAAATGCTGGAACAATTAATTAACTGGTACATTTAAATCTGTTATTACCAATTGGAATAGACCATAAAGCCTGGCCGTTATTAACGGCCGGGCTTCATAGCATTCGAATTCTGAAATTATCCGGGAAAATTAACTTATACTGAAAACAAACATCAAAATGAACAGGAACAGGTTTTATATAATTGCTGTGACCTTTGTCGCTACACTTGGAGGATTGTTGTTTGGCTACGATACGGCAGTCATTTCAGGAGCTGAAAAATCAATTCAAAGCTACCTCATAGAAAGCCAGGGACTCAGCACCCTGATTCATGGTCTCACCATTTCGAGCGCTCTTATCGGGTGCATCATTGGTGGATTATTATCCGGGATCATTGCATCAGCCTTTGGTCGGAAAAAAGCACTGATGGTTGCAGCTTTTTTGTTTTTCTTATCAGCAATGGGTTCAGGATATCCTGAATTCCTGTTCTTTGAGAGGGGCAACCCCACCATCGGGTTGCTGCTGATGTTTAACTTCTATCGTTTAATCGGAGGCATTGGCGTAGGCCTTGCTTCAGCAGTTTGCCCCATGTACATCGGAGAGATAGCTCCGGCCAACATCAGGGGGAGCCTGGTATCGGTAAACCAGTTTGCCATCATCTTTGGTATGTTGGTGGTCTATTTTGTCAACTGGGGCATAGCCAGCGGCCAGTCGCTCGAATGGATCAACACAATCGGATGGCGCCGTATGTTCCTGTCGGAAACCATTCCCGCCGCATTATTTGGTATCCTGCTGTTTTTTGTTCCCGAAACGCCTCGGTACCTGTCGCTAACCAACCGTGATGAGGAAGCTTTTAAAATATTGACCCGCATCAACGGAGCGGCAAGGGCAAAACTTATCATGGATGAAATCAAGGGCAGCATTAGTCACCATAAGTCGGCCAAACTGATGTCGTTTGGGAAAAAGGTAATCTTCATTGGTATTTTGCTGTCGGTATTCCAGCAGTTTGTGGGAATCAATGTAGCCCTGTATTATGCCCCGCGTATTTTCGAAAGTATGGGTGCAGCAAAGGATGCATCGCTTATGCAGACGGTAATTATGGGCCTCGTGAACGTTATCTTTACAGTGGTGGCTATCTTCACTGTTGACAAATGGGGGCGTAAACCATTACTTATTGTTGGTTCAGCCGGTATGGCCATAGGCATGTTTGCCATTTCGGCGCTGGCTTTTATGCAAATCATCGGCATCGGTACCCTGGTTTTCATCATCATCTACACCGCTTCATTTATGATGTCGTGGGGTCCGATAACCTGGGTGCTCATTTCCGAAATATTCCCCAATAAAATCAGAGGTAAAGCCGTTGCAGTGGCCGTTGCAGCACAATGGGCTGCCAACTACTTCATTTCATCTACGTACCCCGCCATGATGGAATTCAGCGGAGGATTTACCTATGGCTTCTATGGACTGATGAGTGTATTGTCCCTTATTTTTGTATGGAAGATTGTACCGGAAACAAAAGGAAAGACGCTCGAAGAGATGGAAGGGCTGTGGGAGAAATAAATCCAGAAGACACAAGATTTGTAGACCCAGATATCAAGACAAAGAGGATTCCATCTGTATATGTTGTTGCAAACACGGATGGAATCCTTAATTTTTAAGAGCACCTAAAATTCAAGAGGCTAAAGGCCAGGCAAGCGAGATTCGGAGGGCAGTCATGAAAAACCTCCTGAAAAGATTGAATTTCTATTTAATCCTTTAAGCTGCATTCCAGGTTTTTGAAACTTTTGGTGTTATTCCAGGCACAAATAACAGATATAATAACATTCCGTATATTTGTTGAAAGAGAAATTATAATGAAAGATTATCCTGAAAAAATATTGAATGAAGAACAACTTGAAGAATTGTTGTCCAGGCCATCAAATGAAACCATTGAACTGTTCCGGCAGTTGGATGGTGATATTGTTTTTCTTGGGATAGCCGGAAAAATAGGGCCTTCGCTGGCCCATATGGCCAAACGTGCCTGTGAAAATGCCGGGGTGAATAAGAAAATCTTTGGGGTTTCACGGTTCCGGTCAACAGAGGAAAAAGAATTAATTGAAAGTTTTGGCATAGAAACCATTCAGGGAGATTTACTGGATTGGGAATTCCTAAATAGTCTCCCAAAAGTAAAAAATGTGTTCTTTTTGGCAGGAATGAAATTTGGCTCCGAAGATAACCTTTCACTCACCTGGGCAATGAATACGTATCTGCCTGCCCGGGTAGCCGATTATTATAAAGCATCGCATATTGTTGCTTATTCCACCGGTTGTGTTTATCCGCTAGTTCCTGTAGAATCGGGCGGTTCAGTGGAAACCGATATGCCACAGCCTGTTGGGGAATATGCCCAATCATGTTTGGGGCGCGAGCGGATGTTTGAATATGGCAGTCACACAAACAATACTCCCGTTGCACTCATTCGATTGAATTATGCAGTGGAACCACGTTATGGCGTGCTTGTTGATATTGCCACCAAGGTAAAAAACAATGAACCGGTTGATTTGGCCATGGGCTACTTTAATGTTATTTGGCAGGGCGATGCAAACGATGTGGTGCTGCGGTCGCTGGGGCATACAGCCAGTCCGGCGCTGGCGCTCAATATTTCAGGGCCTGAAATCCTGTCGGTACGGGAAGTGGCAAAGGATTTTGGGAAACTTTTTGGAGTAGAGCCAAAGCTGGTTGGAGAAGAAGCCAAAACTGCACTGCTTAGTAATTCGGAATTAGCATACAATTTGTTTGGTAAGCCGAAAGTGCCCATCAACCAGGTTATTAAATGGATTGCACATTGGTTAAAAGAAGAAAAAAAGATTTTGGGAAAACCAACTCATTATGAAGTCAGGGACGGAAAATATTAGCCCCTGCCACTGGACTTTGAAGTATAGCAACTTAGAAAACAATAGCTGGTTTTAAATGAGATAAAATGAGTATGGTCTGACAAACTCAAAAGTTACGGACATGAATTATTTGATATAAAATCATGAGTAACCAATACATTAAACACAACTATTATTTAGATGAAGAATAAAGAATTACCCAAAGATGTTTTAAGCACATTTCAAAAAGGGGTGGTCATCCCGGCACTTCCGCTTGCATTGAATAAAAACCGGCATCTGGATGTGCGCCGGCAGCGTGCCCTGATGCGTTACTACCTCGATGCCGGGGCAGGTGGAGTGGCTGTTGCCGTTCATACTACCCAGTTTGAAATCCGTTTGCCGGAATATAATTTGTATGAACCGGTATTGCAGATCGCCAAAGAAGAATTTGACCATTTTGCCCAGATTAACAAGAGGCCAATTTTCAGGGTGGCGGGTGTTATTGGAAAAACAACACAAGCTGTTAATGAAGCCAGACTGGCACTGGAGAAAGGTTTTCATGCGGTTCTGCTTAGTGTTGCAGCTTTCAAAAATGCTTCGAACCACGAGATACTGGAACATTGCAAAGCCGTAGCAGAAGTAATTCCGGTAATCGGGTTTTACTTGCAGCCGGCTGTAGGAGGGCGAAAACTTGATTTTGATTTTTGGCGTGATTTTGCCCGAATCGAAAATGTAATTGCAATTAAAATGGCGCCGTTTAACCGTTACCAAACATTTGATGTTGTGCGTGGCGTGGTGGAGTCAGGACGTTCTGATGAAATTACATTATACACTGGTAACGATGATAATATACTGGTCGATTTATTGTCGGAGTACCCAATTGTTGTAAACGGGATAACAGTTAAAAAACGGATTGTCGGCGGTTTGCTTGGACATTGGGCGGTTTGGACACGTTCGGCAGTTAAACTACTGGAGGAAGTTCATGATGGCCGGTTTAACAGCGCAACCCAATTAGCACTGGCACGTGCCATTCAAATTACCGACAGCAACGCTGCCTTTTTTGACTCGGCTAACAATTTTGCAGGTTGTATTACAGGACTTCACGAAGTTCTGAGGCGCCAGGGTTTGCTGGAAGGTTTATGGACTTTAAACAAACATGAAACTCTTTCACCCGGTCAGCTTGAAGAAATAAACCGGGTTTATGCAGCGTACCCTCACTTAAACGATGATGCTTTTGTTGCTGAAAACCGGGATAAATGGTTATCGTAAGAAAACTGATATTGCAGGCTTTGTGCCGGGCTATTCAGAAATGAATTCCCAATTCAATATAACCTTGTCTCTGCTTTTCACAGCTTGATAAACTTCCTCCAATTCTTCTTCTGTCAATGCAATACATTTTTCGCAATAAACATGTTTGCCTGCATTAATTGCATCGACAGTTATCCGGGCATGGTGATGATCGGGTGTTGCAACCACAACAGCTTAATTTCTAATAATAGCAATCTATAATGAAAACATAAATTTCAGAGTGATTGCTATTGCAAATGATTATTCTGATGTTTTGTTTTAATACCTATATTTATATTTTTCAATACAACCACTATAATGGAAAATGAGCTTTGGGTGTTAAAACAATATATTTTGATTTACAATTTGTTAAGGCCATTAGAAACGAAAAAATAAAAAATTAAATGAAAAATACACATGCCAAAAAACAGACTAAAAGGCAAGTTTCAGGAGGAAAAATAATTCGCTTATGTGTTTTGTTCATGATTGGAATTTTTTCCACAGCTATCGCTTTAGCGCAGGAAAAGATTGAAGCCGGCGATCCGTTAAATAATACGGAAATCCCTAACTTTTATAAATGCAAACTCAGCGATATTGAAAAGGAAATGGATTTAGTAAGCACAGGGCAGGTGAAGGTAATTGCAATCTCTCCATCGGGTTTGCCGGTATATGCGGTTTATTACGGAGAAAAAGATAATTTACATTCACAGGCCAATTACAATTCCGCAGTTGCCGCAAGAAATCCGGTTTTTTTTGCGAAAAAAGACAGCAGTACAAAACCGGTGGTTTTTTTCCTCGGACCGGTTCACGGACAGGAGGCTGAAGGAATAGCAGGACTGGTGAATCTGATTCACATTGCTGAAACCGGCAAAGATTACCGGGGAAATGACTGGACTTCACTAAAAAATAAAATGGAGCAATGCCGGGTTATTATTGTACCTTGCGGTAATCCGGATGGCCGCAAGCGTTGTCCATACGACAGCTTTGTAGGGCTTCCCACAAAAATAATGACGAAATACGGCCAGGGAACCCGCAAGGACGGTACTTCCTGGGGGTGGCCAAAAGCAAAATCATTGCACCCTATGGAAGGCAATGTGGGCATTCTCGGGGCTTATTTTAATGATGAAGGCATTAATATGATGCACGATGATTTTTTCTCGCCAATGGCTATGGAAACAAAAGCCATTCTGGAAGTTGCCCGCACCGAAGTGCCTGACATTACCGTTTCCCTTCACTCTCATGAAAATGTACCCCGGATTTTACCGGCAGCTTACGTTCCCTGGTTTATGAAAGAACGGATTGATCAGTTGATCCGGGACCTTAACAAACGATATATTGAAAAAGGATTGCCTCATGTACCGGCAGAATGGTTTGGCGAACCATCGGTGGAAGATAAAAGTTTTCCACCCCGAACGAGCTTTAACCTAATAAGCGCATTGCATCATGTTTCAGGAACCATGGCATTTACTTTTGAATGCAGCCACGGAACGGTAAACGAAGCAAAACCTGTTCCCATTGTCACCCATGCCGATATTCTTGATATACAGTTGAATTTGTATGATGAAATGCTGGAATATTTGCTGGCAAACCGGTTGTTGTGGGAATAGTATCATGAATTTAAAAAGTTTGGGACACTCATTTTTAAATAAAAATTCAATCCAATTAACAGTAACAAAATGATCTCAAATTTCCCCTCACTTTTTATAGTTTTGGGCAAACTCTGGACAACCTTGTCAACGTGAAAACACAGGAAATTCATGATGTTCTGAACAACCCGGGCATTGGTTTCATTACTTTCCAAATGATCAACGGAGATAACCTTAAACCTAACCAGGATGTGGTTCGTGAAGTCAATCCAAAACAGTTAGATAATCCAATAGAAGTTAGGAAAAACATTAATTACCCGGAAACTTCGATTGCCTATTACAGGATTAACTGGAGTGTATTCGAACCGGAAAGGGGTAAAAGTAATTTCAGTTCGGATGAACCAATCAAACTGCTGTATGACGGGGAACATTAAGATTTTTTTGTAATCACACATAATAATCGTTCAGCAGTTCAGGAACAGGCCAGTGGGTAACCCTGATTTTGCCTTTATTGGAGTTTCAGGGAATAACACTGATTCAGTTTTTCGGGGAATGAAATAATTTATATTAAATATTATTATATTCAAGCTTCAAATCAACCTGGCAGTTTTGTAATGAGAAATTATTTTTGAAATGGATAGAACATTATAAATTTATACAACAATGGATAATAAATTAAAAGTACCGGGAAGGCGCCGGTTTATTGGCGATGCTGCAGCTTTGGGGTTAATGGGGGCAGTGGGGGCAGGATTAGTGCTTTCCTCATGCAAACCAAATAAACCTAAATATGAAGCGACTGTTTATCCTGAAAGAGCTCCCGACGGACCTGTTTTAAAAGCCGGCCTGATTGGCTGTGGTGGCAGGGGGACAGGGGCTGCGGTCAATTTCCTCAATGCAGGTCCAAACCTGCAAATAACAGCCCTTGCTGATGTTTTTCAGGACCGCATTGACCGGTGTAGGGAAACTATAAAGAAAAACAATAATGTTGATATTCCTGAAGATAACTGCTTCGTTGGATTTGATGCCTATCAGCACCTTATCGATTCCGGTGTAGATGTTATATTGGAAGCCTCGGCTACACATTTCCGTCCCAGGCATTTTAAGGCAGCTGTTCAGGCAAAGAAACATTGTTTTATTGAAAAACCTGCCGCAGTCGATCCGGTCGGGGTCAGATCAGTAATTGCTTCGGGCAAAATGGCGGAAGCAGCCGGATTAACAGTCGTTACCGGAACACAAAGAAGGCACCAGGCCGATTATAACAAAACTTTCAGCATGGTTAAAAACGGTGCTATAGGCGACCTTGTTTCTGCCAATTGCTACTACAACAGAGGTGGGGCTGGTTATTTCACAAGACAGGAAGGATGGAGCGACATGGAAGCAATGATAAGGAACAGGGCGAATTGGATCTGGTTGACAGGTGATAATGTTGTGAATTTACTTGTGCATAATATCGATTGTTTAAACTGGTTCTTTGAAAAACATCCGGTCAAAGCGTCCGGGTTTGGTGGGCGTTACCACCGGCCTACAGGTGATATGTACGATTTTTTTAGTGTTGATTTTGTTTTTGACGACGAAAAGCGTTTTCAGGGAATGTGCCGTGAAATGGATGGCTGCACCAACAATGTAAGTGATATAATTTTTGGGACCGATGGATATACAAATTGTCAAAATAAGATTTTTGATTATGATGGCAATTTAATTTGGGAATTCGAATACCCACTTGGCGATGATGGTAATCCAACCAACAGGACCGCGATTTCGCCTTACGACCAGGAAATGATAAATTTCGTTACTGCAATTCGTGCAAATGAACCTGTTAACCAGGTGGAGCAATTGGCATACTCTACACTAACCGGTATAATGGGGCGAGAATCGGCATATACCGGAAAAGAAGTGAGCTGGGATGAAATCATGAATTCTGATTTAAGGCTTGGCCCTGAAGAATATAATTGGGGACCTGTAAATATAGAACCCATTCCTCCTGTTCCCGGGAAAGAGCCAACAGCTTAAATCAATAATTCCTACTTCAACCTATTTGAAATACTGACTGTTTTTCCCAAACCCCCGGGAAACATCCAGATTTTTCTTTTTTGCATCATTTTAGGCTCATCTGTCAGTGCAAAAATACCGTCGGTGAAAATTACCAGGCGCGAGTTCAATTTATTTAGCAACAGTTTCAGGAGGCCCGGGTAACAATGTCCGTAAATTTGAACTGGTGAAATTCCCGGGGCATGCCATCTAAAATTCTGGAATAGAAAAGAAGTTAATTTCATTGTTTTCTTAGGGTGAGGGTATAAAAAAAACCGCCCCGAATCTTGCAATCGGAGCGGTGCTATTTTTTAATTTTGTTTTGGCTGCCAGTAACAAACCTTTGGCGATTCGATTCGGCCCTCGGTTTTTAGCTGCTTCATTGCCTTGTCGACCTCTGTCTTGTCGAGGCCTGAAGCTTCGGTAATTTCTGCTGTTTTCAGCGGGTTACCGGCACCTTTCATCGTGTCGAACACTTTTTCTACACTCATATAGCTAAAGTTTATTCTGCAAACCGATCGGAAATAACTTTCCAGTCAACAATTTTCCAGAAATCTTCAACGTATTTGGGCCGTGCATTTTGCTTGTCGAGGTAGTAGGCATGTTCCCACACATCGCAGGTAAGCAAAGGCTTTTTGCCATCGCGCAGTGGATTGACGGCATTGGAAGCCTGCACGATTTCAAGCTCATTGTTTTGATTTTTTACCAGCCATGCCCAGCCGGAACCGAACAGGGTGGCGGCAGCTTTCGAGAATTCCTCTTTAAATGCCTCAAAAGAGCCAAATTTTTTAGTGATAGCCTCCTTAAGCTCACCCTGGGGCTCTTTTTGCCCGTTAGGGTTAAACTGGCTGAAATAAAAGGTGTGGTTCCATATCTGTGCCCCGTTGTTAAATATTCCGCCGTCGGCTTTTCTAATAATGTCTTCAAGCGAAGCATTTTCAAACTCAGTTCCTTTTATAAGGTCGTTTGTTTTTTCAACATACGTTTTGTGATGCTTACCATAGTGAAATTCAATGGTTTTTTCACTAATGTAGGGTTCCAGTGCGTTTTTCGCATACGGTAATTCGGGTAAATTAAATGCCATAATTTTTACAGTTTAAAGGGTGAATAATTGTTTTTAATTTTACAATAAAGTTAAAACAATTTGCCCTGAAAACAAAATAAAAGCCCACTGAATGCTATATCATTTAATAGAGGAAGCTGCTTCCTCCCAGGAATTCACGCAAAAGCGAAGTGGGCGGAATTTCCTCATCATCAATTGGTTTAAAGAATGAAAGAAACTTAAGCAACCGCGAAGCTTCCATGAATTCAGGCTGGTTTTCGAGCACAAGTTTCAAAAGAGGATCGGCATACTTTTTAAGCACAGCCAACTCGTAGAGTGTAGCTGAATTAAACATAACATCGGCATTTTCCTGGTAAGGGAAGATGTTCTTCTCTTCTCCGCGCTTCACCGAAGGCCACCGTTTTATAGTGTCGGAAGTCTTATATCCCCGGTATTTACTGTCGCGTATAATCCTTCTTATCAGCCGGTTGTCGGATGTTGAGATATGCGTATGCTCATCCATAGAAATCTGGGTAAGTGCGCTGATAAATATCTTAAACGTGTTTTTCTGATCGATCCGGGGCAACAGGTAAGGGTTCATTCCGTGAATGCCTTCTACTATAAGTATATCACCCTCTTTAAGTTGAAGGCGTTCACCGTTCATAAAACGGCGTCCCCGGTGAAAGTCAAATTTTGGCATCTGTACCTCCTTTCCCTCCAGGAGTTGAAGCAATTGTTCATTAAAGAAACTAATATCGATGGCTTCCAGTGCCTCAAAATCATAATTTCCATATTCATCGCGCGGAGTAAGATCACGGTCGACAAAATAATTATCGAGTGAAATCTGGTATGGGCGCAAGCCATTTACAGCCAGCTGAACCCCCAGTCGCATGCTAAAGGTGGTTTTCCCCGATGCCGAAGGGCCGGCAACAAGCACCACATGAATATCTTTTTTATCCTGATGAATCTTATTGGCAATTTCCGCAATTTTCTTCTCGTGCAATGCTTCTGAAATTTTAATAATGTGACCGCCTTTCTTTTGCAGGGTCAGTTCATTCAGATTTGATACGGTTGCCACATTTAATATCCGTGCCCAGTTCTTATGTTCCTGGTAAATTTCGAACAGCTTTTTTTGCTTAGGAGCTTCCTGCAGTTCGTTGAAATTTCCCGGGGTCGGCACTTTAAGCAACAGTCCGTCGAAATACTTTACCAGATCGAAATTGGTAATATAACCCGTTGAAGGCAACAAGTTTCCATAAAAATAATCTCCAAGGTTATTCAAAAAATAAAGGCTTGAATATAAGTGTCCTTTTTGCTCAAAAAGCTGTGCCTTTTCAGTCAGGCCTTCCTGCATTAAATGTTCAACAGCATCTTCAGTTAAAAGCCGCTCCTTCACGAAAAGCTCATCTTTACCTACAAAATCCTGCATTTTATTCTTCAATGCCTCCACATCCCGCTCATCGATTTCACGCCCCATCCCTGACAATTCACAGAAATAGCCGTTTGATATTCCTTTGCGTACCCGTAGTGAAACGTGGGGAAATACTTCTTTAGTGGCAACATATATTATAAATATTAGGCTCCGGATATACATCCGTATCCCGTCAGGGTGCGAAACATCGTAAAACATTATCTGCTTCGGCTTAACCACACAGAATGAAAGTTCACGTGCCTGGTGGTTCACAATGGCTCCGCATACTCGGTGTTTAAGCTGAATATTCAGGTCTTGGCTGATTTCCATCAAAGAAGTGCCCATCGGGTACTTGTGTTTTGTCCCTGTGTTGTGACAAAAAATTTCTACTTGCTTCATAATAAACTATAATTCGATCTTATACCGGTAGAATTTTTTCCGGCACATGTTGTTTTCTACAATTAATAACCCAGTTTGTTCTCTTTAAACCTCATTAATTTTATTCCCATTCAAAATGCTGTCTTGAATTTGTTTGTTTTTTTATTGCGGTGGCAATCATATCATTTATCACCCGGTTTGACGCATTTGTTATTCCAGGTATGCTAATAATTGGTATATACTGTTAAATTTTTTTGTTTTATCACTGAGAATCACCTCCCATTCATTTTCACCTGCACGCACGCGGAAATCAGGTTCAGCCTGCATGACAATCTGGTAGCCTTTTCGGTTAAGGGCCCGCAATGTCCAGGTAAGGGGCAATCCCTGCCCTTCCACTTTTACCTTTGCACGGAAATCTTTTTTAAAGAAAAATTCGCCTTCCTGTTCATCGAAGCCGATGTGTTCATTGCGGAACAGCTGGTTGAGCCATCCCTTAAGCACTGCATCTTCAGGGGCTCCCTGGTAATTCCCTTCAGGTGCAATCAGCCACAGTTTATCTACTTCACGCAAGGCAATATTCAGGTCGTGAGTCGAAAGCACCACTGTTTTTTTCTTTTCGAAAGCCAGCAACTGCAGCAGATGAAAAATCTCGTACTTATTGCTCACATCGAGGTAGGCGGTGGGTTCGTCAAGAATAATAACAGGGGTATCCTGTGCCAATGCTCTGGCAATCATTGCACGTTGCCGTTCGCCGTCACTTATTTGCATAACCGGACGCTTTTCAAACCCTTCAAGTCCTACTTTCCGAATGGCATCCGATACAATGTACTGATCTTCTTCTGTAAGCATTCCAATCCAGTTAGTATATGGAAACCTCCCGTATGCCACCATGTCGAAAACCGTCAGATTAGGTACCCTTACAATTTCGGTAGAGACAAAACTCATTGTACGTGCTGTTTCACGTGCATTAAGTATTTTCAGGCTCCTGCCCTTTATCAGTACATCACCACTAAACCAGGGTTGAAAACCTGCCAGTGTACGCAGAAGAGTGCTTTTACCTATACCGTTGCTGCCAATCAGGGCAACCATCTCACCGGGAGCAGCCGACAGGTTAAGGTCTTTTAAAACCTCCAGCGGTGCTTCTCCCTGCTGCTGATAGCCTACAGAAAGCTGTTTCAGTTCGATATTTACCTTTTCTTCCATAATTACACTGAAACGAATTTTCTGTTTTTCACGATCATCCAGATAATCACAGGAATTCCGATAAGCGCAGTAACTGAATTTAACGGCAGGGTAGTTTGCATCCCAGGGAGTTGCGAGACGATATCACTGAAAAGCATGACGATACTGCCTGTTATAATTACTGCGGGCACCAGTACCAAATGGTTAGCAGTTTTGAAAAATACCCGGCAGATGTGCGGAACAGCAATTCCGATAAATCCTATCGGGCCGCAAAAAGCGGTAATTGTTCCCGCAAGCAGACTGGCGCTCAGGAATATAATAATCCGGCTGGTTTTAATGGAAACACCCAATGAACGTGCATAATCTTCTCCCAAAAGAAAAGCATTTAAATCTTTTATCTTGAAAAATGCTAACAATACCCCTGCCCCGATTGCAGGCGCAAGTACTGCCAGTTGTGATTTGGTCACGCTTCCCAGGCTACCCATTGTCCATATTATAAAAGCTTTTAGCATCGATTCACTGCTGAAGTACTGAAGTATACTTACAATAGCAGTTACGGCGCTGGTGAACAGGATACCAAGGATGAGCAGGGTCATGATATCATTTACCCGCGTTGAAACAAAAAGCACAAGCAACATAACAAGAAAGGACCCCAGCCATGCCACCATGGCAAGCGGTAAAGCCCCCGTAGCAGAAAACACCCCAAATGCCAGGGAAGAAGAAAATCCCAGCACAAACAATGCTACCCCTAAACTTGCCCCGGCACTTATGCCCAGCACATACGGACCTGCAAGGGGATTACGAAAGACAGTCTGCATCTGAAGGCCGCTCAGCGACAGGGCAGCTCCGGTCAATACTGCAGTTAATGCTTTGGGCAGGCGAAAATCAAGCACAATGGTCCTGTAGGTTTCACTTGTTTCTGCGGAAGGGAAAAATGCCAGCAGCACTTGTTTTACAGGAATGATTACAGAACCCAACAGCAAGTCGGCCATAAAAAACAATATCAGTAGCAGGGCCAATACAAAAAACTGCAGCCCTATGGTGATTTTTTCTGTTTTTTTTATCGCACTCATTGAATTTCCCTGTAATATACCAATTCTTCATCAATCAGGCCCGGATGAAATATTGAAATCAAATCGCGCAGGATAAGATGGGGATTCACTGTGCCGCTTTCCCAGAAGTCGTTTCCGCCATGATTGCTCAACCGATTGATGTTATTGTATAGCTTGCCATTATTAAATACAGCAAAATTTTCAAACCGCTGATCGGCAGCAAGAATTTCTTTTTTTGAGGATAGATTTCCCATATTAATCCAGAAATCAGCACGAACACCCCACGCCAGTGCATTTTCAAATGAAATGACATAACTTTCATGAGATGAATTGTTCCGTCCAATATAATTACCCCCAGCATCGGCAATCAGGTTTGCCAGATAGGAATTTCCTCCCGGAACCCACCAGGCATCTTTATAGGGAGAGCCCACCAGTACTTCTGGCATTTCATGTTTATCTGAAACAAGCGTTTTAAGCCTGTTGTATTCATTCTCAATTTTCTGGAAATATTCAGCGGCCTTCTGCTTTTTTTCAAATAAAGCCCCAATAAATTTCACCCATTCGGCTTTACCCAATGGTGATTCTTCAAGGTACTCCGCAACCATTACCACCGGGATGCCCAATTCCTCCAGTTTGCCGGTATAACTGGTCACTTCGCTTCCTATACCGTACACCATCACCAGATCGGGCTTGAGGTTAACCATCAGTTCGTAATTCAGATTTTGGCCGTAACCAACATCAGGAACCTTGCCCAGCTCCATACGCTGGCGGATCTCAGGATTGGAAATGTACCGGCTTCCTGAGATACCAACTACAGCATCATTTTCATCCAATACATCAAGGAAGGCCAGATGGGTTGTCGACAGGCAGATAACCCGCTTAACCGGGGTTTTGATTACCCTTTTTCCAGCAAGGGATGAGGGATTTTCCTTCTCCCGGTTAACAAGGTAATAGTCAAATGATATATCATTGGCTTTTTCCCACGGATTAAACACAGTAAGTTTAGTAATACCTTCAACTTCTTCAAGTGTAAAACCACGTGCCCCTTCATTTTGACTGCCGGCGCTAATTTCATTTTTACGGGCATTACTGCATCCGGCAAATAAAAACAGAACTACTAAATAATTTACAAATAATCGCATACACTTGAATTACCAGGGACTATAAATTAATTTTCCTGAAAGCTTGCCTAGCTTTGAATTAAAACGTACAAAATAAACTCCGGGTGAGTTTCCTGACAAATCAATTTGTATTTTTTTCTCCTGGTGTTGATACCGTTTTACATTAACCTCCTTACCTATAATATTATAAACCTTAATATCATCAGGTATAATTTCCTGTCCAGCTTCGAATGTAAAAATTCCCTGTGTCGGGTTGGGATAAATTACCGACTCCATGGGTTCATCCACAAGCGGCCGTTCAGGTGAGGATTCATTTACATTACAGGCTACCAGTTCAAACACATTGGTCAGGGAATACCCGTCGCTGTTGGCCTGTTGAAAATCGTACCACAGGTTATCCTGTTGAAACCAGAAAAAGTTTTCCCTACCCGGCTGTCGCAACGATTGGTAAACAACAAAAACATCCTGAGGATGCAGATTACTCAGTTCAAACCCCACAAAAAAAGTATCGGAAGGCTCAACAATCCGGTCGAAGGGAATAAAATTCATTGCATTCGCTTCCAGGCTTTTTATGGTTACTTTTTGAGAAAAAATAAGAGCTTCGGGAGCATTTTTGCCATTGAATACCTTTATGGTAATCTCGCTGTTTCCCGAAGGGCTTGCCAGTCTGATAAGGCCCACCCCCAAAGACACACCGTACAACTGTTCATCTCCCGGAATAGAGAAACGTTCTGCAAATTCTGTAATGTTCAATTCGTTTGTCCCACCCCAGTATCCTGCTTCCTGCCCTCCCTCTTCCAAAAGAACATTCTGGTGTTCATCAAAATTTTCCAGGTTTGTAAAAGACATGCAAAAGTTTTCGCCTACAAAATAACGTTTCCCTTCTAAACTTAAATTACTTGTATTTAAAGGATCGAGCCAGTATTTCAATTGCCCTGATGAATCGGCTTTATAATCCCATGCCCTGTGAAATCGCGAAAAATAGTCATTAACGGGGTTATGACAGGTAGCCGAACCGCCGGTGAGGGTGCCAATTACATGACCGGAAGGATTAAATAACGGAGCGCCCGAGGAGCCCTGTTCAGTGACACCAACATCCCAACGCACTACCTTTAAAAATCCGAACGGGGTGTAATCGGATAAAAAATCTGTTATTACAGGCGGATGGTAATCGGTTGAAATTTTTTTTATATCGCCTTGCGGATGGTGAATGCACTTCGATGAATCGGGAAGATTTCCACTACGGTCCCATCCCGAAAAGAAAGGACGATATTCGGGCGGAGGCACCATACTCAACTCAACCAGCGAAAAGTCGAGGCTGTCGGAAAAAGCTTTCATAACTGCACCCGTAACTGAATTGGAAGCGTCACCATCGAGCGGTCCGCAATAAGGACTCTCGTAGTTAAATGTAAAAACTGATGTTTCAGCATACTCAGGGCGATCGTAGCAATGAGCTGCAGACAAAATGAAAGGGCGTTCATTTTCGGCTGTATTATTTACCAGCACACCGGAGCATATTTCACGACCATCAATAATAATCCGGCAAACAGCATCAGCAACTTCCTTCCACGTGTCATTCCAATTGCAATTAATATCGACATTACAACTGCCGGCCACTTTTCCAAGCGGCCTTCTTTCACTGAATTTCAGGATTCCCATATAATCATGGTTTACCTTTGTAATTATAAAGCCGTTAATTTCCGTTCCGGTAGGGACTTCATACTGAACTGTTAATTCATCACCTTCCAGTGGTGCAACTGCAAATTTACCTGATTTCTTATTGTTTGCGGCGGTAAATGCACCTAAATAACGTTGTTCCATTTCACTAACAACGAACAACCGGGCGCCTGCAGGAAGCGAAAAATTATCGAAAATCAGGTTTAACGACAAGGCACTAGTCGACTTGATTTTTACCCTCCACACATCGTGACCATTTACATTCCGGGTCCACAGCCCATCTTTATCGGGAGATATATTAACTTCAAATCCATGTGCAAACCGAAACGGTTTCAACCGGATGTCCGATTGCCGGTCGTCTTCATACTGCTGCCTAAGGGCATTGTTGTTAATTGCTGGCATTATAATTTCAGGAATTCCACGACTCTTAAGGAGTGGGATTTCCAACGGCATACCTCCTTGTGAAACCTGACCCGCCGCAAAATTGACTGTAATAACAATGTATGTTATGGTCGCTAAAAGCCAACGCATTCTTTTTTCTTTTTTGCCAAAGTTAATATTAATAATCACAGAACAATTTCTCTTCTTTCCAGTTTTCAGAACCTTTTCTGCAAAAAACATAATGCGTAATTTGTGCAAATTGCATCATTATAAAATTATTGCCGTATATTGAAGTTAATTAACAATTAAAGTGGTAAGCTATGAACAAATTAGTATTTCCCCTATTTGCACTTGTTATTATTGCTTCAGGAATTTTTACTTTAAATTCATCATTTAAAGTAAATCCAGACCAGGATGAGAAAGCCGTTCAAAATCCTATGCAAACCCTTCTTAAGAACTCATGTTATGATTGCCATGGTGCAGGCTCTAAAAATGAAGATGCCCTGGAGTCACTCAATTTTGAGACCTATAACGACCTGGGAAAAGTAAAAAAAATTACTACCCTGAAAGAGATGGCTGAAGTTGTTGAAAAGAGGGATATGCCGCCAAAAAAATATCTATCCAAGAAGCCACACGCCGAACTTACCGATGAACAGGTAAAGGCATTTATCATTTGGGCAAATACTGAAATTAAGACGCTTATTGACAATTAGCTTGAAAATGTAAAATGAAAAAGATTATAATTTATGGCGTTGCAATTTTGGCAGTGGTTTTTATTGTAATGCAATTTTTTCAACCGGAAAAGCCTGTGGTGGCAGTAACCGGCGATCATTTATTTGAACAGGTTCAGGTTTCTGAAGACATTCAGGCAATGCTGAAAACTTCCTGCCTCGATTGCCATTCCGACCAGACCAGATACCTCTGGTACCATTACATCATGCCGGTTGGATGGATGGTGAATAACCACATTACCGAAGGAAAGGCTGATCTCAATCTTTCGGAATGGGGAAAAATGGAAGTGCTGGATCAAATGTCAATTCTTGACGAAATGTGTGAAGAAGTTGAAAGTGGACATATGCCGTTAAAGTCATACCTTTTGATTCATCGTGATGCAAGACTGTCGGAGGAACAGAAGACACTGCTTTGCGAATGGACCAAAAAGTTAAGTGAAGAACTGCTTTTGAAAATGAAATAGCAGATGAAGGTACTTGTAATGTATGTGAATGAATTCAGCTACACGCCTGCAAAAAAAAATCTGGAAGAGGCTGCAGATGTCAAAGAAGGGGCATCGTATACCGATTCCCTGTTGGCATTTATACAGATAGAGGAAACGGATGAAGAAAGCGATGCTAAAAGCAGGGAGAAGAAACTGGTTAACCACCTGAAATGGACAGCCCGAAAAAACGAATGTAAAAAAATCATTCTGCATTCGTTTGCCCATCTTTCAGAATCAAAAGCCTCGGTTCAATTCACCAAAAAAGTTTTTGATTTAGCAGAGAAACGACTGCAAAATGGAGATTATGAAACAGCGCAAACTCCTTTTGGCTATTTCCTTAATTTGGAAATAAAAGCGCCGGGTCATTCGCTGGCAAGGATTTGGGCCAGTCTGTAAATTTACTTAGCCCACTCAGGCACCACATTGAAGGAAACCCCAAAGAAATAACCGACCAAAAGGTAGGTCATTAAGGTGACGATCAGAATTCCCAGCAGGTTAAGTGAGAACCCGGTTCGCATCATTCGGTCGATTGTGACACGGCCGCTACCAAAGATAATGGCATTGGGAGGAGTGGCAGTAGGGAGCATAAAGGCTAGTGACGAGGCGATGGTTGCAGGTATCATAAACAGGAGCGGGTTGTCGCCTGTGGCCACAGCAATGCTGGCAAATGCCGGCAAAAGCATTTGGGTTGAAGCTACATTTGAAGTCAGTTCGGTAAGGAACGACATCATAGTTACAATGGCCAGTACAAAAATTATAGAAGGAATACCTGCACCACCCGCCAGTTGTTCTCCAAACCATAAAGCCAGGCCTGATTGCTCAAAACCCAGCGCCAGGGCAAATCCTCCTCCAAATAGCAGTACGATGTTCCACGGAAGCCGGTTGGCGGTTTCCCAGTCCATTATTTTGCCCCCTTTTCTGTTCTTTGCCGGCCAGATAAAAAGAAGCAGCGAAACAAAAATGGCTACTGTTCCGTCGTTAATAAAACCAGGGCTTTCAAAAAAAGAAGCCCATCCACTAAATGTAAAGCTTTCAGAGCTAATCTCTGCACGTGTAATCCACATAGCCGCCAGCAAGAGGAACAAAGCAAAAACTACCTTTTCTTCATAGCTAGGTTTGCCGAGTTCCTTAAATTGAATCTTAAAAGTATCGGATGAAAAATTGTTCCAGTTTTCTTTTGGACGGTAAAGCAGATATAGCAGTAAAAAGGCGGCAGCAAACATGATAACTGAAATGGGAAAGGCAAATAAAAACCATTGGGTAAATGAAATTTCAGGTGCTGCAGGATAAAGAATCGAAAGGATACGCACGAATATAAGATTGGTTGGCGTACCTACCAGGGTAGCATTCCCCCCTATGGATGCGCTGTAGGCAATTCCTAACAGCAATCCCAAAGCGTATTTTGAAATCTTTTCTTTTCCAATGCTTTCTTCAATCTTATAAATAATTGAAATGACAATAGGAATCATCATCATAGTGGTGGCAGTATTGGAAATCCACATCGACAACGCCATTGAAGCAAACATAAACCCAAACAGGATACGGGCCGGGCTTACACCTACCCACTTCAGAATGATCAGGGCAATGCGTTTGTGCAGGTTCCAGCGTTCCATAGCCAGCGCCATTATAAATCCGCCAATAAACAGGAAAATTATATGATTGAAGTAAGCTTCTGAAACAGCTCTTCCATCGATTACCCCAAGCATTGGAAAGGCTGCAATAGGCACCAGTGCCGTTACCGAAAGAGGCAATGCTTCGGTTACCCACCAGATGGCCATTAGCATGGCTACAGCAAATGTACGGGTGATTTGTGGCTCCCCGGGTTCCAAATCAACAAACAATAAAATAAACAGAAAAACAACGATCCCTGCCAACAAGCTTATTATATTTTTAACTCCGCGTAAAGGTCTTTTTATTATAAACCATGCCATAAATCCTGCTCTTAATAGATTTTTTTACCGGTTGTTTGTTTCCGGATATTTTCAGAAATCAACCTAAAGTCCGCATCCTTATTTTTAGCTCCGAAAAATTTCACCCCTCAACCAATCTGTGTTTTTTTATGAAGTCTGGATCAATAATTACACCATGACCCGGTCCGGTCGGCATCTTAACAATCCCTCCATGACTTTTCAAATCAGAAGTCGGGCAATCAAGTGGAATTTCCAGGTTAAAGCCTTTGAACTCATGATATGGGCCGGCATTGGATACCGCCGAAACAAAATGCATCATATACAGGTACCCTAAACCTGATCCGGAAATGTGTGGCGTGCATTCCATATTTTTAACGGCAGCCATACGGGCAACACGCATAGAGCGAATCATTCCGCCAAAATAAAATATATCGGGTTGAACTATTTGCAATGCATCATTTCCGATGAGCCATCTGAAATTATGCATACTGGGTTCCTGCTCACCACCTGCTACAGGAACCCTCACTGCATCGGTTATCATTTTTGTTTCTTCATACCAGTCGAAAGGAACAGGTTCTTCATAAAAATCAAATTTATATTCTTCCATAAGTTTACCAACACGGATTGCCTCTTTTACATCATACGAACCGTTGGAATCAGCATAAATGGTCATATTATCACCGAAGGTTTTTCGCACAAGCGGAATAAGCTTTTCAGAACGTTTTGCCGGAACTTCTGGTGCATTCATTCGTCCGCCCACTTTGAATTTAAGTGCTTTTGCACTGGTTTCTTCCACCTGTTTCCTGATTCCTTCAATTGACTCCTCAGCCGATTTTCCCCTGAAATTATTAGCCTGGTATACTGCAATTTCAGAATGATGGATCTCTCCAATAAGCTCACCCATTGTCTTTCCTGCTATTCTTCCCAGCATGTCAAGAATGGCAAATTCAATGGTAGCCAAAGGCACCCAAAGCGCCAGGTTCTGCAACTTATAGTTGCTTTGGTACACGTATACATCATTAAGCAACTGTTCCAGATCCCTTGCATCCTTTCCCGGGAAAAAGGGTTGCAACCGCCTGACAAAGATGGGATACAATGATTCCATTTGCATATTGTTACTGACGGATATTCCCTCAGCGCCATCCTTCGATCTTACACGGCATAGAAAGTTGTCATTATAGCGCAGAAGTTCCAGCTTATCTATTATTACGGGTTCAGAAAAAAGCTGCCTCTTAAGCACAGGGTTGGCCAAAGCAGCATCCAGTGCAGCGTAACGATCAGTTTCTGCAACTGACCCGGCGTGAATAGTATTATTAACCAAAGCGCTTCCTGCAGTTAAAAGGGCAGTTTTTTTTAAAAAATTACGTCGTGCTATTTTCATAATACTGAACGTTAAAAATTTGCTGCAGCGGACATTTTTACTTTAATAACACCAGGCCAATACGACGAAGGGTATTGGCTACATAAATAATTTAAACCTTGAGGTGCATTTGTACCTTTATGGAAAGCAAACAGAAAAAGCAACAATAACAGGTCTTCCATATTGATTAGTTATAAGTAAAAACCTGTTAAAGATGGTAAATTTATCGATACATCTGTCTTGCTTTTTCCAGTTCTTCAGGTTTCCCAACATCCATCCACAGGTCGGATTGGTCGAAATAACCCCTGATGAGATGATTTCGAGCAAGGTCAAGATAGAGGCTGGTCATTGAGAAGCAGTCATCTTCAGGCATTAATTTAAATAGCTCAGGGCTGGCAATATGAATTCCACTGAAAGCCATTTCTGCGGCACCAACAAACTGGTCCGGTATTGAAATTTTCTTTTCTCCTGTCTTTTTATTTATCCAGCCAACCAAACGTTTATCCCTGCCAAACTTAAAGTACCGATGGGTTTCCCTGTTCCTGACTGCCAACGTCGCCAATCCACCCGACTGCACATGGTCATTATAAAGATCTTCAATGCTAATGGAGCTTAACACATCCACATTATACATCAGTACCGGCTCACTTTTACTTCTTAATAAAGGTGCAGCCTTTTTCAGACCACCACCGGTATCAAGCAGCTGGTTTGTTTCATCCGAAACCTGAACCTTTACACCGAAATCGTTACGATTTAAATAATCGATAACAAGATTTGAGAAATGATGAACATTAACAACAATTTCTGAAATTCCTTCCCTTTTCAGTTTTTCCAGAACATGTTGCAGCAAAGGTTTCCCGCCAATATCAACAAGCGCTTTTGGTTTATTAAGAGTTTCCTCCTTAAGTCGTGTTCCCAGTCCGGCAGCAAAAACAATGGCTTTCATCAGTTTTACCTTATGCGGTCTAAACTTCGCACCAGCGCCTCATCTTTGCCAATGGCCCTTATTGCAAGATAATCAAGTATTGCAGCAACCAGCGGAAAGGTCATAGGAATTTTATAAACCACTTCGGGGTTTTCAAACCCTGAATGCAGGAAGTAAAACATAATGCCAATCAATCCAAGCAACAAGATGATGGTAAATGCAAGTATCCTGATTTGCCGGATACGGTTTTTATACATAAAAATAACTGCCAAATGCAGCAAGATTATAAGTCCGATGAATCCCATAACCGGTAAACCATCAAAAATGACTTCTTCAGCCTGCATAATACCTGTGGCATCAAATACATATAACTCTCCATTAATAACCAGTTCAGCAAAATCAAAGCCGAACAGCAAAGCTGTAAGAACAGCTGCCATAAATATGTAAACCGTTTGAATTCGTTGGATCATCTTAACTTAAATTGAAAATTGGAATTATTTTTATTGCCGGCTAAATTACAAATATTTTTAAAGCGGAATCCTTTGATTTGATACTGTATATATTCAAAAAGGGAAATTTGGTAATTCGCCTAAAGCCACTCGCCTACTTTCTCTATTTCATCAAGATTTATATACCATATATAACCTTTCACTTTTTCGAATCCACTTTTTTTCAACACTTCAGCATACCGTCTTACCTGCGAATTGTACTTATCTTGTCTTATTTCACCCCATTTATAATCGGCTACAACTGCTTCTTTGCCGGAAATCATAATCCTGTCGGGACGAAGCTGTTTTTCTTTTGATAAAAGATTGCGTTCATTTAAAACTTTATAACTGCCATCAAACCATCTTTTAATCTCAGGCTTTAGCATACTTTTCCCAAGCTTTTCCATTATCTCATCCCGTTCATTAATAGTGATATAACCTTCAATGAATGACTTAGAGCATGCTTTTTCTATATCGGCTTCAATAATTACCGATGCCAGAATTTCATGCACCAGTTTTCCGGTATTTTTTACAGAGCGGTTTTGTGCATCCTGAATCAAAAACTCTTCACTTTTCAGGCGTAAACCAATCCGTTTGCTAAAATCATGAAAGTGGTATTCGTGTATGATATTACCCTTCCCCTCCTTATTCGCCGGATGAAATACAGGAAGGTTGCCATAGGTGAATATTGTTTTATCGAAATTCCAGCAATTTGCAAACGGTTCTGCCTGACTCATATTATTGAAAGAATGCTCCAGTAATGCATTGACTGTCTTTCCCTGTTCTCCGGATTTTTTTTCTGCCGGCTTTTTACAATTGATAAACAAAGCTGATTTTGCACGGGTAAAAGCGACATAAATCAGGTTGAGGGAATCAATAAAGCTGCTCATTTTTTCTTCAAAATAATCGTTGCGAAAAATGGTGCCGGCCAGTTTGGTACCTGCCTTTACCGGCAACAGTGGAAACCGGTTAAAGGGTTCAACATCGGAACTGCACCATAATACTGGCGCCTGATTACCAACCCACGAACTGTCGAAATTAAATGAGGGCAGTAATACAGCTTCAAATTCCAATCCTTTTGATTTATGAATGGTAAGTAGTCTGATGGAATCCACCTCTTCGTTAACATTTACCGATGAATTACAGCCTTTTGCATTCCACCAGAAAAGGAAATTGGATAAATCGTTGGAAAGTGAAATTTTTATCTCAGCAGCCTGATCAATAAGCGTCTGCAAATAAGGCAGCTCGGCCTGTAATTCAAACAATCCGAATGAAGCACAAATCTGCATAACCGTTTCGTCGAGTGAACAAAGAGATACTTTTTCCTGTATCAGCTTAATCTTTTCCCCCAATTCTGTTTCAAAAACCTTTTTAAATTCCTCATCTTTCAGCCATGCTTCCGCTTTTACCTGTTCCTGCACATTGGCAATTTTAGCAGATTCATTCTCATTCAGTGGCTTTAACCACGACAGCCATAGGTGTAAAAGGGCTGTTTTTTGAATTGTTCCTTCAGGATCAATCAATACCTCTACAACCAGAATAACAAAATTAACTCCCCGGGAGGCATATAAAAACAGCGATTCATTCGACAGCACCGACAGGTTATATCCTTCATTCCCCTCCCGTTTGACAGCCTCCATAAAAGTTTCAACAATTATGGCGCCTTCTGCTTTCCTGCGTATCAGTATAGCAGTATCAGAAGCCCTCAGTCCCTTATCCTGTAATTGCTTTACCTGTTCCACCAAAAGCCAGGCTGAAGCTTCATCAAACCCCACATCCTCAAGGAACGATACTTCTATCATACCGCTCGCTTCAGCATCCGGATTTCCCGGTTTCTGAATGTATTCCTGGTAAACATGTCCGAACTTATCAATGTAATGGCCGACGTCAAACTCTCCAAATAAGTTTTCTTCAAAAGTGTATTTTAGTGCGCCCACCACAGCATTGTTAAAATCGATAATGTTCTTCCGGCTGCGCCAGTTCTGTTGGAGCGAAACTGATTTGGGAGGATGCAGCGGAAAGTCAGTTTCTATCCGACTGGCAAGAATGTTCCAGTCGCTGTTGCGCCAACGATATATCGATTGCTTAACATCGCCTACCAACAGGGCCGGGCTCCCTTCCGAAAGGGCATTCGAAACCAGTGGCTTAAAATTATTCCATTGCAACAATGAGGTATCCTGAAACTCATCGATCATGAAATAGTTAAACCGGGTTCCAATTTTTTCATAGATAAAAGGAGAATCACTGTCGCCAATAATTTTACTCAGCAGCAAATTCGAATCCGATAGTTGCAATATACCTTTCTCCTGTAAAAGCAGCCTGATCTCTTCTTTCAGGTCGGTCAATATGCCAAGTATACGCAACTGCTTCATTACTTCCGAAGCAGACTTGTAAGCTATGCAGTTCCTATTATACAAAGCAATAATTTCGTTTAATGAAGGTTGTAAATGTCCTTCAACAAGCGATGACAGCCGATCCTTCTGAGAATGATTTTTGGCAAACCACTTGTCGGGTGATTCAGCAGCCTGCATAACTCTTACACCGGGCTCTCTGATATTTTTTTCTGCTAAATGGTTAATATAACCAGCCACTCCGGCCGATTTATGGGAAAAATCATCAATTGAAAATCCGTTAGCTCCAATAAGCCGTTTGCTTGCAAGCGCTTTAGATTGAAGAGTGTTTTCAAAAACTGCTATAAGTTTTTCGAGCTCCTTTCTGAATTCATTCAGGTTCTCACGTGTATAAACCGTTTCATTGTTATCCGGAAAGAAAACCTGGAACTTCTCTTTAAACAATTCTTTCCCCAACGATTTGATATCGGATTCAATGTGCTGGCTGCGATTCTCCATAATTTTTTCCCTGCTGAAATCCACGAGCCACCTTCTTAGCTGCTTGTCGTCATCCACTTTAGCCAACAGGCGGTCAACCGCTTCTTCAAGTATCAGGTCGTTATCAAGCTCAAGCACAAAATGGGGCGAAATGCCCATTTCACGGTTAAAAGCCTTTATGATCCGTTGTGTGAAAGAATCAATTGTACTGATTGAGAACCGGCTGTAATCGTGCAGGATATTTTTTAGTGCCTGCCGTGCCCTTTGCCTGATACTGTTTTCTTCCAGCGACAATTCCCTTTTCAGCAACGACATATAAGGAGAGTCACCCTCATTGGCCAGACTGTGCAACTGCTCCATTATGCGGCTCTTCATTTCGGTAGTGGCTTTGTTGGTAAATGTTACAGCCAGAATTTGAGTATAGCTATATGGATTTACCAACAATAGTTTCAGGTATTCCGCTACCAGTTGAAATGTTTTTCCCGAGCCGGCCGACGCTTTATAGACAGTTAACATGGAGGAGTGAGTTTAAAGTTTAAAGTTCAAAGTTTAAAGTTTTGCCACATAATATGCAGTTGTATTAAAATCAGGGGTTAATATCCGGGACCTGGTCCCTGAATAACATTTACCCGTGTTTCTATCTTAAAGTTTTTAGAAACCTTATACTGCATGAACATGGTAGAGCCACGTACATCAAAGCTGTTCATGCCCTGGTTTGGGAAAGGGGCAGTAAATGCAGAATTGGCTCCAAAGCTGTATCCCCCCAGGGTAAAGCGATCATTTATCCTGAAGGCATCGCTGCTGAATACTGTCTCATTACGCAAAAATGGCGATGGTGCCAATCCTGAATAGCTGTTAAAGTATTGGTGAACCTGCAACTGATTTGAACTAAGTTCAGAAGAATCGAACGACCAGCGTTTGGAGAGTCCGGCATTAAAATCCAGTTCCGGCATCTGAAACGGGAGCGCTAAACTACCTGCATTTATTGATCCTGACAAAAGCTGCCGGTACATTAGGTCTCGTTCTCTCTCCAGCTGCAACGTGTCCGTTTCTTCAAACTCCGGCAATTGCAGCTCCTGGCTGTATGCAGCCAGGCTGCAAAATAAAAACAGTATGTAAATCCATTTCTTCACAAATCATCCCTTCCTAATTGTTAATCCTCAAAATTAATAATATTTGGCGACAGAGCGAAACCAAAACTTCATCCACCAAATTTTCATCAATACAGGAATAGGTCAGGCTAATTCGTCAGCTGTTTGCTGAATCAGTTCCCAGGTCTGTTTTACGTGCCTTTCTTCGGTATGCGTTTGCCCAATGCTCATACGGAGAACGATCTGACCGTTGAGTTTGGTATGTGTAAAAAAAGCCTTGCCCGATTCATTTATGGAATTCATCACCTTCATGTTAAAATCATCATCACCTTTACAACGAAAGCAAACCAGGTTAAGCGGAGGTTTTAAAACAAGGTCGAATGCTTCTGATTCTTCAATCCAACCGGCAAATTGTTGTGCCAGTTGCACATGCTTGCGGATATGAAACTGCAGGCCTTCCACACCATAATGCCTTATTACAAACCACAATTTCAGCGCACGAAACCGTCTTCCCAATTGTACATGCCAGTCGCGGTAATCGAATACTTCACCCGATTCAGTAGCTTTATTTCTTAAATACTCCGGTAATATGGAAAACGTATCAATCAGCTCCTTACGGTCAGCCACCCAAAACACATCGCAGTCGAAATTGGTAAACATCCACTTATGCGGGTTAAATGAAAAGCTGTCGGCCAGTTCAACACCATCCATAAAATGCCTGTATTCAGGGCACAGCATGGCAGTTCCCGACATGGCTGCATCAACATGAAGCCAGCAATTTTCTATTCGACAAATCTCACCTATCTCTCGTATGGAATCCATTGCATTTGAGGAGGTTGTTCCCATTGTTGCACATACAAAAAACGGTATTAGTCCATTGCTTTTATCATTCATAATTTGCTTTTTCAACACTTCGGGTTGCATGGCAAACCGGTCATCAACCTCAATCACCCGTAGGTTCTCGCTGCCTATTCCGGCCATCTTTATGGCTTTTTCTAACGATGAGTGTGTTTGAGAAGATACATAAGCCACAAGGTTTTGTCGTACCCCCTTTTTATTCGACTCAAGATGTGTAGCCCGTTCGCGGGCAGCAATGACTGCCGTTAAAGCCGATGTTGATGCAGTATCCTGTATAACTCCACCTCCCGTGGAGGAGGAACGGAATTTCTCAGGTAAATCCATCATTTCGGCCAGCCAGTCAACCACCAGGGTTTCCAGTTCGGTGGCAGCAGGGCTGGTTGCCCAGATCATCCCCTGTACTCCCAATCCCGATGAAACCAGATCACCCATTATTGAAGGAAAAGAAGTATTTGATGGAAAATAGGCAAAGAAATTAGGTGACTGCCAGTGGGTGATGCCCCGTACTATTTTTTCATCCAGATCACGCAGTACAGTATCAAAGGATTCACCTTTTTGCGGTGGACTATCAGGCAGTGATGCTTTAATTTCACCGGGTTTCACCTGGGCCAAAACAGGAAACTGTTCAATGTTTTCGTAATAATCGGCTATCCAGTCAATCAGTTTCTTGCCCTGCTCCCTAAATTGATCGGGGGTAAGATGATAGTTTATCATTTTTGATTTTCTATTTATGTTGGTAATCCTTGCTCACACGACAAAGGTAAAAGGACAATTTACAATTAGGTTTAGTACTTTACCTGAAAGCTGCTGAACTTTTCAAGTTCAGGCATTCTGTTTTTGGAAACGTCGGCCACCTTAGCCATCGTGGGGCCTATCCGAAGGTAGTCAATAAAAGTGTTCATATCTTTTTCATCACCTTGTGCCATCACCACAACACTGCCACCGGGCATATTCTTAACCCAGCCGGTTATATTTAATTCAGACGCCCTTTTCTCCACAAAATATCGAAAACCAACGCCCTGAACCCTTCCCTTGATTGTTATCTCAAACTGAACTGCCACTGTTTTTATTTTTAAACTCGTCAACAACTTCTGTATTTACAAGAGCCCAAATGGAATAAACACCAACCGCAGTGCCTATCGGAAAGTTTAACAACGAGATAACAGAGATGATCAATGTAAGGATCCGTGCCCATTCTTTCCTTTTTAAAAGCCCCAAACCAGCTATAAGCCCTGGAATGCTTAGGAATACAAGGAACCCTACCACTATTCGGGCAATTATCGACAACACAAACTGTGCATCCTGATCCTGCGAAATATCACCTACCAGGTTTAGTGTAAAAAACGCAATAACTCCTATTATAATACCCAGAATACTTAACCCGATATGAAGCGCGGCAACAATGTTGATATGTTTTTCCATACATTTTGTTTTTAAAGTTCCACTAAAATTAGTAAAAACCCTTGTAAAATTAAGACTCCTGTGATTTTTTTAGACCAACATCCATAAAACTACGGTAAACAAGGTATAATATTTGAGAAGAATGGAATAAAGATGTAATTTTGCTGACTGAAAGGAGAAAATAAAAATGGAATTTATAATTATCATATTACTCACTGTTGCATTGGTTGCCATTGCATTCGCAGGACTTGCCATACAGATGCTGTTTAAAAAGGGAGGTAGTTTTCCTAATACCCATGTTGGAGGAAATTCATATTTGAAAAAGCAAGGGATTTCATGTGCCAAAACGCAGGATAAAATAGAACAGGCAAAAGTTGCCAGGAATGTTGATTTTAAAAACATCCGTTTTATTGGTGTTGACAAATAAGAATTTCAGAAAGGTGTTTTATTCGGAGAGGTGTTCCATAAAACTCTCCGACATATAAACCTGGTTTTCTTCTCCTTCACCTGAATAAATAAAATAGACCTTTAACTCAGAATGATTATTGGCAATTTCAATCGATTTTTCGAGGCCAAGAACCATAAAAGCCGTGGCAAATGCATCGGCATCCATGCAATTATCTGCCAACACAGTGGTACTTAATAAGCTGTGCTGAACCGGGTATCCTGTTTTAGGGTCAATGGTATGTGCATACCTTTTACCATCTTCTTCATAAAAGTTACGGTAGTTGCCCGAGGTAGCAAGAGCATGTTCAGGTAGTTTCACTTTGGCCTGAATATCATTGGAGGCAAAAAATGCCGATTCTTCAGGTTTACTGATTCCTATTGTCCAGGTGCGCCCCTTTTCGTTTATTCCTTTTGCGACCACTTCTCCTCCTATCTCCACCATATAATTCTGGCAACCTTTATCAGCAAGAAACTGCCCTATCAAATCGCAGGTATAACCTTTAGCTACAGCACTCATGTCAAGCTTCATCTGCGGGCTCTCCTTAACGATCTTCCCATCCTGAAGGCTAACTTTTTCGTAACCTGTTATCATTTTTAAACTGTCAATCTTTTCAGGTGTCATCTGCCTGCGCAGTTCAGGGCCAAAACCCCAGGCATTTACCATAGGGCCTGCAGTAATATCAAAGGCACCACCGGTGATCTCCGATATTTCCATCGACCGCTTATAGCATTCAACAAACAGCTCATGCAGTTCAACCGGCTTATTGTTATTTACTTTCGAGATAACTGAAGTGGAATCGTAGGTCGAAAAAATCCGGTTGTACTGGTTTAGGTCTTTTTTTATTTCATCATGCAAATCTTCACCTTCGGGATGCTCATAAACAATGTGGTAGATTGTTCCATATATGAACCCTTCGTTGTAGAAATAAGCTGCAGGCTGACTGCAATTGACGAAACTTAACGATAAAAACAAAATGAACAGTAACCTGACCCTCATTCATATAAATTTTATTCAGGGGCCAAAATTAAGAAAATGATTCAAACGAATTATTTTATTCTGACAGAGTTTATCATTTCATGGATAAATAAACAGGGAACTATTCTTTAACAAATTTTCCTGAAAACACATCGCCGGAATTGGATGGGATTATCTGTATAAAATGAAGGCCGCTGTTCAGTTTATCAAGCCTAACCGTATGCCTGTATTCATTTCGTGACCAATTCTCAGTTATTAAGGTACGTCCCGAAGCATCCAATATTTTTACTACTGAAACACCTTCAATGGGACTTGATTCAAGCACAAGATAATCTTTGGCAGGTACCGGGTATATCTTGATCAATTCCTCATTTATATGAAAAGTACCATGACTTGCATTCTTTCTTTTTCCCCAACCCTTCTCTTCAGTTTGTTGCACAAATTGTTCTTCACAATTCTCTTCACAAGGAATGCCGTCAACATTCATTGATCCCAAACCCTTTACCTGAAGTTTTTTCCCTTTATACCTCAGCTTTCCATTATAATTGAAATAGCCAGCCATACCAAAATCTTCATCCAACGCGTTGGCTCCCATTCCCATCTGAAATCCTGTTTTATCTGAAGATGACCATTGTTTCAGTTTCAAAACTCCCTTAATTTCACCTGTACCTTCCAGATAACTGGATGTGGACAGCTTCCAGAATTTCCAGTTCACATGTTCTGTTTTCGCCACAGCTAACGAGGCATCGGTTTTGGTAAACCATGATCCTTGTTGCCTGCTCCATATTTTCCAGGTATGTTCTCTCTCGAGTTTCATATATACCTTAAAACTGATCTCTGGCACAAGTGCATTTACGATTTCCCCTTCGATTGTAGCAGAACTTCCCGACCGGATAAACTGAGCGGGTTCTTTCCAAATGTATTGGGGTTCTAAACCAAATTCGGGAAACAACAGAAACGACCAGGGTAGCGGGCAGGTCAGGCAGGGAAGCTGAATTGGCGGCCAGTCAATGATCCATACAAAATCGAAATCCGGCAGGATAAACCCGCTGCGTTCATAGGCCCCTATATCAACAACGCCCCCAAGTATACGCAGAGCGCCGGTAAAGTCATTTGTTACACCAGTAAGCCCTGAAGCTGCATTATTTCCTGCATTCACAGCATCTGAAAAAGCGGTCAGGCGAAGGCCATCATCATTAGTTGCAGGAATGCCATCAGCACCTCTGGGGTTTCCGGCATTTACAAAACCCGGATTACCATCTATATTATCGCCACCATCAGTTCCAATGGAATTATCCCATCCAATACCACTACCACCTGAACCTTCGATAAGAGAATAACTGATATCAACATTCCCGGTTGTAAATATCTGATCACCCTCATCAGTGGCATTATTTCCCCATAAAATTGAATTTTCGATTTCCGCTTGCAAAACCTGGCTGCCAAGATAATTATATCCCTGAAAATAGGCTGCACCTCCATCATCGCCCGCACTGTTGTTGTAAAAGCTACAGTTGGTAAATACAGGTTCAAGCAAAGGAGAATACCCCTCCGGGGCTCCCACTACCCTTACAAAACAAAATACAGCTCCTCCATGGTTTTGTGCTGTATTTCCGCTGAATACACAATTTACAAGGAGGGGTTGCAACATTCCATCATCATTTTTAAAATTTATTGCACCCCCCCATGCAGCACCGTTGCCAGCAGTTGAATTATCATAAAACCCACAACCGGTAAAACTTGGCATGGAAGCCCCCAAAGATACAGTTTGCGGTTCATTCGTAGTAGCGTAAACCGCTCCACCACCTCCACCTTCAGATGCTCCGGTCGGATTGCCTGTTGATGAATTATTTTCAAACATGCATGCTGTAAAAGAAGCATTCGAAGCGACCAATGCAACGGCCCCACCAGAACCAGGCAAGGTTTCCATTTCCACTGATACTGCCGTAACCTGATTGTTTCCGAACAGCGATGACACAATTGTTGCATTATCACCTACAAGATAAATGGCTCCTCCTATTCGATAAGCTTCGTTTCCTGTAAATGTGCAATTTATAATTTCTGGTTCGTAATCGCCATTATTAAAGGAACCTAAATAAATAGCTCCTCCGCTATGGCCAGAATAATTATTAAGGAATATGCAATTTTCAATAACTGATGAGTTCACCCCACCAACGGGACCCGGTTTTGTATAGAAAGCACCGCCTTCTGATACAGAATAATTTCCGGAAAAGGTCGTATTTACAATAGTCGGACTGCTTGAAAACGTCGGTGCACTGAGCTGGTTATACCAGCCTCCGCCATCAAGGTTAGGATCGGTGACACCAACTGGTGTTAAAATTTCAGCCCATCCGGCAGTAATAATGAATCCGTCAACCCGTGTTGACGGGTCCGCATTCTCAGTGTATAACACATGATAAGAATTGTTTCCTACCACATCCCCGGTACTTTCAGCAATAAAATTTCCATCGGCATTTAAATCATTGTTGTCGATATCACCACTTAATATGGTAAGATTTACCGACCAGTCGCGATCATTCCGATCGGTTTCGGTTCCATTAAACCCGCCGTACAAGGCCACTCCACCAGGAATAAAAAATACCGCCTCCCGGGCATCAGGAATCCCATCATCATTTAAGTCGATAACCGACACAGGCATATAAATACCTTGAGCGATCCAAATTTCATCGCCTGTTGCAGCTGCCCCTAAAGCATCCTGAAGACTAACATGAGCGTCAGTCCAGCTGCTGCCATTGTTGGTTCCGGCAGCACTCTGATCAACATAAAGCACATCGGCATAACTGGTAGTGGGGGAAAATGCGAATGCCAATGCCGGCACTAATGCCAACAAATAACGGATAATCTGCTTTTTCATGACATCAGTATTAATTAACAAAAATTTAACACCTTTTTGTCCGTTATTGTTTAGGATTATGCCAATAAAATTTATTTGTTACCTTTTAAAATCAGGTATATTTAGAAATGTTTATGAAAACTCCTCAATGTTAAACCATCGTTATGAGTGAATTGTGTGTTAAGGAGTTGTTTGCTCATATCCAAAAAATCTCACTATTGTTAATGCACTTTAGATATTTTTATTTTAAATGATAAGAATCCAGTTCTTTTCTGCTTTCCATAAAAGTAATACCAGGGTTCAACTGCATACCAGGTCCATACCTGGTACATGCAACCGGTTGCACTGCTGTATCTGGATTAGGCGAAGGTACGGCGGGGATAACCGGAAATCAGGTGAAACATAAAAGGCAAAGGTGAAGTTTAAGGAAAAGTAAAAGGAAGAAAAGTCATGTGGCAGTTAGCAGCAGGAATATTGCATATTTCAGCTTGCATTGATAAGTATAGTTATAGTAAACAGTCCGTTAAATTATTTGAGTAATATTG
Organism: Mariniphaga sp.; assembly: GCA_024636975.1. Classification (GTDB taxonomy): domain Bacteria; phylum Bacteroidota; class Bacteroidia; order Bacteroidales; family Prolixibacteraceae; genus Mariniphaga. The sequence continues at coordinate 41,020 of JAGXGA010000028.1, forward strand.
TTTAATAAATAACATGAGATAATTTGCAGTTATAGAGACTGGAGAGACAATTTAGGGAGCTATCCCTCTGCACCGGCCATCTTTCTGTCAACGATTCCGGAGGAATCAAATGTCTATAGCAATGCAGCCTCAATCAACCACCTCGCGGCGCAACTGCCGGCCTGGGCTTGAAAATCGTCCTTTCCATGCGCCGCCAGGGAGATTCAGGATTTTTAGTTATATGATAGTAAAAAGTGAACGGTGCCCGCCCGGCCGTTCGGACAGGAACACTTCATTTTCTTTGATACAATATATACAGATGGAATCCGCAACCAACGAATCTGTCGGCAACGAATATATACCCGGGTTTTGTTTTTTAATATTGGTTCACCCGTGAATTAAGCTGCCTGTATCCAATCAGGCGATCAAAGCGGCTGGAAATTTCACGGTAGTAAACAAAAATCTGGTAATCGTTTTCGGTTTCCCAAAAGCTGCCTTCCAGTGCAGTATGATCAGCCACTTCAGCACCCTGCGGCACATAAACGTATATATAGTTATAATACCCCTGTTTCAGCAGCATGGTCAGCTCGTAGGCCCCGGTTTCAAAATTCCAGGTCATTTCATTGCTTTTATTGGCATTCCAATTATTTAGTTCACCAAAAACATTTACCGTTCCACCCAGCAATATCGACTCGAGCGACAAAGTGAAATGAATAAAGGTATAATCGCATTCGGTATCATAATCTTCCACTTCCCGGTCCTGGCTTTCAACAACGTATTGCCCGTTCATCTCTTCATACGGAAAGAATGACCTGTTAACACGCACTTCATCCGGCATCAGCGTTTTATGGAAATATGGACGGTGAAATTCAGTAGACATTACATTTTCTCCATTTACCCGGTTTGTCCGATTGTCAAAGTACCGGAATTCATTTCCTGCCGCAAAAACATTTTCACGGTTGTAATCATAAACCAGTGAACGATCCCGGATAAACAACGGCTCAAGGTTTTTTATTGCATTATCCCAGCGGTTATTTTGCTGGACGACTACCTTCACTTCCTCCCGTGGGTTTATAATGTTTAGCTTTTCATGAAATATAGTAAAATCCACCTCCTGGTTCTCTCCTTCAAAGGCATCGAGCGTAGCTCTTCGCACCGCGCCCTCTATATCCACAATTGGCTCAAGTACATAAAAACGTTTGCTTAACACAATGTTTTCCTTATCAGTTCCTTCATAAACCACCAATGCATAATTTCCTGAAACCTTAAAGTTAACATTTTCATTGGGCAGGTAAAGCTGGTAATTAACGTAGTCAAAGCTTGTATTGAATGAATAAGCATAATCATTCAACGGGTTATCGAAAAATCCTTCCAGATAGTCGCTCTGGAGCAGGAAACTTTCGGTCCAGTCGGCATCGCAGTGAATAATTGTATAATGGTAATCTTTAACTTCCCCTGAAAGGTCATCGAATTTGAATACCAATGAAACCTCTTCTCCCATTTCCCAGACAGGGTTGGAAAGTGCAAAGCCTTCACGGTACATCTGCACAGTTTTAATATCTTCATTGTATACAGCATTTTCATAGTAATAATTTTCATCTCCGGACTGCCCGCTGGAAACAACAACAAAAAATAAAGAAATAACTGTTGAAGCCAAATATTTAATATTCATTAGTATGCTTATATTTGAATGTAGTGTAATGTTTCAAAGTTACTCAATTCTCCTTAAACGAAAAAAGCATGTAATTATTAGCATATTTCGAAGTGTTGATTTTTCATAAATTAACGTTGTGAATAGTGAATTTATTATTTACTTTTGCCACCCTGAAAAAACAATACTATTCTTGATAAAATGTCAGAAGTCATTAAGTTAAGGAAAGGGCTTGATATAAAATTAAAGGGAAGCGCCGAAAAAGTGCTTGAATCCCTTCCTGCTCCTGCTATGGTAGCAATTAAGCCCACCGATTTTCCGGGACTCACGCCCAAGATGCTCATAAAACAGGGACAAGAAGTTAAAGCCGGAGATGCCTTGTTTTACGACAAGTACCACCCTGAGGTTCTTTTTACTGCTCCCATAGGTGGCAAGTTAGTTTCGGTAAACAGGGGCGAACGCCGCCGCATTCTGGAAGTGGTAATTGAAGCAGGTCCTCAGGCAGAATCACTGGAATTTAAAAAAGCCAATCCCGGTAAATTATCGGCTGAGGAAGTAAAAGATCAATTGCTTAAAAGTGGGTTGTGGCCTTTCATCAGGCGGCGGCCCTATGGTATAATTGCTTCTCCCCAGGAGCAGCCCAAAGCTATTTTTGTTTCAACTTTCGATACTTCTCCTCTTGCACCGGATTATAATTTTGTAATTGAAGGACAGTTGGGGACATTCCAGACGGGTATTGATGCATTGGCAAAACTTTCTGGTAAAAATGTTTATCTGGGAGTAAGCGAAAAATCCGTATTCACCAATATAAATAATGCCGATATTGTCAGGTTTTCAGGTCCGCATCCTGCAGGCAATGTAGGTGTACAAATCCATCATGTTTCTCCAATAAATAAGGGAGAAGTTGTATGGACAGTTAACCCTCAGGACGTGCTGATTATTGGTCGGTTGTTTGAGACCGGAAAAATTGATCTCACAAAAGTTTATGCCCTTACCGGTTCAGAAGTTGAGAAACCAAAATATCTTCAGACATTACTTGGCGCTCCCGTTTCCACGGTTACCGATCGCAGAATAAAACAAACAGATTACAAGCAGCGGATTATAAGTGGAAACGTACTTACAGGAAAACGTATTAAGGCTCAGGAATACATTGGGTTTTACGACGCACAGATAACCGTTATTCCAGAAGGCGATGAATACGAAATGTTGGGATGGGCCGATCCGGGCATCAATAAATTCAGTTCAACCAAAGCATTCATGTCAAAACTCTTTCCTAAAAAGGAATATGTAATTTCAGCCAATCTTCATGGTGGCGATCGTGCTTTTGTGTTGACCGATCAGTACAGAAGAGTAGTGCCCATGGATATTATGCCGGTTATATTGCTTAAGGCCATTTTGGCCAACGACATCGATAAAATGGAGCAGCTTGGCCTTTATGAAGTAATTGAAGAAGATTTTGCTTTGTGTGAATATGTTTGCGCCTCAAAAACAAAAGTTCAGGATATTCTGCGCACGGGAATTAACACGATGATAAAAGAACTCGGATAATTTTTGCAAATAATATTAAATTAGCGGCATTCAGATGGAATTCTTAAAAAACTTTTTTGAAAAAACGAAACCTTATGTACAGAAAGGTGCGAAGTACCACTGGCTTCATTCGGTGCACGACGGTTTTTTCACATTTCTTTATGTGCCAAAGACTACAGCAAAAACTGGTGCACACATTCACGATTACATTGACCTGAAGCGTGCAATGTCGATTGTGGTGCTGGCACTTGTACCCGCATTGTTATTCGGAATGTACAATGTAGGCTATCAACACTTTATTGCTATAGGAGAACTGGCCAACACAGGCTTTTGGGATATCTTCCTTTACGGCTTAATCAAGGTTTTACCAGTAGTTATTGTTTCTTACGGAGTAGGATTGGGACTTGAGTTTGTTTTTGCACAAATACGCGGACATGAAATCAATGAAGGATTTCTTGTTTCAGGCATGCTCATTCCACTAATCATGCCTGTAGAAACTCCACTTTGGATGGTAGCCGTAGCCACCGCCTTTGCAGTAATTTTTGGAAAGGAAGTTTTTGGTGGCACTGGTATGAACATCTGGAATCCGGCACTGGTAGCCAGGGCGTTCCTGTTCTTTGCCTATCCTGCCCAGATGTCGGGAAATAGCGTATGGGTTGCGCTCGATGAAGGTGATCGTGTTATTGACGGGTTCACAGGGGCTACACCTATGGCCGATTTAGCTGCTGGAACCGTTGACTACAGTGTTGTTGATGCATTTTTTGGATTTATTCCCGGCTCCATAGGAGAGACTTCATTTGTGGCCATAATGTTAGGTGCGTTAGTGCTTATTGTAACCGGAATAGGAAACTGGAAAATTATCCTGTCTACTTTTGCCGGCGGACTCCTGATGGGACTAATTCTTAACCTGTTTGCTGTAAATACTTACATGTCCACGCCATTCTGGCATCATATGCTTCTTGGCGGGTTTGCTTTTGGTGCAGTTTTTATGGCAACCGACCCTGTTTCAGCAGCCCAGACCGGGAAAGGAAAATGGATATACGGCCTGTTGATTGGTATTCTGGCTATCCTGATACGGGTAATTAACCCTGCATTCCCGGAAGGAATGATGCTGGCGATATTGCTTATGAACACTTTTGCCCCACTAATTGACCATTATGTGGTACAGGGGCATATAAAACGCCGCATGAAGCGGGCAAAAATTTCAGCTTAACCGAAATAATAATACGATGGACAGAAATAGCAACAACTATACATTCCTTTACGCCGCAGTCATGGTAATCCTGGTTGCCGCCATTCTTGCCACTGTAGCCATGTCATTGAGGCCGCGCCAGGAAAGGAATACTGAGATTGAGAAAAAACAGAATATACTTGCATCGGTTAACATACAAACCACTCCTGCCAACGCAGAAGAGATATATGCAGAGCGCATACAAAACCAGTATGTTGTTAATGCCCAGGGCGAACGGGTGGAAGGAGTCGATGCATTTGAGATCGAATTGCGTAATGAACGTGTAAAACCCATTGAGGAGAGATTGCTCCCGGTATTCGAATTTCAGGGCGAGGATGGATTAAAATACATTTTTGAAATGCGCGGAGCCGGATTGTGGGGCCCCATATGGGGATTCATATCCTTAAATGAAGACATGAGCACCATTTACGGAGCCAATTTCGACCATCAGGGGGAAACACCCGGGTTAGGAGCTGAAATTTCAACCGATTGGTTTCAGGAAGATTTTAAAGGTAAGGAAATTTTTAATGAGTCGGGAGAACTGGTTTCGATCACTGTGACTAAAGTTGGTCAGGAAGCGCCGGAAGACCATAGCGTGGATGGAATCTCAGGAGGGACCATTACCAGCAAAGGGCTTCAGGACATGTTGGAGGAAGGATTTTCTGCTTACCGCGAATTTATAACCCAAAAAAAGTCGTAAAAAATGAGTGAATCATTGTTTTCAAGAAAAAATACAAGACTGTTAAGCGATCCGGTTGGCAGCAGCAATCCCATCACCGTGCAGGTTTTAGGTATTTGTTCTGCACTTGCTGTTACAGCCCAGTTAAAGCCATCTGTGGTTATGGCCTTATCGGTAGTTGCTGTACTGGCCTTTTCTAATGTCATCATTTCCCTGTTACGGAATACCATTCCCAACAGGATTCGAATTATTGTGCAGCTTGTGGTCATTGCCTCACTGGTAATACTAGTCGACCAGGTGCTTAAAGCATTTGTTTATGATGTTAGCAAGCAGCTTTCCGTGTTTGTAGGGTTAATCATTACCAACTGTATCATCATGGGTCGGCTTGAAGCATTTGCTCTTGGAAACCGTCCGTGGCCTTCTTTCCTTGATGGCATCGGCAATGGTGCAGGATATGGCCTTATCCTTATAATTGTAGGATTTCTCCGTGAACTTTTCGGTTCAGGTTCAATATACGGATATCAGATAATTCCCAACAGCTGGTATATTTCCAACGGAGGATTTTACGAGAACAATGGGATGATGATTTTGCCGCCAATGGCTCTTATTACCATCGGAATTATTATTTGGGTACAACGCAGTCGCAACAAAAAACTTATAGAAGATTAACAGGTAAATAGTAAAAGATATGGAAAATCTAATTAATATATTTGTTAAATCGATATTTATCGAGAACATGATTTTTGCCTACTTCCTGGGCATGTGTTCTTACCTGGCTGTTTCAAAAACTGTAAAAACAGCGACCGGCTTGGGTATAGCAGTAATATTTGTGCTTACCATAACCCTTCCTGTCAATTACCTGCTTGAAAATTACATATTAACAGAAGGAGCCATGGCATGGCTGCATCCTTCGTTGGCAGCAATTGATTTAAGCTTTTTATCGTTCATCATGTTTATAGCGGTAATTGCAGCAATGGTTCAACTTGTGGAGATGGTTGTTGAAAAATTTGCTCCTGTGCTGTACACCCAGCTTGGGATATTTCTACCATTGATTGCAGTTAACTGTGCTATTTTAGGAGGATCCCTTTTTATGCAGCAAAAAGCCTTCTTTAATGTAGGTGAGGCTACTGTATACGGGCTTGGTTCAGGTGTCGGCTGGTTTTTGGCAATCGTAGGTATAGCAGCCATCCGCGAGAAACTGCAGTATTCAAACGTACCGCCACCATTACGCGGACTGGGCATTACCTTTATTGTTACCGGACTGATGGGTCTTGCCTTTATGGGATTTATGGGAATTCAATTGTAATAACAAAATATATTTTCAATGCTATTGCTTTCGACACAAACGACCGTTATTCTTGCCAGTGTGGCAGTGTTTTTAGGAGTCATTGTCATGCTGGTGGCCATCCTTCTGTTTGCCAAGAAAAAACTTACACCCTCGGGAGAAGTTAAAATTGACATCAATGAAGGCGACCGCGAAATAATTACTGACCCTGGCAATACACTGCTGTCAACCCTGAGTAACAACAAAATTCTACTCCCATCGGCTTGTGGTGGCGGAGGTACCTGTGCCATGTGCCGCTGCCAGATTGTAGAAGGGGGCGGTTCAATTCTGCCCACAGAAACCGATTTCTTTACCCGCAAGGAGCAAAATGAAAACTGGCGCCTTGCCTGTCAGGTGAAAGTAAAGGAAGACCTTAAAATTAAAGTTCCACAGGAAGTCCTGGGTGTTAAGAAATGGGAATGTGAAGTTGTTTCCAATAAAAACGTGGCTACTTTTATAAAGGAGTTTGTGGTGAAGCTCCCTGAAGGTGAAAACATGAACTTCAAATCGGGAGGATACATCCAGATTGATGTACCAAAAATTGAAGTGGATTTCAAAGATATCCATGTTGATGAAAAGTACCTCGATGAATGGGAGAAGTTTGGCATGTTCACCCTGACGATGAAAAATCCGGAACCAACGTATCGTGCCTACTCCATGGCCAATCATCCGGCAGAAGGAAACATCATCATGTTGAACATTCGTATTGCCACCCCACCATGGGACCGTGCAAACAATGCATTTAAAAACGTGAACCCGGGCATCTGCTCTTCATTTGTTTTTTCCAGAAACCCGGGAGATAAAGTAACCATTTCAGGGCCGTACGGGGAATTCTTCCTGAAAAAGAACGACAACGAAATGATGTTCATTGGCGGTGGTGCAGGTATGGCGCCTATGCGGTCACATCTTTTCCACCTGTTCCATACAGTAAAAGAAGAAAAGAAAAAAGTAACGTTCTGGTATGGCGCCCGCTCATGGAAAGAAGTTTTTTATTACGAACAGTTCCGGGAAATCGAAAAGAATTTCGATAATTTCAAATTCAATCTGGCACTAAGCGAACCACTCCCAGAAGACAAATGGGAAGGACCTACCGGATTCATTCACCAGGTAATTTACGACAATTACCTGAACCAGCATGAGGAGCCTGAAGAAATCGACTACTACCTCTGCGGCCCGCCCATGATGAACGATGCGGTGCAGAAAATGCTTTACAACCTGGGTGTTCCCGATGAAAATATAGCCTTCGACGACTTCGGAAGCTAAAACAAAAGAAATTTGTAAGGAAAAACCATCCTTTATCCCGTGAAGCAGGGAAAAGGGTGGTTTTTTTCATTCACGTTAAAACAATTTGCTTTTTTAATTAATCGTTAATTTATTAAAATTTTTATAACCTTATCTACATTTATTCAATAAAATTTCTACTGGTTATTCTTTTGTTTATCGCCAAAAAAGTTATATTTGTTAGGAAACTAATAAAACAGGACAACTTTGGAAGACTTTCTTTGGAAAAATATTCAGCAGGGTGATAAAAGCTCTTTAAAACGGTTGCACAACAGATATTTCCACCAGATGTACCTGTATGCAGCCAAATCAATCCCTGACAGCAACGGGTTGTCTGAAGAGTTGGTGTCCGACTGTTTCATAAAGCTTTGGGAGAACAGTAAAAACATACAAATCCAATCCTCCATAAAACACTATCTCTTTACAATGCTTCACAACAGCATCATCGATTACTACAGAAAAAAAAGATTGCTGACCGAGCCCATTAACCAGGACATTTGTGCTCCATTAAATGAAAAGGAATTCGACGATCAAAAACAATACGCCCAACTCTACCTGGCAGTAAAAAAGCTGCCCGACCAATGCAGGAAAGTATTGGAACTGGCCATATTTGAATCGATGTCTTACAATGAAATAGCAGAAAAACTCCACATATCGCGTAACACAGTTAAAACACAGATCGCCCGTGCCTACCGCTCCCTGAAGGAAATGCTCGACCCGAAGGATTTCAATTTCTTTTTGATCGTCAGAAAGAAACAGGATTAGATCGTTCATAGAAACGCTGACAAAGCCTATTCCGATGCATCGGAAAACTGCGTTCGCTTTAAGGCTTTCTCAATAATTCACTATTCATCACTATAAATTACCATCATATTCCTCCCTCCCGCACCCCGAACCCCCAGGGGGAGCCATCCCTGCACCGGAAATAGTCATATACGGTTGGAATCCTCCTAAATTGATTGGTATCGTTATTTTTTTTAAATTTAACAGCTTTCTTATAATTTTATAGATCCGGTTTTTATTAATAAATGTTTCGAAATCATGAAATGAGCATGAGCAATATATCACATCAACATAGGATAAATAAAAACCTCATGCGAATTACATATGATACCACTAAAAACAAACAATTTTAATCATATGAAATTGCCAATTTTATACTTCATTTTTTCCTCAATTTTCATAGTACAGGTTAGTTATGCTCAGTATGCGGCCCAGCTTCTCAGCGGACCAATGGTGGGTCATACTACTTCCTCGGAGGCAAACATTTGGGTGGAAACGGATATGCCGGCAGAAGTGAAAGTGCATTACTGGTATGAATCGGGAGTGCAGCCGATTGTTAAAGATGTTGCAACAGGACTTACGGATACCGAAGCACCATTTACAGGCACCATTACTCTGGACGGGATACCGGCACGTGCGCTTGTTCATTACGAACTTGAAATTAACGGCAGGGCAGTAAGGCCACATACGGTTCAATCGTTTCTTATGATGCCGGCACCGGAATCATCAACCAATTTTAAAGTGGCCTTCACCTCCTGCATAAATCCTATCCGGGTGCCGGTCCAGCCTGTCTGGACCCAGATGGGCGTTCTCCGGCCTGATGTGCTCCTGCTAATTGGCGACAACAACTATATGCCGATGTGGCCCGAGGCGTATGACGCGCCAGAAAGTACGGTTTCTTATGCATTGTCACGGTACCATCGCTATCTGCGCGATGTACCCGGACTCCGGTCCATATTATCCTCTGTACCCACTTATGCAATCTGGGACGATCACGATTATGGCCCAAACAATTCCGACCGTACCTTCAGGTGGCGCGACCTTTCACTGAGCCTGTTTAAAAAATACTGGCCAAATCCTGCAGCCGGCACTGAAACAACAGCCGGAATTTTTTTCTCATTCAAAATAGCGGATGTGGAATTTTTTATGCTCGACGACCGTTATCACCGTGATCCAAATGAAGCACCCGACAGGAAAACAATGTTGGGTGAAGGTCAGCTTTCATGGTTAAGAGAACAGCTAAAAGCAAGTACTGCCACGTTTAAAGTAATAGTCAACGGACACACCACTACCATTGACCGTGGCGACCGCGGCGAATACTGGGCGAATTTCGGAGATGAACGTGATGAATTCCTGAAGTGGATGTTCACAGAAGGCATTGAAGGTGTGTTCTTTATTTCAGGTGACTGGCATGTAGGCTCGCTTAGCCGTATTGACTTTTCGCGTGAAGGTTATCCGCTTTACGAGTTGATCAGCTCCAATGCAGGAGTTTCCCAGGTGGAGGCCGACAATCATCAATACAGCTATAACCGGCAAACCACAGGACATAACCGCCGGTTTGATGGCCCAATTATTAACGACATTCGTGATTACAACTTTGGAATGCTGGAATTTTCGGGTAAAGGGGAAAACCGTTCGGTTACACTTAAAATTATAGACCACCATGGTGAAGTGAGGGTTGCACACGAGCTTATGAAAAATGACCTGAGTCCCCGGCAATAAGCCATCGGCCGACGCAGGAGGGTAATCATGTTTTTATCAATTTTCACTTCAGTGGTCACTGGTCATCAGTCATTGGGTGCTGGTCATTGGATTTTGGACACTTGTCATTGGCATTGGCTGACGATCGGTCATTGAGTACTGGTAATTAGGGCTCCACTTTCCACAGTTATAAAGTTTAACCATTTGACAACTTAATCCTTTCACAATTAATCAATTAGACATTTTAACAATTTGGCAATTTAACCATTGCGCAATTTTTCAATTTCATCCTTTCACAATTTAATCAAACCTCTATCAATCGATATCAATCTCAACCTAATCTCCGTTATTTCCAGTCCCACCTTTAACCGTTAAACTCTCTCCTTAATCACAACTTAATCACCTCCAATCTCCCTAATTTCCACCCTGCCCCACTTTAAACTTTAAACCTTAAACTTTAAACTCTCTTCTCCTCCCCTCCCGCACCCCGAACCCCCAAGGGGAGCAAACCCTGCACAAGAAGGACTGTTTTATTATCGGCTAAAATCATATATCATCATTAATGCTGATAGCAAACGGACTGAGTCTAAATCCTACAGTTTATCAATTTCTCAATCCATCATTCTCTAATTAATCTTCTCTTTGACTCTCTGCTCAATCACAACTAATCACAACTTAATCACCTCCAATCTCCCTAATTTCCACCCTGCCCCACTTTAAACGTTAAACCTTAAATCCCCTCTCCTCAATCACCACTTAATCTCAACTTAATCTCCACCTAATCTCAAATTGCTATTCACCAATTGATCACCCGTTCCTGCCATAACCTATTGACTAACAACATTATAACATTCCTTCCAGAACTTTTCTAAAAAAAACTTCCCTTTCCTGTCACCCTGCCTTTATTCGTTTTTCGTCTTTATACTTGAACGCAACCGATAAACGAAAGTCTGGTTGTTCATAGATACTTAGTTTTAGAAATTAAAAGAACGGCTGGCACATCAGTCGTTCTTTTCCGAGATGAACAATTAAATGAACGAAACGAATCAAGATAGAACCTGGGAACTGGCAGCTTCCAAACTGCACGGTGAAGCCTCGGAATCCGAAGCCAATGAACTGAATGAATTGGTATCTTTACCGGAAAACAAAGAAATTCAAAAAACGGTATCCGAACTTAATCCCAGAATAAAGCAGGCCACTCCGCTTCACCATGGCTCTTTAACCAGCTCATGGGACAAAGTGGCACACTACATCAAAAATAAAAAGCTCCGGTTTTACTACTCCCTGGCGAAATATGCGGCCATAGCCTTGCTGACTTTTGGGGCAGGTACAATATTAAATTACAACTGGTCTAAAAATCAAGCACCGGTGTTTGCCGAAGTACATGTGCCGCTTGGTCAAATGACTGAAATGATGTTATACGACGGTACCCATGTCTGGCTAAATTCAGGGACAACACTTCGCTATGCAAACAATTTTGGAAACCAAACCCGCCAGGTAGAGCTGGAAGGTGAAGCATATTTTAAAGTGGAACCCGGCGACATCCCTTTTAAGGTGAAATTTAAAAACAATGAGGTGGAAGTACTGGGCACCTCCTTTGCCGCGGTAGCATACCCTGACGAAGAATTTAGCCAGGTAACCCTGGTGGAAGGTTCCGTGCAAATAAACGACCGCAACGGCTATAAATTAAAAGACCTGGAGCCCAATCAGCAACTTCATATACCTGATGACCCAATGGAGAAAATAAAAGTTCGGGAAGTCAATACGCTCTTCTACGAAAGCTGGATAAACGGTCAAATCAAGTTTGAGGAAGAACGGCTGGCAGATGTTGCCCGGAGGATGGAACGCTGGTACAACGTGGAAATCCGGTTTGCCTGTAAAGAAGCAAGCGAACTGCGTTTTACAGGAACTGTGCTAAAGAACAAACCTGTCGATCAGTCCATGCAGGCCATCGGACTGCTGCTTCCAATCAAAGTGAAACATGAAAGAAATTTGGCAACAAAAGATGTAATTATCATTTCAAAACAATAGCGCCTATGAAATACTAAAACTATCGTTCTAAGGGGGTGAAATAAAAAGTAATATTCAAACAGTGAGTTAGCTGTTATTGCGAGTTAAATTTCACACCCCAAAAAAAACGGCGGATATGCGCCACATACCCACCGTTGCTAGATTAAAAACAAAGTAATAATCATTAACACTACAAATTTATGAAAGATTTGGTAAAAATTGCCGGAAAGAACCGGTTATTGAAAAAAATTCTGCTAACAATGAAATTAACAACAGTCTTCCTGATGTTTTGCCTGGTTAGCGTAACCGCTTCAACCTATTCGCAAAACACGCGTCTCGACATCAATCTAGAGAACGGAACCATGGTGGATCTGATTCAACAGATCGAAGAAAACAGCGAGTTTTTCTTTTACTATCAGAAGGAGGAACTAAAAGAGTTGGATGAAATAAATCTGGAGGCTACAAACGCCACCATCATGGACATTCTCGATAAAGCACTGGAAAGTACGGCATTTGATTACCGGGTTTTGGACCGGTACATTGTAGTCCGGAAAAAAGGCGATTCCTTTGGAGAGGAATTGCTTTCATCAGCCCGTGATGCTGCAATTGCGCAACAACGTGCTGTATCAGGGACAGTAGCCGATGCAGGAGGTCAGCCACTTCCGGGGGTTACTGTCATTGTAAAAGGCACTACCCAGGGAACGGTAACCAATGCCGATGGGGAATATAGGTTAAATAATATTCCTCAAGATGCAATACTGGTGTTTTCGTTTGTGGGAATGAGATCACAGGAGGTAGTTATTGGTAATCAGACTAGAGTTGATGTTAGGTTGGAAGAAGAGACGATAGGAATTGATGAGGTTGTAGCCATTGGTTATGGAACAATGAAAAGATCAAATTTGAGTGGTTCTGTTACTTCAGTAGATGCAGAACAACTGGAAAAAAGAACAGCAACACAATCTTCTCAATTATTGCAAGGAGCAACAAGTGGTGTTACTGTTACCCAAAATTCAGGTAAACCTGGCGACGATCAGACTAATATTACAATCAGGGGGCTTGGGACTTTTAGTGGTGCAGGTAATAATCCACTGGTCTTGGTTGATGGTGTTCCCTCCTCTATAAATTCTGTATCACCTAATGATATTGAAAGTATATCCATTCTTAAAGATGCTGCATCTGCATCAATCTATGGTTCCAGAGCAGCAAACGGAGTAATATTGATTACCACAAAACAAGGGATTCCAGGGGAGCTACAAGTTCGATACGAAGCTTATGTTGGCAAACAAGAACCTACGCAGTTACCTCAATATGTGGATTCATGGGTATATGCCGAAATGCTTAATGAAGCAAGAAATAATGTGGGAAGAGGAGATGCCTTTACTCAAGAAGAAATTGATAAATATAAATCTGGTAACAACCCAGATGAATTTCCAAATAAACATCATGTAAAAGATATATTTAATTCAGGAAGTGGCTTTCAAACTAAACATAACGTATCAATTAATGGAACTGAAGGAAGTACTCAATACTTGTTTTCTACAGGATTTTTAGATCAAAAAGGTATTATTGAAAAAATTGAATACGAAAGATATGACATTAGATTAAACCTGAACAGTAAATTTAGAGACAATCTTACACTAAGTGCAAAAATATCAGGTAACTTTTCAACCCGAAATGAACCCGGTATATTGTCAGAAGGTAATATTGGCGATTTATCTACAATCATGAGATATGCTACGTCGGTTCCCGCAACTATACCCGGTAAAAAATCAGACGGCACTTACGGTACACACATGGGACACGCTGTTGGAAAGGCTGGTATTGACAGTGATTCATTTTTCAAGTCAAAAAATACCTTTTTCATGAATAACTTTTCCTTGGCATGGGATATAGTTAGTGAACTAAAACTGACAACTCGAGTTGCTTATAATTGGTCAAATAACAGGAGTGAGAATTTTGGTGCAATATTTTCGTGGGATAATCAAACCATTGAATCTGGCCCATCGAAAATTCAGGTTAATACAAGTACCACAAGTAATTTATTGATGGATGCTTATTTAGACTATGATAAAACGTTTGGCGATCATAATCTCCACATATTAGGCGGCTATTCTCATATAGTGGATAATTATGAATCGTTGGGAGCATACAGAGAAAATTCTCCAAGTACTAAGTTACATGTTATAAATGCTTTCGCAACTGAAAATGATTCAAATTATGGAGGTGCATCCACTTCGAAGTTAACGTCCGTATTTGGAAGATTTAATTATCGATTTCAAGAAAAGTATCTTTTAGAAGGAAATTTACGTTATGATGGTTCGTCACGATTTCCTGAAGAAACCCGATTTGGTTTATTCCCTTCCTTTTCAGCTGCTTGGATTATTTCTAATGAAGATTTCTTTAATATTCCTGGAATTAACTATTTAAAAATTCGCAGTTCATATGGTGTATTAGGGAATCAACAAATAGGAAATTATCCTTATCAAAAAACATTAAATCTTAATCAATCATATCCACTTGGTGAAGAAGAAAGACTTTTGCCGGGTATAGCATTAACTACGTTACCATTCCAGGATATAACCTGGGAATCTGTTGCTGTTTTTGATCAAGGTGTTGACATAAATCTATTTGATAACAAAATAAGCTTGAGTATAGATCATTATACGAGAAAAACTACTGACATTCTTTATAATTTAACAGTTTCAAGAGTTCTAGGGATGGGAGTATCAAATCAAAATGCCGGAGAAGTTGAAAACAAAGGATGGGATTTTGAACTGACGTATAGAAATACTATTAATCAATTCTCATATAGTATCAGACCTAATTTTTCAATCAACCATAATAAAGTAGTTTCACTTGCCGGAGTCGAAAAAGATATAAACCAAGGTCTTTTTATTGGAGAACCTTTAGGTTCAGTATACGGATATAGAACAGATGGATTATTTATTGATCAAAATGATATTGATAATTATGCAGTTCAAAATTACGAGGCGAGCCCAGGACTTATCCGTTATGTGGATATAAGTGGACCTGATGGAGTACCCGATGGTATTATTAGTGCAGAATACGATAGAACCGTGATTGGAAACACGTTCCCAAAATATTCCTATGGAATGAGTGTTCAGGCCGATTATAAAGGATTAGACTTTTTCATGCAGCTTCAGGGATTAGCCGGTTATGAAAAACGACTTGATGGATTGCGTTTTGCATTTCACAATAATGGAAACATAGAGCAATGGCATGTTGAAAATCGTTGGACTGAGGAAGATCCAAACAGATTTGCAAAATATCCAAAACTAATCCCTCTCTCTTCTTCGCCTGAAGTGCCTTTTGGTCCGAGTTCAGAATATTGGCTTGAGGATGCAGGATTTTTAAGAATTAAAACTCTTCAATTAGGATATACTATTCCGTCAAGTATCACTGATAATACTTTTATTGACCAATTTCGTATTTATGTAAGTGGTCAAAATATTTTGACTTTTGATAATTATTATACAGGTTGGGATCCTGAAATGGGAACAGGTGGATACGCTGGTTCAAGTTATTATCCACCAACAAGACTTTGGCTTTTGGGAATAAATGTTAATTTTTAAAATTTAAAACAATGAAAGATAATAATTTTAAAATAAGAAAAAAAATTTCTTTGTTGCTAATCTTTGTTTTTGTTGCTTTTTCTGGTTGTGATGATATATTCTCTTTACAGGAAGAACCTAAAGATCAATTAAGTGAAGCTACTTTTTGGAATACTAAAGATGATGCAGAACGAGCAATTAGGGCATGCTACAGAGCAGAAAATTGGACTGGTTGGTGGAATAATTTTAATGGTTGGACAATCGTAGGAATAAAATTTGAAGGTTGGACAGATATAGTTTCCAATAAAGAGTTTGGCAGTGGATTTCCTGAAGATGGAATCGTACCAACTAATTCACAAGTACTAGATATGTGGAGTTCCAATTATAAATTTATTGCAAAAACTAATTATTTTCTTGAAAATATAGATAATATAGATATGGATGGAAATGATAGAGCTGCATTTATTGCCGAAGCCAAATTCATAAGAGCATACAGTTATTTCTGGCTTACACAATTATATGGTGATGTACCATGGATTGAAAAAACATTAACCTTTGATGAAGCAAACAGTATCACTCAAACCTCAAAAGAAGAAGTTATAAATTTCGTTATAAATGATTTAACAGAAGCAATAGCAAATTTACCCTTAACAAGATCAGCCGCTGAAAAAGGTAGAGCAGAGAAGGGTGCGGCCCTTGCTCTGATGGGACGATTTTTAATGGCTCAACATAAATGGTCGGAGGCTGCTCAAACCTATAAACAGCTAATAGATCTTAACAGGTATATAATTGATCCAAGATTTAAAGAACTTTTTGAGGATGAAGGAGAAAATAGTGATGAAATAGTTTTCGCGAGACAATATATGCAGGACCAATTTGGTGAGCCTTTTACTCAACAAGCCATTAAAGCTGGTCAATTAGGAGGCTATAATCAGTTTTCATTTATGCAGAGCTTTGTGGATAAATTTTTAATGACTGATGGAAATTCAATAGAAAATTCTCCTTTATACAATCCAGAAAATCCCTTTGATAACAGGGATCCCCGCCTATATGCTACAGTACTTTTACCGAGCTATTCGATAGTAAAAGATGAATTATTTATAGGTCATCCTGATTCGACATCCCAAACAGGGCCAGGTTTAACTGGTTATCTAATAAACAAGTTTTTTGATGAGGACTATGAAGGAAATGTTTGGGGTTATGGAGGTGATTATAATCTTATACGATATGCGGAAGTACTTTTAAGTTATTTAGAATCAAAATTGGAGGCTGGTGATAATATTACTCAAGGTTTATTAGATGAAACAATTAATAAAGTTAGAGGAAGAGAAGCGGTTCAGATGGCTCCAGTTACTGAAACAGATCCAATTAAATTACGAGAAATCATCAGAAACGAAAGAGCTGTTGAACTTGCTTGTGAAGGTGGCATCCGATATTGGGATTTAGCTAGATGGAGAATTGCACATGAGGAATTAAACAGGAATTTTTATGGTATGAAAATTACTAATGATCCTGAAAATTATAATGGAAAATATATTATAAATGAAGAAGGCCATATTTTTATTCAGGAAAGGAAATATTATGAACATTATTATTTGTGGCCAATTCCCCAATCTGAACTTGACATTAATGATAACTTAGTACAGAATTCCGGTTACAATTAATAATTCTAATAATTCAAATGAGAAATTTCACTGTGGAGGACAATAGTCCTTTACAGTGAAATATTTCCAGCTATTTTCATAAATTTAAAATTTAAATAATGAAAAAGAGAGCTTTGGTAATTCATCTTCTCCTGATATTAAGTTTTTCTCTATTAGCACAGCAACGCAATTACAAACCAGTAAATCAACCAGACGCAGATGGCAGGATTATTAGAGGACGGGATGGTACACACCATTGGCAACCTTATATGAAAAATGCCAATTTAAGTAACTACCATCATGCACCCCAGGAAGCTATAGAACAGTTTCAGGATATGAAATATGGAATAAGAATCCATTGGGGTATCTATTCCATTGTACATGGCAGAGAATCTTGGATAATCAATAGTGATCATGCAGATAAATCAGCCTTTCAGGGATTTTATCATGATTTATATAAAGGATGGTATCCGAAGGATTATGATTCAGACAAATGGACCGACATGATGGTTAAAAATGGTTTTAAATTTTTTGTTTTTACAACAAAACATCATGATGGATTTTCAATGTATGATACCAAAATACCCATAAAAAATAAATTTAAGTTTTTTGGTGAAGATGCTGGATCTATAGAACCGGCAAATATGTATTATAGCATAATGGAAACACCTTTCAATAGAGACATTACTGAAGAGCTGATCAATTCTGCACGGGCAAAGGGATTGAAAATCGGGTTGTATTTTTCGCATCCTGATTGGTTTGACACAGATTTTCGGTTTGACGAGTGGAATCCTCACCGGGATACTACTTTCACGCCTGAAAATAATCCGCAAGCCTGGGAACGTTTTACTCAAAGACATCAGGGTCAAATTAGAGAATTACTTACCAATTATGGAAAAGTTGATATGTTGTCATTTGACATGTGGTTCCCTAAATTTGCCTGGGGTCATATGCAGGAAACTGCCAGAATGGCAAGGGAGTTGCAGCCGCATTGTATGCTAAGATGGAGGGGTATAGGAAATTATGGTGATTATCATACTCCTGAAAATTATGTTCCAGGAGATGAAAGTCAGGGGACCATGGCCTGGCAGGTTATCCATACTCTTAGTACAAGAAAAATTTTCTCCTATGAACCCGATGCCCGGTATATCCGTGGCGGGGATTGGGTTGTATCGAAACTAATAGATATTATATCTAAAGGTGGGAACTTGATGGTTGGAGTTGGTCCCAATCTCGAAGGCAACTGGCACCCAAAAGTACTCGAAACTTTGGATTATGCTGGTCAATGGCTGGAAGTAAATGGAGAAGCCATTTATGAAACAAGACCATGCAAAATTACACGTGAAGGGCAGATATTCTATACAAGAAATAAAGACAATACAATTACTTATGCGATTATTGACGGGTGGCCAGGTGAATCATTGTTTGTGGAACATTTGATACCGAAGCGAAGGTCTGATATTTTTTTATTAGGATACGATATACCTTTATCATGGGAAAAGAAAGGAAATGGAATAGATATTAAACTTCCAACAGAATTGCAAATCGAAGAAAACAGACCATGCAAACAGGCCTTTGCTTTTAAAATAATGGGAAGTCAACTTTAAGAAGTTTATAAAAAATATGAAAATGTCTGATAACTATCATTCCTCGATATTAGAATTGTTCAAAATAGATTCTTTAAAGGTATTTTTTATAATTACATTATTAATTTTAGGTTTTCATTCAAATTGTCATTCACAAAAAAACATTGAACCGAGAGTAAATTCTTTTTCTTGTGAAGAAATTTATTCTCAAGACATAGGTTCCCCCCTCCCAAATACTAAACATCTCACTTGGAAAGAACCTTTGGATGTGCTCATGCGCAGCAGCATTCACAAGTTTCTTGATCAACAAGTTGCTGTTTCCAAAAAACAACGGACACATCACTGGAATCACAACCTATCTAGTTTTGAAGCCTATGAGAATTCCATCGCCCCCAACCGTACCCGTCTTTCTCAGATTATTGGAGCTGTTGACGAACGAGTGGAGCCCCACTTTTTAGGGTTAAACACAAATGAACCAACGCAGGTAGCTCAAATGGCCGACTATGCGATTTATGAAGTACGGTGGCCGGTTCTGGAGCCTGTACCTGATCTTACTAAGTCAGCTAAGGTTAAACAGGATGACTGGGTAAAACTTACGGGTCCTTTACAAGTAGAAGGAGAGGGATTACTTTTAAGACCAAAAGGTAAGTGTCATGGGTATGTAATTGTATTACCTGATGCCGATCAAACACCTGAACAACTAGCGGGCCTTGCACCCGGAATAGAGCTTGTATCGCAGTTGGCAAGGCGTCTTGTAGAAAACGGATTTTGTGTTATCTGTCCGGTGTTACTAAGCCGTGATACTCTTTTTTCAAAAGGGGTCAAATCTAATCAACGTACGCATCGAGACTGGATTTACACCCCTGCTTTTGAGTTAGGACGACATCCTATTGGATACGAAGTACAAAAAGTTTCAGCAGCAGTCGATTGGTGTATCCAGGACAGCAAGAAAAAGAAAAAAATTGCTGTCGCCGGATATGGTGAAGGTGGATTAATAGCCATGTATGCAGCCGCTGTTGACTCACGAATCGATGCAGCCCTTATCTCAGGTTATTTTAGCCCCCGGGACAGCTTATGGAAAGAACCTCTTTATCGAAATGTTTGGGGCCTGTTGGATGAATTTGGAGATGCTGAGATAGCAACATTAATAGCCCCCCGCAAAATGATAGTGGAATATTCCCGTTACCCCGAGTGGAAAAGGAATGTTCCAAATACGGGCCCGGGCGAATTGAAAACACCTGCCTTTATTAATGTTCAACGTGAATTCCAACGGATTGATTCTCTGATTAGTCCTGATTTTGGATTACGAACGCTTATTCCTAATGATACTACAGGTCGTACACTAACATTTGGCTCAAATAAAGCTTTTACAGAATTGGCTGTTGAATTTGGTGTGACATCAACAAAGGATTTATCGGAAAATCTCCCTATTGACACCCGTATCAACTACGATCCCCTCTCGCGACAGAAACGAACAGTGAAGCAACTAGAAAATCACATCCAACTTCTTCTCCGAAATTCAGAATATAAGCGTGATTCTCTTATTCTTTCAAGGTTATCATTTAATTCTGAAAAGGCTTACAAGAATTCAGTTGAGTCTTTACGTAAAGCATTTAAATATGAACATATAGGATGGTTTGATAAACCTTTACTGCAAGAATTAAATCCGCGCTCACGAAAAATATATGACGAAGAAAAATGGATAGGTTATGATGTTGTTATTGATGTGTGGCCTGGAGTATTCGCATGGGGAGTACTTTGTATCCCTAAAAATATAAAACCAGGAGAAAAACGTCCGGTTGTAGTCTGCCAGCATGGCCTTGAGGGAACACCTTACTCAACCATTACAAAGTCCGGGAGAGATTATGGCTATTATAAAAGTTTTACTGCTCAATTAGCGGAACTTGGTTTTATTACATTTGCACCCTTCAACCTTTACAAGGGTGGAAATGAATTTCGTTCTATGCAGAGAAAAGCAAATCCTCTGAAGGCATCGCTCTTTTCAATTATTACCCCACAGCATTCCCAAATAATTAATTGGCTGGATAGCCTTCCATTTGTGGACAATAATAGAATTGGGTTTTATGGACTTAGCTATGGAGGTAAATCAGCAATGCGTATTCCTGCCCTTGAACAACGATATAAATTAGCCATCAGTTCAGCTGATTTTAACGAATGGGTCCGCATTAATGCCGACATCCATTTTCCTTCAGCTTATATGTACCGAGGGCCTGAATATGAAATGCCGGAGTGGGATTTGGGACACTCGTTTAATTATGCTGAAATGACCTATCTGATTGCTCCACGGCCATTTATGGTTGAGCGGGGTCGTGATGATGATGTAGGAATTGATTCCTGGGTTGCTTATGAATTTGAACGTGCGTGCCGAGTATATGAAAAACTTGGTATAGATGAACATTGTGTCATCGAATATTTCGACGGACCGCATTCAATCAATGGAGAGAGGACCTTTGAGTTTTTGCATCGTGAGTTGAACTGGCCAAAATATAAATAAATAACATGTAATTACTGAATTATGAAAACAAAGATTTTAATATGTTTATTTTTTTTTATGACGCTTTCGTCAGCTTCATATTACGTCATAGCACAAAAAGAGAATATTGTTCCAAAAATGAAAATGTCTTTACAACAAAGAGTCCCATCGGAATCAGATAAGGAAGCATATATTCTTATAAATGAAATACAGGAATGGGCAGCAAGCGAAACAGCCATCATAATTTGCGATATGTGGGATCAGCATTGGTGCAAGGGAGCGACAAAAAGGGTTGCAGAAATGGCACCATTAATGAATAAAGTTGTAGATAAAGCACGTAGAGAAGGCATGTTGATAGTACATGCCCCAAGTGATTGTATGGATTACTATAAAAATCATCCGGCACGCAAACTGGGGCAAAAGTATAAAGATATAAAATCTGAAAGTCTGATTAGTGACAATAAACTGGAAACAGAAAAAGATGCTGAATGGCCTATTGACCAATCTGACGGTGGATGTGATTGTTCTCCAGAATGTAAACAAGGAAAAGAATGGACAAAACAAATCGATATAATTGAAATAAATAATCAAGATGCTATTAGTGATTCAGGTGCAGAAATAGCGGGCTTATTTCGAAATAGAGGAATTAAAAATGTCATTTTGATGGGAGTTCATACAAACATGTGTGTCATTGGACGTTCATTTGGTTTGAGGAATATGGTACGACTCGGTTACAATGTTGTTTTAATGCGTGATCTAACCGATACGATGTATGATTCTAAACAATGGCCTAATGTTTCACATTTTACAGGAAACAGTTTGGTGAATAACTATATCGAAAATTATGTTTGTCCAACAATGTTATCCTGCGATTTTACAGGGGAACCTCAGTTCAGGTTTGAAGCTGATGACCGACCCATAGTTGCATTTGTTACTGCTGAAGGGGAGTATCGTACAAACCAGCGATTTCCGGAATTTGCCCATAAATTTTTACTTAAAAATGATATCAATTGCGAATATGCAGTTGGAAAACCTGTTATGGAAGGGGAAGGGCGGCACCATATTGAAAACCTTCAGATACTAAAGGATGCGGATCTTGCTATTATGGCTGTTCGGCGTCGGGCATTGGAGCCTGAAAAGATGAAAGTTATTAAAGATTATGTCAGAAGTGGCAAACCTTTGTTGGGAATAAGGACAGCAAGCCATGCATTTGATGCCAAACGGAATGTACCCAGAGAAGGAGGTGGTTTAATCAGCGCAAGCCAACAGGCTTCTGAATTTCTCGAACAATGGTCCGAATTTGATGAAGAAGTGTTGGGGGGTAACTACCAAGGGCATTATGGTCATCTAAAAGAAGGGACAAAAATATCTGTAGTGCCGGGAATGGAGGGGCACCCACTTTTAGAAGGAATCGATACTTTGAGATTTGTTAGTCCAAGTTGGTTATATAAAAACAGGCCTTTACGTTCTGGAAACATCCAGGTACTTCTAACAGGTGCTATTCAGGATGAGCTCCCGGAGCCTGTTATGTGGATTAACCACTCAACGGAAGGGAAAGTAATCTATACCTCACTGGGACATTGGGATGACTGGGAGGTGGAAGCTTTCAATACCCTTTTATTCAATTCAGTCAATTACTTGCTTAACAATCCTAAGTAAAAATCAGTATGGAACGACGAAAATTCATTCAAAATTCATTGATAAGTACCACAGGTATAGCGCTTGGAGGTTCAGGTTTAATCTCAGCTTCCTGCCAGGGGGCTAATGATAAAATTGTACTGGCGCTTATTGGGTCTGGTGGACGTGGCCTGGATACTATTATTAACACGTGTAAATTAATTGAGAATGTAGAATTAAAAACAATTTGTGATGTTAAAACATCAAGATTAGAGATTGCTTCCTTTCAAATTGAAAAGGAATTAGGTTATAAGCCCGGAGCAACAAAAAACATGAAGGAAGTTTTTGATGACAAGGATATTGATGCAGTATGGATAGCTACCCCGGAGCACTGGCATGCTTTGGCCACTGTTTGGGCCTGCCAGGCAGGTAAAGATGTATATGTGGAAAAAAACCCAACTATTAGCATATGGGAAGGACGTAAGATGATAGAAGCAGCAGAAAAATATAACCGGATTGTCCAGATAGGGTTTCAAAACCGCAGTGCTCCTTATGGTTTTTCTGCACGTGATTATATTCAAAGTGGAAAACTGGGAAAAATTGTAACAGTAAAGTCCTACAATCTGCTTGGAGGCAGAAAATGGATGCCTCAACCGGATCAGGCAACACCTGACTGGATTGATTGGGACGCATGGCTTGGGCCAGCAGATTATCGCCCGTTTAATCCGGCCATTACAAATTCCGATGGACGCGGAGGGTGGCTCGACTTCTGGTCGTTTGGTGGCGGGGCCTTGTCGGACGATGCAAGCCATGTAATGGATTTGGCCCGCATGGTAATTGGCGACCCGTCACATCCGAAATCGGTTTATGCAAAAGGAGGAAACTGGCCGTGGGGTTCAGAAAAGGAAACTCCCGAATTTCTTTCCATTACCTACGATTTTGGAGATTTCACCATGACCTGCGATAGTGGAAATGGTACTAACTACATGAAAAAAACACCGGGAGATATTCGTATGGATCCAAACCGTTTTCCTGACTGGAGGACCAACGCTACAAGAACTGAAATATATGGCACGGAAGGTTTAATGTACCTGGGCCGTCATGGTGGTGGATGGCAGGTTGTTAGTGAAAATTCTGAAGTAGTTGCCCAGGAAGGTGGAATAATGCCGGATGTGGAACACCAGAAAGATTTTATTGGATCTCTGAGGACCCGCAAAAAACCAAACGGTAATGTAGAACAGGGTCAGTTGAGTGCTTGTCTTGTACACCTGGGGAATATTGCTTATCGTATTGGAAATAAGCAACTGTATTTTGATGCAGAAAATGAACGGTTTATTGAGAATGACAAAGCAAACAACCTTCTCAAAACCACATACAGGGATAATTACAAAATACCTGAAGACGTGTAAGGTATAACAGTTTATTAAAAAAATATTTGAGTTATGACAAGCGCAAATGAAAAAGTAGTAGTGGCACTCATTGGTGCAGGAGGCAGAGGAACTCAACTTATATTAGGCATACAAAAAAACTGCCCCGGTGTTGAGGTAAAATATATATGTGATGTTGATGAAACAAGGGGAGGCCGAGCAATCAGTGAGTTGGAAAAACAGCAAAAAGTTAAGCCGCAAATGATTGAAGATATGCGCCGTATTTTTGACGACAAGGACATAGATGCAGTAATTATTGCCACTCCTGAACATTGGCATGCCTTGGCTACTGTTTGGGCCTGCCAGGCGGGCAAAGATGTTTATGTGGAAAAAAATATCTCCCTTACGACTACTGAGGGAGAAAAAATGATTGAAGCTGCAAAAAAATATAACAGGATCATTCAATGTGGTACCCAAAACCGCAGTGCGCCTTATTCTATTTCAGCACGCGATTATATTCAAAGTGGCAAATTAGGGAAAATTGTTATGGTTAAGACCTTTTGTATGCTCCCCGGAAGTAATCCGTGGTTTCTAAAACCTGATACAGAAGTACCGGAAGGATTAAACTGGAACCTTTGGCTGGGACCTGCCCCTGAAATACCTTACAATGTAAGCCGGCATAAAGCCTGGTATGACTGGTGGGCCTATTCCGGTGGACAGGCATTGGCTGGAGATGCTTCTCATGTTATGGATTTAGCCCGAATGGCAATCGGAGACCCTACTTTTCCAAATTCAGTGCATTGTGCCGGAGGTAGAGTCCTGTTCAATGACAACAGAGAAATTCCCGACAATCAAACTATTACTTTTGATTATGGCAATTTTCTCATGACCTGTGAAAGTTCAAATTATGGAAATTACCTTTCAAAAACGGCAACAGAAATCAGATATGGTAACTTATTCCCAGACTGGCAATTGAACAGTACCCGTATAGAAATATATGGTACTGAAGCCATGATGTACCTTGGAAGGCATGGTGGTGGATGGCAGGTTACAGGCCCTGATTCACAAATAATTACTGAAGAATATGGGTATTTTCCTGACGAAGCCCATCAACAGAATTTTATAGATTCAATCCGTTCACGAAAAAATCCTAATGGAGATATTGAACAAGGCCATTATAGCGCTAATTTAGTGCACCTTGCCAATTTATCTTACCGGGTAGGAAAAAAACAACTTTATTTTGATGGCAAAAAAATAACAAACTTGGAAGAAGCCAATTCACTAAATAAACAAAATTACAGACGGGGCTTTGAAATGCCAAAGAATGTATAAAGGATGAGAAGAATGTATTTTAGGAGGAAAATCAGGTATACCATTTTTGTATTAATTGCAGGTGTTGCAGTATTTCTTGTAATTGTTGGATTGATAATTTACCGGACTTTGAACAGGACACAAATTCAATTTGATATTCGTCAAAATTTAGATATAATAGCTCTTTCAACTTACGCAGAACCACCTCAATTTGCAATCTGGATTGAAAATATCAGAACACATGAATTAAAGACTGTGTTTGTAACACATCGGGCCAGTATCGGGGATTGGGAAGGTAAAACACATGTTCCTGTTGCTCTACCAAGATGGTACGATTTATTTTTGGAAGAAAATACTCCCTTTACAGTTATTGAAGATGAAAAATTTATGGCAGTGACAGGGGCGACTCCCAAAAAAGATTTTTTTTCTGTGCGGATTGAAGTAAAACCTGGTTCAAGATGGATTTGCTGGATTGAAGTAAATCTGGCAGGTGACTATAATGAAGCGTTCCCTGAACTTAACCTTCAAACATTTGAGGAAGATGAGTTTGCAACTGGCCAACCGGCTTTACTTTATAAAGCCGAAATAATTGCAGAAGAAGGGAGACATTATGTACCATATTTAGAAGCTCTTTCTACATGGAAAAATGGAGAAAACGAAATTGAACCGGTTGGAGAGGGCATTACAACAGCAAAAAATATTTTTGACACAATACAAGTATCTATTATACAGCCAAAACCCAAATTGATAGATAAAAACAAGATAATGAATTATTGAAAGGCTCATCAAGGCATAATATCAGTCAAAAAAAAATTCAATGAAAAAAAGGATATGCAAAAATTCAGAACTCGAATTGTCTGTTCTAGGTACTGGTTGCTGGGCATTTGGTGGTGGTGAATACTGGGGACAACAAAATCAAGACGATGTAAATGAAGTAGTCCGTGCATCAGTCGACAATGGCATCAATTATTTTGATACAGCAGAAGCTTATAATGATGGAAGAAGCGAATCTTCCTTAGGGAAAGCAATCAATGGCATACCCAGGGACAAAATATTGGTGGGGACCAAGGTTAGCCCGTCCAATTGCTATAAAAAAACTTTAGTTGAACATTGTGATGCTTCCTTAAATAGATTACAAACCGATTACATTGATTTATACATGGTCCACTGGCCAATTCATCCCCATTCAATCAGACATTTTACCACTGATATTCATATTACCGAAAATCCCCCGGAAATAAGTGAAACCCTGGAAGCATTAAGATTTTTAAAACAACAGGGAAAAATTAGGAATTTTGGAGTTAGTAATTTTAGCTCAACCAGATTGTTGGATTTGCCGCTTGAAGAAATTGCAGTAAATGAGCTTCCGTATAATTTACTTTGCAGGGCAATTGAATTTGACACCCTACCGCTTTGCAAAGAAAAAGGGATTGGTGTAATTGGTTATATGGCGCTACTACAGGGAATACTGGCAGATATTTATTCTTCCCTGGGAGATGTCCCTGTATGGCAACGCCGTACCCGCCATTTTAATTGCAAAAGTACGGAAGAATGCAGGCATGGGGAAGAGGGGGCAGAAAAAGAGACCAATACCGCACTGTATGGCATTCGCCGCATTTGTAAAGAAACAGGTTTTTCTATGGCAGAAATAAGCATTAAATGGATTTTGGAAAATAGTGCCATAACCTGCACGCTTGTCGGTTCGAGGAACAGGGAGGAATTGGAGGCCAATGTAAAAGCAGTCAGCACCCCCTTAAGTAAAGAAATCAAAGCAGAACTTGATCGAATTACCTTTCCCTTGAAAGAAAAACTCGGCAACCATTTTGATTATTATGAAAGTGCTGAAAATGATCGAACTAAATAACTAAATATAGAAAACACCATGGATAAAAATAGAAAAACATCCTTTTTTAAACGAATTTGGTTAATGATGCTAACCATTGGGCCAGGTATCTTTTGTATAGGATATACCATAGGCACAGGTAGTGTAACATCAATGGCAAAAGCGGGCAGTGAGTATGGTATGCAATTATTGTGGGTTTTGGCTTTGAGTGTGCTATTCGCCTGGGTTTTAATGGAAGCTTATGGTCGTTATGCAGTTGTAACGGGTGAAACGGCGATACATAGTTTTAGAAAAAAAATTAAATATGGTAAAATCCTGGCTATAGTTATTGTAGTTGGAGTTGTCTTAGGTCAATGGAATGCACTCGCGGGAATACTCGGTCTTTCTGCCAATGCAATTTATGAATTGATTCACCTGTTTTTCCCTTCGACAGCTACCGAAAATTATTGGGTGGTACTTGGAATCGCAGTCTTTTTAATTATAATTCTGTATGGGTTACTCTTAATGGGGAATTATTCATTTTTTGAAAAAGTACTAGTCATTTTTGTAACATTAATGGGTGTTTCATTTCTCATTTCCATGTTAGTTGTATTTCCTGATCCATCAGAGATAGGAAGAGGTTTGAAGCCATCAATTCCGCAAGTACCGGGAGGAAAACTTATGGTAGCAGCTTTTGTAGGTACAACTATGGCTGCTCCTACATTTATTGTACGTCCTTTATTAATGAAAGGAAAAGGATGGGGAAAAGAAAATACCAGGGAACAATCAAAAGATGCATTGTTTTCAGCAATACTGATGTTTGTTATTAGTGCATCAATAATGATTACTGCTACAGGTGCATTATTCCATGAAGGTAAAACAATTGAGAAAGTACTTGATATGGTTATGACTTTAGAACCTATGGCTGGTAGATTTGCAGTTGCCATTTTTGTACTCGGGACTTTAAGTGCAGGGTTGTCTTCCATTTTTCCCATATTGATGGTCGCCCCTCTGTTGATAGCAGATTACCGCGATGGAAAACTTGATACGAATTCAAAACAATTTAAAATCCTGACTGCCATTGCAGCAATGGTTGGATTAATTGTTCCGATAATCGGTGCAAACCCTATTTCAGCCCAAATTGCAACCCAGGTTGCCAATGTGTTTGTCCTTCCTCTTGTTATTGCGGCCATTATTTATTTGGTTAATAACAAGAGTGCCATGGGAGACCATAAAGCAGGTATTTTACTTAATACGGGGTTGATTTTGGCTTTATTTTTTTCCTGTTTCATTGCTTATAATGGGGTTATTTCATTAAAAGAATTATTGCAGTTATTATAAAAACAAAACTTTAAATTATGAAAGCACTTGTCTTGGAAGAATATAATAAACTTATTTATAGAGATGTCCCAAAACCAATTCCAAATGATAATGAAGTTTTGGTAGAAGTAAAAGCGGTTGGCATTTGTGGTAG
Organism: Mariniphaga sp.; assembly: GCA_024636975.1. Taxonomy (GTDB): domain Bacteria; phylum Bacteroidota; class Bacteroidia; order Bacteroidales; family Prolixibacteraceae; genus Mariniphaga. Next base: position 70,072 of record JAGXGA010000028.1, read on the forward strand.
CGATGTCCATGGTATGGATGGAAGCACCGGACGGCGAGTTCCACCGATTATCATGGGGCACGAAGCTTCTGGAACAATCATTGAAAACGGTAAATATGTTACCGGATGGAGTATTGGAGACAGGGTAACTTTTGATTCCACCATATACAGACTTGATGACTGGTACACCAGGAAAGGGTTGTATAATCTAAGTGATAACCGTATGGTTTTGGGCGTATCGTGCGATGATTACCGCAGGGATGGAGCTTTTGCTGATTATGTGACAATTCCTCAGCATATTCTATACCGTATTCCGGATGATGTTTCATTTGAGCAGGCGGCAATGGTTGAGCCGGTTGCAGTGGCTTTACATGCAGTTAATCTTTCAGGTGTAAAAATAAACGATACGGTTGTAGTATTTGGTTCCGGCATGATCGGTTTATTCATAATCCAGTTATTGAAACAGGCAGGATGCAAGGTAATTGCAGTAGATTTGCTACAGGAAAAGCTTGAAATGGCTAAAAACGCGGGGGCAGGTACTACTCTTAACGCCCAGTCAGACGATGTTCCCGGTGAAATCCGGAAGCTCACAAAAAATCGGGGGGCGGACTGTGCTTTTGAAGCCGTGGGTATTGGACCTACTATAATATCTGCTATTGAAAGCCTGCGTAAAGGGGCGACACTTGTATTGGTAGGCAACTTGTCTCCTTCTGTAGAGTTTCCATTGCAAAAAGTGGTGACCCGGGAGATAACTCTTAAAGGCTCCTGTGCCATAAATGGTGAATACCCGGCTGTACTTGACCTTATCTCAAAAGAAGCAATCAGTTTAGATAGCATGATAAGCGCCGTTGCACCCCTGTCGGAAGGGGCTGCATATTTTGATAGACTGTCTAAAAAAGAACAGGGGTTATTAAAAGTTATACTTACACCATAAATACTTTTTTACATGAATAAAAAATTAAAAACCGGAATAATAGGATGCGGGAAAGTGGCAGATATTCATGCTGCTGCTTTAAAAACACTAGAAAAATCAGTTTTTACTGCGGTTTGTGATAAAGATAAAAAACGTGCGCAAGAATTGGCTCAGAAATACGGGGTAAAAGCTTATAGCGATGTTGAAGATATGGTTAGTAAAGAGAAATTGGACATGGTAACAGTTTGCACCCCCCACCCAGTCCATAGGAATCCTACCATTGATGCACTTAAAGCGGGGGCAAATGTACTAATTGAGAAACCAATGGCCTCTTCTCTGGAAGATTGTGATGCCATGTTGTCAGTTTCAAGGGAGACGGGGAAACAAATAGCAATGTTGTCACAAAGACGTTTTTATTCGCCATGTTTGCGGTTAAAAAAAGCTATTGATGCAGGAAAAATAGGCAACCCTTCCCTGGGCACCGTTTTTATGTTTGGCTGGCGCGATGAAGCTTATTACAAAAGTGATCCGTGGAGAGGAACCTGGAAAGGCGAAGGCGGAGGTGTGCTGGTAAACCAGGCTCCACACCAGCTGGATTTACTACAATGGTTCATGTGTGACGAAATTGAGGAAATTTACGGGGTATGGGAGAACCTAAACCATCCTTATATTGAGGTTGAAGACACTGCTTTAGCCATACTTAGATTTAAAAATGGGGGAGTCGGTAATATTATTGTAAGCAATTCTCAGAAGCCGGGTATTTACGGTAAAGTGCATATACACGGGAATAATGGAGCTTCGGTGGGTGTTCAAACTGATGGTGGCGCCATGTTCATTGCAGGTATGACAAGTATTCTGGAACCTCCTGTAAACGACTTGTGGACCATTCCAGGAGAAGAAAACAAACTTAAGGACTGGATAAAAGAAGATTCTGACTTTTTCAATAGTGTCAACTCAATGGAATACTATCACAGGCTGCAGATTGAAGACTTTATAAATGCATTGATTGACAGAAGAAAGCCCATGGTGACAGGAGAAGAAGGACGGGTAACCGTAGAAATTTTTACTGCGATATACCGGTCACAAAGAGACAGGCAGCCTGTGAAATTTCCATTGATGCCTGAGTATGACATGGAGGACTTTGATGGAAGACTATAATTTTATGAAAAAAAGGGCAAGAATATGTATAATAGGCAATGGTCGCTTTGCGAATGCGGTGCATTACCCTTCGCTTACTTCGTTGAAAAAAGTGGAAATTATTGGAATTTGTGCATTTGATAAAGAACGATTAAAAATAACTGCAAAAAAGTATGGGATACCCCTGAAAAATATTTATGTAGCCAAAACTCAGTTTGATTATCAAAAAATGCTAATTAACCTCCGACCTGATGGAGTATATGCCATAGGACAACCAGAACGTATGTTCGATATATGGGTTTGGTGCCTGAAAAATAAGTTTAATCTTTTTATAGAGAAGCCAATGGGTATAACGATTCATCAATCAAGAATGTTAGCTTATCTGGCCAGAGAGAACAAGTGTATTACCCAAGTTTCTCATCAGCGCAGATCTGCCCCGATTTTACAAAAAATGAAGGAAAAGTGCATGGAGAAAGGCTCTGTAACAAATGCAATTGTCGAATTTTACAAATACGATATTCGACCAATGTTTGAAGCACGGGATAGGATGTTGGACGATTTCACCCATTCAGTTGATACTGCACGTTGGATTAGTGGAAGCGAAGTAGTTAAAATTGAATCACATTGTAAACGGATATTTGTTCCTGATATTAACTGGATTGGAACAACGCTTTATTTTGATAATGGCACAACCTGTTATGTTATTGGAAATTGGGCTTCCGGCAGAAGAATTTTTCGTGTTAACATGCATGCACCGGGAATTTGCGCAGAGATTGAATTGGAAAAAGAAGCATTTCTTTATGTAGAAGGAAACTATCAGGGTAATAGATACGATACGAAAGAGATAGCCGAAAGCAATGAATTCTTTGTTTATGGTGGATTTCAGAATAAAAGCATTGAATTTATCAATTCACTCTTGGTTGGAAAAGAAAAAACTTCCTCGCCGTTCAGTGATACGTTAAAAACAATGGAGATATGCGATACCATTTTAGCTCAGGCAGTAATTGATAACATTTAAACAATAACATAATTATTTAATACCAACATAAATGTTAAAAACAAAAATATTACACCCGGAGATACTTTCAGCACTGGGAAGCAATGGTCATGGAGCAAAAATATTGATTGCTGATAGCAATTTCCCTTTTTCTACTTGTCCTCCCCCCGCAGCTAAGAAGGCATTCCTTAATTTTGCCCCCGGAATGCTGAAGGTAACTGAAGTTCTAAAATTACTTATAGATTATATCCCGATAGAGGGGGCAATAGTAATGATGCCTCCAGATGAAAGGGTACAACCTATTTATAAGGAATTCGAAGAAATGTTAGGAACGGGAATACCCATGAAAAAACTTAAACGGCTTGAGTTTTATGAAGAAGTAAAATCAAATGATACCTGTCTTGTAATAGCAACTGGTGAAAGGAAAAGATTTGCAAATATTCTTTTAATTATTGGAGTTGTAAATGAATAGTAGTCATCCTACCAACCCCAATTTGTTAGATGAACTATTGCCTTGCCAGCATTGTCCTGTGTATACACCGAAAGCATCGGAACGGCTACAAATATAAGTTGCTACCATAGGACAGGAGAATATGACAACCAATCCAGAATTTATTTTCTCCGCACCTCAATAATGTAAGTTGACGAACATACCTTCTGGTCCATCTACAATACTATCCGTGAAATCGAATATAACAACTTCCGGGTATTGAAAACAGATCTTGACCTGCGCCCAATTTACCACAAAACAGATGAAGCTTCAATGGCGCATCTGAGACAGGGAATATTGGCATACTGGTTGGTGGTAACTATAAGATATCAATAAAAACAAAAAGAGAAAAACTCAGATTGGCGTGAAATCGTCCGAAAGATGAGTACCCAAAAAAGCGTGACCACAAGTGTGCAAAATATTAAACAAGAGACTATCTCAATAAGGCAATGTACTGAACCAACAAAAGAAGCTAAGGCAATATATGACATCTTAAAATATAAATATGTACCCTTTACAAGAAAAAAATCTGTTGTACCCCCTCCGGAAATTTAAAAAAAAGATAGTTCTTGATATCAGATATTTACAGGATTACACCTGCAATGTGGGTTAACTGGCTGCCGATTCCTGGGCCGGGAACCGAAGGTGAAGCTATCTATAAACACCGGAACCGAAAAAATACGAAAGACGAATTCTTTAAAAATTCAAAATGAAGGTATTTGTTGATGCCAACATTATTATTGCAGTTTTGAATAAAGAGTATCCGCTGTTTTCTTTGGCTGCAAGAATTTTAAGTCTGCATAAAAAAAGGAATATCCAAATTTTTACTTCACCACTTTGCCTGGCCATTGCTTTTTATTTTTCATCCAAAAAAAGTGGCGATTTAGTGGCAAAAAAAAAGATTGAAATCTTGTGCAGGAATATTAATATCACCACGATAAATGAAAAGCTGAGCCGGCAAGCAATACAAAATGCAAAGGTTCATGATTTTGAAGACGGGCTGGAGTACTATTCTGCCGTACATGAATCATGCAATTTCATTGTTACTGAAAATCCGAAAGATTTTTATTTCAGTAAAATTCCTGTGGTAAACTGTGAGCAATTTCTTTTTTAGCTTTCATGAAGAAGTATTTCATGGTTCAGCAAATTGACAGTGAATTATTTGAAGCCTCTATTTTTTTTCAAGTCAAACCCAGAGATGAATAACCGGGTAGAAAATGACGACAGCAAACCTTCAGCTACTCTCCTCCACCTGTTCAAAAATCTACCTCCATCGGTCGCAGGTATCCACTAATTGTCTTTTATTGGTCTTTGGTAGTTTTTTTTCCTCCTTGCACGGATGGTTTCCTCATATTTTTTCTCCTCTCAGGCATAATCATATCTCTGCTATCTCCTTTCTGCAAGCTATCTATATTCACAATCCCTATACTGGTCAAACACCCCCGGTTCTTCCCTACCCTCTGTATAGTACATCTTTACCATCTGACTATACATGGACTATACTTGTACTAAAGAAGGACTAAAGATGTACTAAAGATGGTCTATAGAAAATGACGATTTTTCAAGGATAAAAAATGTGGAACAAGAAGTGGTAAATTAACTGGACTCCGATCCCAATTTTACCTTGTCGTTGCTTTTTATTTTTTATCAATAAAAAGTGGAGATGCAGTGGCAAACAATGCCGGATAATCAATTCTGATTTTGTACAGTAATACCATCCACCGATAGTTACTAAACAAACGGTTGCTATCCGTTTGGATTGGAAAATAGAAATCCAAAAGGTTTATGTTTAAATGGAAAATTTTTCCTTTACCCTTATTCAGGCAAAAAGTACGTTCTTTTATTTATATTTGACAAATAAGAGTGTATAAATGCTAGTGTTAAGTTAATTTTGATATGACGGTTTTATTGTATATATTTACCAAAAAAAGATGGTACTGTATACAATTAAACTAAGTGAATCCGAGGTAGAAGAACTCAGTAAGGTAATTAATAAAGGCAGCCATACATCAC
>JAGXGA010000029.1 GCA_024636975.1 Mariniphaga sp.
GCCCCGGACCTGACCGCGGAATCGACGCAAGACGCGATGGAGGCGATTTTCTCAAGCGCCTACCCACAAGCCAGCCTGGACGAGGTCCGTGAGCGGTTTACGCGCGAGCAGGACGAGGATCCGGAGGGCCGCTCGGAGTTCGACGCTGTCGCCTACCGAGCCCATCTCGCCGAGGAAGTGATCAAGGCGCAACCCGTCACCGATGCCGATCTCGCGGCACTCGGCCAGGCACGGGCCGCTGCCGTGCGGGACCGCCTGCTGGCAGATGCGCCCGACGGCCCGGAAGAAGGCACCGCGGTCGAGCCAGAGCGGGTCCTCCTGGCGGAGCCCCGGGAAGTCGAGTCCGGGAACGACGAGCAGGTTGTGATGGAGGTCAGTCTGGCCGTGGACTGAGGCGGCGCTAAAAGGGAAGGATCGATTTTCCGTGCAAGGGAAAGGCAGCACCGAAAACTTACCCCGTTGCCAATCGATTGTTTGCGCCAAAATAGCTGGGCCCCCACAACTCTTACCCCCTAAAGGTCGCCTGTCCATGTGTAGTCAAATGCGTACACAGCCGAAGGGCAGATACCTGCACCAGGCAAACATCTATATGCCCAACTTTGTCAAGAGATAAAATTTTAAAAAAAACCGGGTTAATTTCCAGTTTCTTTTGTCATTCCAACATGGTCGGGCAAAAATGGCAAAGTAAAAAGCAGAAAACAAGCTATTGCCATTGGAATAAGTGAAGCAAAAGAGGCTGGATTAAAAGTTCCTACTCAAAAAACTACAAAGTGAAAATACAATGAATTATTTCCCGGATTGGATAAAAACCATAAATGTAGATGTGAAAAAAAAGATCAGGATATACAAAAATTCTCCTTATGCGCTGCGGGCACGAAAAGGGGCACCGGTAGCAACACCTATCGACTGGAACGAAATCGGCAAAAAAGATTTCAACACACAAACATTCCATTACAAAAACATCTTCAGAAGGTTGAGCAGTAAAAAAGATCCCTGGGAAAATTTCAACGAGAAAAAGAACAACCTGAAAAAGGCCCGAAAGCAACTGGATGAAATGATGGAAAAACAGAAATAGATTTCTTCAGGTCAGAATTAAATTCTAATTCCATACACCAAATCATCCTCCAATTCATGTCTCCCAATTCATTTCCATTTCAAAAATCATTTCTATGGCGAGATTCCCTCCCTTCCGCGATCCCCGCCATTCCAAACATAGTTCCTACTAATAGCTTGGCCTCTGCGCTTTTTCCCTCAAAAGCCCCTCCACCCTTCAGCGGGGCAAAAATAAAGCATGGATAGGTTCCTGCGTTAATCACTCCAGTGCTTGCGGCCGGTTCATTCACTCCATTCAAAACTTCGGTTTCCATTCCGTTCCGCAAGCTACACACCACTCAGCCTCGTTTTTCATTCCGTTCTTGTCAAACAAAAAGTGTTCAATATAAAAGGGAATGATTACAGGCTAATTATAGATGTTGAATTAGTAATGATGCGTTAACTTTTTAAATTTTAATATAAGTTATTAAATATTAGTAATATATATACGTTCTTTGATTTTTTGATTTGATTTGGCTTGTAGTTTTGCGCTCCTATTAGCGCATTATTATGAATACCGGGAAATATGTTTTTACTCAGTTACTTCAGTTTGTCAACAAATATGAGTTTGAAAAATGTGTCAAACGTTATAATGGCGATTATCGAGTAAGAGATTTAAACTGTTGGAACCTATTTGTTCAACTTTTTTTGGACAATTAACATCACGCAATTCTTTGCGGGATATTTGTACCTGTTTGAAAGTAAGCATTCGGCCAAATACGTCCAACAATGTCTATTAAATCATTAATAAACTAAAATTCAACATACTGATGGATTAAAGACTCCGCCAGTAAGCTTCACAACTTTTTTCTTCCATTTTTAAATTTGCATCACCGGGTGATAACCTGCTGTTTCCATTCTCCGGAATACCTTTGATTGCGCAATCTCCCCGCACCGGTTCATATTCGGTAAAGACCGACCTTGCCCCGAACCGGGAACATCCCCGGAACCTGTCTGCTCCGGGTTTTCTCTTGAGCAGGTTATGAGCATATAGTTGTCAATTTATGAAATTATGCAAATAGTCAGTATATCGGCTTTTGCTAAAAGCCCTTTAATTGGGCTGTTAACTCAGGTTCAAGCAAATCAAAATGTCAAAGAACAATTAAATTTATTTAGTGATTATTTTTAACGCATCAGTAGTAATGTTGAATACAAACTCAAAATTGTTTTCATAGTGTGGTTGGCACACATATGGAATATAATAAAATAGATGAAAAAACAATAAGATATGAAAACTAAAATAATAAAATCAGAACAGGAATATAACGAAGCATGTGAAAGGTTTTATCTCTTGATGAACAGTTCTGAACATGCGATAGAACCGAACAGTCCTAAAGGTGAAGAAATAGAACTTCTTTCCTTGCTTATTGAAAAATACGAACAGAAAAACTACCAGATGAAAGCCCCATCACCAATTGAAGCCATTCAGTTCAGAATGGAACAAATGAACCTTAAACAAGCTGATGTGGCACCCATATTTGGTGGAAAAACAAGGGTGTCAGAAGTCTTAAACGGAAGAAGGGCGCTGACATTAAAAACAATAACTTTATTAAACCGATATCTTGGAATACCCCTGGAATCATTAATCATCGGGAATAAGGAAATAAAACTGGAGCCAAAAAAGAAAGAGAAATTGTTGATGTCTCTTCAATCAAAGAATGTTAAATAGTGAATAGCAGCAGTTATCTAATCCGCAGGTCCATGCTTCCATAGTTTAACACCCATTAAGAATTTGGAGTGAAAAGTCGTACCTTTCTAGTAAGTAAACCCTGATGGGTATAATTATCCATTTATTTCATCATTCAATACCCTTTTGGGTATAAATATCGTGAAATAATTATATTTGTACCCAAAAGGGTATATAAAAAATGGAAATCGCCAATTTTGTAAAAGAGAAACGGAAATCAGTACGACTGACACAGCCAGAACTGGCAGAAAAAGCCGGGGTAGGTTTACGTTTCATTCGTGAGCTGGAACAGGGTAAGCAGAGTTTGCGGCTGGATAAAGTAAACCAGGTAATTCAACTCTTCGGATACGAAGTGGGCGCTGTAAAGAAGAAACCAACCACCTATTTATAATTCCTTTTCATTTATACTATGCGCAAAGCATCCATTAAAATAGAAGAGCAATTAGCAGGTTGGCTCACGCAGGATGAGCATGGGTATCATTTTGCATATGACAAAGTCTATTCAACCCAACCAAATGCCCGTCCTGTTAGTCTTACGCTTCCGGTGCGGGGAGAACCCTATATGTCGAAAGTGTTGTTCCCATTTTTTGATGGCCTGATACCTGAAGGATGGCTGTTGGATATCGCAGAAAAGAATTGGAAAATAAATCCCCGGGATCGTATGGGTTTACTGCTGGCATGTTGCAAAGATTGCATTGGGGCAGTAAGCGTAGAAGAAATAAAGGAGGATGACTTATGAAAAGATGCCTGTTTTGCTATCAGTCTTTGACCGCCAATGAAGAAAATTTCCATACATCCTGTTCGAAGAAAATATTTGCTCATCCCACCCCACCGGCATTGTCTTTTTCGGAAGCGGATTTAGAACTCTTAGCAAAGGAGGTTATACAAAGTCAGACAGCACTTACCGGTGTGCAGGCGAAACTATCGTTACATATAACAGGTGATAAGGAAGGTACAGGAAAAAGATTTACGATAGTTGGTTTATGGGGTGGGTATATATTTAAACCACCTGCGGTCGCATACCCACAATTGCCGGAAGTAGAGGATTTAACCATGCATTTGGCTCAACTGGCCAAAATTAAAACTGCACCTCACAGTTTAATCCGGATGACATCCGGAAACCTGGCCTACATTACCAGGCGAACAGACCGTACAAAAAAAGGCAAGCTTGCCATGGAGGATATGTGCCAGCTTACTGAACGGCTTACCGAAGATAAATACTATGGCAGCTATGAGCAAATAGCCAAAACCATTTACAAATATTCGGTAACCCCGGGCCTGGATGTGGTAAATTTTTTTGAATTGGTGCTCTTTTCATTTCTAACCGGCAATGCTGATATGCATTTGAAGAATTTTTCCCTGTTGGAACAGCCGGGTTTAGGCATGACCCTATCACCTGCCTATGACCTGGTAAATACCGCATTGGTAAATCCTGCCGATAAAGAAGAGATGGGATTGACCCTGAATGGCAAAAAGAAAAAATTAGGAAAGAAAGACTTTGTGTCAGCCATGAATACTTTAAAGGTAGATGCGAAACAACAGCAAAACATCTTCAACAAAATGGCAAAGGCAATGCCCAAATGGATGGATCAAATAGACATAAGTTTCTTGACTGATGAGTACAAGAAACAATACAAAACAATAGTAAACGAAAGAGCAAAGCGGGTACTATGAATCCTGTATGGGATGCACGGGCAACAACTACAACCTAATAGTTCGAATGGTCACAAGATATAATTGATTTGATATTTTCAACAAATTTTGAAAAGTTATCATTAGAATTATAAGGTATGCTCCCAGTTTCAAATAGAAACTTATGATGCTTGAGTGTTTCATATATAAATCTTCTTTGGCATACCCTACTTTTATTTTCATACCAATTTATTTGATCCCCGATGCGGTTTTTAAATATTCGTCTTGCTTTATGAAAACTTATTTATACTATTTAAAGAGCTTTTTGCTTTTCATTTCTCTTTTGTAACAAATTTAAAGATTTATGCCTTAATATATCATGAATCATACCCTACTACAGCATTAGATTTTTTTCAATTGTAAAGTATTCTTTAATGATGTTTTATGAAAGGAGAAAACATTTCCTTAATTCAAGTCCATTCATCACCAGCAATGAGGGAATACCTAAACAACACCGGTAAGGTATAAATTCCCAGTGCAATCCAAAAGATCAACAAATAATTCCACTGCAAATAGTAAAAAGCCAGCATAGCAAGCCCGCGTGCTACTATCCAAAGCAAAGCAGTTGATAAAGGAAACGCTGCCCAATAACCAATTGGTTCGAAATCCTCATAGCCCAGGATCCATCCGCCCAGAATACCTTGTGTGAAGAATACTTTGGGCCCAAGTTCAGGATCGTAACTATAAACTGATGCACCTAGTACGATCCACACAACCGACCAAACACAGGCAAGTACTATCCCGGCAAATAACGGAGCATATGGAAGATCTATTGGAAGATCTATTTCTCTTGCAACTGACTGTACTAATAATTCTGCTCCGAAGATTGATCCGGCGGATAGAACAAAGGTTATAACAACTGCAATCCAGAAGGAAGTACGCATATAAAACTTAGGCAATTCTTCTCGTGCACGTGCTTTTCTTTTCTCTTCCCGTTTTGCTTTCTCAGCATATTCTTTTTCTTGTTCAGGTGACAATGTGAACATTGAACGGCTGAAAGGTGAAGAATGTAATAAATTGCGATTTAGCGGGTTGGAGTTAGGGTAATTTATTTTTACTTTTCCCTCTTTCGGTTCTTCGTTGAGTAAGTCCCTCAAGGCATTGACGAGTCGTCCTAAGTCATATACCCATCGTTCACTGCTAAATGGGATTTGCTGAAAATTGAGCAAAGGATGCAATGTGCGTGGTAATTGTTTTTCCTGAGGTAGTGATGCGCGGTCATAAACGACAGGAACAATAGTAAGTCCCCGACTAAGAGCTGTTTCAAGCTCAATGCGAACATGGTCATTCAGGTCCATTAATTTGGGTTGTCCTCCTCGTCGTGAATTCCATCTGGTTGTGATTAGCGTAACAACTATGGGATCGCCTTTTAATGCTTTTGTTATGCTTTTTTTCCATTCTTGCCCTCCGTGAATATCCTCAACGTCCAGGAACACCGAGTCAGTTCCAAATTCCTGAACTAGTCGACTTTCTATTCCTCTGGCCAGTTCTATGTTTGCCCGTCGGTAACATATGAAAATCTTGTACGGCATTGAATATTGTTTATTATTTGTAGCCTACCGTTTCGAGGTAGTGATAACGCAAAACTTTATCATATAATTCTACTTGTTTAATTTACAGAGTTCCATTACTCAAAGAAAAATTAATGAATTATCATTTAAAGCCACATATTGTCATTTACAAAAATCTTATTAACCAATAATATTATCTTCTTCTTACAAGTTACTAAAATTTTGATAAGAATAAAAGCTTCTCATAATCGCTTCCTTGTTTCCTTTAGCCCTTGCTAAAATACTTCTATACAATTACAACCAAAAGTATAGGCCATTATATATGGTTTCAAGAATTACAGTTGTGCAATTTATCAAAGGACGAGAAGACTGTCCGTAGAAATAAGGATTTGTTCCCTGATGATTTTGTGTTTATATTGAATATTGCCAATATAGAAAATGTGGTATCACAAAATGTGATTCCTTCAAAACCACGTTTGGGAGTTAGAGCTGCAAATTTGTAAGGACCCATTTCCTTATGAATCCCTGTCTTTAAATGTTTCCTTTTTTAAAATACCAGCCGTTCCACTTTCTCTTCAAGCATCGGGTTACCATAGGTTATATTGTGTCCTTTCTCAAAGTCGTACAGGGTAAGTTCCCTTAGCCGGTAATATGCTACCCAATAATTCCTGATTGAACGAATGTAATCGCGTTTAGCCTGCTCACGTTCCTGGAGAGCAATATTTAAATCTGTAATGCTAAGTTCACCATTCTGAAATTTCCTTAAGGCTATCTGGTATCCATTTTCAGCCACTTTATCGGCTTCATCGGCTGTTTCCAGCTGATCGCGCAACAGGCCAAACTGTTCGACCTGAACAACTACCTGGCGGTCGAATTCTTCGATATCTTTATTTACATTATAGATTGTAAGTTCACGCTCCGATTCTGCAAGCTGGACAGTAGAGGCCGAGCGGCCCCAGTCAAGGATGGGTACGCTAACCGAAACCCGCACCATTCTGTCTTTCTCAGGGTTATCGTATATTCCAGCAAATGTTTCAGAACTGCTCGAAAGCCCAAAGCTGCCCCTTAATGTGGCGCTTAACCCCGTGCTGCTTTTGGCTTCAGCAAGTTCCCTGTCGGCATTTATAAGTTCCCTTTGAAATTGAGTGGTTTCCCTCCTGTTTTCCTTAGCTTTTTGTAAAGCTATATCGGGATCTATCTCAAAAAAATTAAAGTTCAAAGGTATTTCCAAATCAATATTCATTGCCTGATCTAATCCAACATACCGTTTCAGCTCAAAATCCGCATTTTTTAAATCCATGCTTGCCTGATTCAATGCTTTTTGGGCATTAAGCACCGAAAGTTCTATCCGGGAATAATCATTTTCAGAGATCTGGCCCAGTTCTCTTTTTGTTTGCGATATCTTACGGTTATCCAGACTGTTCTTAAGGTTGCTTTCCGCAAGCTTAAAGTTCGTCTGAACAGTTAAATATGTAAAGTAGTGATAGGTGGTATTTAATGCAATTTCTTCGATCTGTTCAACAAATCGCTTTTGTGCTTCATCGTATATCATGGGTTCCGTTTTCCGGTACCATTTCATCCAGTTGTATGAAAACAATGGCTGGCTAAAGCCTATGGAATAAGGACTTCCGGAAAAACCGATTTCATCCTTATTCAGGTTTTGAATGCCATGTGCTGATGTACTGGCCCATATATATGTTCCCAATTGAGGGATCGATTGTTCCAGTGAAACATTTCCTGAAGCTGAAAGATTTGAAACCTGTTTAAATTCGATACTCCCATCGGGTTGAGTGATCGGCTGAGTAGAATGAGTATAATTGGGAATGTTACCATTAAGTGTAAGCTGTGGTCTAAACCGCGTTTTAAAATTACGGTATCGCCAATAATAATTAACATTCTGATTTTGTGTATACTTTGCTGATGAAGACTGTGTGATTGCCATATCGATCACTTCATCAAGAGTCAGTTTTCCTCCTTGAAGAGTGCTTTGACCTTTCAATTGATAAGTCAATACAAAAAAAATAAACAGGATAAATGTACTTTTGATTACCAACTTGCTGTTGATAAAATTGAATATATTAGGCTGATACTTATTTAATTTAAAAATCATTTTTTTTAAAGAATATCAATAAGACTCTACTGGGATGCAAATTTTTCTTTCTCTATTTCTATTTCATCAAGATGCCTGAATGCATTCAAGCCATCTGTGACAACAACCTCCCCTTCATCCAGGCCGGATAATATTTCACAGTAGTCGTTTCCTACTATTCCCAGGGTGAATTCCTTTTTAACTGCTTTATCACCCACTAACACAAAAAGCTTTTGGGAAGGGCTGTTTTCACAACCGGTAAATTTCTTCACGCGAAGGGCATCTTCCTTTAAATCACTTATAATCTGAATTTCCACTCTTTGATTGGCAATCAACTTTGGATGGCTGCTTTCCTGGAGGTGCACATTAAACTGAATTTTATTGTTTTCGACCAGTGGAGTAATGTTTCCAACCGTTCCTTCCAGCTGTTCATAGTCAACATTCACCAATACCCGGGTGCCGGTTTTCAGCATGCTGGCATGTTGTTCTTCCAATGAACCGGTAATTTTGAACGAGGTCAGATCCGACATCCTGACAAGCAGGTTATCGTTACCAACTTTTTCGCCTTCCCTACCCGAAACCGAAAGAATTATTCCTGCTGAGGGAGCAGTGATACTCATCTTTTCAACCAGTTCTTCTTTCTCCTCCAGCTCTTTCTCCTGCATACGAATTTGCAATAACAATCCTCTTTCTTCTGATTCAAGTTGCTGCAACCGTATAGAATTTTTTTCCACCAGTGTTTTTAAATCCTTTTCAGCAAGAACAATCTCCTGATTGGTCTGGTCAATTCTTGCCGGAGAAATACCTCCTACTTCCAGTAATTGCTCCTGGTCGGCAAGTTGCGATTTCAAGGAAGCGATCTTAAGCTTCTTCACCTCTTCGTTGTATTCCAAATCAAGTTTTGTACTTTGGGAATTCAACCGGGTACGCTCCAGGTTGTTTTTTCTTACTTCAATCTGGTCCCTGATTTTCTCAATATCATCACTCACAGCTTCAGTATTAAGCTGCATGATCAGGTCTCCTTTTTCCACCCTGCTTCCGGGTTCAATATGAATTTTTTGGATTATGCCGGGGCCGGGGCTAAGGATCAATACTTCATTTTCTGAATCAACAACACCAGTAGCATTAATCGACAACATAACAGGGCCCTTTTCAACTATTCGGGTATCAATATTTGTAGGCTTTATCGATGATGGTACAAGCACTCCGGTAAAATAAATTACTCCGGCTGCTGCAAGTACTAAAAAAGCAATAAGAAAAACCTGAAATCCTTTGTTTCTTCCCATGGTTTCCTAAAAGTTGGTTAAGGTAAAAAAAGTAACAGAAACTATCCATGCGGAGAAAATTCTGTTAGCTGAGGGTCAAAATTAACAAAAATCATGTAAAAATGGTATAATAATCTACCAGATTTTCCCCAGATACAGGTTTCTCAAATCCGTAAGATAATCTTTATCATTCTTGCTGCTCAGTATCCTTACAAACTCTGTTAGCTTGCCATCTTTGAAAAAAGATCCCGAGGCAGCATCAAATTCATGCCTCTCCCAGTTGTACTTTACATCCATGGTAACCTTTGTGAATGCTTCATACTTCAAGTATTTAGGAATTTCAATGTATCCAAAATTATAATCTTCGGCTTCAACATAAACTCCTTCATCCAACTTCTCCAGATTAAGGAATTTTACTATTTTCACTTCCGCCTCCAGTTTTCCCTGCAGTTTTTTATTCATCAAAAAATTAATTCCATGTTGCTGATAGGCCTCCTGAATCTTCTCAACAAGTTCTATTTCCGGCAAATGCCTCAAACGGATAACATTCAGCAATTGCGAACCAATATGCATATATCCCTTCCCTGAATCAAAGTTCCAGTTGGTATACTCCTTTTCGATGCTTTGTGTTGCCCTTAAAACTTCTTCAAGCGGGTATTGCCTGTCGAGTACAAGGTAAATGTAAATGGGCTGGGCCAGCATAGGAGCCTCATGATAATAACCCGGAAACTGGTTAAGAGCTTCGAAAACAAGGCTACCCGACAATACTTTCTCCTCCACTGAAACAATTGATACTTGTTTGGTAAGGTTTGCAAAAACTTCCATTCTTTTGTTCTGTTCCATAATATGGTATCTTTGGTTTTATTTTTAGTTAAACGAATGCCAAACAAAGTAGTTCATTTTAAAAGCATAGGTCCGGTTACTTTTTTTCGCAATCGCCGGTCGAAAAATATGAAAATTAGCGTTAAACCTGACAAATCGGTACTTGTTTCTTTTCCTTTTTTTGCAAAAGAAAAGGAAATATTGTCGTTTTTGGCAAAAAATGAAGCATGGATCATACAACATCAACAAAAAGCAGGTGAAAAGCGCAACAAGTTTACCGACGGAATGGTAATCACAACAAAATTACATACAATCGAATTAGGTATCGGTCCAACCGCAAGATTTGATGTTAAGAATAATGTGGTAAAATTTTTTGCAACCAATTTTCAATCAGAAAAGGTCCAGCTCGACATTGAATACCTGCTAACAAAAATTTACCGTACAGAAGCGCATATGACACTTCCGCGAAGGCTGGATGAACTTGCCCGGCTTCACGGTTTCAGTTATGCAAAAGTCACCATCAGAAACAACAAACGCAATTGGGGAAGCTGCTCATCACGAAATAACATCAGCCTTAACCTTCAGATGATGAAACTGCCCGATGAACTGATCGATTATATTTTGCTTCACGAACTGGTGCACACCGAAATTAAAGATCACAGCGAACGTTTCTGGAAACGGCTCGACCAACTTACCCACAACCGTGCCCGGGAACTGGCTAAGGAGGTAAAGAAATATTCTACGTACACGATTTAGAAATTATTAGTAAAAAGTGAACGATGAACAGTATACAGTTAACAGTCAGACTAATTTAAGTATCATCAAAAACAAACGGAGAACAACAAACATCATCCATTAATGAACTGGAATACCTTATTGACAACACAGCGCCTGGGTATGGAAACATGGACAGCCTCAGCAAGGCCTGAGGACCGTACTCAGTTTCAGCGCGATTACGACCGCATCATATTTTCTTCTCCCTTCCGGAGAATGCAGAACAAAACGCAGGTCTTCCCGCTTCCGGAGCATATTTTCGTGCATAACCGGCTTACCCATAGTCTTGAAGTGGCCAGTGTGGGACGCTCGTTAGGCAACCTGCTGGCTGAAAAAATAACAAACAGAACTCCCGGAAATCCATTGGTACAGGAAACTGGCACCATTGTTTCAGCTGCCTGCCTGGCTCACGACCTGGGCAATCCACCTTTCGGCCATTCGGGAGAATCGGCCATCTCCAACTTTTTTCAGAATGGAGCCGGAGCAGAATTCCAATATAAACTTACTCCGGCCGAATGGAGCGATTTTATTCATTTCGACGGGAATGCAAATGCCTTTCGAATTCTAACTCACCAGTTCAGCGGGAAACGACCAGGCGGTTTTGCCCTCACCTACCCTACACTGGCCAGCATAGTTAAATACCCTTTTGAGTCGCCACTGGCTACCAAACAGAAGTTTGGGTTTTTTCAGTCGGATAAAGAAGATTTTCAAAAAATAACTGCCGAACTGAACATTCCCCATACCGGTAACAAATATCTATCTTATAGCCGGTACCCCCTGGTGTATCTTGTAGAGGCTGCCGATGACATTTGTTATCAGGTAATGGACCTGGAAGATGCCTGTAAGCTGGGAATACTAAGTTACGAACGCGTAAAGGAACTATACCTGAGTTTTTACGATAAAAATGAAGATAAAAAATCACTTACAAATATTGCTGAAACATTAAAAAAGGTAACCGACAAAAACGAACAGATAAGTTATCTGCGGGCAGGGGTTATCGGCAAACTGATTGGTGAAAGCATGCGCATATTCGAAGAAAATCATGAAGCCATTCTAACCGGAATCTTCAGCAAAAGCCTTATTGGCTCACTGGAAAACAAACAGGCTATAGCTATGAAGCAGGTAAAAGAAGTTTCGTTTCGGGAAGTATATGCACATCGCACTGTAGTTGAAATTGAAATTGCCGGTTTCAAAATCATTGGTACCTTGCTTGAAGAATTTGTGGGCGCAGTTGTAAACCCTGAAGACCGGTACAATAAAAAAATCCTGTCGTTACTGCCTCAGCAGTACAGCCCGCAAAGCGACAGCCTTTACCATAAAATCCAGTCGGCTGTGGATTTCATATCAGGCATGACCGATGTATTCGCCCTCGATTTATACCGAAAAATCAAAGGAATCAGCTTACCGGGAGTAGTTTAAGAAGAAGATGTTTGAATGTTTAAAAGAGTTTGAATGTTTAAAAGAGTTTGAATGTATAATTTTGTTTATGCTGTTTATATTGTTCCTTTTATTTCAGATGTCCAACCAGTCCCACTGGTCCCACTAGCCATTAATTGAAATTTCCAAAGAACCAATTATCTTTGCCAGTCATAAAAATATTTTTTTAAATGAACATTCAAACGATCCAGTTTATCCAGACAGTTGTGGTAATTGTGCTGTTGATTGTTGCCAATATTTTTACCCGTAATGTGGTAAAAAGCTTTCTTAAAAAATTCAGGTTTTCTTCCCAGCGCAGGAAGCTGACCATAAGAATCATCAATCTCCTGTTATCGATAACAGCCATCGTTTTTATTTCGGCTATCTGGGGAGTAAAACAATCGCAGATGGCCGTATTTATTTCATCGGCCATGGCTATTCTGGGCATTGCATTTGTTGCACAATGGTCATTGTTGTCGAACATCACCGCAGGGCTTATCCTGTTTTTTAATCACCCGCTCAAACTGGGTGACCATATTAAGATAATTGAAAAGGATTTTGTAATTGAAGGAACCATTAACGACATTACCTTCTTTTTCGTACACATAAAAACTGCGAACAAGGAAAAAATTTCCATCGCCAATAACATCTTTTTACAGAAAACCATCTCCATTGTTTTGCACAAGGATGATCATACACCCGATGTCAATGAATCAAATTCGGTAACTAATTCTAATGTTTGAAGTTTAAATTTTCTCTTTGGTCATATCTCCGTTAATCATTCGCCAGATCTTAAGCGGATTTTCGTTTTTAAGTTGGGCGGGCAGTACCTTCTGCGGGAAATCCTGATAACAAACCGGACGGGAAAATCTTCTGATAGCTGCAGTTCCCACCGAAGTACTTTGAACAGCCGTGGTTGCAGGGTACGGCCCCCCATGAACCATTGAATGGCACACTTCAACACCGGTAGGAAATCCATTGAAGATAATTCGTCCTACTTTTTGCTCTAATACTTTTACTAAATCCGCATATTCTTCCAAATCAGCTTCCGTTCCGTGGATAGTTGCTGTCAAATGGCCTTCCAGTGCCTGCGCCACCCGAATCATCTCGCTTTTATCCTGTGTTGCAATATTCAGGGTTGACGGACCGAAAACTTCTTCCGTAAGTGTTTTATTTTCCAAAAAAGTTTTGTAATCGGCAGAAAAAATAAACGTACCTACTTTATTCCCCGATTCGTCTTCCGCTCCCGAATTAACCGTTTCAACCCCTTTGGACTTGATAAGATTATTAATGCCATTTAAGTAATTTCTTTTTATCTGTTCCGAAAGCATAATCCCGGAAGGGACCTCTGCGCTCCGGGTTTTTAAATGATTCAAAAAACTTTTCGAATCTTCCGATTTTTGTGTAATCACCAGCCCGGGATTGGTACAAAACTGCCCCACGCCAAGTGCCACCGAACTTATCAATCCGGCAGCAAGGGTTTCATTTCGCTCTTTAAGTGCTCCGGGTAATATAAATACAGGGTTTACGCTCCCCATTTCAGCAAAAACAGGAATAGGCGTTTCGCGCCGGTTGGCTGCATCGAACAATGCCTTTCCACCTTTAAATGAACCGGTAAATCCAATGGCTTTTATTCCCGGATGACTGACAATGGCCATTCCCGCTTCGGTTGAAAAACCATGCACCAGGGAAAAAACCCCTTCCGGCATATTTGTTTTTTTTGCTGCCAAAAGAATAGCCTTACCTACCAGTTCGGAAGTACCCGGATGGAGAGGATGCGCTTTAACTATTACCGGGCATCCGGCTGCAAGCGCAGAAGCAGTATCACCGCCGGCTACAGAAAATGCCAGCGGAAAATTGCTTGCTCCAAAAATTCCAACCGGACCAAGTGGTATTTGCATCTGCCGGATATCGGATTTGGGAACCGGCTGACGATCAGGGATGGCTGTATCAATTCGTGCATCTACCCAGGAACCTTCCCTGACAACCGAAGCAAACAATTTTAACTGATTCATTGTCCGCATCCGCTCGCCTGTTATTCGTGCCTCAGGCAGAGCTGTTTCTTCCATGCACCTTTTAACTAATGGTTCACCTAATTCCAATATACATTCTGCTATTGTATCAAGAAAAACCGCCCTTTCTTCATTGGTTTTTGAGTGAAATTCATTAAAAGCATTTTGAGCTGACTTAACTGCCTCATCAATTTCTTCTCGGGTGGCCTCAAAAATTTTCACTGTAAGTTCAGCGTCCGTAGCCGGGTTTTTGGCAAAAAATGTATTACCGCCTTTCGCCGACTCCCTGTTTCCTATTAAGTTAAAACCTGTAATCTCCATTATTTTTTCATATTATTATTCCACACTATTAACAAGTTCACCAATTAGCTGGATTCTGATTTTAATGACATCCCCCGGCGTTAATGTGAAGTTATTGGGTGGCACTATTCCGGTCCCTGTCATTAATAGACAACCGAAAGGAAAAGTTGTTTCACGATATAGATATTCTGCCAATTCGGTGAATGCTCGTTTTATCTGTCCAATTTCAACGCATCCCGAAAAAACTGCTGTATTCTCCCTGTAAATTTCAATTTCAATTTCAGTGGTTACTGGCAATGGCGTCTCTGTGATATAAATGCATGGTCCGATTGCAGCCGATTTATCGTATGTTTTTGCCTGAGGCAGATACAACGGATTCTGCCCTTCAATGTCGCGGGAACTCATGTCGTTCCCAATTGTATAACCAATAATTTTGCCTGATGAGGAAATCATTAAAGTAAGCTCCGGTTCAGGCACGTTCCATGTTGAATCTTTTCGGATGCGCACATTCTGACCAGGTCCTGCAACACGAAATGCTGTTGATTTGAAGAAGAGTTCCGGGCGTTCGGCCTCGTAAACACGATCGTAAAAATCCCCGCCACCCGCAGTTTCCGATTCTTCCATCCGGGCAGCTTTACTTCGCATGTAAGTAACACCCGAAGCCCAGATTTCCTGAGTTCCAATCGGTGCAAGCAGTTGATTTTCCAAAAGACTTCCGGCATCTGAAACCGGTTTTAAATTATTGATTTTCAAAAGGGTATTTTGATAAACTGCATCATCATTTATAAAAGTATCCCACTCTTCATCGAGCCGGTAAAAGTGGTTTTCAAAACCAACCAGTATTCCTGTTAAAATTTTAAAAATTTTCATTTCATTGCATTAAAAAAACAAATTTAAAAAAGTAAGAAAAAGCATGGACGAAAAACCAAGGACAACTGTTCCCAGGCTATGTGTTCTGTAGCCTTGTTTTATACTCATGCCACTCATTTGGGTTACTACCCAGAAAAAACTGTCGTTGGCATGTGAAACCACAGCTGCTCCAGAGCCAATTGCAATTACTGCCATAGCTCTTGAAATACCGGTATCAAGCCCCATCACATTCAGAAGAGGGGCAACAATGGAAGCCGCGGTAATGATTGCAACTGTTGATGAGCCCTGGGCCGTTTTAAGAGCTGCCGCTATTAAAAAAGGCAGCCACAAGCCAAATCCCGCTTCCTTAATATTATCACCCAGCAGTAACGGCAAATCAGAATTTTGCAAAACTTTACCGAAGGCTCCTCCTGCACCGGTTATCAGAATAATTATTGCGGCGCTTTTTAATGCGTTTCCAACCCATCCATCGGTGCTCAACATATTCCTTTCAAATTTTTGAGGTAAAAAAAATGAGATAAAAACACCTATAAACAAAGCGGTTACCGGATGACCAACAAATCCGATAATTGCCCGGGCTTGTCCATCGCCGAAAGGGAGGGTCGGATACTCTGCAAAAGAACGGAAAACAATTAATACAATAGGAACAATTATCGGCAGAAAAGCCTTAAAAACTGGTGGTTGGTATTTACTTTGTTGAGTTTCATTTTCCGTTTTAACATCTGAATCCGGGCTAATAATAACTTTTTTACCTATTCTTTTTGAAAAAAGAATGGAGATTGCTAACCCGAATATACTGGTGCAAAGTCCTAAAATAATTACTGTTCCGAGATCGGCCCCGATTATACCGGCAGCCGCAATTGGCCCGGGGGTAGGGGGAACCAAAGTATGCGATGCTGTTAAACCAAGGGAAAGTGCTATTGCCGTACCTGCCAGAGAAAGCTTAGCTTTTTTTGTAAGAGCACGGTTTAATGATGAGAGAATTACAAAACCGCTATCGGCAAAAACAGGGATGGAAACAATGTATCCTATCAATCCCATGGCGGTATGCACTCTTTTTTTCCCGATAATACGGATAACAAAATCGGCCAGTGCCTGGGCGCCCCCTGAATTCTCAAGGAAGGCCCCAATGATAATTCCTGCAATAATTATTATACCAATATTGCCAATCGTGCCTCCGAATCCTGCATTAATTGATTCGATTATTGTTTCAGGTGGCATTCCAGATAAAATGCCAAAAAGAAATGCCCCGGCAAGCAGTCCTAAAAAAGGATGAACTTTAAACCGTGTTCCTGAAATTACGATAAAGAGAATACATACCACGAAAATAAAGATTATAACCATGGCAGGAATTCTTTAATGTAAATCTCTCAGAACTGCAGAACCCGATCCCCCCGTTAAAAAATCAAAATCACACCCTTTATCAGCCTGTTCTACATGCTCAATAAACATTCT
This sequence comes from Mariniphaga sp., assembly GCA_024636975.1. GTDB lineage: Bacteria > Bacteroidota > Bacteroidia > Bacteroidales > Prolixibacteraceae > Mariniphaga. The sequence goes on from JAGXGA010000029.1 coordinate 16,986, forward strand.
TACATATCCTCTTTCTGCAACCGGGTCAGGAGTTGTCCAGTTTGCACGCCTCTTTTGTAATTCTTCATCCGAAACATCCAGATGCAGCACTCTGCTTTCTACATCCAGATCAATCATATCGCCGTTCTTCACCAGTGCAAGGTTTCCTCCAATCGTCGATTCCGGAGAAACATGAAGTACCACCGTTCCATAGGCTGTCCCGCTCATTCTTCCGTCGGAAATACGAATCATATCGGTTATCCCTTTTTTTACCAGCCGTTCAGGAAGTTCCATGTTTCCAACTTCCGGCATTCCCGGATAACCAACAGGCCCTACTCCTTTCAGAACCATAATGCATGTTTCATCAATATCCAGCATCGGATCATCAATACGTGCGTGGTACTCTTCGATGTTTTCGAATACAACAGCCCTTCCTCTATGCTTAAGCAATTTACCCGATGTTGCCGATGGCTTGATCACTGCACCGTTTTCACACAAGTTACCCTTTAAAACGGCAATACCTGCTTTTTCTTTAAATGGTTTTTCAGGGGAAGCAATTACATCGCGGTTGTAACAGGGAGCATTTTTGCAATTTTCTCCGATGGTTTTGCCATTAACAGTAACTGCATCTTTATGGATCTGATTTTTTAATTCATCGATTATTACAGGTAATCCTCCGGCATAATAAAAATCTTCCATTAAGTATTTTCCGGCAGGCATAAGGTTTAACAACAGAGGCATGTCGCTTCCCAGTTTATCGAAATCGTCCAGATTCAGCTTGATGCCAATTCTTCCTGCAATGGCAATCATATGAATAATCAGATTAGTAGAACCTCCGATGGCAGAATTTATTTTTATGGCATTTTCAAAAGCTTCGCGGGTTAAAATATCCGACATGCGCATCTCTTCTTTTACCATTTCAACAATGCGGTTTCCTGTTAGGTGAGCCATCACTTTTTTACGGGAATCAACGGCAGGAATTGCCGATGCTCCGGGTAAGGTAAGACCGAGCGCTTCAACCATACATGCCATTGTGGAGGCTGTGCCCATGGTCATGCAATGACCGGCACTTCGCGACATGCAACTTTCGGCCTCAATCATATCTTCTTTTGAAACCGTTCCAGCTTTAATTCCTTCAGAAAGCTGCCATGTGAGTGTTCCCGAGCCAACATCCTTTCCCCTGAACTTACCATTTAACATAGGGCCTCCGGGAACAACTATCGTTGGCAGGTTCACGCTTGCGGCCCCCATCAGTGTTGATGGAGTTGTTTTGTCGCAACCGGTAAGCAACACCACTCCGTCGAGTGGGTTGGCCCGGATTGTTTCTTCAACATCCATGCTGGCAAGATTGCGCCAAAGCATTGTGGAAGGCTTCATAATGGTTTCACCCAGCGACATCACGGGAAATTCGAGCGGAAATCCACCGGCTTCGTAAACCCCCCGTTTAACTATTTCTGCAAATTCTCGTAAATGCCCGTTGCATGGTGTAAGATCTGACCATGTATTGCAAATTCCAATTACTGGCTTACCACGGAACATATGATCGGGATGACCCTGGTTACGCAGCCAGCTTCTGTGAACGAACCCCATTTTATCGTCTTTTCCAAACCATTCTGTGCTGCGTAAGTAAAAATTCTTTTTCATGCTGAGCTAAGTTAATAAAGATTATTCCATGGCCGAAACCCATTATAATTGAATCCGTTGCAGAGAAAATGAAAATTTTACCGCTCCAGCAAATTGTTAAGCAGTCCGCCACGTGCTTCTTTTCGGGTATTGCCTCCGGCAGGAGAAAGTTCCTTGATCAGTTTACGGATAGGCATGCTTTGCAACCAAATTTTACCTGTGCCACGAAGTGTAGCCAGGAAAATGCCTTCGCCGCCAAACATCATAGAGCGCAGGTTACCTGCCTGCTGAATGCTGTAATCGATCGAAGGTTCAAACCCTACAATGCAACCGGTATCCACTTTCAACACCTCGTTGTTTAATTGCCGTTCGATAACAGTTCCTCCGGCATGAACAAATGCATTCCCGTCGCCCTGCAACTGCTGCAAAATAAATCCTTCACCACCGAAGAAGCCGGACCCCAGCCGTCGGTTAAGGGTGATTGAAATTTTAGTGCCTAAAGCAGCACATAGGAAAGCATCGCGTTGTACAATGATGCGCCCTCCCAAAGCTGAAAGGTTTAGCGGAATGATGGTCCCCGGATAGGGTGCCGCAAAAGCCACATGCTTTTTTCCAAAACCCTGGTTGGTGAAGTGCGTTAAAAACAACGATTCACCGGTTATAATCCTTGAACCTGCCGACAATAGTTTATCGAAGAACCCGGCATTCACATTCGAGCCATCACCCATACGGGCTGTAAATTCAATCCCGTCGTCCATGTACAACATGGTGCCTGCCTCAGCAATAACTGTTTCTCCCGGATCGAGTTCTACTTCTACCAACTGGACATCATGCCCTACAATTTTGTAATCAATTTCATGTGATTGCATAGCTGTTTGTATTTAATTTCTGCCTAAAAATAAAACAATTGAAACTTGGAAACCAATAAATAGTGCATAATTTTTACGACCTTTGCAAAAATTTGATTTTTATAAATGAACAGGAATATAAATAAAGGCCGCCCAAACAAATCCACTCCGGGACAAAAAGGAACATCCGGTAAACGGGAAGGAAAAAGCAGGGTGTCGGGAAGAGAAGGGAAAAGCAATTTTACCGAAAAAGAAGGTGAAAGAAAATTTGCAGGGAAAGAAGGGCAAGGAAGTTTGGCAGCTAAGAAAAAAGTTATAAAGCTTAATAATAAAACGGAAGCCACGCCCAAAAAGAGGGTTCCTGTTACCCGCAACAGGCCAGTCAAAACGGCCACTTCAGGTGAAATGCGCCTGAACCGCTACATTGCCAATGCAGGTGTTTGCTCACGTCGTGAAGCCGATAAATACATTGTAGCCGGACTGGTAACAGTTAACGGAAAAACAGTAACTGAACTGGGTGTAAAGGTAAAAATGAGCGATGATGTGCGTTTTGATGGCCGCAAATTGCTAGCCGAAAAGAAAGTGTACCTGTTACTGAACAAGCCAAAGGATTTTGTTACAACAACCGATGATCCACATGCCGAACATACTGTAATGGATTTGGTGAAAGATGCCTGCGAAGAACGGATTTACCCTGTGGGCAGGCTCGATAAATCAACTACCGGCATATTGCTTTTTACCAACGATGGTGAGCTGTCTGACCGCCTCACTCATCCCAGCCACAAAATGAAGAAAATTTACCAGGTTACCCTCGACAAACCGCTTACCAAAAATCACATGGTTCAGATTGCCGACGGCATTGAACTGGAGGATGGTCCTGTTGCTGCCGATGCAATCAGCTACATTGATGCAACCGCAAAAAATGAGGTAGGCATTGAAATTCATTCAGGACGCAACCGGATCGTACGCCGCATGTTTGAGCACCTGGGCTATCGGGTCCGTAAACTCGACAGGGTATATTTTGCCGGTCTTACAAAGAAAAATTTACCCCGCGGAAAGTGGCGTTTCCTGTCACATAAGGAGGTGCAGTTTCTACAAATGAAATAGTTGTGCTGAAACAGACAGATTGACTTTCCTGAAGTTTAATCTGACTAATTAATAATCAGGTTCTTGAATTCAATTTGAAAAACCGCTCAAGCTTCTGATCAAATTCCAGTGGCGGAGCGCTGAAGAACTGCTTTAACCGTGGTTGAAGTTTAAGCTGATTTAATTCGCGAAGGTTTTCGATCTGATTTTTAATGATTTGTAACTCTTCTTCATTAAATCCATGTCCCTCGCCGGATAAATCTTCAGCAAACACATACAGATCATGATCGTCGCCTAACTGATCGGTTATCTTGTTGAGTTGATCGGTCTTCATCTTAAAATAACGGGGATGAAGAAAACGTATAAAATCGAGCTGGTACCACATTCGCTTAAGCTTTTTACGTAACTCATGCCACTCTTCAGGGTGCGGATCGGCAGGCAACTGCCTGTATAAATTAAAACTGGTGAAATAGGTCCTGCTCACTTCCCGGTATATGTGGATTTTACCCGACAACTCGCTATTATTTACAGTGAGAATTGTTTCAAATCCATCGAAAAAAGTACGAATGGTATTGTGAAGGTTGTTTTCCCAAAACCCACGTTCAACAAGCGATTTATTCTTTTCAGCCAGCATTTCCCTTGCATTCCGTATCTTTTTCTCCGACAACAACCGGTTCCCGGCTATCTCAAGTTCAAACAGGTCGAGATTAACAGCCGATTCCCGCAAAGGAGCAAGAAGCTTACCAAAATTGCGGATATCTACCTGGAGCTGAACAGCAGGATTATCGGGTATTTCGATAAAAAACCTCAGCAATGCCCTTAATCGTTTGAATCCCCGTCGCAGCTCGTGTACCTTCTGATTGGCCGATATGTTTTCGGCAGCGCAAAAATAACCTGCTTTTTCTGCCTGATGCGAAATGGCCTGCACCAACCTGTTCCCTATATTCTGAACCATAATTTGAAATCAACGCTTTAAGCAAAAATAACGATTATTCCCGAATCTTAAAACAACCAAAAAGGATTATACAGTGGCATATACCTGCCCATCCATTTATCGGAGCGATCCTGCTCCTTTCCCTGGGGGAAGTTGGGAGTGGTCAGTTTTATAATTACACCAGAATATGTATTTCCTACGGACCCCCTAAATCCCCCGAAGAGGGACATTTGGCCTGTGCAAAAAGGAACAGAATGGCTTTTCAATTTAACTCCTGACTTAACTTCAAAGCGGTCTTACCCCTCCCTCTGGGGGAGGCTGGGAGGGGTCAGTTTTAGACAACTTAAAATGCTATCCTTATTTCCAACTGTTACATCATGCTAACGTATTTTTGATTATATTCATATTCTAATTTATCATGCAAAATCTAAAACCATGTTTCTGCGGTTATCTTTGGTTATATCATTAAATGTGTTTACAATCCTCCTGTCGGCACAAAGTATTCAGCAACTCCAAAACTCCCTCGACAGCATTAAGATTGAAAAAGCAATTCTCCAGCAAAAAGTTGAGGAGCTGGAATTAATTGAACAGGAATATTCCAGGTTAATTGAGGAAAACAAGAACAACCTTTCATTGTTAATTGCTGATCTTAAACCGGTATCGGACGGTGATCTGGTAGAACATTCTTATTACACTCTCTCCTATTCCGAAGAAAACGAGCATGCAATTTGGGTTTATTATAAACTCACCCGTGAAATGCTGGAGGGCGTTACGGCCCGGACCGACAATTTCAAGTTGGATAACCTGATTTCAACGCTTTCAGCTCATCCTGACGATTATGAAGGAACCGGTTACGACAGGGGGCATTTATGTCCGGCAGGTGACATGACTATAAACCTTGTAGCAATGTCAGAATCGTTTTATATGTCGAACATGTCGCCGCAGGTGCCTGCTTTCAACAGGGGTATCTGGAAGAAACTGGAAGCAACCGTCAGAAACTGGGCATCTGTTGAAGAGGAAATACACATTGCTACAGGTCCTGTATTTGAAGATACTTTGGGTACTTTGCCCAATTGCAGGGTAACGGTACCGGGTTACTATTATAAGGTTGTTTACGACCCAACTGAAGACTCAAAAATGATCGCTCTTGTGCTGCCCAATGCCAGGGGAGAAAAACATTTGCAAGAATATGTAGTTACCGTGAATTATGTTGAATCAATAACGGGCATCGATTTCTTTGCCGCATTGCCCGATGATATTGAGAATAAACTCGAAGCCAATTCCGATGCATCACTCTGGGAATTTAAAGAACATCAAAGCACTGTATCTGCCGAAAGCACTACAGTTCAATGCAATGGAACAACACTATCAACCGGGCAGCGATGCCGAAATAAAACTTCCAATCAAAACGGATTTTGCCACCTGCACCAGCCACCATCCCCACTCCACTAACATTCAGCCCATTAAAATACACCAAGCACAAATTTTGGCTATTCATACCGATTGGCTACGCCCCTTATAAATCCAACCTGTAACATATTTCCTGTTGCTGACTGCCACCTGCTTTGCAAGCCAGGCAAATAATTGGCTTTTCAACTTTCCACTTAGCCTATGCCTATGTCTTTGCCTCAATAACTTTTTATGATTTATGTATTACTTTTCAATTCATTACAAAAGCTTTATCAGGGAGGTAACAGGTTAATACCTGGTCCATGTTATTTTCGTATTAAACTCATATTAAACTCGTATCAAACTCACATTAAATTCGCGATTTTACGAATTTAATACGAATTTACTACGAATAAACCTCGAAAAAAACATGTATTTAAGATTGACTTGAATATACTGTGAGGGTAGTCTGGATTAAATCAGGTAAAGGTATGTGTTGGGGAATCATTGGTCGGAAATTAGGAAATAGGTGGATTGCCAGAGAGAAGGTGGTGATTTAGGAAAGAAAAAGTTAAGACCAGGTAGTGATTTAGGAGATATCAGGGGGAGAAATAATTAAATTTATGCATAAACTTATTGTTTTTGGAAGCTACCGGAAATTTAGGCCTTCAATTAACCCCGGGCCCTTGTGGCAAGCTTCGTACCCACGGGAGTCGGATTTTCCAAATCCGACATTAGACACATTAAAAGTGAGGTGATTGGCAGTAATATGTTATTAATTATGAACTGATAAAATCTTTGACTTGGAAAGTCAAAGTCCCGGGCGCCTGTTCTGCTATGATCACACTGCCAACTGAAAACTGCCGCTCAACTGCTCACTGTTCACCGTTCACTATCATATAACTAAAACCTCAACTCCTTAAAAACAATTAACTGTCATTTTAAAAGTTGTACCCCAACGAGGCCGAAGAAGGCGGCGCATGCAACGTTTGCATTTCAATCGGGTTCAGTGTTTGCGCCGATGGGTATGACGGCACTTCACTTACCCAGGGCGGTTGCCCTGGGCTGAATTAAGCTGGGCTTTCAGCCAGTAAGTGGCCTACTAAGTTATTTACTATAAAATACGGCTGAAGCCAATAATAGGACTGTTCTCTTTCTGATTTCTTCTCAGATCACATCAAACCCGGTATAAGGCACCAGTGCTTTTGGGATTTTTATCCCTTCTGCTGTCTGGTTGTTTTCTAGCAGGGCGGCTACAATGCGGGGCAGGGCAAGGGCGCTGCCGTTTAGGGTATGTGCAAGCTGTGGCTTTTTTGAGTTTTCATCGCGGAAGCGGAGTTTCAGGCGGTTGGCCTGGAACGATTCAAAATTGGAAACTGAGCTCACCTCAAGCCACATCTTTTGGGCGGCCGACCATACCTCGAAATCGTAGGTGAGTGCAGAGGTAAAACTCATATCGCCGCCACACAGTCGTAAAATACGGTAAGGCAGTTCCAGCTTTTCAATCAGGCCGGCTACATGCTTCACCATTTCATCCAGGATTTCATACGACTTATCGGGATGTGCAATCTGCACAATCTCCACCTTGTCGAACTGGTGCAGACGATTCAGTCCGCGTACATCCTTTCCATAGGAACCGGCCTCGCGACGGAAGCAGGCGCTGTAGGCGGTGTTCATCAGCGGCATTTCACGTGCATCGAGTATCACATCGCGGTAAATATTGGTAACCGGAACCTCGGCTGTGGGTATAAGGTACAGATTGTCGGTGGTAACGTGGTACATCTGCCCTTCCTTGTCGGGAAGCTGTCCGGTTCCGAACCCTGAATCCTCGTTTACCACAAGTGGCGGCTGGATTTCCTCGTAGCCGGCTTTGCGGTTTTCATCAAGGAAGAAATTAATAAGCGCCCGCTGCAATTGCGAACCTTTTCCACGGTATACCGGGAAGCCGGCGCCGGTAATCTTTACGCCCAGTTCAAAATCGATAAGCCTGTATTTTTGTGCCAGTTCCCAGTGTGGAATCGCGTTCTCAGCCAGCTCGGGAATCGTGCCGCCGAAAGCAACCTCCTCGTTGTCTTCAGCGCCTTTGCCCCGGGGAACCGATTCATGCGGGAGGTTTGGCAGCAGAACCTGCAGCTCAGCAACCTTTGTTTCTATTTCAGCAAACTCTCCATCCAATTGCCTGATGGTATCTTTCAGTTCCGAAGTACGGGCTTTGGCTGCATCGGCCTCATCTTTCTTGCCTTCCCTGAACAGGATACCTATCTCCTTCGAGATGCGGTTCATTTCGGCCTTGGCCTGTTCGGCCTTTTGCTGAGCTTCATTTTTTTGCCGGTATAAATCAACGATATTGTTTACGATATCTTCAGCATTGAAGTTTTTCCTTTTCAGCTTTTCGATTACCACTTCCGGGTGATCCTGGATGAATTTCAGGTTGAGCATGTCTATTTTTTATAATGAAACTGCAAATCTAATAAATGAAACGGGACGACATCCGAACTGCAACCGGTAATTCGAACAGGGGTTATAAAAGTTTAATGCATAAATTTATGTTTGTCGAATCTCGCAACATTTTTTCAACAATTATTCTGTCTGAAATGGAACAGTTTTGTTGGGACTTAATGTGGGTATAATAAACTTCAGAATATCAATCCAAAAAAAAATCCCCTGTTGATGCCAACAGGAGATTTTCCAATATAGTTTATCGATCTTTGAGTCTTATTTACCTGCAAGTTCTTTGGCCTGTTCGATCCATGGAGCAGGGTCTTTCGATGCGTAGCGGCTGCCGGCGTCTTCCAGGATCTTATTTAGCTTTTCAAGAGAAGCGGAAGCCAGGTCAGCATAGGTATTAATGCCTGCTTCATTAAACACTTCTTCGAGCTTTGGACCGATGCCTTCAATTTTCTTCAGGTCGTCGGCTTCTGCCACATCCGATTCAGGGCTTTTCTTTTCAGTTTTAGCTTCTATTTTTACTGATTTTGCAGGTTCAGCTTTTGTTGCAGCTGCGGGCGCTTCAGCAACAGCTGCATCACCGTTAACTATAGGTTCAATCGACACATACGAGCGATTTTTCCTTTTTTTCTTAAACATTACTGTTCCTTCGATCAGGGCAAACAGGGTATGGTCTTTACCAATTCCTACATTCTCACCCGGATTATGCTGAGTTCCACGCTGGCGTACTAAAATATTACCAGCTTTTGCATACTGACCTCCGTATATTTTTACTCCAAGTCGTTTGCTTTCCGATTCGCGTCCGTTTTTCGAACTACCTACACCTTTTTTATGAGCCATGGTAATCTAATTTTTTAGTTATCCAACAATGTTATCGATTTGAACGTGGGTAAACTGCTGGCGATGGCCGTTCAGTTTTTTGTACCCTTTGCGGCGTTTCTTTTTAAACACCAGCACTTTGTCTCCTTTTTGGTGGCCCAGTACCTTAACAGTCACTTTGGCACCACTCACTGTTGGTGTTCCAACAGTAATACCGCTGTCGTTACCAATCAACAACACTTTTTCGAAATCAAGTGAGTCGCCTTCGGCGGCGTCCAGCAGGTGAACATACAGTTTTTTCTCTTTTTCAACTTTGAACTGTTGTCCTGCAATCTCTACAATCGCGTACATAATTTCAACTTTTAATATTACACCGGCAGGCGGGATTCCATAGGGTTTCCTCTTATAAGGCCTGAACGATTCAAAAATTCGGACTGCAAAAGTAGTTATTTTTAGTACATTGGCAAATGTTGGCAAAACTATTTTTCCAGAATAAAAAATAATGGCCTGAAAAATGCGGGGAAAGAAAACATCCAACTATTCCGGCTAAAATCAAAATCATTCTTATATTTGTTTATCACAATAAAAACCAGATTTAGAAGTGGAATGCAAAAAATACGATTGAACATTCTGGGATTATCTGTAAGCCAAACACAATCAGGGGCTTATGCATTAGTTTTATCAGAAGAAGGTGGTGAGCGGAGAATTCCGATTATTATTGGTCCGGTTGAAGCACAGGCAATTGCCATTCAGCTGGAAGGATTAAAACCTCCCCGGCCCCTTACGCATGATTTAATAAAAAATATTGCTGTTGCTTTCAATATTGTGCTGCTTGAAGTTATCATCCATAAGCTGGAAGAAGGGATTTTTTATTCCGAGCTTTTATGTGAGATGGACGGTAAGGAAATCCGAATTGACTCACGTACATCGGATGCTGTAGCATTAGCCTTGCGGTTCAGATGTCCGATTTTCACTACTGAAGACATTCTGGCAAAGGCAGGCATTGTGCTCGAATCGGAAGAGCCCAAACTCGCAAAACCGGCTCCATCGAAAAGAAAACCTGAATCGAAGGAATCATCGCCATTTTCGCATTACACGTTGCAGGAGCTTGATGAAATTCTCAATGAGGCTGTGAATAACGAAGATTACGAAAAGGCATCAATCATCCGGGATGAGATCAATAACCGAAAGAAAAACTAATCCTTGTAAATGAAAACTTCATTGTTTTTGCTGGTTGTAATCGCCGGCATTTTCTTTTTTGGGCCCCTGCAGGCTCAAACTACTGATCCAATCCAACCCCGCGAAGAAAGCATACAAATTGATACAACGGCAAGCCGTTCCGACACTGCTGTGATTCTGTTATCCAAAGAGCGTGACAAGCCTTTTTCAGCCGGTACTCTCTTCCGTGGATTGCTGGGAATGGCTGTCCTGGTGGCCCTGGGTTTTTTATTAAGTACCAATCGCAAAGGTATTCCATGGAAAACGGTAATTGTGGGGCTTGTCATCCAGGTATTGCTGGCAATTGGGGTTTTATATGTTCCGTTCATCCGCTACCTGTTTGAATTTTTTGGACAGATTTTCGTAAAGATACTCGACTTTACAAGGGCCGGAAGTGAATTTCTGCTGGGTGACCTTATGGATGCCGGCACCTACGGGTTTATATTTCTTTTCCAGGTATTACCTACCATCATCTTTTTTTCGGCGCTCACCAGTTTGCTTTTTTACTGGGGTATTATTCAGAAGGTTGTTTGGGGGCTGGCCTGGTTATTCACCAGGGCTTTACGAATTTCCGGTGCCGAGGCATTATCAGTTGCCGGTAATATTTTCCTAGGGCAGACTGAGTCGCCCCTTATGATTAAGGCCTACCTGGAAAAAATGAGCAAGTCGGAAATACTGCTTGTCATGACCGGCGGCATGGCCACTATGGCCGGCGGTGTGCTGGCGGCATACATTGCCCTTCTGGGGGGCAACGACCCCGTTTTACGACTTGAATTTGCAAAGCACCTGCTGGCCGCTTCTATTATGGCAGCACCGGCAGCCATTGTGTTTTCAAAAATGCTGGTCCCTCCAACCGAGGCCATCGATACTCAAATTGAGGTCAGCCGTGATAAGATCGGGAGCAATGTGCTTGATGCCATTACAAACGGCACCAGCGAAGGCGTAAAACTGGCGGTTAATGTTGCTGCCATGCTGCTGGCTTTTATAGCGTTCATAGCAATGTTCAACTTTATTGTGGGTAAAATTGGCCAGTGGACAACCCTGAACCAGCTTATTGTTGAAGGTACCGATGGCCGTTACGAAGGGCTGTCGCTTCAGTTTATCCTCGGATATACTTTTGCACCTCTTATGTGGCTTATTGGTGTAAGCACCGAAGACATTGTTCTGGTGGGCCGGTTGCTGGGCGAAAAACTTATCCTTACAGAATTCATAGGCTACATCAGCCTTGCCGAACTAAAAGCCTCTGCTGCCTTTACAGATCCGAAGTCAATAATAATGGCAACTTACATTTTAAGTGGCTTTGCAAATTTTTCATCAATCGGTATACAGATTGGCGGCATTGGAGCACTTGCTCCCGGACGCAGGGTGCTACTCTCAAAATTCGGGGTGCCTGCCCTTATAGGCGGGACCCTCGCATCGCTTATGTCGGCAACAATTATCGGGATGATAATGGGCTGAAAGATAAAACTACATCTGATTTTAAGAAGTATTGACACGGAATTGCTGGCATCGATTTCGCTGTATGTACAGTGTGTCTTATTACATATTCTTCAAACACAAAATTTAATTTACATGAAGACCTACATCGGCTGCAGCGGCTTTTATTATTCCGGCTGGAGGAATAAATTTTATCCGGAAAAACTGCCTAAAAAAGAATGGCTTACGTATTATTCTGAACATTTCAGTACTGTTGAGATAAACAATACCTTTTATAAAATGCCCGAAGAAAAGAATTTCCGGGAATGGATGGATAAGACCCCGTCTGATTTTAAATTCACAATAAAGTCAAACCGATATTTTACGCATCAGAAAAAGTTAGTTGTTGATGATGATTTCCGCGATCGGTTCCATTCTTTTGATGACACATTAAAGGTTCTGGGAAGCAAACTGGGTTGTGTGCTTTGGCAGCTTCCGGGAAATCTCCATAGAAATGAAGAAAAACTGGAAGCTTTCCTGTCACTGCTTGATGCGCGGACGCATCATGTTATTGAGTTTCGACATGTATCGTGGTTCGATGATTCAATTTATTCACTTCTCGAAAAGCACAAAATTTCGTCCTGCATGCTTTCGGCGCCGGGTAACTTGCCCGAAGATGTTATTGCAACCACCGGCACAGCTTATATGCGCTTTCATGGCAAAAGCCGCTGGTACAATTATCATTATTCGGAAGATGAAATTGAAAGTTGGTACAAGCGGTTAAAAGTGCTTAAGGATGTCGACAGGCTTTATATTTATTTTAATAACGACAACAACGCATGGGCAGTAGAAAACGCCCGGATGCTTGACAAATTGTTCAATTAACTGTTAATGTGCAACAATTCTACACCGGCTGTGAAATTCTTCCCCATTACAATTCGTACATCTGATACGTGTCATTAATAAAGAACAAATCTTTTTTTGGCACAGATTTCTGTATGATATAATTCTAATAACAAAAAGAAGATTATGGCATTTAATTTAACAATCACAGCATTCGAACACGGAGCGAAAATACCGCCCAAACATTCCTGCAAGGGAGAGGATGTACCTCCCCGCCTGCAATGGGACGAAGTTCCCAAAGGGACTGCCTCACTTGCACTGGTTCTTGAAGACCCGGATGCTCCGGGAGGAACTTTTCTGCATTGGCTGATTTATAACATTCCAGCCAATAGCAATGAATTAAATGGTGTTTCACCGGTAGAAAAACACCTTAAGAATGGAGCTCATCAAGCCAAAAATGATTTTGGTAAAACCGGTTACGGTGGGCCCTGTCCTCCCAAAGGGGAAGAACACCGCTATTTTTTTCGGTTGTTTGCACTGAAGAAAAAATTTCCGCCTGAATCGATTAATAACGTGGAAGATTTCTATAAAGCAATCAACGGCATCATGCTTGAAAAAGCGGAATATATGGGAAAATTTAAAATGTGATACTATTAAGTTTTTTACTTATCCGGAGATTTCTGGCAGGAAGGGCAATAATAGGTTGTCCTTCCTGAAATCTTCGTTATTTCCAGTTTACCTTTGCAACCCGGGCAATTATTTCCTTTCTCCCTTACCGGTAAAAGGTAACCATCCGGCAATTTTGAAATATCAGCATCCTTTTTAATTGCAGTCTTAAAAATTTCATTCATCACATCATAAATCTTATTCATTTCTTTTTCTGAAATCCGTTCGGTACTTTCCCGCGGATGCACTTTTGCCTGGTAGAGGATTTCATCGGCATATTCATTACCGATCCCTGAAATAGTTGATTGATCAGTAAGAACTGTTTTTATCATCGACTTCTTACTTTTCATGACTGACACGAAATCATTTCTGTTCATTTCCAGCGCATCGGTACCCAGGTCTTTTTTCTTTATGTAACCTTCCACATCATCAGTCATTTCAATGTATCCCAATTTTCGTTTACTAATCACGTGAAGGTTGTGTTTATTTTTAAACATAAAACAGCACTGGGTGTACTTTAGTTCTTTCTCACTCGCCTTCAAATAACTAAGATCACCTGTCATCCCAAAATGTAAAACAATTGAAGCACCCTTTTCCGCGGAAAGAAAAAGGTACTTCCCCCGGCGCATGATTTGTTTAAAATGCTTTCCCTGAAAGTTCTTATTCAGTTCAATTTCCGAATTCTTCACAAAACGAGCATCGTTAACTACAATACGTTCTATTCCGGAATTTTTGCATTTTTCGGCTTCCTTCCGGTAAACTTCCACATCGGGCAATTCGGGCATAACATATAATTTAGAGGCAGGCAGATCCTGCAAAATTTACTTTTCAGCTTTAACTATATTTTCAATTCCGGTAGCTACTGCATCGGGATTAAATGAAATGCTGTCGATACCCTGCTCCACTAAAAAACGGGCCATTTCAGGGAAATCACTGGGTGCCTGCCCACACAAGCCTATTTTTTTCTTCTTTTTATGTGCTTTTTTAATAGCCATGCGTAGCATTTCCTTCACCCCTTCACTCCTTTCATCGAATAAATCGCTAACAATTTCCAAATCTCTGTCAATTCCCAGCGTAAGTTGAGTAAGGTCGTTGGAGCCGATAGAGAATCCATCAAATATTTTGGCGAACTGTTCAGCCATAAGGACATTATTCGGGATTTCTGTCATCACATAAATTTCGAGTCCGTTTTCACCACGTTTTAACCCATTTTCGGCCATCACCTTCTGTACTTTTTCTCCTTCCTCCACAGTCCGGCAGAATGGAATCATCAGTTTCACGTTTGTAAGGCCCATGTCTTCTCTTACAATACGCATGGCCTCACATTCGAGGGCAAATCCCTCCCTGTACTTTTCATGATAGTAGCGCGATGCACCTCTGAAGCCAACCATCGGGTTTTCTTCAGAAACTTCAAATTGTTTCCCGCCAATCAGTTCGGCATATTCATTCGATTTAAAATCGCTCATTCGTACAATCACATCGCCTGGGTAGAAAGCAGCAGCAATGGTAGCTACAGCTCTTGAAAGCTTTTCAACGAAATATTCTTTTTTGTCATCATATTCCGAAGTCAGCTTTTTTATTATCCTCCTGTCTTTCCCCTTCTTCATCTTGTCGAAATTAATCAGTGCCAGGGGGTGTATTTTAATTGAGTTGTTTATAACAAATTCCAGACGCATTAAACCAACTCCGTCTACCGGCAGCATGGCATTGGTAAATGCAGCTCCGGGATTGGCCAGTGTCAGCATGACCTGTGTTTTTGGCTTACCCAGTTTTTTAAGGTTGATCTCCTTTTCGTCCCATTTCAATATGCCTTCATATATCATTCCTTCATTTCCTTTGGCACATGAGACGGTAACCTCCTGACCGTCCTTTAGCTTTTCTGTGGCATCTTTTGTTCCCACCACAGCCACAGCGCCCAGTTCGCGGGCAACAATTGCAGCGTGACTGGTTCGCCCGCCACTGTTGGTTATAATGGCGGCTGCCTTTTTCATTACCGGGTCCCAATCAGGGTTTGTAATTTCGGTTACCAATACATCACCTTTTTCAAGCTTATCCGACTCATCAGGTGAACTTAAAATTTTCACTTTCCCCGCGGCAATTTTGTCACCTATTCCAATTCCGGTTATTATAGGAGTATTGCCCTTATCCTTCATAGTGTATTTTTTAAGCTTATGGGATTCTTTATTTGAAGAATGCACTGTTTCAGGCCTTGCCTGTACAATAAAAAGTTCCTCTGTATTTCCGTCTTTAGCCCATTCAATGTCCATGGGCTTTTTATAATGCTTTTCTATATCCAGGCACCATTTGCCAAGTTGTATCAATTCATCATCCGTTAAAACATATTTTTTTTGCAATTTTCCGGGAGTATTTTTATTGACAGTCGTTTCCTTCTTTTTCTTACGTTCATTGTATACCATCATTTTAGATTTGGAGCCAAGCCGTTTTGATAGAATGGGCTTTTTCCCATTTTTCAGGGCTTCCTTAAAAAGGTAAAATTCATCGGTTAATACGGCACCTTGTACCACATTGTCGCCAAGGCCCCATGCGCCGTTTATGAGTATCACATTCTCAAATCCGCTTTCGGGATCGATTGTAAAAGCAACTCCCGCTGAAGATTTGTCGGAGCGGACCATCTTTTGGACGCCCACCGATAATGCTACTTTCATGTGCTTAAAGCCATTTTTCTCGCGGTACTTTATAGCCCGGTCGGTAAACAGGGAGGCAACGCATTTTTTCCAGGCATCAAGCAATTCCTCATCTGTTTTAATATTCATGTATGATTCATGTTGACCTGCAAAGCTGGCCTCAGGCAGGTCTTCAGCTGTTGCGCTGCTTCGCACAGCCACACTCTCCAGTGATTCCTCACGCTTTTTGAGATCTTCGAACCCTTCCAGAATTTTTTCCCTGACTTCATCGGGGATGGAGGCTCCCATTACCAACTCCCTGCATTTTGCTCCAACCTCCTTCAGGTTCTCTGCTTCCTTATCGAGCGAAGCCAGGGTTTCCTTCAAGGAATTCTCAATTTTATTTTCCCTGATAAACTTCCAGTAAGCATCAGCCGAAGTGGCATAACCATCCGGAACTTTTATGCCTTTGGAACCCAGTTCGCGGAACATTTCACCCAGCGAGGCATTCTTTCCACCTACTTCTTTTACTTTTTTACTATCAAGATCTTCAAATTTGTATATTAGTTTCATAACAATTATTATATTTTATTCTCCTTGACATTCTGTTGTTCCATTTCTTAAAAATCCCGGAGGTACTCTTCCATCATAAGAATGTATTTTTTAGCATCTTCCAATTTCTTTTCATCTTCATTTCCCGGGTTTTCCTTTATGTCGAGAAGTGTTACCTTGGCCCTTATGCTTGCCCTGTAACTTTTATAATAGGTAAATAACCTGCGGCTTTCCGGATCCTCTTCTACACCATAATATTCGTGGTATTTATTATAAAACCGATCACTAAAATCATGTTTCCCAAAAAAATCGAGATCCACACATAAGAAAGCGATGTCATTCAAAATATCAATTCTGCGGAAGTCGCTGTTGAACTCTATGCAATCAAAGATTACCGGGTCGTCATAAAGAAAAATATTGCTTGCATTTAAGTCACCGTGGCAGTTTTTATGAAAACCTGTTATTATCCGTTGGTTTGATAAATTCCGAATGGAATTCAGGTAATTAAACGACTTTTGGACAGATTCATTGATTCGGGTTTCCCATTCGGCACCTGATTTTTCTGATAAGAAAGTGCTTAGTTTCTGAATATCGGCAAACCGTTCCTGAAACTTAAGGGTAGCAAAAGCATTTTTAAGCATACGGACCTTCTTGTGGAACCTGGCAACTTTTTCTGCCAGCTTGTCGATATGTTTTTCAGTCACCTCATCATTTGCCAGCATTTTATCCATCTCGAAATTGTTGTCCATTCGCTTCATCTGGACAGCATAGTCAATCACTTCTTTATCCTCCTTTGCTTTTGCCATTCCTGCCATCTGTTTTGTGACCGAAACTACATTGAGATACATTTCCGGCGCTGTCCGGCGGTTCAGTTTAATCTCCTGATGGCAATAAAATTTACGTTTTTCAGGCGAGGAGAAATCCAGAAAGGAAAATTTCACCGGCCGTTTGATTTTAAAGGCAAAATTATCAGTTAATACAATCCACGAGATGTGTGTTTCTATTAATACCGGTTCATTGCAGATGTCGGGAAATGTGCAGTAATTCATCATGTATTCTACCTGTTCTTTATTCATAGATGTAATTTTTTGCTTTATTAACCATTTCTCCAACCTTATCTTCATTCGACCACAATTCAAGATGGCCTTTCTCCTCTTTTTCAAATTCCTGCTCCAGGCTCTTATACACATCAAAATCAGCTTCGCTGTTCTTCCGCGTTTTTTTCAAACGCTTTTTAACTGTTTTTTCATCAGCTTTCACTTCAATAAAGAAAATCGATTCATTACTTTCGTTAGCCATTTTTTTCAATTGTTCCCGCCTTACGTGCTTATGGAAAGTTCCATCAACCACAACATCTTTTTTGGCATTCAGCTCTCTCATTACCTGCTTGAAAAGTTCATTATAAACCTGCTGTTTGGTTTTATCGTCGTATTGACCTTTTGCATCCAGTTTTTCACGTACTAAATCAGTGTTCAGGTGTACAGCACCAGTTTCTTTAGCAAAATGTCTTGCGAAAAATGTTTTTCCTGTTCCGGGTAATCCATATACCAGTACTATCATTCTAATTTGTTTTTATTATTTAATTTATTCACACCAGCAAGTAGTCTTAATAACTACCGCCACCAGCAAAAAAAAACACGCTGGTATTAGCGGTGCTACCTATCTCTTCAACAGTTTCATCAAACCACTCAGCGAGCGGGTATTTATTACGTCATCCTTTTCAAGCCACCCGCGTCGTGCCTGTGCAATACCATATTCCATATACTGCAGGCTGTTAGTGGAATGCGCATCGGTAGAAACTGATATTTTCACTCCCAGTTCTTTTGCCATCCGGCTGTAATTATCATCTAAATCAAGTCGGTCGGGGTTGGAATTAATTTCCAGGAAACAGCCATTGTTTTTAGCCTCCTTCATAACAGTTTCCATGTCAACCTCCAGTTCATCCCTAAGGCCTATCATCCTTCCGGTAGGATGAGCCAGAATGTTAAAATTTGGATTCTGCATTGCCTTTAAAATTCTGCGGGTTTGCTTTTTCCTGGTGAGTTTACGGTAATAATGTACGGAACATACCACCAGGTCAAGTTCTTTAAGTATACTATCAGGCAAATCAAGAGTTCCGTCCTCCAGGATATCCACTTCAATCGCTTTAAGAATCCTGAAATTTTTAAGTTGGCTATTGAGCTCATCTATCGCTGCAATTTGTTTGGAAAGTCGTTCCGCATTCAGACCGCGGGCAATAGTAACTTTTTTAGAGTGATCGGTAATGGCCAGGTACTCGTATCCCATACCTCGGGCAGCTTTTGCCATCTCTTCAAGGGTGCTGGCACCATCGGTTTCCGAGGTATGAGCATGAAGGTCTCCCCTGATGTCGCTCCGGTCCACCAGGTGTGGGAGCTTATTCTTCTGAGCGGCTTCAATTTCACCTTTATTTTCCCGCAGCTCAGGCTCTATAAACTGCATACCGAACATTTTATATACCTCCCCTTCCGTTGCTGAAGCTAATAATTTATCCTCCTTATAAATTCCATACTCGTTCAGCTTTAAATCCCGTTCCTGTGCCATAGTACGTAAAGCAACAGTATGTTCCTTCGAGCCTGTAGAATACATCAGTGCAGCGCCAAAAGCATTCTTTTCCACTAAACGCAGATCTACCTGGATCCCGGTGCGAAGAACAACTGATGAGCGGGTATCTCCTTTAGAAATGATCCGGTCCACTTCATCGTAACTGGTAAATAATTTCATTGCTTTTGGGGGATCTTTGCTAACAGCCACAAGGTCAATATCGCGCACGGTTTCTTTGTTACGACGGAAGCTTCCTGCAATAGTTAAATTTTCCAGCTTATCATCAAGATAATCAAGGAATGGCCTGACAAGCAATTCTGCTTCGGTACGCTTAATTCGGATTATCCCACCTTTTAGTGACCAGGTTTCAATTTCATCGAGTATCTTTTCAGCCGTTTTTTTTCCAAAGCCCTTAACCTTTTCAATTTTACCACTTTCTGCGGCATCTTTTAGTTCATCAATAGAACGAATATTAAGCTCTTCATTTAAAATCTTTGTTCGTTGTGGCCCCAACTGTTCGAGTTTCATAATTTCCACAAGCGATTCAGGGATCTCTTTCCGGAGCTGTTTTAGTTGCTCCAGTTCACCAGTTCTTACTATCTCTTCAATTTTATCGCTCATGCTTTTGCCAATACCAGGGAGTGAGGAAATGTCATCATGCCTGTTTATCATTTCAGAAATATTGCGGGTCACTCCCGAGAGTGATCGTGCAGCATTCCGGTATGCCCTTATCCTAAACGGATCTTCCCCCTTAATGTCCAGCATATCGGCCAGTTCATTTAACTTATTGACAATTTCTGTATTATGGACAGGCATTATAAGTAATCAAAAGATTTGTAAACTTTCGCAACCGTAGGTGGCTAAAACTGCAACTCCCTGCCAACTCAATTGTTAGCAGGGAGTTTTCGTGATCGCTACTTGCCACGAATATAAACCTGCTATCCTGCTATTCACTTTATTACGGGTATATTGAATTAAAACTTTTTTGAAGCAGAACAGCAAATTGCTATCGGTCGATTTCAAAAGAAATTTTTGCAATAACAGCAAAGGAAACAACCTGGTTGTTTTCTACCTTAGCTTTCATTTCCTTAACGTAAACCGATTTAATGTTTTTAACTGTTTTTGAGGCTTCTTCCACTGCTTTGCGGGTAGCGTCAGAAAAGCTTTTGTCAGATGCAGCAATTACTTCAATTATTTTTACTAATTTTTCCATAATGTTGTATTTTATAACTTTAATTTTATTCACTGATGAATAATGCCAAAACCACTCCAAAACCCCCTGCTTTTAACTGCTTTTTGACCAATGGCAGCATCCTTCAGGTATATAAGCTTATATAAATTTTTATGAGCAATAGAATAACTGGTTGATTTATGTTGCTTTAATGTACATATGTGTAATCATTCTACAGATTTGGAAATTTGTTTTAAAAAACTGACGCAACCTTTTTATAGTGATACGTGTCATTAATAAATTAAATTAAAAAGAAATAGAAACATGAGAAACAGAAAATTGATTTTTACAGCAGTATTTGCTTTAGTCGCTGCAACATTTAATGCCTGTATAGAAGATCCTGAACCAGTGGCACTGGATGTAGTTGTTGATGCTTTTGTGCAGAAAACCATGCAGGATGGCGAAGAAAAATACGCACTGGCTTTTTGGTCGTTTGCCAACAAATCGCTCGAATCGGTATCTGCTGAAGGACCGGATGATGAAACCTGGGAATTAGAGAAAGAAGCAGGCAGTTCACTTGTATTTAAATTGTTCCCTGAAACAGCTCAATACACTGATTCCATGCCAACTCCGGGCGACTATACGTTTACCATTACCAGTACCCAAAGTGATGAAGCACCGGTAACGATAATCGATAAATTGGAAAATAAGGATTTAAGTGCAGTTACAATTGACTCCACACAATATGCCAACTCGAAATTAAAAATTACATGGACAGAAGTAGAAGATGCAGATGATTATCTTGTCAGGCTCTATGATGATGAGGATAACCTGATTTTTGTCAGTCCTTCTATTGCAGACAACAAAACAGATTACTCGTTTGGAAACAATGATGCAGGTTGGGCGAGTGCAACAGACAAGGCCCTTACCGGTGAAAGTTATCGAATTGAATTGCTGGCGTTGCTTTATGAATCGACCAGCACTTCAGCCAATGAAGGGTACAACATCCAGTTCATTTCCATCGCTTCTAAAGAAATAGTGTGGGGAGATTGAAAAAATAAATCCGGCAAAAGCATTTCACCTTGAGAAATGCTTTTGCTTCTTTATATAAGTTTCACTAAAAATAAAAGTACCTGTAAAGCAGATGGTTCAGAACTCTGTCTAAACCGACCTATTCCAACGTGTTAAAATAACTGTCCAGATATGTTAACCTTTTTGCCAGCCATGTCCCGATATATACCTGTTCACTTTGTAAGTTCATATTATTCCCCCAGTTACGGTTTTCGACATTAATTACTCCTGATTTTTGTAATTCCTGAAAATGATAAGCAAATTGCTCCCTGATATCACTTTCTGTAAAATGGGTCTTACGTAAATCAGTCCATCGTAATTTTAATTGAGTAATAAAATTATCCGGATTGGTTTCAAACAGGCGATGATATAATGAATTGGTTAAAATCCCTTCATGATTTTGAGTAGAGCCGTCGAAAGATCTTCCCCAGGTTGCATCCAGATCCCATGGAATTATCTGAAAAAGTCCACTATTGTTCTTTCTGTAAAGGAATATATTCTTGCCGGTATTATCGCCTGCAAAGGTCAGGTTTACAAAAAGGAAGTAATCAATAAAATTTTCTATATCGATATACCGGCTTATTTTCTGCTTAAAGGTGGTGTCATCAGAATTTACTACTATTTCATATAAATTGTTTAAATTCTCCCAACGAAGTAAATTATCACAATCTGGTATTATCTGCTCCCAGCCATTCCATATACAGTTAGACGAAATGTCCGGATCATAATTTTCAAACTTTGTTGCTCCATCAGCCCAATCTATTGCCTTATACAGCACATCTTCCGGGGCAGCACTAAGTAATTGCTGATTAACATATTCAGAAAAAATATAAAACCCCTGGCACCTGTTGTTTATAAAAAGTTCGGCAATTTTCAGGTTTACTCCTGGATGTTTGGCCTCACCCCCGCTTTCAATGGTATCCATATTGCTCCAAATTATAAAGGAAACCAAATTCCTGATTCCGGAGAGATCGACAGCAGCACTGTTCAGTATCCAGTCGCTGTTTCGTTTAAAGCCCAACAGGCTTTCAGAATATACATCTCTATCGGAAGTGTTTTGCCAAAGCCTGAACCCTATTGATTTTTTATCGAGGTATCGCGATGATTGACCCCGGTATTCAATTCCGGCATAAGAAGACCAATATGCAGTTTTATCTGGCTCGGCAATTACTATCCGGCCAAGGCTTTTGGGTTCATCCCAGATTTTTGTATCTGTTATTATCTGAACTATGGGGAGATTTGTAAATACAAAATCGAACTCACTTATTACCCCCTCATATTTAACTTTTAATGTATAAGGTATCCCTACTTCAATTTTACCAAATGCATTTACCTGATTATTAAACAACTCCTTTTCTTCAAACCACACTTCTGATTTTTCATTATAAGTAGTAAATGCAGAAAAGTTATTTAACGAATCACTGGAAACAGAAAAACGCATCATGTTTAGCTTTGAATCCAGAAATGCATCTTTCCCATTAATCCTGATGACAGAGGAAAGCTTAAGCCCGGCATCCGGCTCTGAATCAAAAACAACAGTTTCCCTGTAGCAGCTAACTGTCAGGGTAAAGATTGCCAGAACAAAAATCTTAATATTCAGCTTCATTTATTAAAGCTTTAATTGCCACTCCGTTTTGAGAATAAAAAGGTTTAGAGGATTATTCTCTTTTAAACCATGTTCATATCCAACAGCGACATTTAGTTCATTATTACCAATAGAAATGGCATCCCCGGCAAATATCCGGTATTTATTAAAATAAGGATCTCTTGATTTTTTAAGCATCCTGAAAATCTCAGCTGAAGCATACAATCCATGATTATTAAATTCCTTCCATTCTATCTTTACGCGGTTTCTGTATACAGTTTCAAAATAGTTCAGGTATTTATTAAACACTGATGAATCATAAAACTTTTTCTGATACTGCAGCCTGTAAAACAGCTTAATTTTTTCTGTTATTTTTGTATCATACTTAAAGAACAGATCATAGCGGTAATCATCTTCAACAGTCTCATCATAATGCCTGTTGCTGATATACCTCCCGCTTGTTCCTATTGCAAATCTTTTATTGATTTTATATTCAAGTTCCAGTTCAAGAATATAATCATCAAACGATGATATATCCCGATTGAATCGTAAATGGTTGCTCAATGATAAATCCACATCTTTTAGTACCTCTTTGCTTAATATAATCTCAGTCCATAAGCCTAAATCACGAACTATCTTTTGCTCCTGCCCGTAAGCATGACTATTTATAATAATGCAAGTTGTAATGAGTATTATAAATTTATTGCTGTATATGTATGAGAAAGTTTTCAATTTAATTTGATAACAGATAGAGAGTATGCAATGAAACAAAGGTAAAAAATCAAATATGATTTTATGAATGATCTATCTGTTAAAAAATTTAAACTTTTCCTTGTACCTTTGCACCTCAAATTTTAGGTAGAATTCAGTAATAAAAGAACATGGAAATTCCGAGCAAATATAACCCGGCAGAAGTAGAAGATAAATGGTATAAATACTGGATGGAACAGAATTTTTTTCATTCTGAACCAGACGAGCGCCCTTCTTACACGATTGTAATTCCGCCGCCAAATGTTACCGGCGTATTGCATATGGGGCACATGCTTAACAATACCATACAGGATATACTGGTCCGTCGTGCACGCATGACCGGAAAGAATGCCTGCTGGGTTCCCGGGACCGACCATGCATCAATAGCCACCGAGGCAAAAGTAGTTAATAAGCTCAAGGCAGAAGGAATTGACAAATATGACCTATCACGCGAAGAATTCCTCAGGCATGCCTGGGACTGGACCCATAAACACGGAGGCATTATCCTTGAACAGCTCAAAAAACTGGGTGCTTCATGCGATTGGGAACGTACGGCATTTACAATGGATGAAGCCCGCAGCGAATCGGTCATTAGTACCTTTATTGATTTGTATAATAAAGGCCTCATCTACCGTGGGGTGCGTATGGTAAACTGGGATCCTGCAGCAAAAACAGCGCTTTCTGATGAAGAAGTAATCTATAAGGAAGTAAAATCAAAGCTGTACTACCTGAAATATAAACTGGATGGCGAAGAGGGGTATGTTACAATTGCTACCACAAGGCCAGAAACCATACTGGGGGACACAGCAGTGTGCGTTAACCCTGCCGACAGCCGCTTCTCCCACCTGAAAGGAAAACGTGTGCTGGTGCCCCTTATTAACCGTTCCATACCAATAATCGAAGACGAATATGTTGATATGGAATTCGGCACTGGCTGCCTTAAAATTACCCCTGCCCATGATGTCAACGACTATGAAATTGGATTGCGCCATAATCTGCCTGCCATTGATATTTTCAATGACGACGGAACGCTGAGCAAAGCTGCTGAAATTTTTATAGGTGAAGATCGTTTCGATGTACGCAATAAAATTATCCCTGACCTGGAAAAAGCCGGCAACATTGAACGCATTGAGGATTATACCAATAAGGTAGGTTTTTCGGAACGTACCGATGTAGCTATTGAGCCCAAGCTCTCCGCACAGTGGTTCCTGAAGATGGAAGAACTGGTTAAGCCGGCACTGGAGAATGTGATGAACGACACCATACAGTTCCATCCTCCAAAGTTTAAAAACATTTACCGCCACTGGATGGGCAACATTAAGGACTGGTGCATCAGCCGCCAGTTGTGGTGGGGCCATCAGATCCCTGTGTATTATATTCCCGGCGGCGATTATGTTTGTGCCGAAACAGAAAAAGAAGCCCTGGAGATGGCAAGGAAGAAGTCAAATAATAACAACCTTACCACTGCTGACCTTACCCGGGACGAAGATGTGCTGGATACCTGGTTCTCGAGCTGGTTATGGCCCATATCGGTATTTGACGGAATCCGCAAACCCGGAAACAAAGAAATAGATTACTACTACCCAACTTCCGATCTGGTTACTGCACCCGATATTATTTTCTTTTGGGTAGCACGAATGATAATTGCCGGTTATGAGTACGAAAATCAATTTCCTTTTAAAAATGTGTACTTCACCGGAATGGTCCGTGATGCGCAGCGCAGAAAGATGTCAAAGTCTCTGGGCAACTCACCCGACCCGCTCGACCTGATTGCCAAATATGGCGCCGATGGTGTAAGGGTTGGAATGCTCCTGTGCTCACCCGCCGGTGGTGACTTGCTGTTTGATGAAAGCCTGCCCCAACAAGGAGCAGGGTTTACAACAAAAATCTGGAATGCCTTTCGACTGGTAAAAAACTGGGAGGTAAATTCAGAAATCGAACAACCTGAACATTCAAAACTGGCTATTAATTGGTTCCATAATAAGATGAAGGAGGTGGTAGAAACCCTCGATAATCAATTCAGCCAGTTCCGTATCTCAGAAGCCCTCATGACCATTTATACCACCGTTCGCGACGAGTTCTCAGGATGGCTGCTGGAGATTGTGAAGCCATCATATCAGCAACCCATCGATGCTAAAACCTATACCGAAGTGGTAGAG
This sequence comes from Mariniphaga sp., assembly GCA_024636975.1. Lineage (GTDB taxonomy): Bacteria > Bacteroidota > Bacteroidia > Bacteroidales > Prolixibacteraceae > Mariniphaga. The sequence continues at coordinate 42,729 of JAGXGA010000029.1, forward strand.
TTATTTGATCGGTTGCTGCAACTGATGCATCCGTTTATGCCTTTCATTACCGAAGAAATCTGGCAATTGCTTAAAGACCGTAATCAGGGTGAAAGTATTATGGTTTGTCGGATTCCTTCAACTGAAAAATACGATACTGACCTGGTTAATGCCTTTGAAAATGTAAAGGAAACCATTTCAGGTATCCGTAAAATCAGGACCGAAAAGAACATACCCATTAAAGATGCTCTTGAACTAAAGGTACAGCAAGGCGATAAAGGTTATGAAGAGCGGTTTAACAGCGTAGTTATTAAACTGGCTAATCTGTCTTCGCTTGAACAGGTATCTGCCGAAGTGCAGGGAGCAGCTTCTTTCAGGGTTAAATCAACCAACTATTATGTTCCTATGGAAGGATTCATTAATGTAGAAGAGGAATTGAAAAAGCTGGAAGAAGAATTGAAGTATACTAAAGGATTTTTGACAACAGTGATGAAAAAGCTGGGCAACGAGCGCTTTGTAAACAGTGCACCCGAAGCTGTGGTAGCCCTGGAAAAAACAAAACAGGCCGATGCGGAAGCCAGGATTAAGGTGTTGGAAGAACGGATTGCTTCGATGAAATAAACCTGGAATCGTCCTTCAATTTACTCAAAATTTAACTGAGCAAAGGAAATAACATAAATATAAAAACCTTTAATAAGTTGTTGCTTTATCAAAATAATGCAATTCCCTAAAGGTTTCTAATCTTACCTATGTGCATTTGGGTTAAAAAAAATTAAAAGTGGTTAAATTTTATCAGAGATGTAATGATATAGAAATTAAACTCATATAGAACTCATATATTTATATTTCATTGCGAGCGGATTTAATAGATTAATCTAATGATGATATAGTAAAGCGCCACCTATGAATTTAGAATATGCCATACAGAAAAAAATTCTGATTATTATCATTCAACTCTTAATCTGCCAACATCTGTATGCTCAAACTGAATATAAATTATTCCTTCCCATACAGGATACTATCCAGTTTGAAAAACACAATCACTATGAAAGTTTACAATCACTCCCGACTATTTCCAGAGTTGCCTTCGGGCAAATAAATGATTTGTATCCTGAGTATCGCTATAACAAACGCATATTTGATTCCGGTAAAAATCACCAGGAAACCTTTTCGTTTTCGCAAACCAAATTTCTGACAGATTTACCTGACTTAGGCTTTGTTGAGCATTTCGAAAATAAATTACAATGGAATCCAGGTAATAAAACGCATATTGATTATGGAGCAGGACTAGCTATTCAAAATACATTCATGAACCCATATATTCCCAATTATCAGCTCAGCTTGGCAGCATCGTTCAAATATTCGTTTAACGACTGGTTAACTGCCTACATATATGGACAATATTTGAGCCGCCCCTTAAATAAACCGGATGATTATTTCGATCCTTTTATGTATAACAATCCTACGTTTTTACAAAATGAAGTTGGCGCCGGATTTAATGCCAGATACAAAAATACCAATATCGATTTGCAGATTTTCTCAATATACGGTGCCGAATATCAGGATGTTAAACCTGTACATTCAAAAATACGAATCGGATTCTGAAATGTGATTATGTCCGACATCATAATTGTACCTGAAAAGATTATGCCCGGTTAACCCTGCTGAATGAATGTCAATTCTCAAACTTCTTCCATGTAAATATCAGTGGCAGTGCTTTCTGCGGAACAGAGACAAGCAGATGCAGAACCAGAACCTGGAACAGCACACCATAATAGAACGATACAATGGCATCGATGATAAACCAGGTGCCAAATGCCACAATGATTGCAGAACGTGCCCACCGTTCCTTCCGTTTAAAAGGGTACCGGGCAATGTATGCGAGCAAAAGGTAGAATCCAGCAATGTTTGCTCCCATGGGACCCATGACGAAAGTATAAAGTTTATGCATGCTTTCGGGTATAGCTTCCTGATCAAAGAATATCATGGCAAGCATTCGGTGGTAGGGCCTGAAAACGGGATTGTTGCCAAATAAGGCCAATACCACTCCAAATAAGGCAAAAACAAGGCTGGTGTAAAACAACCACTGCTGCCAAAAGTGAAATCCTTTTTCATGTCTTGCTGAGTGTTCCATATCCGGTTTTCGTAAACAATTGTTTCAAACAGGCTTTTAAATCTTCTGTGCCCGATTCATCCGACCGGCAGGCAATATAAAGATCAGGACGTATGAGATACCAACCCTGTAATTTGATTCCAAATCGGATATACAAATCACCAGTGCCTTTGTTAAGCGGAATAATATGGGTTGAAATAACATGGCGGAACTCCTTCGCCATTTTCATAAATTCTTCAATATTGGATATATTTGCTCCAAAAACTAACAGGTGAAACCGGTTACTGTATAATTTCCCGTCGATAGTTACAATCTTTCCTTCAGTGTCAACATATTTAAAAAAAGGTATAAGTTCCCCAGGTTTGGGTGCAGTTGAAAGCATACTTTCAGACCGGTCGAAATTCAGTACACCTTCCGGATAGGAAATCCCTGTTCCCGAGATCTTTTTAAAAACAATATCTGATATTCTTTTTACTGCCATTAATTTGAATAATATTTTCAATAGTGGAGAAAGAAGATAATTTCTAAAAAATGGATAAACAAAACCGCCCGATGCTGCCAGTTTAAAGAACTTGTCGGATGAACGGCATGTCTTGATGGCAACTGGCTTTCTTTCCATCTGATAAGTACCTAAAATTTTGGATGATGTATAGCCTTTAAGCACCATGCCCATTTTCCAGGCCAGATTATGTGCATCCTGCAATCCGGTATTCATCCCCTGACCGCCAACGGGAGTAAATAAATGAGCTGCATCACCAATCAGAAAACACCGGTGCATTCTAAAAAATAAAGCATACTTGCCATGCGAATGGAACACTGAAAACCACTCCTGATTACGGATGTTGGCATTCAACCTGGTTTTCCTGTTAAATTTCTCCTGAACTGCGCTAAACGACAACCTGCTGTTTGTTCTCATCCTCCGGATAGCAGCATCAACCCTCCAGTTTCCTTTGGAAAGGGGGAAAAATCCGGTAGTTGCCAGCTTAGAAAAAGAAAACATGAGTTCATCGGGGGGAGAAATGATATCGGCATCGCATTCCATAACTGATAAAGAAGTTTTATGTGTTTTCCCTTCAAAAGGAATTTTCAGCATCGACCGTATAGTACTTTTACCACCATCTGCAGCTATCAGATAATCTGTTGTCACTTTTTCCCGATTACCATCAGGCAGAATAAGCTCAGTTTCCATTCCATGCTCATGCTGCTCCGCTTCAATTAGTTCAGTATTCCATTCAACCCCTATCCCTTTCTGACGTAGAAATTCGATGAGCAACCTTTCCGTTTTTGATTGTTCCAGTAGCAGTATGTATGGAAACTGCGACAATGAGCTGCCAATTCCTTTTAAGTTCAGCCTGCCCGACTTTTTTCCATTGAAATAAACAGAAAGCCCGTTAACAACAGTACCCTTCTCCAGCATCTTTTCTGCCAGTCCCATTTGTTGAAAGATTTCCATTGTCCGGGCATGAACAACCATTGCACCGGAATGGGATGTTGGTGACAGCTTCATATCAATAATACGGAAACGGATGTTAAACAGCGACAACTGACACGCCATCATTAAACCGGCAGGACCGGCTCCGGCAATAAGTACTAAGGGTGCATTTTTACTTTCCTGTTTCATATAGATCTTTTTTAATCGCCTTCCTGATCTTTCCTAACAAATTTTTCGCCAACGATCAGAAAACGGAAAAATGGCCGGCTAACTATCCGGTATTGATTGACTCCTGCCTGTTTAAATATCAACTTAAGTTCCTGTTCTGTAAACCCGCGCAGCACCGAAACCGGCCCGTCATGTTTAGAAAGGTAACTCCCCCGGAATAGCTGTGTAAAAGCTTTAGCCCCATAATAAGCCATGCGGCTTCTTTTCAGGTCATTAATCACGAAGCCAACGGAAGCAAGTGTGTTAATTTGCCCCAGTAATTCCACAAGTTCTTCATCATTCAGGTGATGGCAGAAAAGTGAACAATGAAAAACATCAACCGGTGAATTGTTTAAAAACTCCCTGTAGTCGCCGGTGAATCCTTCAATTTCATGAAAGCTGCTGCTTTCCCTTTCCAGGTATTGAATGGCATCCTTTTTTTTGTCCACACCTGTTAGTTTAACTTTGAACCCATTCTTCCGGGCCCATAAAGCTGTGTACCGAAGCCAGTCGCCACTGCCACAACCTAAATCGGCAATATGATAAATCCTGCTTTTATCCTTTAGCAATTTTTTAATTCCTTCAAGGCTGATGGCATGACCACCAGTTTTTCGGTTCAGTAAATCGAGTTCACGCAGGTTCTGCAACAGCAATCGTGTCGGCACATTGGGTGAATCAAGCAATTCATCCTGCGTTGAGCGATTTCTAAACCTATTTGTCATAATGGTATAAAGCTGTATCTACACTGATGCCCGGTCCAAAACCAATGGCCATAATTTTCTCTCCTTGTTTCAGATCCTGCTGCATGATAAGGTCCAAAATAAACAGAACCGTTGGCGATGACATATTACCATACTCCCTAAGGATCTGGTAGGAATAATTCATTTCGCCGTTATTCAGTCCCAGTTGTTTCTTAACCTGATCAAGAATCTTTCGTCCACCCGGGTGAACAGCCCACCGATCAATCATTTCAGGTAAAACCTCCAGGTTCCGGCTCGTGTCATCAATAAACCGGTTAATCTTTTGTCCAATAAAAGCAGGAATACCGGCATTCAACACCATTTCAAAATTCAGTGGCTTAACATTCCAGCCCATCAGCGCTTTGCCCTCCCCTAACACTCCCGAATAAAATCCGCCAACCAAAAGGCCTTTCAGGCTTTCCTGTCGTGCGTACTCATCCGATACCATTAAAAGCGCAGCGGCACCGTCACCAAATATGGTATTTGACAACAAGTTATCGGTGTCGTCTTTAGGTTGAAAATGGATGGTACAAAGTTCCACACATACAACCAGCACCCGTGCATTCCTATCGGACTGTGCAAAGGAGTCGGCAATTTTTTGTGCCGGGAAAGCGGCATTGCATCCCATAAAATTAACGGCAGTATGAAAAATGTCGGTAGGCAGTTGCAAACGCTCCATAATTTCTGTCTCCAGTCCGGGTGCGTATAAACCGGTACAGGTAACTGTGATCAGATGTGTAACTCCAAACTTGCGGATAGTGGTATTTAGCCTGTCAAAAAGCTCATTTATGGCAGCAATAGCCAGACCGGCTGCATTAGCCCGATAAAGATCCATCCTCTTTTCAACATCCGGCTTGCCGTTCCCGAAGAACAGTTTACCGCGCGAATGGCTGCCAAAATCGGGCACCACCGAATGCCGTGATTCGATTCCGCTTGAATGGAAAAGTATCCGCAGCTTGCGGGAAATTGTTTCATCATTGTATGCCCTGCACATAAAGCCGAGGATATTTTCCTGCGGAGCTGTATACTCGGGCACTGCTGTTCCTGTGGCAATAATCCTGCTCATTTAAAATAGTACAAGTCGGTTGTTAATTATCAATATCAAAAAAAACAGATTCATGCTGGTCGAGGAAAGAAGGTTTGCTTTCATTGTATTTTCGAAATCCGCATACCTGCTGTTCCGGCGTACCCTGCCAAACCATTTTGAAAGGAAAATGACAACCGGAATGATAAGCAACACAAATAAAAAAAGGGCTGTATAATGACTTCTGCGCCCCAGATAGAAAAATAACAGGGCTGACGCAGTAGCAAATAATAACGCCGAAAAAATAAACGTACCCTTGTAGCCCAGCAGGGAACTAAGGCTTTTCACACCATCTTTCCGGTCGGCTTCATGCTGATAGATCTGGGTAAGAGGATACATACTTCCTATAAACAAACTCGAAATAACCATGCAAATTACGTTGCCAAGGGTAAAAAAAGCAGGCAAAAACTGGTCGGAAACCGCTGTTAAAGTCATAAGAAAAACATATCCTCCCTGAAACAAAAAAACAACTAAAAACCCGGTAACCGGATATTTCTTAAGTCGTATCCCCCGGTAGCTGTAAATCCGCGACATGATTATAAATACCAGCAGCAAAAATGAAAACAGCCACGAAATTAAATAAGCCAAAACAAGGGCAACGACATCAAATAGCAGGGTAACATAAAACAGGTTCTTCGAAACCTTGGGCGGATGTTTTAATCCGCCAATACTGGTTTCATCGCGATCCTGAAAGCTGTTATAGCCGTTACTCGATGGAAATACCAGGAAATGCAGGATAACAAATGCAGCCAGGGCATTAAACCAATTGACCAACAAAGCCTGGCTTAATGCAAAAAGGAACACCGGCAACAAAAAAAAGGAAAATGAAAACCTTAAATGTTTTACCGTACTACTGTCGAACCAATGTATAAGAGGTAATTTGGTCATTTACTCAAAACAAGGCAGTACTGGTATTTGTTTATACTTTAAAACTTGTTAAAATCCCCAATCAAACGAACGGGTTTCTCTGTGGTAAGCAATCTTTTCCATATTTTTGGCCCTCAAACAATATAAAATGAGGATCGTCTTTTTTATAGGATTACTGATGCTTTTTGCAAGCTCTGCCAGCTATGCGCAAACCGATCCTTTATTGGTCGACCCCATACTTGTCAGGCTGAAGGCCCGGCTTGTAAGTGCTGCCGACAGTACCGCCATTCCTTATGCCAATATCGTAAACAACCGCAATCGCAGCGGCACCATCACAAACAATGACGGTTACTTTACACTTGATGTGCTGAATATCGATAGTCTTATTGTTACATCGGTGGGATACCAGAAAAAAGTAGTGTATATACCACACAACTATATGGGATACGAAACACTTACTTTCACCATGAACCCGGTGAGCTATGCCGTTAGAGAAGTGGAAGTACAAGGAGAGAAACCCAAAGTAGCCGGTGATTTGGGAACAGGTAAGCCGGTAGATATTCCGGTGGAATTACGAGGCGATGCTTTTAATGAAAGGCCGCCTATTATTGCAGCGCTATTCAACCCCATTTCATACTGGAATTATTACCTCAGCGGGCGTGAACGCGAAAAACGTGATGTACGGGAAGCCATAGCCCTGCAAAATTACTGGGAAATGCATTCACAGAACTACAACAAGGAAATAGTGATGAAGCTTACGGGTATGAAGGAAGCAGCAGCCGACAGTTTTATGCTTTGGTTTAATGCACAAAATATTCTGCCCTATACCTCATCTGAATATGAAGTACGGGCTTCCATCAAATACTATTTCGAAAAATATAAAGAGGAGTTAATGCAGTAACGTCAGTTTTACAACTTCCTTACCTTGATATCGCGCCATTTTACTTTTATACCTCCTCCGTCATGAATCTGAAGGGCAATGGCACCTTTACCCTGAGCAATTTTTTCATCTTTGATATCAACCATTTGCTGACCATTGAGCCATGTAGTTACATGTCCGCCATCTACCCTGATTTTCAATTTATTCCACTCACCCATTTTCAGGATGTCTTCCTTTTCATCGGGTATCTTTACCAGCCAGCCGCGGCCGTATGATTCATAAATGCCTCCGGTATCATGGTCAGGTGGTGCAACTTCCACCTGCCAGCCGTTCACTTTTGTTCCTTCAAAGGTGGAACGAAAAAAGACACCGCTGTTGCCATCAGCTTCCTGTAAAAACTCCAGCTCCAGTTCAAAATCATCGAAGTTATTGTCGGTCGACAGGTAACCATAAGCCTCATCCGGTCCGCTTTCACAAACCAGCAAACCATCTTCCACATACCATTTTTCAGTACCGTGCACGTTCCAACCCTTCAGGTTTTTACCATTAAACAACGATTTCCATTTAGCTCCGCCGGCAAAAACCGACATGCTCACCAACGCAAGCGTGAGTATTAAAGCAATCTTCTTCATTTTTTAAAAACTATTTTTTTAATTAATTTCCACCGAGTTCTTTTTTCAATAGGTTCACATTATTTTGCAACCGGGAAATGTTTTCATCCTTCTCCGTTAACTGTTGGTTTAATGCACCAATCTCCTGCTTTAATTTTTCTATCTGCTGTTGCAACTCCTCTTGTTGTTTCTCACCACGGGCTTTTTCTGCTTCGAGCGATTCAATCTGGTCGTTCAGCACACTCATCCTGAGATTCCGTTCGCTAAGCACTGAACTTTGTTGCGAAAGATCACTTTCAAGTTCTTTGATCTGCGATTCAAGATCCCGAATAACTTTTTCCCTCCCCTGGAGGGTTTCAGCCAGTCGCTCCTTCTCAAATCCGTAAGTAAAGTTGCTTTCCTGCAACGACTCTTTTTGCTGGCTCAACTGGTTGTTTAATGCGGCTATTTCTTTGTTTAAATTATCAATGTACTCATCTTTCACGGCATTGCTTCCCATCAACTCATTCTTCATAGCTTCAAAATCGGCAATCATTGCCTTGATCCGTTCTGCCCTGTCGTTATTTTCCCGGGTAAGCTCGCGAACCTGTTGCTCAGCTTTCAGGCGGCCATCCTGCATCCCGAGAAACTTTTTTTTCGATACACAAGAAGTAAAAAGTGTTGCAAAAACTATTATGAAAAGGACAGACAGTTTGTTTATCATGTTGCTTTCTTTTTGAATTTAGCAAATATAACAAATAATAAAACGGTAATAAAACGTTATATTTCCAGTGATTTGTATTAAAAATTTACTTTTGGCAAAAATTAATTCCTACAGTGTTTTTATATCGTAAGTTTAAACAACTTATGGCAGGAATGGTTGTATTTTATAAATAAAACAGAAATGAGAAAAGTATTTTATATTCTGCTGGTAGTTTTTATTGCAGGAACAGCAGCCGCTCAGACCGAAACCCGTGTAGCCAAATCAATTGAGGGAAAAGTGGTTAATTATGCGACCAATGAGCCGGTAGCTTATACGAATGTAGGAATTGAGGACACTTTTTATGGTACTGCCAGTGACGAAAATGGGAACTTTCAACTTAAAATACCGGAAGAAATGGTTTCCGGATATATTTTCTTCTCATCGGTGGGCTACCAAAGCAAAAAACTTCCTGTAGCCACACTTTTTGAAAAAGAATTCAACATCATCAAGCTGGAACCACAAACATACGATATCGAGGATGTGGATATAGCCGCCCGTTCAATGGTTCTGGCCAGAATCCTAAGGATGGCTTCCGAAAATACACCTTACAATTTTATAAGTGGCCCGGTGAATTTTAATTGCAGCGTAAAAAGCGAAAAAAGAACCAATGATACTTTACTGGTAACAGAACAGGCAGAAGTGCTGATCTACGACAAGACCGGCTATCGCACACCTTCAAAAACCGATGCCTTTACTATGCGAACCTACCAGTTAAAGAAAGATAAACCCGAATACAGTTTCGCTACAGGAATCACTAACTTCGACGAAATACTGCATCTTGACTGGGTACGAAATGCCTCATCGGTATTAAATCCTGCCCTTAGTAACCGTTTTGACCTTTTACTGGCCGGGGAGCCGGTGATCGATGGAAAACCCGCATGGATCATTGCATTCAGCCAGGAAAACCCTTCATTATCCGGATCACAGGATTTTCATGCCACTGCGTTTAAGGGAGAAATTACAATTTTCCAGGAAGATTATTCCGTAAAGGAAATTAAAGTTTCTGCTAAATCGAAAATGCACCACCGCCAGGGAAAATTCCTTGCAGTAAGCAGCAATAATTCAAATTATTTTGAAGATGTGGCTTATGATTTTATAGTAACATATTCGAAGCTGAAGCCCGAAATGTTTTTGATGAATAAAACTTACACCTATAAAGGAGAACAGGTAAAGGAAAAAACAGAACTTACAGTAAACAGCGTACAGGTCGAAAACGCAAAAGAAATTGCCCGTCGTGATTATTTTGCAGAATAAATGTTAATTGCCTGAGAATAATTCCTTTTCGGCAACAACCTTTATCAGCATGCTGTCCTGGAGTGAGCGGCTTACAGCGTTATAAGGTGCCGTAATCACTTCATCACCTTCTTCCAGTCCTTCTTCTATTTCAATGCTTACATTATCCTGAATGCCCGTGCGAACCTCAACCATCATTGCCCGGCCGTTTTGGTTCACAAATACCACTTCCGAGCGCGCGTCCGATTCAGTCAGTAACGGCTGAATACTGGCCGTTTGGTTACTTGCAGAGTCCTTCTCATTTACCCTTGTAGTAACCGCAGCAATGGGTACTGAGATAACGTTTTCACGTGTATTGGTTAAAATATCGACTGTTGCTGACATACCGGGCCTGAACGGGTAAAACCTGCGTGCAGTGGAATCAATCAGGTCAGCATATGATTCCTGTAACAAAAACACCTTTACATCGAAGTTGGTTACCTGGTCGGTAGCGTTTCCGGAAACCTGCGCCGAATTGGCAATTTCGGTAACCACACCTTTAAATTTTCTGTTAAGGTATGCATCCACTTCCACCATAGCAGTATCGTTAAGTGAAATTTTTACGATGTCGTTTTCGTTTACCTGTGCCAGCACTTCCATCTTATCCAGATCGGCAACCACCATCATTTCGGTCCCTGCATACATATTAGTTCCTACCACCCGTTCCCCCTTTTCAACATTCAAGGCTGAAATAGTTCCGGCGATGGGCGCATAAATACGGGTTTTGGTTAATTGTTCCCTTGCTTCAGCTACTGTAGCTTCGGCGCTTTTAACTGCAAATTCGGCAGCCCGCACTTCAGCCTGGGCTACTTTATGCGCTGCCTCGGCTGCTTCAAATTCGGAATCGGGAATAGCACCCGATTCAAATAGCTGTTTTGCCCGCTTAAATGCCAGGCCCTTTTCTATTTCCTGGGCCTGCGCCTGTGCCTGTCGGGCTTTTGAAGAATTCAAGGCAGCTTCCGAACGGTTTACTGCCGAAATATAAATGTCAGGCTTTATCACACATAAAGGTGCGCCCGCATTCACCAGATCGCCTTCCATTACGTATAGCTCAATGATCTCTCCGGAAACATCAGGGCTGATTTTCACTTCCGTCTTAGGCTGAATTTTACCGTTGGCTGTAATAAATTCAGTAATCGTTTTATTATCGACCTTTTGTACCGACACACTCATGGCAAATTCTTTTCCTATCCAGCCGGCTTTCTTTCCAACTACCAGGAATACAATAAGAATTACCAACACACCAAGGGCAAAAAAAATCAACTTCTTTCGTTTCATCTGGTCAATTTTGTTAAATTTTGAATGGCAGCATAGGTCTGCCTTTCGGGCTGACAACCTGTAAAATCACTCATACGAATTCAAACTATCCGTATGTATATTAATCTTAACTCTAATTTTCTGAATCTAAATTCAGGTAATTGGTCAGTAAATCAATTCTATAATTACAGCTCAGGCAAACTAACTGTAAGATATTTTGTGGCACCATTACTCTTTCACAAGCATTCGGGCTGTTAGCCTGCTGTGTTGCTCAAGGTAAATATCTTTTTCTTTTACCATCCAGTCGAGTGTTTCTTCGGTGTAATGCCTTATTGTAATCAAAGTCAGCCCCGTATTGTACCGTATGCTGTAATAAGGTCTGAGTTCATCCATAAGCCAGTCCCAGTCGGCTTCGGCAGAATCGAGAACAAGGTTCAGGTCGATGGCCGACTGCTGCATAAGGGTCACCTTAACCTTGTTTTCAATTAAAAAGTTAACCACCCGGTCGATATCCTCAATGCTGATGAATGAAAAATCTTTCGGTGACAGAGTAATCAATACCAGATTTTCGCGCAGGATAAAGATTGGAGGATGATCAATTTTATGATCAATTTCATGAATAATTGTTCCCGGATTATCGGGTGCCAGGAATGATTTGACGTAAAGTGGAATTTGTTTGTTATAAAGCGGCTTCATCGTTTTGGGATGAATGATTTTTGCTCCCGAATGAGTCATTTCCACGGCTTCACGATACGATAAGGCATCAAGTTTTGTAGCTCCTTCCATTTTCTTCGGATCCGCACTTAATACTCCCGGAACATCTTTCCAGAACGAAACACTCTCAGCGCCCAGTAAATTTCCAAGAATGGCTGCTGTATAATCCGAACCTTCCCTGCCTAAGGTAGTGGTAAGACTGGCCGGTGTTGACCCGATAAAACCCTGGGTTATATATAGCTTGTGATCGTTAAATGTAAATGTTCCTGATGAAAGTTCTTCAGTAAGTTCCCAATCAATAGCTGCATCCCGGTAATTGTCGTCGGTGCGCATGCAATTCCTGACATCAACCCACATGTTGGATTTTCCCGACAAGTTCAGATAATCGCTAACTATGCGGGTTGAAACAAGCTCCCCAAATGAAACAATCTGGTCATATTCAAAATCGAAATCAAGCGATGGCGATTTCTTAAGCTTGGCCTCCAGTTCGCTAAAAAAGGCAGTAACTGTTTCAGGTGTTTGGCCGGCGCCAAAAAGCTCATCACAAATCGCGGTGTGATAACCTTTAAAACGACCAAAGATCTCTGATTTTTGGCCATCACCCTTGAAATACGACTTTACCAGGGTCTCAAGCAAATCAGTAACTTTCCCCATAGCTGAAATTACAACTACCAGATTTTCGTTGTAACCATTCAGTATATTTGATAAATTACGAACTGCATCTGCATCTTTTACTGAAGCACCGCCAAATTTGAAGATTTTCATTACCCTTTTATTGTTAAATTTTTTGCAAATTAAGTAAATATTAGTAAATCGAAGATTTAAACATTCCTAAAACTGACGTGTTAAATATAAAAAAGCAAAAACCAAAAATCAAATAAATTATATTTATGATAAAAGATATTACAGCAAGAGTAAAACTGAATAATGGAGTTGAGATTCCATGGCTGGGCCTTGGAGTTCTTCGCCTTAGGGAAGGAGGCGAAGTGGAAAGGGCAGTTCAGACTGCTATTAAGAACGGATACCGCCTTATCGATAATGCTGCCATATATCACAACGAAAAAGGAGTCGGCAGAGGAATAAGGGCTAGCGGTGTGCCCCGGAAAGAAATGTTCATCAGCTCAAAAGTTGCCAATGATCAACAGGGCTACCAAGGCACTATGAAGGCTTTTCAAAGAAGTCTCGACTGGCTTCAAACCGATTACCTCGATTTATATATGATACACTGGCCACAAGGTGAAATTTCGGTGGAAACCTGGATGGCTATGGAAGAGTTATACGAAAAAGGAAAAATACGTGCCTTAGGAGTAAGTAATTTCTGGGTGCACCACCTCGAATATTTTTTGCCAAAAATTAACATTGTACCTGCTGTTAACCAGGTGGAATTTCATCCCGAACTGACCCAGCCTGAATTACTTGCCTACTGTAAAAAACATCACATTCAGGTTCAGGCATGGAGCCCGATAATGCAGGGCAAAGTGCTTCACATACCTGAAATAAAAAAAATAGCAGCTAAATACGACAAAACACCCATTCAGGTTGTGTTGCGGTGGGACCTTCAAAAAGGAGTGGTCACTATCCCACGGACAGCCAAACCCAAAGAAATTATTTCAAATGCACAGATATTTGATTTTGAACTAACAGACGAAGATGTTGCGGAGATTGACAGTTTAAACAGGAATAAAAAAATATTCCCCTATTACGATCAAATTCCATTTTTACTAAAAGTACTGATAAACAATAAACGAAAACTGCCCGTTGTGTCAGAATTGATTAAAGCAATATCATTCAAAATACGGAACCGGCTGAAAATGATGTTTGAAAACAACAATCATCCGAAACCGCAAAAAATAAAAGTACCGGTGGTTAAAAGAATAAAATCCTTTTTACTTTTATCAGCATGCAGTTTTGTTTGTATAAAAGATGAAGCAATGCATGTTATCCAGATGTTTGCCTGACAGCCACACAATTCTAGTTTACAAAAAAGAAAACAAAAGAAACCACTTTTAATATAACCACATTATGGATACTACATCAACAACAAAACTGAATAATGGGGTGGAGATGCCCTGGTTTGGACTTGGCGTTTTCCGGGCCGAAGAAGGAGGGGAAGTTGAAAAGGCGGTTAAGGTTGCTCTGGAGAATGGTTACCACAGTATTGACACAGCTGCAGTATATCAAAATGAAAAAGGAGTCGGAACCGCCATCCGTGAAAGTAACGTTCGGCGTGAAGACATTTTCCTGACTTCAAAGGTCTGGAACAGCGACCAGGGATATAAATCTACGCTTCGGGCTTTTGATGAAAGCCTCAGTAAACTTCAGACCGATTACCTTGACCTGTACCTGATTCACTGGCCAAAAGGAGAATTGTCGGTCGAAACATGGAAAGCAATGGAGGAGTTGTATGAGAAGAAAAGAATCAGGGCCATTGGCATCAGCAATTTCCTGGTACATCATCTCGAGGAATTTCTACCTGAATGCAATGTGGTTCCTGCTGTAAACCAGGTAGAATTTCACCCCGAACTCATTCAACCCGATTTGCTCAGCTATTGCCAAAATAAAAACATTCAATTGGAAGCCTGGAGCCCGATAATGAAAGGTCGCGTAACTGAAATCCCCGTGATGCAGGCGCTGGCTGTCAAATACGGCAAAACACCTGTACAGGTCGTCCTTCGCTGGGATATCCAGAAAGGAGTGGTTACCATTCCCAAATCGGTTACTCCCGAGCGGATTATCTCAAATGCCGATATTTTCGATTTCGAACTCAGCGATGAAGACATGGCAAAAATCGACCGGATCGATAAAAACGAACGCATCGGTTTTCACCCCGACAAAATACCATTTTAATTTTTTAACCGGTGAGAATATAAAAAGCCTCATCACTTCATGATGTAGCTATCTTTTTTCCGGATATGACGCGCCCAGTAAACAAATGGCGTATCAGCTGCTGCTACAATCCATTTGAGCACATAGGTGGTAAGAAATATCTCGAACAGAACAGCTGTTTCGAATACTCCGTAAAAAGCAATGAGCACAAACACCAGGCTGTCAATCAACTGCGAAACCATTGTGCTGAGATTATTACGTATCCAAAGCTGGTTTTCTTTTGGAAAACGGTTCCTCCACATATGAAACGCCCATACATCGTGCCGTTGTGAAAGCAGGTAGGCCAACAGGCTGGCAAGGGCAATCCGGGGCATCAGTTTAAAAATGGTACTGGAGGCTTCGTGAGCTATTACAGCAAATTCATCCCCTTCAAGCGGAACAAAGTACAACGAAAGGTTCATTAGCAATGTCATGGATATGAGGCTAAAAAAACCAATCCACACAGCCTTCTTTGCTTCCTTCTTTCCGTAATTTTCAGAAAGTATGTCGGTAACCAAAAATGAAGTGGCATATACCACATTACCCAATGTGGCTGCCAGTCCGAACAGCTCCACAGTTTGTATTACCTGAATGTTTGCAACAATCACCGAAACGGGAATCCACATTATAAGGCCCCATTTACCAAAAAGCTTATATGCCAGAATAATCAACAGGAAGTTTGCCAGTATTTCAACCAGCCACAGAATCTCGTTTTGCATTTTTTTCATTTTTATCCGCAGGGTGATGGAACCTGCGGGTGTTACACATTTATTTTTCCCAGAGCTGCAAATTTAGCGCTTTTCTTTAATCCGGCATCAAACAGAATTCGTTTCTGCTTATTTCTTTATACCTGCAATTTATATCCTGACTTATCATGTTTCTTTTTATTCCCCATCTTTTCAAAAAGGCAAAGAAGTAACCTTCAACTGATTAAACTCAGTATAAACTCAATATTAATTCAGTATTAACTCAATGTAAATTCAATTATAATTGAATTTACATTGAGTTATAATTGAGTTTGTATTGAGTTTACATTGAGTTTACACCGGAGAAGACCAGGAGTAAGTACCTGCATGAATGGGCGGTTTATACTGCTCATAGCTGCAAACAGAATGTCTGCATTAAAGTTATTTGCTATCAATTAATTCTGGCAACCTACGTCACACACCTTTAAAAATGAAGGATATACAAATGGCTATATCCCGTTTACATCGCGTTTGATGTAATTCTCGTAATCTTTGAGAATAGGCTGGTAACTTTCGTGAAACAGGGATGAAGATACAATGAAATCGGCAGTTGAACGGTTCGATGCAGTAGGTATATTATACAAAACGGCAATCCGGAGCAACGCCTTTACATCCACATCGTGTGGCTGAGGCTGCATTGGGTCCCAGAAAAATATGACAATATCAATTTTTCCTTCTGAAATCAGGGCTCCAAGTTGCTGATCGCCTCCCAGGGGACCCGATTTCAACTTTGTTACTGTTGGAGGTACCACCCCTTACTCCAGGCATTTTTCAGAAATAGCTTCTTCTATTAATTTCCCGGTTGTACCGGTGCATATCAGGTTGTGATGGACCAGCTCTTGCCAGTTATAGGTTACCCATTCAATAATGTCCTTTTTGCGGTTGTCGTGGGCAACGATTCCTATATATTTTTTCTTTTTCATTTCTTTAGGCTTTTAAATCTATCCCACTCACTGTTAAGGGGATAAATTTGTTTTTACAATGCAAAGGTATTTTATTAAATACCTCCACATAAACAAATGCCTTCCAAAATGCATTTATTTAATCAAATTTAATCCAGAGACTTCATATTTGATCAAATTGGTATAAAACAGCACATTTACTGAACATTTACCAAATTATTGTTCGGTAAATGTGAAAGGATCAGAATTTTTTACCTTCAGGAAAAGTAGTGTAGCTAAACAAGGTTTTTAATATCGTTAATTACCTGCACTGCCAGCTCCCGGGCAGAGGCTTCGGTTTTGGCTTCGGCATAAATGCGGATAATAGCTTCGGTATTCGATTTACGCAGGTGCACCCACGAATCAGGAAAATCAATCTTCACCCCGTCAATATCGGTAATTTGTTCCCCGGCATATTTATCCTTCAGCTTTTCCAGTAAGGCACCTACATCGATGCCGGGAGTAAGTTCAATTTTATTTTTCGAGATGAAATAATCGGGATACGACCTTCTCAATTCCGAGCATTTCTTGCCGCTTTTAGCCAAATGGCTCAGGAAAAGTGCAGCGCCTGCAAGTGCATCACGGCCATAATGGCTTGCCGGATAAATAACTCCCCCATTCCCTTCTCCACCAATAACAGCTCCGGTTTCCTTCATTTTTGCCACCACATTCACTTCACCAACTGCAGAAGCAGAATACCGCTGTCCATGTGATTCGGTAACATCGCGCAGCGCCCTGCTTGATGAAAGATTGGATACAGTATTACCCGGGGTATGATTAAGTACATAATCGGAAACAGCTACAAGGGTATACTCCTCATTAAACATACTGCCATCTTCACTGATTACCACCAGGCGGTCAACATCGGGGTCAACAACAAATCCGAGATCTACCTGGCTGCTGCGAATTGTTTCTGAGGTTTCCACCAGGTTTTCAGGCACAGGCTCGGGTGTGTGGGCGAAATGGCCTGTTGGTTCGCAGTTTATCTCTATTACATTTTTTACGCCCAGGGCTTTTAACAAAGCAGGCATGGCAATTCCTCCAACCGAATTTACCGCATCAACAGCCACTGAAAACCCGGCAGCTTTTATGGCGTTTGTATCAACAAGCTCCAGTCCCAGTATTTTTTGAACATGAACCTGCATGTAATCCTTTTCTGAAACAGTACCCAGATCATCCACTTCAGCATAAGAGAAGTCGCCTGTTTCAGCCAGGCTGAGGACTTTTTCACCTTCAGCAGCATTCAGAAATTCACCCGAAGAATTAAGTAATTTCAAGGCATTCCATTGTTTGGGGTTGTGGCTTGCAGTCAAAATCAGTCCACCCTGCGCATGTTCACTAACGACGGCAATTTCGGTGGTAGGCGTGGTAGCCATACCAATATTCACTACATCGCACCCCATTCCTGTAAGGGTAGCAATAACCAGTGAGCTCACCATCGGCCCTGAGATCCGGGCATCGCGGCCTACCACTATCTTTACTTTATCACCAGCCGACTGCTCTATTGCCCATGCAGCATAAGCTGATGTATACTTTACCACATCAACAGGGCTTAAACCTTCCCCCGGTTTTCCTCCTATTGTTCCCCGAATTCCTGAAATTGATTTTATTAGTGTCATGCTTTTAAGTCTTGAGTTTTTCTAAATATGTATGTAAATTGCAATAGGTATTTTCAGCTTTCTATTTCATTGAGTTCCCGCAAAGTTGCTTTGAGCTTATTGATATAATTCCCGTAGAGCTTTCGAAACCCCCAGCGCAGCAGCAGATAAATTCCTCCAACGGTCAATACAAGCACCAGGAGTCCGATACCTGTTATCAGGAACCATTTTCCTACAGGAATTTCAGATAGCTGTATACCTTGATTTTCCATATCGAATGCCATGCCTGTATACATTCCGGATATGAATTGTAAAGCCATGGCAAGTGCAAAAATAAATAGAGTAAGGTAAAATAACCGCTTATACAGGAGCAAGGTTTCAATGATGCGTATAAGTGTTTCCTTCAGGTTACATGAGATGTTACAGATTCTTCGAACCCGGTAATACTTCACTACAAAATAAATGAACGATGTGAAAATGAGAATATTACTGAATATGCTCAGGAAAACCAGCCATTGGGGCATTTCCACCACTGCCTGTGATTCACTGATGAGCAGGGGGGTAAAAATAAAATCATCGAGTACAAACAAAACAATCAGGGCAAAAAGCACAAAAAATCCAATTCGCACATTGCGGTTTATCCGGTCGATGAGGTTTCCGGTCCTGTGCCGCAGCATTTCCCTGATCTGGTCCTCATCAAGCTCCCTGCCCGATGATAACTTGCTCCAGGTTTCTTTTAAATCCTTCAGTTCCATTATATATCCTCCTTATCCATCAGTACTTTCAGTTTTTTCTTAATCCTGTTCATTTTCACCCTTACGTAATTTTGAGTGATTCCGGTTATTTCAGCGATTTCCTCATATTTTTTATTTTCAAGAAATAAAAGGATGATTGATTTTTCAATTCCGGTAAGATGAGCCACTGCACGGTGAAGAACCTTTATCTGCTCTTCGGTTTCATTTTCATATCCATCATCGGGAAGCTGGAAGTTTTCATTCGACAACTGATTACGGTCAGGTCTTCTTTTGCTCTTTTTAAATGTTGTAATAGCAGTGTTCAATCCCACCCTGTACATCCAGGTTGTAACTTTTGATTCGTTTCGGAATGTAGGATATGATTTCCACAACTGTGCAACTATTTCCTGAAACAGGTCATTACGGTCTTCTTCCAGATCGCAGTAGATATTACAAACCTTGTAAATAATGCCCTGGTTCTCTCTGATGATATGCAAAAACTCTTTTTCCAAATTGCTAAATTGGTATATTTTTACCGAACTATATTACAACTGATGGTTCATATTCACTTCTGAAGCCTTACAATCAACCTTTCACAACCGCTGCACCGTCATCCCCCCATCAACCATTACAGCCTGCCCTGTTGAATAAGGAAGCATTCCCATGACCATGGCTGCAGCCACTTTCCCAACATCCTCAGGCAGACCCCATCTTTTCTGAATGCTGATCCCCTCTTCAAACAACCGATTGTATTTATCGGTCACGCCTGAGGTCATGTCGGTTTGTATGACTCCGGGGCGGATTTCGTAAACCGGGATGTTAAATTCACCCAGCCTGGCAGCCCATAATTTGGTTGCCATGGCAATGCCCGCTTTTGAAATGCAATATTCGCCCCTGTTGACAGATGCTACAGTAGCCGACACAGAAGAGACATTGATGATGCAGCACCACAGTTCCTTATCCTCCTTCTTCATTTCCACCATATGGTTTGCGAATAATTGCGTCAGAAAATAAGGCCCTTTAAGGTTTATTTCCAGCACCTCGTCGTATATATCTTCGGAAGCATCCAGTATATCCCTGCGCTCACGCGGTGCAATGCCCGCATTGTTTATCAGAACATTCAGCCGGCTAAATTCTTTAATTACCGATTTGAAAATCTTTTCCCTTTCTGTTTTTTTTGAAACATCGCCCTGAACATAGATCACTTCTGGTCCCAAAGCCTTCAGCTCATCAATAACATGCTGAATCGATTCCTGTTCCCTTACACCATTAATGGCCAGATTAAACCCCGATTTTGCCAGTTCAATTGCTATTCCCAAACCGATACCCCGGGAGCCACCCGTTATAAGCGCTGTTTTTTTCATTATAATGTTCTATAAGGTTGTTTTAATATATAAATGCTTCTTTACCAGAGTATCAAGCATTTCTTTTTAATTAAACAGTTATTTTTTAGTTCAATTTCTCCTACAAAAACTACCTCCTGCTATGAACTGCTGTCATTTTCCTCTTCCTATTTCTTGTCCATGAAGCTAATTCATAAGGTTAAGGTGCGCTGCACCATTAAGGACCGTGGCTGTTTCGGCCTGCTACCCATATTAAGGTGCGCTTCACCTTAAGAGGCTCTCTTGGGGTTTCATCGCTGCTAATTTAGCAGAGCTATTTTTTATAAAATACTGCACTCCATTTTAAATGACTGTCTACTGCTGTTACCTCCTGCCGCTTTCCTCCAAAGAACTATTATATAACTAAATATTTATAATAACAAAAACCTTCTCCTTAGCGGCGCATGGAACGGATGTATTTCAAATGTTAGCCAGCAGTTGCGCCTCGAGGACTGTTTGCCATTTTACCCGGGGCGCTGCCACCGGGCTGAATTATGCTGGGCCTTCAGCCCGTATGAAGGCTAATTGACATTTCTTCTTTTCCAAAATTCTGTCTCTCTATAATTTTATGATAGTCAATTTACACAAGATATATAATATATAATATTGCTCAACCAATTAAATGGACTGCCTAATGCTGACTGCTTCCGTCACTTACTTTTCACTGTTTACTGTTCACCGCTTACTGTTCACTCTCCTATACCTTTCTGAAAATGAACCCATTAACCCGCTCACTGCTCACTGTTCACTGTTCACCGTTTACTTCTTAACTTTCTTCCTTCTCCACATCAGATACCTCCACCCACGTCTTTTTTGCCCAGCTTTCCAGTCCCCTTTCGGCAAGTTGTACTCCTTTGGCTCCTTCAAGCAGGTTCCATGGGAACGGTTCATTTTTAACAACATGCTTCAGAAAAAGCTCCCACTGGGCTTTAAATGCATTGTCGTAATGTTCCTGTTCGGGCACTTTGCTCCACCCGTCATAAAAATTTATAGGCTGCGGAACATCCGGATTCCACACCGGCCGGGGTGTATTCCCGTAATGTTGGGTCCAGCAGTCCCTTAAACCGGCAACGGCCGATCCCTTGGTGCCGTCGACATGCAGGGTCAGCAAATCATCGCGGCGCACCCGGGTCACCCACGATGAATTAAAGTGTGCAATAATATTGTTTTCCAGTTCAAAGGTTGCATAGGCAGAATCGTCGGCAGTGCAATTGTATGGATTCCCCTGCTCATCGACCCTTTCCGGTATATGGGTGGCTCCCAGACAGAATACACCCTGAACTTTTCCAAACAGGTTATCGAGGACATAGCGCCAGTGGCAAAGCATATCAACGATGATTCCTCCGTCATCCTCCTTGCGGTAATTCCAGCTGGGCCGCTGGGACGAAATGGTATGCCCTTCGAATACCCAGT
This sequence comes from Mariniphaga sp., assembly GCA_024636975.1. Lineage (GTDB taxonomy): Bacteria > Bacteroidota > Bacteroidia > Bacteroidales > Prolixibacteraceae > Mariniphaga. The sequence continues at coordinate 64,306 of JAGXGA010000029.1, forward strand.
ATCCAAACTCACCACGTACCGACAGAATTTTACCGAAGAAGCCGTTTTCAATCAGCCGTTTCAGTTTTAACAAGCCCGGCAACCAGAGCTTATCCTGCACCACACCATGTTTTACTCCGGCTTCTTCGCATACCCGGTAAAGTTCCCTAGCCGTTTGGGTATCGGTAGCCACAGGTTTTTCACAATAAACATGCTTTCCCGCTTTGGCTGCCTTTATCACGGCGTCCGCGCGACGGCCTGTGGTTTGTGCATCAAAATATACCTGGTATGATGGATCATTCATCACCAAATCCAGATCGGTAGTCCATTTTTCAACCCCCGCCATTTTGGCAATTTTTTCCAGTTTAATTTCATTGCGTCCAACCAGTACCGGGTCGGGCATAATGTACTCCGAAGCATTTAACTGCACGCCCCCCTGCTTAATAATTTCAACTATGGAACGCATCAGGTGTTGATTGGTTCCCATCCGGCCGGTAACGCCGTTCATGATTATACCTACTTTATGAATCATAATATCAGAAGTTATTGTTCTCTATTTAAAACCAACCTGCGGCGAGTTGTAATACCCCATCGAAGCATCGGCCACAGCCATGCGGTAAAGATGGTTCTGTATCAGGCAAACTTTCTTTTTATCGGTTATTATATTAGTTGAGTAAATCCGAAGCTCACCCGGAAGGCTGGTAACAATCTCCTCACGCCAGTCGCCAAGGATATCGGCTACAATTAAGATCTTTCCTTCAATTTTAAGTTGGCTTTCGCCCTGGTAGTCACTAATATTGTTTTCGAAGCAGATTTCCTTCTGATCGTCAGCATCCCACCAAACCGCACGTGGAGCCAGCCCCCAGAGGTTTTGATCCGATAATCGTTTTCCATCGGCGGTATACAGGAAGAATTTATCACCTCCTTTTGCTTCTCCCGCATAACACTCTATTCCCGGAAATTCTGCTGTAATATCACCAACCATTCCCTGGCTGTGAACGTGGAAAGTGCTTCCTTCATACCCCCATATTATCTCCCCTGTTTTAGCATCTGCAAGGCAAACCCCGTTTTTAGGTGACCGGGACTCTATTCCGTAGAAGATTTCATAACCGGGACGTTCCGGCAAAAAATCGGCAATATACCCTGCATCATTATGGCCCAGACCAGTGTGCCACATTGGAATGCCGTTATCATCGAGGGCAAATGTTCCGGCAACCAGCTCATCCTTCCCGTCCTGATCAATATCGCCCGTCATAAGGGCATGCCCGCCCTGCCCCCTATATTTCTCAAACTCCCCTGTACTCTCCCACTTCCAGATTGTATTCAGGTTTTTATCCAATGCTTCTGTTTTTATAACAGTATAAGTTCCCCGCTGCATAATGAGCGACGGGTTTGTGCCATCGAGACAGGCAATGCTTAAAAAATTACGGCTCCAGTAATTGTAGGATTCAAATCCAGTGCGTGAAATCCAGTCCTGTTTCTTTATTACCTTACCTGATTGAGGGTCAATTTTTACAAGATATTCCGGTCCGGTCAGCACATGTCCATCCATTTCCCGCGGATCATCCTCACCAGCCTTAGCATAGATTTCAGCCTTACCATCCTGGTCAACATCAAAAACCATATAGGGTGAGTACCAGGTGCCGGTTTCAATGGCCCATCCCATATTGTAACTCCACAGGAATTTGCCTTTTGATGAATAAGCATCGAGTTTATAGGGTTCGGAGCTGCGCTTCCAATAACCCGGGCGGAAATAGGGATCCACATTAAAATCGGGATGCTGCATTACAAAATCGTAAGCTCCGTCACCATCCAGATCTCCTATCCCAACCCTTTTTAAAGTAACATTGTCTTTTAGTTTAATTGATATCCATGGTTGGTTTCCAGAAAGTGTAAAAACATAGGCTTCTCCTGGTGTTTCGCTTTCCTGCGTGCCCAAAACAGTTTTTACCTTATAGTAATACCCATGCCCCGGCTTAATAGATTCATCCATAAAATTTGTGGAAGCAGTTACCGGTTGTTCATTCACCTTTTCAAAGTTACCCAAACCAATGTCTTTGCGATAAACATTAAACGCCACATTCTCCGGGTCATCAGTAAGTAACCGCCAACCTACATACACTTCCTTTTCGCTCACGGCAAGGGCAACAACCCCCCGGTCAATCTGCTCATATTCATATGAGAAGCAGGCAAAGGGTAAAATGATTAGCAGTAAATAGAATATAGTTTTCATATTATGAGAATTTCAGGTAAGCATTTTTAATTTTTTCAAGATACTCAATTTGGTCCATCAACCAGTATTTCTCCGAAAATATTTCCACTTCGTTGCAGCCTGAGAATCCGGCATCTTCTACCCATCTCCTTATTTCAGGAATATTAATGCACCCATCGCCCATCAGGCCCCTGTCGTTAAGAAAATCAACCGTAGGCACGTTCCAGTCGCATATATGAAAAGCCAGCAGGTTACCATTGCGGCCACATCGGGCAATCTCGTGCTGCAGGTTACTGTCCCACCACAGATGGTAAACATCAACAGCAACCCCAACATATTCAGAGTTAATCTCTTCAGCCATCCGGTTAGCCTGCGCCAGTGTATTAATTGCCGAACGGTCGCCAGCATACATGGGGTGAAGAGGTTCAATGGCCAGCTTTACCCCAGCCTTTTTTGCATCCGGCAGAATCTGTTCTATTCCTTCCTGAATCTGTTCCCTCGACTTTTCGAGTGATTGCCTTCCATCGGCTCCACACACAAGCACCAAAACAGGTGCGCCAACAGCTGAAGCCTGCTCAATTGCAAGCAGATTATCATCAATAGCCAAATGCCGATTTTCTTTTTCGACAGATGGGAAAAAACCACCCCGGGCAACTGATACTACCTGCATCCCATAATCATCAAGCATACGTTTGGCTTCATGCAGGTTCTGCTTTTCAAGCACGTTCCTCCAGATGGTAATTGCATGAATTCCGGCTGCACTGAAGTTTTGAATGCACTGCTTCAGGTCCCAGGGACGGGTAGTGAGCGTATGCACACACAGTTTTGAAAAATCAGTTATTGGTTTTGCCATTTAAAGAATCAAAAAATGTATAATATTTCTCATTGGATAACGCCTTATGCAGATACAGTGCTGCCTCGCGTGCATGATAGTCGCCCCACATGGCCGATTCCCCACAAGGTATTTTTTGTCCTACCGGCACATGATCCCATCCGTTGGGATGATGATAGATGCTGTGCAAAATAAGTCCCTGATGTGCCGGATTTGTACTTAGATATGGATAATCGAGCAGTGAATTCATTACTGTGAGCCCGGCCTGCCAATATTTTTTACCTTCTTCCTGTTTATTATTTTTAAGCAGAAAATTACCCAGCCTGAGCAAACCCTGTGCACCGATTGCTGCAGCAGAGCTGTCGACAGGTTCCCAGGCATTATACGGATCGGCAGATTTATCAAGGTAATTACCCATTCTGTGCAAATTGGGAGCACCCGTATCCCAGTAAGGAATTCCATCGACCGGTGTATTTTTAATATAAAAATCGCAAGTGGCACGCGCAGCCTTTAACATCATTTCTTCAACAGCGGCCTTACCTCCTAACCGTTTCAACTTGTTTTCACTGATAAGCTGAAAAGCTTCCAATTCCTCGGAGAATCCCAGCATTGCCCATGCCAGGCCCCGGGTCCAGGTGGAGAATCCGGTGTATCCCTGCTGCGAGTTGGGGCACCTGAAGTTGCCATCGTTAACGTTGAAAATGCTCTCGTGAGCTGTTCTACCCCACACATCATAACGGTCGCGGCCTTCGCCATAAAAAACAGAATACTTTGCCGTTGCTGATATATGCTGAACGGCCCGATCCAGGAGTGAGATTTTCTCATCGTTTTCCCCCTGCAACACGTGACCCAGCAAGTGCGATGCCATTAAAATGCGGCATGAACGAATGGTATCGACAAACAGCGAATGCCGGCCGTTAAAGGAATATATAAAACCACCGCTATTGATAGGGGTCCAGCGGCCTGCCTGCACAGCTCCCGAAATCTTGAGGGCAAGTTCATAAAAATGCTTCTCCCACTCATTAAAAGGAATCTTACCTTCATTCATTAATCGCAACAGATTTCCGTAGGTACTCAGGTTGTTGAAACCATGGTCGTGAACCCCTGTGTGGCTTATATGAGAGGCCATCCTTTCAATTGTGGCTTTTCTTCCCGATTCCAGGAAGTACGAATCACCTGTTGCATCGTATTGCAACAAGGCTGAGCCATACTGAAATCCCTGTGTCCACTCCGTCCATCCTCGGGTGGTGTATTTTCCGTCAACAGTAAAAACAGGGGAACCTTTGGAAGGATTGAAAGCCTTATCGATGAGCTTAATTTTTTCAGCTGATAACTCCCAGAACAGAGTCAGTTTCTTTTGTAAATCTTTCGGCTCAAGCCGGTAATCGATTCTGATCATTTTTAAATAGGATTTAAGAAGGTAAAAATAACAGAAAGCTCTAAAAAGCAGTGCTTCGTTTCCATTTTTTAAATCAATCCATCATTTTAATAACTCACACCTGCTTTTATACCTTCTCGTATAATACCTAATGGTATAAAATGAATAATCCCGGAAATCTCAGTACCTCGTTAGCCAGAATCCTTCTGACCCTGAGGATATATCCCCTGCAGAAGGGAGGCTCAGCATCACGTACCGGGGTGGACTCAGCAGCACCAATAGCAGGTATGTTTACAAGAGAGGCTAAGAATGCAATTTTATAAAACTTTTCAGCTAATGAGTTGGTTATAGAAACCGGTCGCGATATCTTTGCCGGGGTTGAACAAAAGCTCCCTCCGGCAGTAATGGCTGAAAGTTACCTATAATTTCAGAAATTTTATTAGATTATTCCTGCCGGAAGCTGAACAATTGAAATATATACTTTAGCAGAAACCGTGGAGCATGACGAAGAAGGGACAGGCAATTAATATCATCAGGATTGATTTAAACAGAATAAGAAACATGATAAAAAAAGACATACAAAAAGAGTTGGAGTCGAGGGTACTGGTGCTCGATGGAGCAATGGGTTCCCTATTGCAGGATTACCGGCTTACAGAAGAAGATTACCGGGGAAAGTTGTTGAATGATACAACGCACGATCAGAAAGGAAACAACGACATCCTTTCACTGACCCATCCTGAAGTAATCTCCGAAATTCATACCAAGTACCTTGAAGCTGGGGCCGATATCATACTTACAAATACTTTCAATGCCAACCGCATATCTCAGACCGACTACAACACCCAGCACCTTGTGTATGAAATGAACAAGTCTTCCGCAGAAATTGCACGCAAGGTTGCAGATCAATATACAGAACAGAACAGTGATAAGCCACGGTTTGTAGCCGGAACCCTGGGGCCTACCAACAAAACGTTATCGCTTTCACCCGATGTGAACGACCCCGGATACCGGGCAGTAACCTTCGATGAAGTTAAAGAAGCATATCTTGAACAGGTAGAAGGCCTCATTGATGGAGGTGCTGATTTATTTTTAATTGAAACCATTTTCGACACGCTGAATGCCAAGGCAGCCATTTTTGCCGTTGAAGAATCGCTGGAAAAAAGAAACATTCGTCTGCCGCTGATGATTTCAGGAACCATAACCGATGCCAGCGGACGTACGTTGTCAGGCCAAACGCTTGAAGCCTTTCTGAACTCCGTTTCACACATCGATCTGTTGAGTGTGGGGTTAAACTGCTCACTGGGGGCTACCGACCTGCGGCCATACGTAAAGGAACTTTCACAAAAAGCATCCTTTCACATCAGTGCACACCCCAATGCAGGCCTGCCTAACCAGTTTGGCGGCTACGATGAGACCCCGGAAATAATGGCAGGATTTTTAAAGGAATACCTCGACAACAGCTATGTAAATATTATAGGAGGATGTTGCGGTACTACTCCTGATCACATCAGGGAGTTTGCAAAAATGGCAGTCCATGCCAGGCCTCATCGTATGAATCCTAAAGATGAACATACACGGCTAAGTGGTCTTGAACCTGTTACCCTCACCCCCGAAGCCAACTTCATGAATATAGGGGAACGCTGCAATGTCTCAGGGTCCAGGAAATTTGCAAGGTTGATTCGCGATAAGAAATACGAAGAAGCGCTGGCCGTTGCCCGCGATCAGGTGGAAAACGGCGCACAGGTCATCGATGTGAATTTTGATGATGCCATGCTCGATGCCGAAAAAGAAATGGTAACCTTCCTGAACCTCATGATGGCTGAACCCGATATTGCCAGGGTACCTGTGATGGTCGACTCTTCAAAATGGAAGGTTATTGAAGCAGGCCTGAAATGCCTCCAGGGGAAAGCCATTGTTAACTCAATCAGTTTAAAGGAGGGAGAGGAAAGTTTTATTGAACAGGCAAGCACAATCAAACGCTTTGGTGCTGCTGCAGTGGTGATGGCTTTCGATGAAAAAGGTCAGGCCGATTCTTATGAACGCCGGCAGGAAATCTGTATGAGGGCTTATACTATACTTACTGAACGCGTTAAATTTCCCCCGCAGGACATCATATTTGACCCCAATGTACTGACCATTGGCACCGGAATGGAGGAACACAGTAACTATGCTATTGATTTCATCAATTCGGTAAGATGGATAAAAGAAAACCTGCCTCATGCCAAAACCAGCGGAGGCATCAGCAATGTTTCATTTTCTTTTCGCGGGAATGACGTGGTGCGTGAAGCCATGCATTCGGTGTTCCTGTACCATGCCATCCGGGCAGGCCTGGATATGGGAATCGTTAACCCGGGCATGTTGCAGATATACGATGAGATACCAAAGGACCTGCTCGAAAGAACTGAAGACCTGGTATTGAACCGAAGAGCCGACGCCACAGAACGCTTATTGGAATTTGCCGAACAGGTTATTCAGGAAGACAGAAAAGAGGTAAAAAAAGATGAATGGCGGCAGTTGCCGCTTGAAAAACGACTGGAGCATGCGCTGGTTAAAGGTATTCCCGATTATGTGGATCAGGATATGGCCGAAGCGCTGGAAAAATACCAGCCGGCCCTGAACATCATTGAACAGCCCCTGATGAATGGCATGAACGTGGTAGGTGAGCTTTTTGGTTCGGGAAAGATGTTCCTGCCCCAGGTTATCAAATCAGCCCGTGTAATGAAAAAAGCGGTGGCATACCTGCTTCCATACATAGAAGCCGACAAAGCCCGGATGAAAGACACAAGCATACAAAAAAGGGTATTGCTGGCTACTGTAAAAGGCGATGTGCACGATATCGGGAAAAACATTGTGGGTGTGGTTTTAGCCTGTAATAATTACGACATCATTGATTTGGGTGTGATGGTTCCAACAGAAAAAATACTTGACACGGCAATTAAGGAAAAGGTGGATATTGTGGGACTGAGCGGCCTTATTACTCCTTCTCTGGAAATGATGGCAGATATTGCAAGAGAAATGGAGCGACGTAAGATGAACATTCCCCTGCTGATTGGTGGAGCAACAACTTCTAAGATCCATACTGCTGTAAAAATAGAAACTGAATATTCCCGGCCGGTTGTGCATGTGAAGGATGCTTCACTTGCTGTAAATGTTGTCTCTGCCCTGGTATCGAATAACGAAAAATACATTCAGACTGTAAAGGATGATTATGAACAGGTAAGGCAATTCCAGGTACAGCGGAAACCAAAAGAGTACCTGAGGCTTGAGGAAGCACGTGCCAACAGACCAACAATAGACTGGGATTCAGGTCCGATTTACAGGCCGAATGTACTGGGGGTGCATAAACTTATGGATTATCCAATTAGTGAGCTGCGTGAATACATCGACTGGACCTTCTTTTTTATGACATGGGGGATGAAGGGACTTTATCCGCAAATCTTTGACGATGAAAGCCAGGGCGAGGTTGCACGTAAGCTTTATGATGAAGCCAATGAATTTTTGGATGAGGTAATAGAAAAGAAAATGCTTCAGGCCAACGCAGTTTATGGTTTATGGGCAGCTAATTCGAATGGCGACGACATCATTTTATGGGATGATGAAACAAAGCAAAAAGAGGCAGGACGTTTTTACCATCTCCGTCAGCAGGAGAAGAAAAAGCAGGAATCAGTCAATTTATGTCTGGCAGATTTTGTTGCACCATTGAGTTCCGGAAAAGCCGATTACTGCGGTGGGTTTGCAACCACTGCCGGAATTGGTATAGAACCCTGGAAAGAAATGTACCGGAAGGATAACAACGACTATAAAGCTATCATGCTGGAAGCCCTTGCCGACAGACTAAGCGAAGCCTTTGCCGAACTGCTTCATGAGAAAATCAGGAAAGAATTCTGGGGGTATGCAACAAATGAGAACCTCTCACAGGAAGAGCTTCAGCGGGTTAAATACCAGGGAATACGTCCTGCACTGGGCTATCCTGCCTGTCCTGAACATTCTGAGAAAGAAACCCTTTTCAACCTGCTGAAAGCTGAAGAGGTGGGCATAAACTTAACTGAGCATTACGCCATGTACCCCAATGCATCGGTCTCAGGTGAGTATTTTGCACACCCGGAATCGCGGTATTTCAGCCTTGAAAAAATAGGCCGTGATCAGGTTGAAGATTATGCAAGACGAAAAGGAAAGCCAGTTGAATTTATTGAAAAATTTCTGCCTTCAAACCTTAATTACAAATGAAGCTTTTGCTTTAGTTAATCATTCTGAATCTAATACAACATTAAAGACTTTCTGTCACCATGACCAGAAAAAACTTTAAATGCATCTACAAATGTATGCATGACGTGAAGGATATGCTGCCAATAGATTGCATCAGGAAATTATAGCCGATTACTGATTTTTTATCAGTTGCCACCCAGGGTCTGAGCCTTAATCTTAAATACATGATTTTCATCAGGAACGTCCACGAAATAAAGACAATTAATTAATTTTGTGAATAGTATTAAGAGAAATTAAAAACTAATTAATCATGAAATTTCAATTCCAACTGCTTTACTTTTTATTCAGCATTGCAGTTGCAGGATGTTCTTTCTCAGAGTCAGAAATAAACACACTTACAAAAAAGGAAGTTAAGAAAGGCTGGAAACTTCTGATAGACGGAAAATCACTTGATAACTGGAAAACTTTTAACGGCGGTGAAGTAATTGGCTGGAGAATTGAGGACGGAATTCTTTATAACTCCGGTAAAGGTTCCAGCCATGGGGGCGACATCATTACAAAAGATGAGTTTCAAAATTTTGAGCTGTACCTTGAATGGAAGGTTGGTTCTGAAAGCAATTCAGGCATCTTTTTTCATGCGCAGGAGGGTATAGTAAACGCCATTCATGAGTCGGGTCCCGAATACCAGCTTATTGACGACAAGGGGTGGCCTTCTCAGTTAAACGACAGTCAGTATTCAGGAGCCAATTACGATATGCATCCTCCCGAAAACGCCAGTATGGCGCCTCCCGGTGAATGGAACAAGACCCGGCTGATTGTAAAAGGGTCCAATGTGGAACATTGGCTAAACAGCAAAAAGGTAGTGGAATATGAACTTTGGAATGAGGAATGGCGTAATCTGAAAAACAACAGCAAATGGAAAAATATGCCTCATTACGGCACTGCTAAAAAAGGACATATAGGACTGCAGGACCACGGAGGCCTGACAATGTTCAGGAACATAAAAATCAGGGAGTTGAATAAAACAGGCAAATAAAATTGTTAAGGCCTGAAGAGTTACCCAACCGAAACTCTGCATTTATAATGTTATCAAAACATCAGCCGTGTCACTATTCCACAGGCTAAAGTTTCTCTAAACCATTATATTTGCAATAAAAAAAGTTGCTATGAGAATAACTGCTTTCCATGGAATGAAGCCTTTTTCACAGCTAATGTTTTCAGCATTTGTAATTTTGGTCTGCTTTTTAGTCTTTATGCTGATTGGAATGTTAGCTGCCATTCCGCTTTTCGGACTGGACTCCATGCTGAGCATGCCCACAATGAATGACCTGACGAACCCTGAAAGCATGCGCTTATTAAAATTCCTGCAGGTGGTGCAGTCTATTGGGTTGTTTATTGTTCCACCCTTCATTCTTGCATGGCTTTTTTATGGCAACACAGAAGAATACCTGTTCCTGAATAAAAAACCATCCACTGTTTCGTACATATTGGTTGTTGTAATGGTTTTCTTCACTTTACCCCTAATCAATTTTATAGGTGTATGGAACAACCAGATGCAGTTTCCCGAATGGCTTTCAGGTGTGGAAGACTGGATGAAAAATGCAGAAGACAGGGCAGCTGAACTAACGGAAGCCTTCCTTAAAGTTGAATCGATTGGCGGGCTGATGTTTAACCTGTTTATGATTGCCTTCCTGCCAGCCATTGGCGAAGAACTGCTTTTTCGCGGGGTCATTCAACGTATTTTCACCAGCTGGACCAGAAACCACCATTGGGGAATATGGATTTCTGCCATACTTTTTAGTGCCTTACATATACAGTTTTACGGTTTTGTACCACGACTGCTGCTTGGTGTTCTTTTCGGCTACCTGCTGGTCTGGAGCGGTTCCATGTGGTTGCCAATCATAGCGCATTTCTTCAACAATGCCTTTGCAGTGATAGCCATGTATCTCGTGGATAATAATATACTAAATCCCCGGGTAGAGGAAATTGGCTCTACTTCTGACAGCTATTATGCCGCTGTATTGAGCCTGGTATTGGTAATTATTATAATGTTTTTGATTAAAAAAGATAATCGGGAGAACGAATTGAAACCTGCCAGCGAGTTTGCTGAATAATCTGTTTCTGAACAGCTTCAAACTGTTCGCTCCATGTCAAGTAGTCTAATTATTCCACCTACTAAGAGTAGCAGCAAACAGCCCACCTAAAGTTATCGTATATCTGCACCTTAACTGCAAACTTTAACAGCATTAGTTCAATGAATACTTAAGTCAGGTATAGATGCTTAATGATTTTAGATATTAGTCAAAAAAAATGCCGGATAATTTTTAATACCCGGCATTCCATTTTTTATTTACTCACTCTTAGCTTTATACCCTTTGATTCGAGAGGATTTTCATTCAATCTGAAGGAATTTCCCGATTTATTCAGATTCACTTCCTCCAGTTGCTGATCGGACGGAAGGCATAGCAATCCTTTGGCAGTTTTAGCATCGGAAGCATAAACTTTCAGTTCCAGTTCCGACCAATCCATATACTGTGTCGATTGTGCCAGTTTAATATGCGGAATTGCAGCACCATCCTTTACAAGAATAACAGCCGGTACTTCACCTGCTTCAATATGATGCCATCCTTTATCGTATACTTTTCCTGTCTGGTAGTCAATCCATTTTCCCCCCGGCAGGTAAACATCCCTGCTGGTTACGTTTTCAAATAAAGGGGCCACCAGCATGTCGGCACCAAAAAGGTAAGCATCATCAACCAACCAGGCTCCGGCATCTTCAGGATACTCGATAAACATTGCGCGCATCATAGGCAAGCCATTTACAGCTGAATGCTTCGACTGGGCATATATGTATGGCATCAATTTATACCTCATTTCAGTGGCCAGACGGAAAGCATCATTAAAGCTTTCGTTATACTCCCAGGGTTCTTTGGGAGGAGCGCCATGGGTCCGTGAATGGGATGAAAGCAATCCAAATGGCAACCAGCGACGGTATATGTCTTCAGGTGTGCGTTGAACAAACCCTCCTATGTCGTGGCTCCAGAAGGTAAAACCGGATAAGCCAAGCGACAGACCCGAACGCAGCGTAGCAGCCATGGCAGTATTTGTGTTGGCTGCATCACCTCCCCAGTGCAACGGGTAGCGCTGGCTGCCGGCCCATGTCGACCGTGCCCATATAATATTTTCACCGGTTACTTCTTTGGTAATATCAGCAACCACTTTGTTGTAGCGCAAGGGGTACAAGTTATGCTCATAAAAACCGGTACGTCCTGAAGCATATATACCATCGGCAGGAGCAGCCTCTCCAAAATCAACCTTAATGGCACCCACACCCAGTTCGAGGAGCCCTTTGATTTTATCCTGGTACCACTCAATGGCATCAGGGTTTGAAAAGTCAAGCACGGCATCTTCATACGGAATGTTTCCCTTGGCATTTTTTACATACAATCCTTTCTCTACGATTTCAGGAAACAGGCTGTTTTTGGGAACAAAATAAGGCAACTGCCATAAGCTGGTTTTGAATCCCATACTATCAAGGTCTTCTATCATTCCTTCAGGATCAGCAAAACGTGAAGGAGCAAACTTGTAATCGCTGCGCCAGTCCACTTCAAACCAACCGGTATCGAAATGTATTACATCGCTTGGAATACGGTTCTCACGTAATTGTCTTGCAACCCTTCGTCCGTCTTCCTCTGAAAAGTATGTAATACGGCTCATCCACAGACCAAACGACCACAGCGGAGGCATGGAAGCTTTTCCTGTTAAGTCGGTATAGGCATCAAGAATCTCTTTCGGTTCGCCCAGGAAAACAAATAAATCGAGCTCTTCATCGCCTATCATTAATGACATTGTCCCATTGAAGTACTTTCCAAAATCGCAGGTAATGGGCGAAGAAGTGTGCATAAACATACCGTACCCCCTGCTGCTCATAAAAAAAGGAATGGGCTTATACATGGTTTCATTCTGAACCCCGTTGGGGTCATCAATCCAAAGCACCACCTTCTGCCCGCGCTTGTCGAGCCCTTTGAAATTCTCACCGGTTCCGTAGAACTTCTCTCCCGGCGACAGGTTAAAAACGGCATTCATGCTTCTTGAATAATCAGTGGCACGGCGTACAAACGAGAATGGATTTACAGGCGTGTAAGTACCGGTGTTATCAGTAGGGTGGTTGGTTTTCGTGAGCAGCTTTCCATCAGCATCATAAAATTCAACATGCCACGGATGTTCACGAACGATAACCGAGCCATACCTGTTTGAATACTGATGCCCGCCCTGAATTTTTGAGTATGCCCAGGTATCGTCTTTGGGAGCATGTCCGTTTATCAGCATAAGCGACTCCTCATTTGATTTAGCTTCGATACCCGATTTCATGCGTATACGAACCGTACTTGGAGAAGTAAACTCAAGTGCAAAGCCCATTTTAGGATGGGTTTCATATTCCACTCCCGGAAATTCATTTCCCTCTACCTGGGTCAGACCTGCAAGGGTATTGTTAAAAGCATGACGTGTGCGAAACTGATGCCGCAACCATTTCACCTCACCTTGTCCTGTCTCAGGATTAAATGCAGTAAGACTGTCGGCCACAAAGTATGTATTGGCAAAATTATAGAATTCGGCACTTATATCCAGTGCATCGTTTAATAGTTTCTGGTTCGGCGCTCCAGAAGTCAGAGGCAACTGTGCAGATGCACTGCCTGCGAAGCCAACCATTAAAAATAGAATAAAGATATTCTTAAGTAATTTCATCTGTATAAAGTTTATAATCATTTTACAACTGGTGACTGCCTGTAGGGCGGTCAGATAATTCTATACTCGCATAAATAAACGGGAAAATCATAGAAACATTATTTTTAAATTCCCTGTTCATACTCAACACATAAAAGAAGAAATCTAATTCAGTTTAATTTCCACATTTGCCGGTTCAAGATTTCCGGCTGTGGCAGTCAGTATAACATTTCCGCTTTTCTCTCCTGCCTGCAACACCACCAGGCATTTGCCATTGAACGCTTTTATAGTAGAACCTTTCATTGATTCATGGCTTACCGGATTACCATTATCAACACCGGCAAAAGTTGCATTACCATCGACCTCAAAGATTACCTGATTACCGGCATTGGGAACGACAATTCCTGCATCATCAAGTACTTCTACTGTAATAAACGATAAATCGTAGCCATCGGCTGTAATCTCACTGCGATCGGCTGTAACTTTAAGTTTCGAAGGCTCACCGGCAGTCTTAATTTCTTTTTCAAGTACAACCTGTCCATCCTTACGGGAAACCGCTTTTAATGTTCCGGGCTCAAATGGTATACGCCACACCAGGTGAAGGTCTTCTTCCCCCTTGACTTTTGTTCCGAGCGATTCACCGTTCAGGAAAAGCTCCACCTCATCATCACTTGAATAAGCCCAGATATCAACCAATTGCCCGGGCTCCCAACCCGTCCAGTGCGGAAAAATGTGCAGCACATCCTTATCCGACCACTCGCTTTGGTACATGTAATAGATATCTTTCGGAAAGCCTGCCAGATCAATAATGCCGAAATAGGAACTTCGTGAAGGCCACCAGTAAGGTGTTGGTTCACCCAGATAATCGAAACCGGTCCATATATAGGTCCCTGTGATATGATCGTATTTCTTAACAATTTTCCAGCTCCCTTCATGAGTAGAACCCCATGGCACATGGCAATTATCATACGATGAACACTGCTGCTCCGGGTTACCGAAAGGCTTTCCGGTTGGCGGGTAACTGTCGGGCCAGATAAACATACTATCGGAAGGCATCTGGTAAAATCCCCTGGTCATCAATCCTGATGTGGATTCACTTACCAGAAAACTCTTCCCGGGATAGTTTTCATTAAAGTCTGCAAAGCTTTCATGGTGATAATTAAACCCATAAATATCAAGCGCTTCTGACTTAAACAGGTTATTCCACGGGTTCACTTCATTGCAACCTGCTGTCACAGGCCGTGTGGGATCAAGGTTTTTTACAATATTTACCAACTTGGCAGTAAGCAGTGAATTAACCGACATTTCACCCGAATTAATAACACTTTCATCTACATTCTTCTCAAAGTTAAGCAGGAAGTTAGCCTCCTGGATGCTTAGCGTATCTGCCTGGACATGCTCCCATTGCTCAAGCACTTCATTACCAATGCTCCACATCATCACCGAAGCGTGGTTCCTGTCGCGAAGAATATGATCGGTCAGATCACGCTCATGCCACTCTGGAAAATATTGGGAGTAATCATGCGGAGTTTTTCTTTTCCGCCACATATCAAAAGTTTCATTCTGCACCACAAATCCCATGCGGTCGCATAGCTCAAGAAGTTCGGGAGCAGGCGGGTTATGGGCAGTACGTATTGAGTTACACCCCATTTCTTTGAGAATCTCCAGCTGCCGCTCCAGTGCACGGACATTAACGGCAGCACCAAGGCAACCAAGGTCATGGTGCTGGCAAACACCCAACAGCTTAACTTTTTTCCCGTTCAGCAAAAAACCTTCATAAGGGTCAAATTCAAACTCACGTATGCCAAATGTTGTTTCATATTTATCAGTCAATTCCTCGTCGTTATACACATTGGAAACTACTCTATGCAATGCCGGATTTTCTATATCCCACAATTCAGGGTTCTTTACATTGGTCTCTTGTTTTATTACACCCTTTTCCCCGGGGGCAAGCTTCTTCCATTTTTCAGCTAAAGAAACCTGCTCACCAGCCTGATTGTAGATCAATGTTACAAGCCTGACATAAGTAGAATCGGGCAGGCGGTTTTCTATCGTAGTTTCTATTGAAACCGTTGCATTCTGTTCGGTAACATAAGGTGTAGTAACATAAGTACCCCAATGGTCCACAAACAACTTCGAGGTTTTCACCAGCCATACATTCCTGTAAATGCCTGAACCGGAATACCACCTGGAATTTGGCTGCTCTGAATTATCGACCTTTACAGCCAGCACATTTTCTTCACCAAATTTCACATGAGGGGTAAGTTCATATCTTACTGATGAATATCCATAAGGCCGCATACCCAAATTTTGCCCATTAACCCATACCTCACCTTTTTGATAGATACCATCAAATTCAACAAATATCTGCTTGTCTTTATCGGAAGCCGGCACCTCAAACGTCTTGCGGTACCATCCAATGCCACCAGGCAATGCACCACCGCCCGGAGAGGCTGGATGATCCTTGCTGAATTCACCTTCAATGCTCCAATCGTGGGGTAGATTCAACAGGCGCCATTCTGAGTCATCAAAGCCGGGAGTGGAAAAAGATTCTGAATCGGAAAGGGAAAATTTCCAGTCTTTTGTAAAACGGGACCTTACCCGTACATCATTTTCACTTTGCCTGTTGCATGATACAAGCAAAACAACTAAGGCAAATAATAGCCATGATTTCTTCATTTTTATCAGGTTAATGATGATTGCCTGCAAAAATAAAAAAATGAAGCACAGTTATTGTGAAAAATACAAATTAGTTAAATTCGAAAAGTAAATCCACCTGCATCCCCTCCGACTTCAGCTTTTTCTTTTCGTTACGCCTGAATACATAAACAATTCCATACTCCTGCGCATGCTGTCGTCGGTTTTTGGGAGGCAAATTTCCCATGGTTTCCTCGATTTCAGTCCATATTTTGCTGATAAACTCATTGGTAGATTTTCGCAAGTTCTGCAGTTTCTCGTATGAACGAAGTGTATTTCTTTTCAGGTTTTGCTGAAAAATCGCAGTTTCGTTAAATTCCTCCACTTTAACTTTCACCAGCGCAATAGAGGGATTGTAAATTGGGCTGCCCCCTTTTTGCATACGTTTCTGCTCACCCTGGATGATCTTTTTGCCCCACTCCAGAATTTCCTGCTCAGAAGTTATGGAAGGAACTTTACCACCGGAATCCTGTAAGCCATAAAAAGCCAGCACATCCTCCTTCAGCTCCTCCCGTTCAATATTCATAAAAAGCACCTGAATGAAATGAGAAACGTATAAACGGGCTTTTTCAAATGCACCCTTATATTTTACATTCTTTTCCGATTCGATCTTCACCTCAAGTACATGATGTGTCAGGTGGTTTTCAAAATTTGTTTTGATGTTTTTTAATTCGAACAAGGTGTGCTTCGAAAAGGCAAGCTTCCCTGCATCACGATCGGAAGCAATATTAAGTGCGGCTTCCAGCGCACGGAGCCGGGCTTTATCCGTAGTTGGCAATCGGCGGTATGGCATATTTTAATTCATTACTGTTTATGCGAAGTTACGAGTTTTTATGGGCCCGTTCACACTGTTCGCACAACAATTTATGCACATTTCATTGTGAATAAAACCGGCACCTTTCAATGGGAAAAATAACAGTTAACAACCAATCAACAGTAATTCTGTGTGCATTTTGCCTATTTTTACACAAAATACAATTGCATGGAATTAGTTTTTGCTACCAATAACCTGCACAAGCTTGAAGAACTGCAGGCTTTATTAGGGTCCCACTTCAAACTTAAAAGTCTGAAAGACATCGGGTGCAATGAAGATATTCCTGAGGAGCAGCCAACCCTGGAAGGAAATGCCCGGCAAAAGGCATTTTTTATTTTCAACAACTACGGATATAACTGTTTTGCTGATGATACCGGTCTTGAAATTGATGCGCTCGAAGGTGATCCGGGAGTTTACTCGGCTCGTTATGCAGGTGAAGCTAAAGACCCGCAGGCGAATATGAACAAAGTAATGCATCAGCTTGAAAAAATAAATAATCGGAAAGCACGTTTTAGAACTGTGATATCACTTGTAATAAACAGTAATGAGAAACAGTTTGAAGGAATAGTGGAAGGTGAAATCACAAGGGAAAAAAGAGGCGACTCCGGGTTTGGTTATGATCCTGTTTTTATGCCGGAAGGCTACAACAAAACATTTGCTGAGATGAGTATGAAGGAAAAAAATCAAATCAGCCACCGTGCCCGGGCAGTACAAAAACTGGTTGAATATTTACGCCAAATTGAAAACATCTGAAACGTATGCATAAAATTCTGGTTCTGATAATGACCGCATGGTTTGCCTGGCCATCAATAGCACAACAACAGCAGAACAGCTGGCAGGAACACCTTTCATTTGCCAATGGAAAAAAAATAGCAGTAGCCGATAATAAAATCTATTGTGCCACAGAAGGGGGATTAATATATTTTAACCGCACCGACAACAGCCTGAATAAAATCACCCGGGTGAACGGACTGAACGATTTTGGCATCAGCACCATTGCATGGAGCGATAAGCACCAGATGCTTGTAGTAGCATACAATAACAGCAACATTGATTTAATCAATGACAATACCGTCACAAACCTTTCCGATATCCAAAGAAAACAGATGACCGGTGATATGAATATTTACAACATCACCATAAGAGATGACGAAGCATTTCTGTCGTGTGGTTTCGGAGTTGTAACAATTAGCCTCCCGCGCATGGAAATAAAAGAAACCTGGTTTATTGGCCCCGATGGAAGCGCCTTAAAGGTAAACGACGTGGAGATTTTTGATTCATTTGTTTATGCGGCTACCGACAATGGGATATATAAAGCCGACTATAACAGCCAGAACCTGGCCGATTATCACATTTGGGAAACAGTAAACAATATTCCCCGGGCGGCACGAAAATTCAACCATCTCATGGTGCATGCCGGAGCATTGATCGCTAACTATACTCCCGACGAATACAACCAGGATGCCATGTACCGCCTTGAAGGGACGGAATGGGTGCCATACAATGCGGGCATTCGGTATATTAATGATGCCCAGGTTTCAGGTGACTATCTGACAATTGCCGGACGTAACGAATTTTTTATAATCGACCAAAATCATACATTAACAGGTATAGTAAATGCTTATCCGTTTGCCGGAGAAACGGTTACACCAAGTGCTCCCAGGAGCGTTGCTGCAAGCAGTGATGGCATATTTTGGATTGCTGATAATAATTACGGACTGGTGCGTTACTCGGAGCAATCTGCAGAATCATTTTTCCCTGAGGGGCCATCCGATAACCGCGTTTTTTCACTTTTTGCCAACAACGACGATCTGTGGGTAACACCCGGAGGAAGAACCGACTCCTGGGCCAACCTTTGGCAATTACCCCGTCTTCAACAGTATAGAAACGATAGTTGGAGCACCTTAAGCCCTAAAAACTTCCCTGGAATGGATAATTTTTTTGATGTAGTTGAAATTGTTGCCAATCCGTCCAATCCCAATCACCTGTTCGTGGCAAGCTGGGGTGGAGGGCTTTTGGAAATCCTGGATGGAGAGCTTGTCAACAGATATACCAACAAAAACAGCCCCCTGCAGTCGGCAGTTCCTCAACAACCCGATGAGCCTTATGTAAGAGTGGGCGGCCTGGATTTCGATTCTGAAGGAAACTTGTGGGTTACCAACTCAGAAGTGGAAAAAAACCTGTTGAAACTAACGCCGGGCGGTGAATGGGAAACATATTCAATGACAGGAGTTACAAGTAACAATATAGGCAAAGTGGTTGTAACACAAAGCAATGACAAATGGATACAGGTACCACGCGGAAACGATCTTTATGTAGTAAATAACGACGGCAGTCAAAAGAAAAAACTGCAGGTGACATCCTATTTTAATAACGGAGAACAGGAAATCCTCAACCGGATGAGCGATGTATACAGTATTGCAGAAGACCTTGAAGGCGCAATGTGGATAGGCACTTCGAAGGGAGTTGCCGTTTACAATAATCCCCAGCGAATATGGGAACCGGGAAGTGTATATGCTATCCAGCCCAGCCTCGATTTAAAAGATGACTTCTATCATCCGCTGCTTGAAACAGAAATGATTACAGCTATCGCCGTCGATGGCGCCAACCGCAAATGGATTGGCACCCGCAATTCAGGAGTTTACCTGATATCAGAAACCGGAGAAAAAGAAGTTTTGCATTTTACCACCGAAAACTCTCCCCTGCTGGCAAATTCAATTACAGCACTGGCAATAAATCATATTTCTGGTGAAGTTTTTATCGGTACCAGTGAAGGCCTGATCTCCTACAAAGGAGATGCCATATCAGGAAAAGATACCTATGCCGACGTATACGTTTATCCAAATCCGGTCAGGGAAACATGGGACGGACCGGTAACCATCACCGGACTGGTGGAAGAAACCGATATCAAAATTACCGATATCAATGGAAATCTTGTTCATCAAACCACATCACTGGGAGGACAGGCAGCATGGGATGGACGTAACCTGAACGGGAACCGCGTTAAAACAGGAATTTACCTGGTTCTTTGCACCGACCAGATGGGAGAAAGAACTCATATTGAGAAGCTACTTTTCATTCATTGAAATTTAAATTAAATAGTTTCACTAACACCTTTTAAAGTATAAGAAATGCTTGTCTCAGGCGAAGGAGTCATTTTGCATAGTGTAAAATATGGCGATAACAGTATAATTGCTACCATTTACACAAAGCAATGGGGCAGGCAGGCTTATATGATAAACATTTCCCGCAGCAGAAAATCAAAAAACAGATCGGGCATTCTGCAACCGCTGTTTTTTGTAAACCTTGTAGCCTATCAAAAAGAAACAAGAGAAGTTCAGCGGATAAAAGAAATAAAAAATCAGCCGGTTTATCAAAGCATTCCATTCGATGTTGTAAAATCTTCGCAAATAATGTTTCTGGCTGAATTGTTATATAAAATACTGCGCGAACAGGAAAGCTCACCGGATATGTTCAGTTTCATTCAAAATTCGCTGCTTTATTATGACCTGACTGAAAACCCGGCAGCAAATTTCCATTTGTGGTTTCTGTTCAGGCTGACAGAGTTTGCCGGAATTATGCCCGATACCACAAAAACAGGTTTTGAAGGCTGGTTCGACATGCGCAAAGGTGCAATTGTTCCTTTTGAACCATCGCATCCTTTTTTTATGAATAAAGAAATCACCGGTGTGCTGTTAAAACTGGCTTCTGTAAAAATAGGGGATATTGCGCAATTGCGCATACCTTCAGCCTTACGCAATACGCTTACAACAAAGCTGGTGGAATATTACCAGTTGCACTTCGAACACCTGGGAGAAATAAAATCACTAAAAGTGCTGCATGAACTGTTTTCTTAAACTTACATTTTAAGCGAAGCTTTTGAAAATATATGCTCCGGGATGTCCTGGTTAAACTTTATATCCAACATTTTAAATTCAGTTCCATCACCCTGTTTCAACATATCTTTATAAAGAATGGTCTTCGGAAACCAGCGACCATCTACCTCAACCACATCGCTCATAACCGAACGTTTAAGCAATTGCCCGCTTTTGGCAAATAAATCCTCCCTGAGGGGAATATACCGCTCAGCATCCACCCACAGCTTGCGGGCAGCATATGCCACATCATCTACTTTGGCTGTCAGTTCCAGTACCCAGGCTTTGCGTCCGTCAACCTCTTCGCTGCCGGTCACCTCTGCATCATATGTATCAGTCAACTTACGGTCATCCATCATATCCTCATACGAAAGGTCGGAACCCATCACTGACTGCCGTAACATATGCCCCGATATCTGTATGGTACGGTCGGTCGATGGAGAATAGATCCAAAGCTGGTCTTCCAGCTTCAGCATTTTGGTACCCTGCTCACGTGCCGGAGAAAGATACTCAGTAAACGATTTTTCATCACCCACCGACCATGACTTGGATGTAATTGTACGACTGCTCCGCTTGCCGTGAATTGTCATTGAAGATTCAAACACCCTGTTTTCGGATGACATGTTCTGATCAATTCTTTCCAGAATTTCTTCAGCCTTTGGCTGACTGTAACCCGTAACCAGCCAAACGGTTAAAAAAGCTGTTAATATGTACTTCATTGTATCATTTCTTTAAAATTATTCAATACTTGTAACTGTTTCACAGTAACTTTTTCAGGCTTCCAGTTCCTTAAACAACTGCGATGTTTTTCGTTTATATATCCCGATACCGGCAAGCATAGTGCCAATTACAGTTGAAAAGAGACCAGGTATAAACCCAATGTAATAATCGACTGGGGTAATGCGGGTGCGTATGATGGAAGGCATCATCATGGAAGAACCTTCCATCATTCCCGATATATCAATTCCATACTCCTGCACCAGGGCAGCCAAAAACAGACCTGTAGCTGTACCGAATATTGTTCCTGCAATGCCAATTAGTACCGATTCGTAAATCAGTGTACGGTAAACATGGCCTTTCTCTTCGCCCATTGCCAGCCTGACTCCAAATTCCCCATACCGGCGGAGGCCTCCAAGCAACCCTGCATTCCATAGCACCAGCGCCATTGCCAGCACAAATACCATTGTAATATATACTGCCCACACATTCGACAATTCTACATACTGCCCCATGCTTCCCTGCTGGCTCAGGGTTTTCATAACCGGAGCAAATTCATCCTCTGCGGCTGTATATTTATTATTAAAAGAACTTGCTGTATTCAATGCCATTTCATTGTCGTAAAATCCGGTTTGAAGAAATCCAACCACCTCCGCGGCTGCATCGTACATA
Organism: Mariniphaga sp.; assembly: GCA_024636975.1. GTDB lineage: Bacteria > Bacteroidota > Bacteroidia > Bacteroidales > Prolixibacteraceae > Mariniphaga. The sequence continues at coordinate 86,413 of JAGXGA010000029.1, forward strand.
TCCAGGGCCAGCCGGGCATCCTCAATATCAACAAGTATGCTGCCCCGGTCGAGCACCTCGGTGCCGAAGCTCACAGTACCGGCCACACGGAAATTATACATTGTCATGCTGCCGTTCATGGTCGAACCAATCAGGGTAACCTCGTCACCAGGCTCTACCCTTAACTTGGAAGCAAAATCATCGCTGAGCAGTGCTTCACCCTGTTCCTGAACCATACGGCCCCTCACAATCGACTTGGATATATTCAGTCGGTCGGCTTCTCTGCTGCCCTCCGACAAAAAATCCATGGCAAAGCCTGCGGCAGGTCCTTGCGCCTTGGTCTCACCGTTTTCATCGGGCGCATCCACAAGCCCCCCAAACTGAATCCTGGGTGTCCAGGCATATTCCGGATACTGCTGTTGCAGATTGTTTAGTAACTCTTCCACATCCATCAATGCCAGATCGAGGGGCAGCTGATTCATATTCTCAGCATACGCCCTGGTCATTACCTTCACGTGCCCGTGCGAAAAGCGTGCATTCATTTCAATAGTGTCACCCATAAATCCGGTGATGTAAGCATGAAGAAAAACAGTTAGCATAACACCAATAGCTACCACAATCACCGGAAGACGGCTTCGGCTTTTATCGCGAATCAGTCCTTTGATTAAAAATTTTATCATTGTATTCTCCCCCTTAAAGCTTCTGTAGGATTCATTTTAGCAATTTTTCTCGAAGGCAGGTAACTTACTATAGTAGTCACCAAAACAACAATCAATACCGTGGCTATTACCAGTCCGGCACTGTAAACCGGGTAAAGTGTTTGCGCCATGGCCATTCCGAATTCACTGGCCTCAATGGGCATGGTCCATCCTTCCCTGGCCTGCCACCAGAGAAAAGGAAATCCATAAAGGGCGGCAACCACAGCAGCAAGCACCGAATGCATCGCCCCCTCAACCGTAAACAATCCAACCACCTCACGACGCGTATACCCCAGTGCAATGTATGTACCTATTTCCTTTTGTCTCCTGAATATCGATAAAACCTGGGTGTCGAACACTGCCAGCATGGCCAGTAAAAGCAAAATGCCATAAAAAACAGATTGTCCCACTGTTTTGGTTTTAATAATCTCATCCACCGGGGCAGTAAGTTCATCCTTTGATTTGTGAACCCACTCCCCTGCATCCTGCCGTTCCTTTTCTGAATCAGAAAAAGTGACTAAGGTTGCTTCATCTTCAAGTAATGTCATACTGCGCAATTTTTCCAGTGGAATATAAATCTGTCCGGCTTCCACTGCAGGCACATTGCTTGAAAAAACTTTTATTACAAGAATTTCAGTAGCATCGAACATACCGTTGGCATCGCGCCAGCGCATAGTCAGACGATCTCCCTCTTTTACCTGCATGTTTCGCGATAATACTGCTCCAATAACTGCCGGAACAGCATCGGTAACTACAGTATCCAATGCGAAGGTGGGAATCATCAGAATTTCCTGCCCGGGCCTGATCCCGGTAATGGCAACAGGCTGCATCCGGCCTTCCGGATAAATTGTACCCTGCACCACCAGTATGGGCTCCATTGTTCCACGTGCCAGTTCATCGCTGAAACCGGCCGGAACAGGTGCATGGCTTTCCGTAAGGGTAAACGGATCGTACGGATCATACTGTTCGTGCCAGTACTGGCCTCCACCGATTTGCCAGTTGGTCATATCCGTCTTGGCCTGGTAATCCCATCCTGCCATTAACCCATTCATCCAGATTATCACCACAAAGGAAAATGAAAGCACAAGCACATTGAGCCAGGTGCGAAGCCCGGCGCCGATGAGATTGCGAAAAGCCAGTTTTAATGCAGTTTTCATTGTAGTTGTTATTAATGGTGTTAATTATAAAAGTGAACAGTAAACAGTGAACAGTGAAGGAAAAATAGTTGACGGCAATTAATCGTATTAAGTGAACAGTGAACAGTAAACAGTGAATAGTTTTAAGAAACAATGTTTGGTGCATCTTTTAATACCTGATGCATGCTCTGGAGCAATAATTGTTTTCATAACTTTGATTCAGCGTGTGGAATTTGTTGACAAAACATTGATGATTTCATGATCATAGAATTGAGCATTCTTCCAATTGATTCACACCTTTCAATCAAATCGCTTTTAATCGATTCGTCAATGTACCCACATTCCATTGATTCTTCAATCCAATGCTGCGTTTCATATTGTTCTGAATCCGAATCGGTAAGCTTCAGCACAAAATGATTTTCATACCTCCTCTTTCCCCATGCTTCAGCTATCTGAGCACCAACAGAACGGGAAGATCTTCGGATTTGATCAGTAAGTGAGTACCTTTCCTCTTTTGGAAAAGTTGTAGTTAGTTTGAAAATTAATTTTGATAATTCCCTTGCCTGTTTATAAACCTCCAGATCCCTGAAACTGTTAGCATGCCCTAATTTACTTTTCATCTTTACATGCACTTTTAATTTTGTAAATTTTTTTGATGAATGATACGTGCAATCAGCGAATCGGAATTCGCTGCTCCCGGTTCACCCACTGCACTACTTTTTACTGTTCACTGTTTACTGTTCACTTTTCACTTTCCACTGTTTACCGTTTACTTCGAAAGCCTTCTACCACTTTCCACTTCCTTCAACTCAACCTCATCCTCCCCCACTCTCTCTTCTTTCTCAAACTTTCCGTCGAGCAGATAAATCTTCCGGCGGAGATAGCCAATTACCTTCTCGTCGTGGGTGGCAAACAAAAATGTAGTATTTAGCTCCTTGTTCAGTTTCAGCATTGTCTGCAAAATGTTATGGGAATTGGCTGCATCGAGGTTGGCTGTTGGTTCATCGGCCAATACCAGTGATGGCTTTTTTACCATAGCTCGGGCAATTGCCACCCGCTGGCATTCACCTCCCGACAATTGAGGAGGTTTCGACTTCACCTTTTCCGTCAATCCAACCCATTCAAGGGCATCCATTACCATTTTCTTTCGCTCGTCTGCTCCCATTTTAAGCAGAAGCAGTGGAAACTCCACATTTTCAAATACTGTGTGAACTGAAAGCAGGTTGTAGCTTTGAAAAATAAACCCCAGGCTTTCCTTCCTCAACCGGGCAGCCTGCTTTGCCGAAAGCTCGCCAATGGAATGGCCCAGCACCAGGGCTTCCCCCGAGGTGGGTGTATCGAGCGAACCAATAATGTTCAGCAAGGTGGTTTTTCCCGACCCGCTGGGACCTATCAACCCTGAGAATTCTCCTGTCCCCAGCGAAAGGTTAATACCTTCCAGTGCTGTAAAACTTGATTTTCCCATCGGGAAAGTCTTGGTAAGGTCCTTGATTGTGATGATAGCGTTGTTTTCCATTACTTATTATCTGATGTAAATAATTGTTGTATTAATGATTAAATACCAGCATAAACTGCAGGCCCGCTCCGGCAAATAAATTTTCAGAAGTGGTAACGGTTGGTATCCGATAGGATTTTGGATTGACATATCCCATCAGATGTACCGTTAAACGGTTTAGCTGTTTCTGCCAGTTCACAAAATTATAAGCTGCATTATTACGCCAGTCGTAATAAAGAATGTAACTGACGTTATCAAACAATCCCACCGGGTAAGAAACATTTAAAAGCGAAAACGTAATGCCTTCCCTGAATTCAAATGGTTTTTCATCGTAAGCTGCCACAAGTTGCTCATAAACCATGGTTATCCCGTTACCCAGTGGGAAAGTATAATCCACTCCAAGGTTCAGTATCTCCTGGTTCGTAAACATGCCCATATCCCTTCCCATTGTTTTCCATGAAGCTTCCACCCAATACCCGATAACCCGGTCGAATCGGACATCAAAACCAATTCTGTGCTCCGGTACCTGCTCATGACGAAGGGTTGCTTCAGAAAGTCCCCTGCTGTCGGCAACTCTGTAATGATATGATAAAGCCACCTCGCCGCTCCCGGCAGGCAACTGGAAACGGCCACCTGCTTCAGGTATACGGGCATTTGTTTTTATGGTTTCCCAGCCTTTAAGATTATCGTTTCCATAAAGTGCCCATAGCCAGAAGGTCATGTTGTTCAAGGTGTAGTACCTGCCCAAAATGCCCCAAACCCCATCGGTAAGCTGCAAGGGGTCGCGCGGGTCCATCTGGTCGAACCACATAAGCGGCCTGAGTATGTTTGCGGATCCGAAATTGATCTTTTGAAGACCTGCCCTTATTTCAAGCTGAGGAATAGAGTACCTTGCCCATAACCGGTATGGCTTTATATCACCGTCAGAAGAAAACGAGTTAATATTCTTCATCCCAATATTGCCGTAAATATTAGCCGATACCTCAAAATCAATCAGCCTCCCCCCTTCTGAAGGAATTTCAAAGTTAACCTGTGGAAGGTATCTGCCTCCGTTCCACCAGGGATAATCATTACCGGGATTAATATTTGTATAGGCTGAAAACTGCCCCTTAAAACTTAAAGACTCCTGTGAAGTTCCCGGTTGCAACTGCAAAAGAAACATAATCAGAATAACGATATATCTCAACCTGTTCATTTTAGTTTCGTGGCGTTATTCCATATGCAATAAACCTGGTAAATTCAAGCATAAGCTCCTGCGTTGAAGGATAAATGCCCGTCAGCCTTTCATCTTTCATAAGCTCAATAAGGCCAAATGAAACCTGCAAAAGGAACTCCGGCTTCAGGTCATCGCGAAAGATACCGACACGTTGTGCTTTCTTCCACGTGTCGAGAAAGCCATTCCAGGCCTCCCTCGTTTTTTCCTCCACGAAAGCTTTTAATTCCGGTTCAGAACCCAGGTAGAAATCCTGCATGAATTCCTTACTGATGTTATTGGTACCTTCGGCTTTCAGAAGTATCATTCTTTCGATTTTATCATGCACCGAAATATCCTCATCAATCAATAGGTTAAACTTTTCGATGCCATCTTCTACTTCATTGGAAAAAACTTGTTTGGCCAGTTCTGTCTTATTGGGAAAAAATTTATAAAATGTCATCTTACTCACTCCCGCTGTGGTACAAATTTCCTGAACAGAAACTCGTTTAAAACCATGTTTCCAGAAAAGTTCCCGGGCTGTTATAATCAGCGCCTTGTATTTTGGATTATTATCGATTGCTTCCATTAAATTATACGAATTATGAAAAACTTTACGAATATAGATCAAAATTATGAATATAGTATTATTTTTAATAAAATGTATACTTTAATTAAAAATAATTAACATTTCATTTTACTAACCAGCATAATGAGATGAATACCCCGGATGACCGTTTAAAAGACAAGAAATACTATACTCTGATTGGTACTTGTCCTGTATAAATTCAATTTTAACTCAATTATAACTCAATGTAAATTCAATTTTAATCGAATTTACATTGAGTTATAATTGAGTTAATACTGAATTAAAATTGAGTTTAGTCCGGACCAGGTATGGTAAAAAACATGTTTATAGCATTAAATAGGGTTGGGGAGTGACCAAATAATTCTTATGAAAATTTTCTCAACCGGTTTCCCGAAATTCAAAGGTCTCATATACATATATCTCAGCATCTTTCCAGCCATTCCATCCGATCCGGGCCTTATCGCGGGCACAATACCCAAGCAATTGCGCAACTGTCCAACCGGTGGTATTAGCTACCTTGGGCAAAAATGTTCCCGATTGATCGCCTTTTTGGATGTATATCCCATGCTTACCCAACTCTATCTCATCAATTGAATGAATTTGCCTTAAGGGAGAAAGAACCGAAATTTCAAGTTCCATATCGTTAAGTTCATCTTTTTTCAGATCCCTGAAGCGTTGGTCACAGCATGCAGATACAGCAAGATGCTCCAACGATTCATTTAATGAAACACCTCCCGTAAAATTACCTATGCACCCCCGTAGTTCACCCTTCACATAAATACTGACGAACATACCACCCGATTCGAGCCCTGTAAGCTCAAACATTTTAGCCTGGATCAGATTGCCAGTATCTATATAATGAGAAATTGCATTCCTGGCTTTCTTTAGCATTTCGGCCTGTACATGATAGGGTACAAAAAGATCTTCCTTCCCCTGGTAAACAGCAATTGCCCAATACCCCACAACCCTTTCCTTCTCGCCATAATTGGGAGCGTCACCGGAATTCCGGTATTGAACTTTAACATAGTTCAAGTTTTTTTGACGAGTTAAGTAAAGCAAGGTGAGCACGGAAGTCCAGCCGCACAATGAAGTTGCCAGATTATTGATGTTCATTTTGGGGGCAAGAGCTTCCATCAGGGTGTCAGGACTGTTGCTGCAGATGGCCTCAGCGGTATTAAAATCGTTGCCAACAGCATCCTCATACGCCGGATAATGGGAAAAATCGGTACTGATAACAAATAAATTTTCAGGAGTAAACCACGGCTCAAGCATTTGGGCAATTTTCTCACATTCCGATGCATCATGGGTTCCTAAAACAACTGGCACCAGCAGGAAATCAGTGCCCAGACGGTACTGCAGAAAAGGAAGCTGTACTTCCACGCCGTGTTCATGAGTATGCGCATCTGCGTGATACTGCATCAGACCATTCAAACTAAATAGTTTTTTTGTTACCTCAGTATCGACCCGAATTTTTCCCAGCGGAGTTTCATAAAATTCTATATCGCAAATGGAAGCTCCTTTGAAAGTGCTGTGGTGACTCGATGCCAATATAAACACTCTTTTATATTCAGCTTTTTCGGGCAATTGGCTGAAAGCTGATGCAGCGACCTCCCCGCTGAAAATATATCCTGCATGTGGTGCAATGATGGCTTGAGGCAAAGCTTTGGCAATTGGGGCTGTGGCACCGGCGAATAATTTCTTCAACTGCTTTAAAAGAACTTTTTCAGAGGCAGGATAAAACCTGCCGGCAAAAACTGGTTTTCTTATAAGTGTGGAATGTGTGTGTTCGGTATCCATCATTAAAAATTTGATTTTGGATTAATGTACTATTTTGTACACCATTTCAATTACTACCCAAAGCTTTCAATCAGCAGTTACGCTCAGGAACATTTACCAACACACACCAACCGCCATAATCAACTGATGTGCAACTGCTTATATATAACCCTTTATATAGCGCAACCTTTATTAATATACTATACGATTTTTTTTGCAAATCGTTCACAAAAAGTAAGGAATGAGGGTATGTATGTAAAGATCCAGTCGAAGTTGAAAAGATTTTTTTTTCAGAAGTTCTTTTCTTTCCGGCTTAAATCCTCTAAATTCGTATGAGTAACTATTAATAAAACAAAATCATGAAACCCAGAACGATATGGATTTCGAAGTTTCTTTTTCTTGCTGTTGTACTTTTTATAGCAGGATGTGCCACTCAGTCGGCAGAAATCATGCCGGTGAATCCTCCGGGTTTTTGGTGGGGATTGCTGCATGGATTCATTCTTTTTTTTAGTTTTATTGCCAGTTTGTTCACCGATTTCCGCATATATGCCTTTCCAAATACAGGAGGTTGGTATGATTTCGGATTTCTTTTAGGGGTGCTTTTCTTTTTTGGCGGCGGAGGTGCAGGTTCGCGAAGGTAAAAGTTATAAACGTCAGTATGTTGTTTCAAACAGTTACTTGTGCAAAACTTACAATTAAAAACATCAGCAAACTGAAAAATAAGTAAAGGATTTACATATATTTGCCTCATTAATCTAGAAAAAATTAAGAAATGAACCGGTTAATTTTAATTGTTGTTGTTTTGGGCCTGGCTTTTACAGCCTGCAAATCAAAAAAAGAGTTGGCCCAGTCGCCTTATACTACCGATCCTTCTGCTCAACCTAAAGTATTTACAGTACCGGCCAGCAATACCCAGGCACAGCCGGCTCCCCGCGAAGAGCCTGCAGCTCCTGTAAGCGAACCCGTTTCAATGCGTAAAGAACAGGTTTCTTTTACCACTCAGGAAGACAAAGCACAAAATGAATCGAACAACTTTTTTGTCATTCTGGGGTCTTTTGGTGAATTAGATAATGCTAAGAACTTTCGTGAAACGCTTTTAAACAGAGGTTTTACTCCTATCATTCTCCACAGCGAAACAGGATACTACAGGGTTTGTGTAAATTCATACCAAAATGAAAATGAAGCCCGCAACAGGGTTGCACAGGTAAGGAATACTTACCCGGAATACAAAGATTCGTGGCTCCTGATAAAAGACTAATAAATCTTTAAAAATATTTAAAAGCCGCTGAGAAGCGGCTTTTTTTGTTTATACTGTCCAATAATGAATTACATGCGGTATACATTTTGCTTTAATTTCAAAAAGGTAGACTATTTTTGTAATCCATAACTAACAATTGCTACCAATTTTAACAACAGAGAATGGAATACGAAGAAAAGCAGAAATTACTTGATCAGCGTTATTTGAAAATGGCACTTATATGGGCTCAAAACTCCTACTGCACACGCAGAAAAGTAGGGGCATTGCTTGTAAAAGATAAAATGATAATATCTGATGGGTACAACGGAACACCTTCAGGCTTTGAAAACATTTGCGAGGATGAAAACAATCTGACCAAACCGTACGTTTTACATGCCGAGGCAAATGCCATTACAAAGGTAGCCAAATCGGGGAACAGCAGTGACGGGGCAACACTATATGTTACTTCATCACCCTGCATGGAGTGTTCAAAACTAATAATACAAGCCGGAATTAAACGGGTGGTTTTTACTGAAAACTACCGGCTTGAAGATGGAATTAATCTGCTCAGAAGAGCAGATATTGAAGTTAAACATGTTGAATTGGAAATAATAGAAGACGATTAATGAATAAAAGAACAACAATAATAATCCCGTTGCTGGTTGCATTATCAATAGTTGCCGGAATTCTTATCGGTAATCTCCTCAATCAGAACAGCAGGATAATCCAAAGTCCTGTAATGGGCTATACAAGGCCCAACAAATTGACTACCATACTCCAGTTAATTGAAAACGGCTATGTAGATAGTGTTAACTCAAGTGATATTGTGGAACAAACAATACCTGGTATCCTTAAAAATCTGGATCCGCATACCGCATACATACCTGCCCGAAACATGCAGGAGGTACAGGAAGAAATGACTGGTAATTTTTCAGGAATTGGCGTTCAGTTTTCGATCCAGGAAGATACAGTCCGGGTGATAGAAGTCATAGCAAACGGACCTTCGAGCAAGGTTGGCATTATGCCCGGCGACCGTATTGTTACAGTTAACGATTCACTCATTGCTGGAGTGGACGTTAAAAACAATACTGTTTTAACACTGCTCAGAGGGGAACGAAATACTAAAGTTGAAGTTGGTGTTGTAAGAAGGGGGTATGATGAAGAGTTGGAATTTGAAATCACCCGCGATAACATCCCGCTTACCAGTGTCGATGTTTCTTATATGATCGATGATAATACAGGTTTCATTAAGGTAACACGTTTTTCAGAACAGACCTATAATGAATTCATGAATGAAATGGAGAAGATTCACAGACAGGGTGCAGATAAAGTAATCGTAGATTTACGGCAGAACCCGGGAGGATCATTGGCAAGTGTTTTACAGCTTGTTGATGAATTTCTGGAAAAAGGGGAAGACATTCTTTACACTGAAGGCGTTAATCAGCCACGAAAAACTTACAGGGCTTCAGGAAAAAACCGCTGGAAAGAGAAAGAAGTATTTGTGCTGATTGATGAATTTTCGGCATCTGCAAGTGAGATATTTGCTGGAGCATTGCAGGATAACGATCGCGGACTGGTTATAGGACGACGTTCGTTTGGGAAAGGGTTGGTGCAGGAACAAATTCCCCTGATGGACGGTTCGGCACTTCGCCTTACGGTGGCTCGTTTTTATACCCCAAGCGGTCGGAGCATTCAAAAGCCCTATGAGAACGGAGTGGATGAATACTACCAGGATTTGCATACACGGTTCAGCCACAACGAACAATTATACGCCGACAGTATCCAGTTTAACGATTCGCTTAAATACCAGACAAAGGCGGGACGGACAGTTTATGGCGGAGGAGGCATTATGCCCGATGTCTTTGTTCCAATGGACACTACAGGCAATTCGGAATACTTCGAACAGCTCTTCAGGAAAGGCCTTATTTATACTTTTGCTTACAATTATGCCGACAGCCACAGGGAAAAGCTTTCTGCTTTCAATACAGCCCTGGAATTCGAATCATACCTTGATGAGCAAAACATATTAAATGAATTCGTGCAGTATGCTGAACAAAACGAAGTTGCAAGAGATACAGAAGGACTTCAAACATCGCGTGAACTGATTCATACTCAGCTAAAAGCTTATATTGCCCGTAACATTATTGGGGAAGAGGGTTATTTTCCGATAATCAGCCGGATTGACAATACCCTTCAGAAAGCCATCGAATTATCGAAACAAAACCTGATGGTTGAGAACCTTTTAAAGGAAAAGAAGTAATTAAATTAAAGAGTATCAGGAGGCTGAATTTCCGGAAGAAAGAATTCGTATTTTTCTTCCGGAAATTTCTATTTCATCCCCATTCCTGAGCTTTGCCCGTTTCCGTAATTCAGTCTGCCCGTTTAACCTTACTTCGCCCTGATCTATCATTATTTTGGCATGACCCCCTGTTTCAGCAATACCCAATAATTTTATCAGCCTTACCAATTCGATGTAATCATCATTAAGAATAAATTCCTTCATGAGGTTCTATTTCTTGTATTTTCCTATTGATTTAATTCTACTGCCTCTGCTTTTTAATGATTTTTAAAACGGAGGATTCATTACTATTCAAAACTACTTTTGCAAGATAGAGCCCTTCTGGCAAACCAACAAATGATATCCTGATTGTATTATCCCCGTTTATAAAATATTCAGGGCTGGTTTGCTTAATCAAAATGCCACTGGCATTGTATAACAGCAATTGACCCGAAGCAGACTTTCCATTTGAGAATGTCAGGGTAAGTTCATCCGATACAGGATTCGGGTATGCCGCAACCTTCCATTCCGGAGTTTGTACATCTGTTGTTCCGGTTAACAATCTGGAGGGTAATTCAAGACCAGGCGAATAAGCCACACCAGTTGGCCCGGCTAAATAGATGTTTGTCCAGGAAGGCCGCACCGGCACGTTATTTTTCTCAACCATTTCTTCCCAATCCTGGTCGGTCAGGCGCAGGAAATTATCGGTTATTTTTTCGTAATACGACATTACAGGTCCTACAAAAGCCATTTGCCTGTTTTCATCAACAGGACTCCTGGCTACGAAAACACCAAGATTTACTTTACCAACACCAGTATGCAATATTTTTCCCACTACATTTCCATTTTCATCGGTAGGTTGAGTATGCACATCCACAATAGTGAAATCTCCTTCTGCAGCATCCTCTGCATCAAAGAACAAGCCGGCATACCAACCCGAGTAGGGAGGCATTCCGCTTCCTCCATCCACAAACAACATGGATTGCAGCCACTCGTTTTCCTCATATGTAAAAGGAATACCGTTAAGTTGTTTTCCCGACAGGATTTCAAGCTGCTCCATTACATTTTCAAAGTTTGGGAAAAACTGAACTATCCTGTTAAGCAAATAATCGGATGTCGAAAGCTGGCTGAAAAAAGCACCGGCATCTTTGGCATACTGTTTTAACCGGCGATAAAATTCAGGATACGGTTCAATATAGGAATATGGAAATGAGCATCCGGTTCCACCGGTATAGGATTGTTTGGCATACAACAGGTTGTCGTGTCTCAGGTGTGACCAGCTGGCAAGCTGGGTATTTATTTTTTCCTGATGCCAGGCAGCAGTTTTCATAAATAAAGGATGGGTTGGTTTTTCCTCTGCCGGATTTAATGCCCTGATGCCGTTCAACCATACATTGTAAAGGCTTTCAGACCAAAAGTCAGGTGATTTCTGGTCAACCAGGTAGCGCAGGTTAGCCATTTGTTCGGCATATGGATACCTGTCAAATTCTTCCTTTAAAAGCGGAAGTGCATCGTTATTACCCAAAACAAACAAGGCATCGAGGGGCTTTGGCATCATGCGCATCACCTTTTGCCCGTTGAACATTAGCCTGTCGAACACAACATTTCCCAATATATAGGAATCAATTATAAACCGTTGCCCAGCTACACGATAGGATACGGGCAGCACACCCGGCTCATCGGCTCCGGGATCCATAAAAAAGAAGTCGCTCAGTATTTTTTGTCCAAATTCCGTATTGTTGTTCAATGCCGATTTTACCCGTTGAAAAGTCAAGGTATCGGTTAACTGCGATGCCGAATTAATTCCTTCAGTCTGAAGCACATCGTTGTATTCGCCAATCGTGAGGTTATCGTTTTCGCCTACCAGGTAATTGATTACCCGCTCGTTAAACTTAAACTTATCGAGCTCTGAAGAATTATGAACCAGCTCATTCACCATAAAAGCGCCATAATGCATCCGCTGGATTTCGGCATCTGTCCAAGGCTGTTCCCACGGATTGGCAGGTAACGGGGTCAGAAAAAAGTCGGTTCTGCCCAGCCACATCATGGTACGGAAATAAGGTTCAAGTGATTTTAAACCCATCCATTCATCCTGCTGGGTATATGCATAATGCCCCCGGACCTTGAATTGGCTGAAATCAAGTTTTCGGTTACGGTTGGGAAAAGTAAAAAGAGGCATGCTAACCATTTTTTCACCTTTAATGGCCTCCCATAACTCTTCAAGGGCTGACTGGTCGGCAACGTGCGCATTCTGAAGCTGACCGGTAATAAGGGAATAAGCAATTGTAACATATAGATCAGCGTCAGCCAGACCTTCTTTTAATGATTCTTCGTTGTTGTATTTTTGTGTCAACAAATCAAAATTATCGTACAATGATTTTAAAAACACCTCCAAATTCGCCGACATGATTTCCCGCTCCATGGTTTTTAATATCTGGTTGTACGACATGTGCAGGGCATGCAATACAGCATCAGTAGTAATAAAAACAGGCAGATCGTAATTGTACACGGTGTGAAATGCATGTCCGAAATTATTATAGGACAGCCTTTCAGTAACAAAAAACATGTTTTCCCGAAGCAAATCCAGCTCATCATTGGTGAGTTCCAGTTTCAGGATTACTGAATCGAGGTAATGGATATTTTGAATGTCGGGCGTCTTTTCAAACCCCTTTATATAATACTTAGCCGGCCGGGCGTATGCATCCATCAATTCAGTTTCGGTCATTCCAATGTTTTGTTGGCGGACTTCAAGGTACTCCTGTGCCGAAAACTGTTGTGCAAAAACCATGTGTACATTAAGGATCAAAAAAACAAGCAGAAGTAAATATTCTTTTTTCATACCGGGAGGGAATTTAAGTTTGAAAATGATAAGGTATGCCTTTCTAATCGTTATTGGCAAAAGTTTAAACATAAAGCAACCAAAGAACTTTATATATAGATGAATGTAACCTTCAAAAGGTTGCTCTTAGCACGTATAAATTTACCATTAATAAACGACAAATCAAATTCAATCAGGAACCACGTTCTCCAAATTCAATGTAAGAAAGATAGGATTTACCGGAGGGAAATTTACAGCTTACAATAGGACATACAAATGCAAGGCATTTCTACTTACTTCACATGTTTTCCATCAACCGGCATCAACCTTTATTTCAAATCAAGCTTTTGTAGTATATGCGCAGGAATGGATTCTTTATTCACCAAAATGGCAAGGGTTTTCAGCCTTACGTAATCTTCAGTCATGTGCAGGTATCCTCCCAGGTCGTTGCTGGCTGCCCCCCATGAGTTTTTTGTATAGAACATACCATCGTCCTCATCGTCGTTTGAGATTCCGACTATGTGCATCAGATGGTCATCGGTAGTGGAGCGGTCGTAAAATGTATTCTGACGGAGTTCCTGGTCCACCCTGCCTTTTTCCTTTCGGGGAAGATCGGCTTTTCCATTGTTATGACTGAAAGTCTTTTCACTGGTATCGCCATCCCAGGCAACTGTATAACCATTTTCAAGGGCATGGTACATTACCTCAACCAACTCGTCGATGGGCAGGTTGTAATAGAGGGCATGCGCCCAGTTGTCGGGAATTTCAAGCACGAAAGGTTCATAAAAGGGTCGGTGACTGTAGGAGGTGAGCTCAATATAATCATCGGGATCGATTTCAAACCGGTCGCGAAACTCAACCGGAGAATATTTTTCAGATCCGTTAGCAACTTTTTTAGGCAGTTTACCAAGATGATTATTTATGATAACATCGAAAGCTGAAAGATCTTTGGAAGTAAAACCATCTTTTTTCCCATTAAGCCTGTCCGCTTCCGAACGCACTTCTTTTGAAAGATTCCAGTGATTGTGCCGGCCGTTGTCTTCCACTCCGGGAAATGCCTCATAGGTAACCATGCCGTGTTCGCGTAATACATCGATTACATCGTGTGCCTGTCCTCCCTGGGTATGGTTGTTGTTGCCATGGAACATTACATACCGCAAAGCCCTGTTTTTATAGGTATGGTATACAAAAAACATCTCCGACAAATCGGTTTCCGGATAGCCCTTGCGAATAATTTCCGACTCCAGGAAGCTTGTAGTGGCAAAACTCCAGCAGGTGCCTGTGCTGCCCTGATCGATTACAGGAAAATGTTTTACAACTGTTTCAACTTTGAATTTTCCGTCACCATCGCCTGCAACAACGGTACGTGGAATAAGGAAAAATGATAATAATATGATTGATATAAACCTCATATGGGATGTCTTTACAATTGTTTTAATTCTTCTTTTTGTTTGCGTGATAAACTTTTCACAATTAATTCGTACGAATCATCGATGAGCTGTTTTAACCTGTTATCGGGAATTGTCCCATCGATTTCAACGGTATTCCAATGCTGTTTGTTCATGTGATAACCCGGCTTCACTGCGGGATATCTTTCACGTAGTTCAATGTTCTTTTCAGGATCGTTTTTTAAATTCACCGACAAATCACCATCCAGATTTGTAAGGCAAAATATCTTTCCTGCTACCTTAAATACCAGCGCAGTTTCTCCGAAAGGAAACCCTTCAGTTACACCTTTCTTTTCCAGACAGTATTTTCTGATTTCTTCTATATTCACAACAATACAAAAATAGCAGTTTGACTTTAGATACAAAACTGTCAGGGGGTGGGATAAAATGCATCCTTGAAATGTTCGAGTTCCGGTCTTTCTCCAAAAAAGATGACTGTAATTACATCGAACCGGGTTTCACAATGCAGGTCCTTTTGAAAAATATACGCCTCAGCAGCTTCCACAATTCGCCTGATTTTTACATCGGTAACTGCTTCTGAAGGATGCTCGTAGCGGATGCCATTGCGCGATTTCACTTCCACGATTACAAGCTGGCCGTTATCACGCGCTACAATGTCGAGTTCCAGGTGGACGAATTGCCAGTTGGTATCAAGGATTTCGTAGCCAAGGCCCAGAAGATGCTCTTTTGCGTACTTTTCGGCCAACATTCCTATTTCTCTGGTTGATAGCATTGTATTATAAAGATTTAGTATTCTCGTATTAAGAAGTCAGAGGTTGATTCAGTATTAAAGAAGAATTTTTGCTGCCAACATCAAGCTCCCAGTTAAGGCCGAATGCAAGGGCCAGGTTTACCTCGTTGTGGCCGGCAGGAAAACCAAAACATACCGGAAAAGTATACTGCTCCACCGCTTCTGAAATGATTTCATTTACATTTTTACCAAAAGGTGATTCATTGTCCTTCATATCGGAGAAGTTACCAATCAGCAGTCCTGCCAGGTTTTCAAGTTTACCACTCAGTTTCAGCTGATGCATCATGCGGTCGGTATGATACAGAAACTCATCGATGTCTTCCAGAAATAGAATTTTACCGGTGGTATCAAGTTCACACGGAGTACCCTGCATACTTGAAATGATGGACAGGTTTCCGCCGACCAACTCACCCGATACCTTTCCGTTACGGTTGCCTTCAGCAGAGGGAATATGGTAGGTAACTTTTTCGCCTTTGAGCATCTGCATCAGCGAACGCAGGCTTTCATTGGGCCAGCCTGCTTCATCGAAGAAATACCTGGGCATTACACCATGAATGCCTGCTATCCGGTGGTTGTTCATGCAACTGTGCAATATTGTAATGTCGCTGAACCCTATTAACCATTTAGGGTGGCGATATAACCCTTCGTAACTGATTTTATTCAGAATACGCACTGTTCCGTACCCTCCGCGGGAGCAGAGAACTGCAGCAGTTTCGGGATCATCAAAAGCTTCCTGTACATCTTCAAGCCGCTGGGCATCGGTGCCTGCAAACTGGTAGTGCGTTGAAAAAACATGCCTGCCAAGTTCTACCCGGTAACCTTCACCTGTAAGCCAGTCGACAGCAGGAAGTACATGTTCCTCCTTCACCTTTCCGGCCGGCGAAACAATCCGTATTTTATCTCCGGGCTTTAATGCAGCAGGTACGATCATATTGGTTCAAATTCAGTTTAAATATACTTTAATTCGGGCAGAAAAAACCTGATTCGGATCATTTCTGGCATTCAAAGATTCCCAAACGGTAGCTATTGTTCGTTCAGGTTTATTGTTGAAAAGCACTTCACCATTATATTCAATAACAACATTTTGATCCAGATCCATCATTTCATCATTCAGGTAAATGATTAATTGTTCAGCATTTCGTGCCTCTTCAATTGTAATTTTCTGAGCTTCACGTGAAACAATAAGGGCGGCATCGTATTGGTTCTTATCTTCTGGCAAAGCAAGCCAGTAAAACTGTGAATGCTGTTTTCCGTTCTGGTCCCATACGATTTTCTCAGGATATGGATTTCTGCTAAATTGTGCCATCCATTCAATGGCGGTGGTATCGCGGCGTTCCATCCAGTGCCCCAGCCCTTCATGTATCTGCACATCGTGAATATAACCCTGCGGGTCGTTCTCATGCAGAGAATCCAAAAGCATGCCCCATTCTGCTGCAATACCATTACGATTGTAGGCCCCGTCTTCTTCTCCCATATGGAGGGCAAAGGGAAGATTACGTAGGCTGACAGGAGTAGCATCATTCGGATGTCCGGCCATCATGGCAGCTGCAGCAAGCCGGTCAGCCATCCGTGGCGCAAGCTGGTAGGTTCCATCACCACCGGCAGAATACCCAGTAAGGTACACCCGGTTGGTGTTGATGCCTTCATACACGTCAGCAAGCTGAATGAACAGGCTGAACAAACTGTCGACATGCGGTTGGTGCCACATGTTCCATGAGTTGTCGGGAGCACGGGGCGCCATGTAAATGCCTTCCTCAGGCCGGTAAAGTTCTATCTGATTCTGCCACTGGCGGTCGTTCATCTCCTGACTGGTGTTACCTCCGCCATGCATCGAGATGTAAAGGCTCCAGCCATCGGCAGGCTTTTCACCAAACTTTTTATATTCAAACTTCAAATTACGATTGCCTGCAGACAATGTTTTTTCTTCCCACTGTGATGCAAATTCTTCCTTCATTTCATTTTGCAAATGCCCATGTATAAGGTTAATGGCCTCAGTCGCTTCCTCTTTTGCAAGCGGTTTATTTGCAAACGGCTGTTCCTGCAAACTTTGTGAACCAGCAGGTTGCTCCAGCCATTGGGCCAGTTTCTCCATGTCAGATGATTCCGTCTGGCATCCTGCAAAAAAGAGAAATGCAATAATCGAAACTAGATACCTCATTTTAAATATAAGTTGATAATCAAGGCAAAAATAAAATTTTACACAAAAAGCTCAGTTTACAGAACCATGCAGTTCAAGATGAAGTAGGATATCTGGTACTTGTTATCCCATCAGAATATCGTACAGGTCGTCTACAGTTTCTGCCCAGAAATCAGGTTCAGCTGTTTGCAATTCCTCTGGTTTACCGAATCCATACATTACGGCAATGGTTAACAGACCGTTCTGATTGCCACCCACTATATCAAAAACAGTATCGCCCACCATGGCTATTTTCCCTGAAGGAGCCAGTTGCTGCATTTCCAGCAAACCAGATATAATGGTGGTTTTGGTGGCATGCTCTCCCTTGTAATCGGCCCCTTTCAGCTGCACGATGTAACGGTCGAAGCCGAAATGAGCAGCTATTTGCATGGCAAACTTCTCCAGTTTAGATGTTGCAATATATAAATGCTTACCTGCGAAATGCAGCTCTTCAAGCAGTTCGGAGATTCCCGGGTAAGGATGGTTTTCAAATAAGCCCTTGGTGGAATAGTACTCACGGAAGTATTCTATTGCCAGATCCGTATTCCGCTCATTCAATCCAAACAACTCTTTGAAGCTTTGCTGAAGCGGAGGACCTATAAAGCTGTCAGGCACATCGCCATCAAACCCTTCGATACCCATCTTTTCAAGGGCATAGCTAATGGAGTTGCCAATCCCTTGCCGGGGATCGGTAAGGGTACCATCGAGGTCAAATATGATATGAGAAAATTGAGACATAATTTTGTTTACAAAGTTATTTGAAAATTAATATTCCTCCAAACCATCATAATGTAATAAGACAGAATATCTGAAATATTACCTTCATCATGAATTGAACACCCTCTATACAAATTACAGAATTATATAAAAAATATGATTTGAGATCCTGTTATTGTTCTTCCGGTTTTGTTTCGATTATTAATACCCAGTCATTTCCTTCACCAGAAGTAGGGGGTGTAAAGGTTTTAACAGAAAGAGTTATTCCCTGCCGAAATACAAAATCGCTTCCATACCTGGGATCAAACCAGGTTTCAGTAGGATGGTTATGAGCCAATGAATCGAGAGCTAATGTAAAAGGTTCACCCTTTGGCGAGTATACCATCATAAATGATTTATCAGAGGCTATTGCTGCTCTAATCTTCGAAGGGCCATTCAGAGGGCCGTCAATAATCAGATGCTGGGCAGGTTCCAGTTTCTCCCAGTCCCTCGATTCAAACAATTTTCTCAGGTGCGTCATTTCATAAGCCCCCGGATGATTTATTGCCTCATACCATGGAATATCGGCACCAACAATATTCTTTTCTCCTTCGCTCCACATTTGCCATATGTTATTATTACCATAGGTATGACCAAAAGCTCCTGCAAGCATTGACCAATAAGCAGCAGTGCGTGAGTCGTAGTTAGTAAACCTGACCATTGGATGTGCTCCCTGATAATAAAAGCCAGTTATTATTTGTTCGTAGCGTGGTTCACCATCGATGGTAGGTTTAGCGGGTGACAGCTTCCGATCCAGTTCAGCAAATATTCCATTATCGAATCCTTTGGCTGCGTGAGATGATTGAAACATATTAAAATCAAGCCATTCGGAATTATGAAAGTAATCAGATGACCTGCCGGGACCTCTTGGATGGAATGTAAGCAACTGAGAATTCCTGCCATTCAGGCGAAGACCTTTTGCAAGTGCTTCAATAATAGCCAGTTCTTCATCATTTTCAGGATTACTATCACCTCCCAAAATCCATATAACCGGTTTATCGAGGTAACGATTTGCAAGAAATTCTCCATACTTCCTGGCATTTTCTTGTGTGAAAATCCGTATGTCGTTACCAGGATTAGTTTTCCAATAATATCCCCATGAGGGTAACATTCCTATAAACATTCCCAACGAAGCCGCTTTATCTACTATATAGTCGACATGTTCGAAATATTCTTCAACAGGTTGATTTGGATTTTTATTAACTAATGGCAGGTTTCCATAAGCATTGGGCCGTGTTAATCCATCCAGTTCTGCTATAATTACTGCCTGAATAACTGTAAAACCTTTTTTTGCACGATCTTCAAGATATCGGTCTGCTTCTTCACGGGTTAACTTATGAAATAATTCCCAGGCAGTATCACCTAACCAAAAAAAAGGCTTCCCATCAATATATTCAATATATCTATTACTGTCCGAGATTCTCAACTTCAATTCCCTGCCCGATTGATTGCTCCAATTATTTTCTTTTTCCTGAGAAAATGCTGAAAAAGATAAAAAGAAAAATAATAGATAGAAATAAATAAATCCCCGCATATCATCTTCTAATTTAATGGATGGTCAACAAAAATAGTGAAATTGAAAGTCATACCAATTTTTCGGTTGATATTCTTGCCTTCTTAACATTTGACCTGAGTTATTATACTTCAGCATATTTTACAACTATATAGTATTAAATTATTCTCTCTGCTTCTGCAAATGAGGGACTGAAAATTTCCACTATCTTTGTACTTTTTTAAAAAGAGACCAAATTTTCAATATAAAAATCAACATGGTTGAGTATAAAAGAACTTTGATTACTACAGCATTACCATATGCAAACGGGCCAATTCACATCGGACACCTAGCAGGGGTATATGTTCCTGCCGATATTTATGCACGCTACCTGCGCCTCAAAAACGAGGATGTGCTGCTGATTGGCGGTTCCGATGAGCATGGAGTCCCAATCACCTTAAAAGCAAAAAACGAAGGAATAACGCCACAGGATGTAGTGGACAAATTCCATGAAATCATCAAAAAATCGTTCAGCGATTTTGGTATATCGTTCGATGTATATTCGCGCACCAGCTCCAAAGTTCATCATGAAACGGCTTCTGAATTTTTTAAAAAGCTATACGATGAAGGAAAGTTTATTGAAAAGACCTCCGAGCAATATTACGATGAAGAAAACAAACAGTTTTTGGCCGACCGGTACATTATTGGCACCTGCCCGAAATGCGGGTTCGAAAAAGCATATGGCGACCAGTGCGAAAGCTGCGGAACATCGTTAAGCCCGACTGAATTAATTAATCCTACATCAATGATCAGCGGCAATCAGCCGGTATTAAAGGAAACCAAACACTGGTACCTGCCGCTCGATGAATATGAACCCTGGCTCAGGGAGTGGATACTGGAAGGCCATAAGGAATGGAAACCGAATGTTTACGGCCAGTGTAAATCGTGGATCGACAGCGGTTTGCAGCCCCGTGCCCTTACCCGCGACCTGGACTGGGGCGTACCTGTACCGGTGGAAGGCGCCGAAGGAAAGGTGCTGTATGTTTGGTTCGATGCACCAATCGGGTACATTTCTGCAACCAAGGAACTGACACCGGAGTGGGAAACATACTGGAAAGACCCTGAAACGCGTATGCTTCATTTTATTGGGAAAGACAACATTGTTTTTCACTGCATTATTTTTCCAAGCATGCTGAAGGCAGAAGGTAGCTTTAACCTGCCTGAAAACGTGCCGGCAAATGAGTTCCTGAACCTGGAGAACGATAAAATATCCACTTCGCGCAACTGGGCGGTTTGGTTGCATGAATACCTGCAGGAATTTCCCGGCAAGGAAGACGTTTTGAAGTATGTATTAACAGCAAATGCCCCCGAAACCAAGGACAACGACTTTACCTGGAAGGATTTTCAGGCACGGAACAACAACGAACTGGTAGCAGTACTTGGTAACTTTGTTAACCGGGCACTGGTACTTACCCAGAAATACTATGACGGCCAGGTGCCTGAACGGGGTGAACTTACAGCATACGACAGTGATACACTTGCTGCCATATCTACCATCAAGGCTGATGTGGAAAAGAGCCTCGACAGCTTTCGTTTCCGGGAGGCATTGAAAAATGCAATGGACTTAGCCCGTCTGGGCAACAAATACCTGGCCGACGAGGAGCCCTGGAAGTTGTTCAAAACAAATCCTGAGCGGGTGAAAACAATTTTAAACGTATGCCTGCAGATTACTGCCAACCTCACTGTGGTACTTGACCCGTTCCTTCCGTTTAGCATGGAAAAGCTTCGGCAATTTCTCAATATTGAAAAACATATTTGGTCAAAACTTGGATCAACCGACTTATTGATTGCAGGGCACAAGGTTAATCAACCGGAACTGCTGTTCGAAAAAATAGAAGATGCAGTTATTGAAGCACAGCTGCAAAAACTTATGGATACCAAAAAAGCCAACGAAGCGGCAACTACCAAATCCAAACCGGCTAAAGAAAGCATTGAATTCGATGATTTTGGTAAAATAGACATCCGGGTGGGTACAGTACTGGAAGCTGAAAAAGTACCTAAAACCAAAAAGCTGCTAAAGCTGAAGATTGATACCGGGTTCGACAAGCGCACAGTGGTATCGGGCGTCGCCGAATATTATGAACCGGCTGATTTAATTGGCAGGCAGGTCTCGATTTTGGTAAACCTGGAGCCTAAAAAACTGAAAGGCATTGAATCGCAGGGAATGATACTGTGTGCTGAAAATGCAGATGGTACTTTGTCGATTGTGTCGCCCGACCAGAAAGTAAGAAATGGATCAGAGGTAAAATAATCATACCAGGTTAATCCCATAAAGTAAGACCGCTGTTTTAGAAATAGCGGTCTTATTTTTTTAGGCACCTTTTAATTAGCACTTATGCCAAAAATCAGTATCTTTTATCCTGAAATTATAATCAAACAACAGACAGATGAAAAAATTACACATTCTTTTAATTTGCATTCTTATGGTTGCGGTATCGGATTTACAAGCACAGGAACGGTTTGGCAAAGGCAATATCACCCAGATAGGCCTGGTGGTAAACGACATTGAAAAGGCATCGGAAAAATGGGCAGCTATTTTAGGCTATAGCGAAAAGCCTGACATAATTATAACCGATGAATACGAAAAAGCCAACACGCAGTTTGAAGGCAAACCTACCGAAGCACAGGCAAAGCTGGCCTTCTTCCGGCTTGAAAACATTACAATTGAGCTTATTGAGCCAATTGGCAAGAACAGCACCTGGTACAAGCATCTTAAAAAGCATGGTGAAGGGTTCCACCACATTGCCTTTAATGTAGACGGCATGGAGAAAAGCATCTCTTTTTTGGAAAGCAAAGGAGGAGATCTGCAGCAGACAGGCGATTTTACAGGCGGCAGCTATTCGTATGTCAACATGCCTGAAGTAGGCATACTCATCGAACTGTTGACCAGCACCGGCAATTGATTTTAGGAAAATAGGGATATAAAAAAAGCCCTTCTGCAAACTGCGGAAAGGCTTTTTGTATATTTTAATGTAACTATTCCGATAACCTTGCAGTAAGGTATTCCCGATTCAGCCGGGCTATGTGGGTAATTGAAATGTTCTTAGGGCACTCCACCTCACAGGCACGAGTGTTTGTGCAACCCCCAAAACCCAGTTCATCCATCTTAGATACCATGCTACGGGCACGTTGTTTGGCTTCCACCCTGCCCTGTGGCAATTTACCCAGGTGAGATACCTTTGCTGCCACAAATAACATGGCCGATGAGTTTTTGCAGGCAGCCACGCAGGCACCGCAACCGATGCAGGAAGCTGCATCCATCGATTCTTCCACATCTTCGTACGGGATAGGGATCGAATTGGCATCGGGAACACCGCCTGTTCTTACTGAGATAAAACCTCCTGCCTGAAGTATTTTCTCAAAGGCGGTACGGTCAACCACCAGGTCCTTGATAACCGGGAACGATGCTGCCCTCCATGGTTCAATGGTGATAGTTTCGCCCTCCTTAAATTTACGCATGTGCAACTGACAGGTGGTAATGTCTTCATCAGGGCCGTGTGCCCTGCCGTTGATAAACAAGCTGCAGGTTCCGCAGATGCCTTCACGGCAGTCGTGATCGAATGCAATGGGATCTTTGTCTTCCAGGATCAGCTTGTTGTTCAGGATATCCAGCATCTCAAGAAATGACGAACCCCCTGAAATATTATCTATGGTGTAAGTCTCGAACCGACCTTTATCAGCAGCATTGTTTTGCCGCCACACCTTTATATTGAGTTTTTTAAGAATCTTATCAGCCATATCTTTATAATTAGATGTGAGTATATTGCTTTGTACTCAGTACTATTTCTACTTATAACTTCTTTGTGTGAGTTTTACATTCTCGAATACCAGCTCTTCCTTGTGCAGCGCTGGTTCCAGTCCTTCACCTTTCCATTCCCAGCAGGAAACATACGTGAAGTTTTCATCATCGCGTTTGGCCTCACCGTCGTCGGTAACCGATTCGTCCCTGAAATGCCCGCCGCATGATTCATTCCGGTCGAGAGCATCGCGTGCCATCAGTTCACCGATGTCGAAAAAGTCGGCTACACGCCCTGCTTTTTCAAGTTCCGGATTCAAATTATTGGGTTCGCCTGTAATCTTAACATCCTTCCAAAATTCTTCCCGAACTTCCTTTATGAGTTTTATTGCTTTTGTTAAACCTTCAGCGTTGCGCGACATACCAACGTAGTCCCACATAATTTGCCCCAGTTTTTTATAAAAATAATCAACAGGTTTAGTTCCTTTTATATTGAACAACTTTTCTATCCGTTGGGTAACAGCTTTTTCAGCAGCTTCAAATTCAGGCGCTTTGGTATCGGTTTTTGGTACCATGATTTCGCTGGCCAGGTAATCGCCGATTGTATACGGCAGCACAAAGTAACCGTCGGCCAACCCTTGCATCAAAGCTGAGGCACCAAGACGGTTTGCACCATGATCTGAGAAGTTGGCTTCTCCAATGGAATACAGCCCCGGAATAGTAGTCATCAGGTTGTAATCAACCCATGTGCCGCCCATGGAATAATGGATGGCCGGGTATATCATCATGGGTTCCTTGTAGGGATCCACATCGGTAATTTTCTCATACATCTGGAAGAGGTTTCCGTAGCGTGCTTCAATTACATTTTTACCCAGTCGTTCAATCGAGTATTTGAAATCGAGATATACTGCCTTGCCTTCAGCATTTACGCCGTAACCTGCATCGCAGCGTTCCTTGGCAGCCCTCGAGGCCACATCGCGCGGAACAAGGTTTCCATATGAAGGATACCTGCGCTCGAGATAGAAGTCACGTTCTTCTTCAGATATATCGCCGGGACCTATTTCTCCTTTACGCAGCTTTTCAGCCACGGCCTTGTCCTTTGGAACCCAAACGCGACCATCGTTACGCAGCGATTCCGACATTAGCGTCAGCTTCGACTGCTGGTCACCATGCACGGGTATGCAGGTCGGATGGATTTGCACAAAACAGGGATTTGAAAACCATGCTCCTTTTTTGTAACACTGCCATGCTGCTGAACCGTTGCTACCCATAGCATTTGTCGAAAGGAAGAATACATTGCCGTACCCACCTGAAGCAACAACCACAGCATGGGCGCCAAAGCGTTTTATTTTTCCTGAAACCAGGTCACGGGTAATAATCCCCCTGGCTTTGCCATCGATAATTACCACATCGAGCATCTCATGGCGGGTATACATCTCGATGCTTCCTGCTGCTATCTGCCGGTTTAAGGCATGGTATGCCCCCAACAGAAGCTGCTGACCGGTTTGCCCGCGGGCATAAAACGTACGGCTTACCAAAGCGCCTCCAAAGGAACGGTTGGCAAGCAATCCGCCGTATTCACGTCCAAAAGGTACACCCTGTGCAACACACTGGTCGATGATATTATTTGAAACCTCTGCCAGACGGTAAACATTCCCCTCACGTGAACGGTAGTCACCACCTTTTATGGTATCAATAAAAAGCCTGTATACCGAGTCATTATCGTTCTGATAGTTCTTAGCTGCATTAATGCCACCCTGGGCAGCTATTGAATGAGCGCGTCTCGGGCTGTCCTGATAGCAAAATGCCTTTACGTTATAACCCAGTTCAGCAAGAGAGGCAGCAGCAGACGCCCCTCCTAAACCGGTTCCTACAACAATAATTTCAAGCTTCCTTTTATTAGCCGGACTCACTACTTTAATAGCTGTTTTATGCCTGCTCCACTTTTCAGCCAAAGGTCCCTGAGGTATTTTAGAATCTAGTATGCTCATAATCTAATCTTTTAAAACTTAATGAAGAAGTACAGTGGGATAACAGAAAAACCTACCGCAATAATCACTGCATATACCTTTCCTATAATCTGTAACCGGTTCATCCAGTTTTCATTGTTCCATCCCAGTGTATGAAAGGCCGACCAAAAACCGTGAGAAAGGTGAAACCCCAGCAGTATGGCACTGAGAATATAAAAAATATTGTAAACCAGACTGTGCTTGAATAAATCTGCCACAAGGGTATATGAATCCTCCATGTGCTCACCACCGATGGTTATAGAATTCATTTCATGAGGATTAAATCTTATAATCCAGTAGAAGTTGATAATGTGAATCACAAGGAACACCAGAATGATTCCTCCCAACACCAGCATATTGCGTGATGCCCATGAACTGGTTGCGCTCTTGTTTTTCTTATTGTATTTAACCGGACGAGCTTTCCAATTATTATACTCCAGTATAAACGACCACAGAATATGAACCAGAAACCCTAACCCAAGCACTGGTTCTATAGTCCTTATGAGTGGATTGGTCGACATAAAATTGGCCGCTACATTATATAATTCACCGCTGTCGTCAAATATCAGTAAAAGATTTACAACAAGATGGACAGCAAGAAACAAAACCAGGAACAGTCCTGATACGCTCATGATAAATTTCTTCCCAATTGAAGCACTAAGAAAACTGCTCATAAAAAGTTATTTATGTTGTTGATATTAAGTTCCGGCACAAAAGTAGCTGAACCACCCATTATCCCCAAAAAGAACGGTCCAAATTAACTAATTTAAATTGTTTCTAAGAATCGTTTATATGATATTTCTCATATAATGCTTTTGAATGACCGGTTCCATTCATGCAGCGTAAACCTGTCGGTCAAAGCTATTATTTCTGAGGAATAGTAACTTCCCGGTATTTCACAGCAGTTTATGTTGCCATAAACACACTGTACAGCCAGGGTGTTTCCGTTCTTTAAATTAATGTAACCTTTAATGCGGTAAGCCATGCCGGCCCATTGATGAAGGAACTCCATAGCCTTTTCCAAAGTGGTTTTTCTGCCACTTTTTATTACCATCGAATTAACCTCAGGCCTTCCCAAAGGGTTTATCGGGGAAGAATATAATTTTTCAACTGCAGGATCCCCCAGCTGAACTTCAAAGTTGCAGTAAACAGTTTTTATTGTTTCTGCAAAAGGATTCATCTCCCTGACTGCCCGCTCAACCTGCCCTATTTCCTCCGGCAAATCCGCTTTATTAAGCAAAAGCACATCGGCCATGCGTATTTGATGGGCCACACGTTGTCCCATTAATCCTGTCCGCGCAAAATTTAATGTATCGACGACGCACCAATTAGTAGCCAGATAAACTTTCTCATTAAGCTTTCCTGTTGAAATTACTTCTGAAACCGCAGTGGTATCCGAGAGCCCGGAAGTTTCAAGAATTAATGCATCAGGCTGATATTCATTTATAAAATTCTCAAGAGAACGGGAAAAATCGCCCAACAAACAAACGCAAAATACAGATCCCTTGTTTATTTTCAGGAGATGAAAATCTTTTCCTGTGCTTTTCAATTCAACACCATCGATATTAGAATTTGCAAATTCATTTTGTATGATGCCCAGTTTTATTTTATCGGAGTGCGATTCAATAATCCGCTTCAGAAGAGTTGTTTTGCCACTGCCCAGAAAACCGGAAACAATATGAAAGGGGATTTTCATTTTATGTGGTCAGCAGCGTTCCTAATTCTTTTAATATGTTCAGGAGTGGTGCCACAGCAACCACCAATGATATCAGCACCGGCATTTATTATCTTTGGAATAAGGGCAGCCATTTCATCAGGTTTTTCAGGAAAAATAGTTTCGCCATCATCATAAACCGGCATACCTGCATTGGCATGAACCAGTATAGGAATATCAGGGTTTGCCATTCGTATTTCCTCAACAATACCCACCATTCCTGCAATTCCGTTACCGCAATTTGCCCCTATCAGTTCAGCCCCGGCATCAATAAGCACCTGCACCATATCACTTGGGGAAACACCCATCA
Organism: Mariniphaga sp.; assembly: GCA_024636975.1. Classification (GTDB taxonomy): domain Bacteria; phylum Bacteroidota; class Bacteroidia; order Bacteroidales; family Prolixibacteraceae; genus Mariniphaga. The sequence goes on from JAGXGA010000029.1 coordinate 114,063, forward strand.
TGGAGCGGAATTCACCGGTAACAGTTTTTTCGAAAGTCATGGTGCAAAACACTTCCAGTGTTGTATTCTCTTTGGCAGCCTGAATGGCAATCCTTGCCTCATCCAGATCGCTCATGGTTTCAATCATAATGGCATCGGAGCCACCTGCCTCCAGTCCCTTTACCTGTTCTTTGAAAGCATCGTATAATTCTTCTTCAGTCACATCGCCCATCATCAGTATTTTGCCTGTCGGCCCAACCGAACCCAGTACAAACTTATTACCGGCAGCTTTACGGCTGATTTCAGCAGCAGCTTTGTTTAGCTCAAAAACCTTGTCGCCCAGGCCAAAACGTTTCAATTTAAATATCGTACCTCCAAAACTGTTAGTTTCAATCATATCGGCACCTGCATCGATGTAACTTTTTGCAATGTCAAACACCTCATCCGCATGGGTATGGTTCCATTCTTCCGGGCATTCACCGGGTTTTAAACCTTTTTGCTGCAGAAAAGTACCCCATGCACCATCGGATACCAACATCTTTCCCTGTTTTATTTTTTCCAGAATTTTACCCATTCCTTAATAATTTTCAACCATAGCAGTTTATAATCACTATGCTAAGATACTAAAAAATCACAATTCTTTCAGCCACTCTTTTATCACTTCGGTGGAAGGCACGGAGCCCTCGGATTTTAGCTTATAGCTCACCGATACAACAGCAGGAGCTTGCACAACTCCAAAAGATGCAAGTTTATCATTTCCTGTTAATACCTGTACATCCACTTCTTTCCCCAATTCAGTCAGCGCCCGTTCTACCCTCTCCTTTAGTTCGATGCACTGGTTTTCCTGCTCTCCCAGCAGTATGAGTGCGCTCCGCTTTGACTTAATTTTAAGTTTAAGTTTCTCGTTGATGCGCTTTTGAATAGCGGCCACCAGTTCGCGTTCGGGCGGAATCTTTGAAACAAAGGCTATTTTACCGTCGATGCAAATAGTAGGTATATTCTTTACCATAAGCGATGACATAAAACTTACGGCCTCCATTTTTTTTATAGCATGCTCACGCCATTCCACCACCCCCTCGAAATAAGGAGCAATCCGTTTCACTGCCTCCACCATATACTGACAGGGTGCACACGATTCTGAATCGAGTGTAATAACATCTACAACCACCTTCTCAGCCTGTCCGTAGTCTTTCATATTAAACACCTCCAATGCACTCTCCTTCCGTTCGAGTGTTCGCACCACATCCTGCAGGTACGGATCGTGCAGCAATTCAGTAACCGCTTTGATGTTTTCGGGAGGGGTTTCCCTTGGAAGATCGCAGCCGGGAGCCAGGATAAACCCTTTCTGACCGCCTAAATCAAGACATTCAAGGGCATGCTCCCGGCAATCATCAGGGGTTCCCATCAGCAATGTTACGGTAAGCTTCAGATTCCCGCCAAAGCTGATGCCTTTATCAAGTGCTATGTCTTTCACAAAATCGAGTGGTATGTTTTCATCGATCGAAACATTATCAGGACGACAATCGCACATGGCTTCAATGTTTTGCTGGGCATGACCGCAAACAAAAAAGGAGCTGAGCCGTCCCCGTTTTCGCACCGAATCAAAAATGCGGGTGACATAAGGGGCAACGAATGTTTCAAATGTAAGCCAATCAATCTGGCTTGTCATTGGGTCCGCAACAGCAATAACGTCAGCGCCGGAATCTGCATAATATCCCGCCATTTCTAATCCCACCCGGGTACAGAAGTCCATTACATCATGCACCTCGCCGGGCTGTTCGAAAAGTTTCATGAAAATGTCAGTCCCCATCAGGTGCAGGGCCAGGGTAAACGGACCTGTAATCAATCCGTAGATTGCCAGTTCCGGATATTTCTCCCGAAGCACTTTTGTGGCTTCCAGACAAACGGCAACACGCCCCTCAGCAGGTCCCGGTATCTTTAAATCCGTCAGCTTTATTCCATCTGCCAGTGGATGCGATACAACTGCCGGAGGTCCCGATTCCGACCACTTCAGTTCACAACCGAGCGCTTCCGCCTCTACCTGTAAATCGAAAACCACAGGTATACCGTCAGGATGGTATTCTTCTACCGCCTTACTAATACCTCTAACCAGTTCCTCGGCCGATTTCAGGCAAAATGCAGCATCTGTATCTGTAAGAAAACCACCATGAACACCCACAAACGGCACCCATGGAACACGCTCAACCGTCTCAAGTGAAAAGGCTTTTTTGATTAATTCGAGACCTTCCATTTGAAAATTATTAAATACAGAGATGTTTATACTTTGACGAAAAATTTATGATCAGAAGATAATTTCTCTTGCCTGAGCAATCTCATTACTCAAACAGATCCCAAACTTGAACTAACGAAACTGTTAATGGAAGATTACCAATCAGGAGCAGTTACCCGGCCCCCGGCTTCACATAATGGTTATACCAGTTGCGAATTCAAATATTCAACCAGCCCCTGCGGATCAGATGAATATATATCGGCGCCAATCTTCTGACGAAAGCTGTCGGTTACAGGTGCGCCACCCACGGCCACTACTGCTCCGGGAACAGCTTCTTTTAAAGCTTTGGTTATCTTTTCCATGTTCACCATAGTAGTCGTCAATAGTGCCGACAAACCCACATACGCAGGCTGATGTTCCTTCAGAGCAGCTACAAACTGATCGGCTTTCACATCGGTTCCCAAATCAACTACTTTCCAGCCATTGCCTTCAACCATCATAGCAACAAGGTTTTTACCGATATCGTGCAAATCGCCTTCCACCGTACCAATAATAAAGGTACCCTTTTCCTTCACCTCACCCGAAAGAAAAAATGGCTTAAGGTGAACCATGGCAGTGCTCATGGCCTTGGCCGACATAAGCACCTGCGGCACGAATACCTTGTTTTCCCGAAACTTAATACCCACCTTTTCCATCCCTGGCATCAACCCTTCCGTTAATATACGCTGTGCGGAAATACCTTCATCCAATGCACGGCGGGTAAGCTCATCAGCCCCATCCTGCCCTTTCATGTTCGGAGGATAAGGAGCCACTTTATTAATTTTTCCAAATTCTATACACTCAGCAATTCTGGATAACAGTTCACTCATAGTTTTTTCTCTTTTGGTTTCTTACAAAAATACCCTCAGCAAGATAGAAATAAAAAAATATTTTCTTTAAAAAAGACAGATTATATTGCTATACCTTCAAATTTGATATCAGAAAAGAATAATTTGGTTAAATTTGGGTAATGATAACGTCATCCATATACTCTATAGGCCATGGCAATAAAAATATGGAAGATTTCATAGCTGAACTGAAATCTTTTGACATATCGTATTTGCTTGATATCCGCTCAAATCCATATTCAAAATGGAATCCCGCTTTCAATAAATCTGCTCTTGAAACCACACTAAAAGAACACAACATTAAATATGTTTTTATAGGGGAAAAACTGGGGGGGCTGCCATCGGACCGTTCCTGTTACGATGCAGACGGTAAAGTTGTATATGACCGGATAAAAGAAAAAGATTTCTTTCAGGAAGGGTTAAACCGATTGATCCGGGCCAATGAAAAGAAAGTGAAGCTGGCAGTTATGTGCAGTGAATCGAAGCCGGAGGAGTGCCACCGGAGCAAACTGGTGGGCCAGGAGTTACTTAAATCGGGCATTTCTGTCAACCACATCATTTCATCAAAACTTGTAAAATCGCAGGAAACAGTAATGACTGAGCTGACCAAAGGGTTGGGTACTGTGGATTTATTTGGCAATACGAAGGAATTTGTTTCGCGTAAATCGTATTAACCGATGGAATTCTTCACAATTGGAGTATATAACTCGGAAGAGGAGGAATTTTTTGGAAAGCTGACCAAAAATCACATCGACACTTTTAACGATATACGGCAACGCAGGGGAGTATGGGGTTCCCGGTATGCTTTTGTAAACAGTAACAGGCTTCAAAATAAACTTCAGGAAATGAGCATCCGGTACGTTCATACGGTTGGGCTGGCTCCGTCTCCTGAAATCAGGGTGCTTCAGGATAAATCAGATAAACAGCAAAAGCAGAGTAAAAAAGAAAGAACTCAGTTATCGGATGCTTTCATAACTGCTTATGAACATGAAATATTAAACAACTTTGATTTCGAAAAGTATTTGAAAAAGCTGGAGGAACAAGGTGCTCTAAAAATAGCTGTCTTTTGTGTGGAGGAATTCCCTGAGGCATGTCACCGCTCACTTGCAGCTAAAAAACTCAAAAAACTGGGATACAAAATAACGCATTTGTAATGAATGTTTTGATTGTAGCAAAAACACATTTAACCGCGGGAGTATGTATAGGCGCCCTGGCAGAGAATGGCCGGTTTTTGCGGCTCATGGATGAAACAGGTGCCCATCAGCCCTTCAACTGCCCGTATGAAATAAAACAGGTCTGGGAACTTACCCTTCGAAAAGCAAATAATATTAAGCCTCCACATGTAGAGGATGTAAAAGTTCTACACAAGGAATATAAACGCACGCTTGTTAATGGACGTACGATGTTTCAGGTGCTTGAAAAATGCAATGTGAAAATATGGAAAGGGAATCCGGATGTTCTGTTTGATGGTAACCTTCTTTGGACTGCTAAGGGAAGCGGGTACGTACCCAGGCAATGAACCATTCCTGAGCACAGTGTTGGTTTTTGGATTCCGGACAGGGCTCTGGTAATGTACCAGGTCTATGAAAAAATTCGATACAGGTATCCTTGCACAAGGGGTTTAAGGAGCCTTCCATATGTTGGCTTTGAAAATCCCGCAGAATTGATTCCTGCCGGAAAGGTATTACGTGTGTCACTCGCCCGCTGGTGGGATAAGGAAGGAGAAAATGAAGAAAGGTGTTCGCTGCAACTATCCGGATGGTATGATTTGCATGCAGATTATCCTGCCGTACAGGAGGAGAATGAAGAATACAACATGGCACCTTGGTAAAAGTAAACAGTAAGCAGTAAACAGTAAACAGTCCCTTGAACGGCTTCAGCCGTATTAAATAAGAAATAACTTAGCAGATCTGATGCGGGCTTTAAGCCCAGCTTAATTCAGCCCAGGGCAGGCGCCCTGAGTATAAGATAGTTATTAAATGTAAATAACAATTTATTTATTAAACAAAGGATAAGAACTATCTTCATGCAGATAAGGATAGGTATTATAAAGTGATAATTGTCGGCCGGAATTATGGTTACTTAAATTAACTACCCGCTGAAGTTTGCATAGCAGGAGGTAAATTTTAACTTTATAGCCGAAAACTAATCCTACAGTTATGTCTACACCATTTCTGGTATTTATTGTAATTTCAGCAGTAGGGTTACTGCTGTTCATGGTGCTGAAACTTAAAATCAGCGCATTCGTTTCACTGTTAATTACCGCCATTTATGTGGGCATAGCCGCTGGCATGCCCCTTCAGGGAATTACTACGGCAATTCAGGAAGGGATGGCAGGCACTCTCGGGTTCGTCGCTACGGTGGTCGGGCTGGGGGCCATATTCGGACAGATGCTTGAGAGTTCAGGTGGCGCCGAATCGCTGGCCCATTACCTGGTAAAAAAGTTTGGCAAGGACAATGCCTCCTGGGCAATGGTTATTACAGGTTTCATAGTGGCGATACCGGTTTTCCTCGATGTGGGATTTATCATACTGGTGCCTATTATATATGCCTTGTCGCGCGACACGAAACGCTCGTTGCTTTATTATGCCATCCCATTGCTGGCAGGACTTGCAGTTACCCACAGCTTTATTCCGCCTACCCCCGGGCCGGTGGCCGTTGCCGATATCATCAATGCACAGCTTGGCTGGGTGATCTTTCTGGGCATTATCCTAGGCTTTCCTACAGCAGTTATTGCAGGACCTATCTGGGGAAAATACATCTCAAAAAAAATATACCTTGAACCTCCCTTCGAATACCAAAAACCAGCACAGGAGGTGGACCCTGAGAATTATCCGCCCTTCCGGATGATTGCCATCATCATTTCCATCCCGTTGCTGCTTATTTTGGTAAATACGTTTACGGGACTGGCCGTATCGAAAGAGGTCGTGCCAAAATCAATAATTACCGATGCCCTTGAATTTATCGGGCATCCGTTCTCAGCACTAATTATTGCTACGCTAGTAGCATCGTATTTCCTTGGCATTAAAAGAGGTATGAGCAAGCAAAAAATCCTTGATTTAAGTACCAAAGCCCTTGGTCCGGCAGGAATCATCATTTTAATCACCGGCGCCGGTGGGGTGCTGAAACAGGTGCTTGTCGACAGTGGTATTGGTCAGATAATGGCCGAATCGATGGCCAATTCAGCGCTGCCGCCCATTTTGCTTGCCTGGCTTCTTGCTGCAGTGGTGAGGGTTACACAAGGATCGGCAACCGTAGCCATGATAACTGCCGCAGGCATTATTGCTCCTGTAATCAGCGAATTCGGGCTAAACGACCCGCAGCGTGCACTGGTGGTAATTGCCATTGCATCGGGCGCCACCCTATTGTCGCATGTTAACGACAGTGGGTTCTGGCTGGTGGGAAAATACCTGGGAATGAACGAAAAGCAAACCCTGCAAACGTGGACAGTTATGGAAACTATTATTGCAGTATGCGGTTTGGCGTTTACACTGCTTGCCAGTTTATTTTTTTAAAAAATCATTTAACTCAACAAAAACCTGTTTTTGATAGCTGCCTTTAATCATTTAAATATTGAATATTTTCAAAAAAAACTTATATTTACAAATAATAGCTTTATTAATCATAGGTTAATTTTTATTTGAAAATAATATATTTTATTAGTTTTACACTCAAATAAAGATTAACCATTTATTTAAAAAATTTTCTAAACCATAAAATAATTTTATATGAAAAAGCTTATCCTCAGGAGTGTGAGCGTTATCTTGGCGATTTCATTGCTCTCATCCCAAAGTTTTAATGTTTATGCCGGTAATATTAGTGCCGCAACCGCTGAACTCGATGAATCAGTATTTACTTTCGATGAAGAATTAATTATCAGCGAGTTGAGCGAATTGAATGAATTAGATGCGTATGTTGAAGCAAATGCTTCTGTTACATTTGAGTCGTTGGCAAATGAAGGAAGTGCGCTTATTGCCAACATTGAAAGCAGCGCCGCGCCTATGGGCATGGCCGGTCAAGATGGTGAACCGCCTCTAGGAATTCCATCATTTTTATGGGGATGTGTTGGAGGTGTTCTTGGTTTATTAGTAGTCTACATTATGACTGACAATGACAAAGATGAAACCAAAAAAGCATTATGGGGTTGTGTAGCCAGCACAGCAGTTGTTGCAATAGTATACATGGTTGCATGGGGTGCCTGGGCTGCCACTGCCGCTTCTACTTCTTACTATTAAAATCAATTCAAAAAATAAATACAAAGGCTGTCTGATTTCGTTTAGGCAGCCTTTGTTACAAATGGTTTGGAATGCAATTTACATGTAAATTATTTATTTTTTTAACAGCTTTTATTTTGTCCCTGAATACATCAGCGCAAGATTATTTTAGAATGAGCATTGACTTTACAACTAAAGTAAAGCCTGCTGAAGGCAAAGCTAACCTGACGAAAGGTAAAATTTATTACGATAAATATTCTAAAGAACTCATCTACGACATTCATTTCCCGGCAAACGAAAAATGGATAGTACAGGATTCCCGGATATATAAAATTAAAAACGATTCTATTTATACTACCGACGAAATTCCTGCACTAAATGAATTTACCATATTTCATCTTTCACTTAATTCGAGTTTCACCTATTTTGGCCTAAGAGAAGCCAATTTTTCAATTGCCAAAGTGGAAAAAAAAGATGACATGGTAATTTCGTATTGGAGTATACCACCGCAAATGCAAAGTATAATTAGCAGTATAGCACTGGCAAAAAAAGAAAACAGCTTGTTCAGTGTCGTAATGGTGGGGCCCGATAATAATATCCTTAGCAAACAATTTTTTAAAGATTATATTAAAATTGGGGGATTTGAATTTCCGGGCACAATAGTGCAGATTTTTTATGATGAATTGCAACATGAAAATTACCAGATAATGGAATTTAAAAACATAGTTTTGAATGATACAGAAAACGAAGAAAATTATCATTACAAGATTGAGAGGCATTAATCTAGCCAAATATATTTTTCACACGGTAGCCGCTATTATTGTATATAGTGGAAGTTGTTTTGCACAAGAGAAAGACAAGTATGGTTTTAACGAGTTAAATGTTCTTTTCCATGCACATAAGCATGAAACTTTAAAGTATACTGGCAACAGAGAAAAACCGAAAAATGAAATGGAGTTTCTGTTGGCTGTCGGATTTAATTTTTATAAAACTTTCTTTTCATCACAAGATAATCCCAGTTGTGTATTTCATCCCTCGTGTTCATCATATTCGGTCCATGCTTTTCAGCAAAAAGGAGTTATTGTAGGCACACTTTCCACGTTCGACCGGTTGTCAAGGTGCCACCAGTTTGTTAAAACAAACCAGTATTTTTATGACCCTACGAAACAAAGATTTTATGATCCGGTTAAATAAATTGTATTTTTTACTGTTTTTCTTTTTTGTCATTTGTAATACTGGATTTACTCAGGATTTGTTCAGCGCAGAAAATTCAAAAAAATTCGCTCGTTATCTGTTTAGCACACAGCAATACAAACTGGCTGCCAACGAATACGAGCGAATATTGAACATTACCCCTACCGATACCAGTATGTTTGAGGGGTTAATTAAAACCTACCGCCTGGGCGATATTTGCCAAACATCATTCAAAAATCTTGAGGTGCTGAATGTGAAAAAGTTTTTCAGTAACAATCAAATTGCTTCAGAATATTTAAAATTATCATTAGCCTGCAATTGTTGTAATCACGAAAATTATTTTGCCGAAGCAATTTCCAAGGTCGATTCAAAAAGCCGGGTATTTTATAAGCTTGGTTTTTTTGTTTTTAATGAAGAAAAAGATTCGATAATAAGTTTTGCCAACATCAACCAGAAACTAATTGAAAGCGAATATCCAACAGTTTATTCCGGAATATACGCACTGGAACAATTTAGAGGGAAAAAGCCAGCAGTAGCAGCAACAATGTCAGCACTAATCCCTGGCAGCGGAAAAGCTTATACCGGTTATTGGGGCGATGCTGTAATGTCATTCATCTTTGTTTCTTCAAATGCATGGCTTTCATATAAAGGTTTTAACCGCAAAGGAATCAACAGCGTCAACGGGTGGATATTCGGTTCTATATCGATGGGCTTTTATTTTGGCAATATTTGGGGCTCGGCAAGAGCAGCGAAAACCTACAACAAACTTGAATACGAAATATTATACAATGAAACCCAAAATAGTATCTATAACCATTTTTAGTTTTTTTGTTGCATCTTTTTCGTTTGCACAAAGTATAAACGATACATATAATTTTGCAAAACAGCAGTTTTTAACTGGAAATTATGAACAGGCGCTTACTGAATATCAGCGGGTTGCTTTTTTCGATTCAGAAAACAAATATACAGATGTATACCAGAAAATAGGCGACTCTTTTTATGCATTGAATCAATATAACCAGGCATTTAAAAATTTTGATATTGCGGCCAGATATACGGAAAATGACAGTTTAAAAACAGAGCTCATATTTAAAAAGGTAAATTGTCTTTTTAAACAGGATAATTATATATTTGCCCTGAATGAATTGTTAGGATTAACTGAAAATACATGCCCTTATCTCCTTAATAAATATAATCTGTATATGGCAATTAGCCATTTTGGCATTGAAGAATACGATAATTCTTTCATCTATTTCAGCAAAACACTTCCGGAAAACTCAGTTCCTGAATTAACTGAAATTTTTAATGGCTATGAACGTTTCAGGAAGCGGTTTAACCCGGGTAAGATTCAAACAATGAGCATGATTGTTCCCGGATTGGGTCAAATGTATATGGGCAACATTGGCAGCGGGCTTAATTCGATTGTACTGGTTGGGGTAATCGCAACAGCTACCATTCATATTTGGCAAGTCTATGGGGTTCTCGATGCTTTTCTTTCTATGAGCTCATGGTATTACAGGTACTATTCCGGCGGATATAGAAGCGCGAAAAACCTGGCAGCAGCTAAAATTGAACATGAAAAAGAACAAGTTTACCTGACAGTTCTTTCTCTTATTCAACAAAATTTGAATACCGTAAAATGAATTTACGTCTGGTATTGATTATAATGCTTTTAATCGCTTTTGGGAAAAAAACTTTTTCGGAAAATAGCGACAGCATTATAAATGCCATTTTTAAAATGATATATAATGAAGAATATGAGCAAGCTGGTGTGGCAATTGCAAAATCATACCAGAAGGTCGATTCTTTTTCTTTGGGAATACTGAAAATAGATCTTTGCTGGTGGGAATTTATAAAGTCAAAAAATGGCTATAAAAGTAAGGAACTGAATGATCTAATCGAAGGGTTCACTAATTCAGGCAGTAATCCAGAAGATGAAAAAATTAGGCGATTAATAGCCTCTTCATACCAAATACGGCTTGAATTTAAAAGGTACAATATAATTCGAGCCACTGTTTTAAGATCGGAAATCAAAGAACTTCTTAACGAAATTAAAAAGGAGGATCTTACTTTTTCAGAGAACAGGTTAAAACTACTGGATTTATATGCATCATTATTCCTGTATTTCGATAATCTGATAAACCCGCTTTTCGCAGAAAGCAAACGTACCAGCCGGGCAAATGCCCTGATGTCACTCGAAAAATTTACCACCGACAATGATTTAGTTGTCCAAACAATGGCCAGCTATTTTTTAGGTAAAATATTTCTCGAAATTGAAAAGGATTCCCAAAAAGGAAAGTGCTGTTTTGAATTGCTATCCACTAATTTCCCTCATAATTCACTTTTTATTGAATTGCTGGAAAATTGCAAATAATCAGCGAGTTCGATCTTAATGATACGCAACGGGCACTGGTTGTAATTGCCATTGCATCGGGCGCCACCGTGTTGTCGAATATTAATGACAGTGACTTATGGCTGGTGTAATAATAGCTATGAATGAATTAAAAGCAAACCCTGTAATCCTTGACTGTGATGGAAACCATCATTGCATTCTCCGGGCTGGTATTTAAACTACTTGCCAGTTTATTGTATTAATATGCTTCCATGACTAATATTTGTATAAAATTTACCCTGTAAACAATTTATTGCGTGTTTTTTCAAACTTCGGATCTTTCCGAAAAATACTACCCAGTGCAGTTATACCCGCCATCATCCTAAACTAATCCTGCAATTCAATTGTTAGGAAAGTACTAATTCGGAACCTATGATTAATCCACGATTCTTAATAATTATGGCTGTTGGAGCTGTTGTCACAGGTGTGTTTACATGGCTGGTAACATTGCCTGTTTTCATTACTCCGCTTTACCGGTCGGAAGCCCTCATTTATGTTCCGCTAACCATTCCGTCGCGACAAATTGAACAGCAGGGAATAGGATTTGCAAGCGACATAGAAATCGACGGTCACCTCCAGATCTTTCAATCGGCACGAATGCGTGACAGCCTGATCAAAAGGTATAATCTTGATCAGCAACTGAATGTCGATTTAGATGAAACCGGAGGGTTAAGCAGGCTTTATGAAAAAATAGACAGCCGGATAAAATTTGAAAAAACAAGGTTCAGTTCGGTAGCTGTAATTGTACTGAATCCCGACCCCGTTCTGGCAGCTGAGATGGCAAATGTTATTGTTAATCTAGGCGATGTAATTAAAGAAGATATTCTTTATGAAAACCGCAGGAAAGCCTTTTTACAGTCTCAACAGCACTATGATACTAAATATCAAAGTGTGAAATTAATGGAACAAACGATCGACTCACTTGAAAATTCCCAAACCGATTTAGGCAAAGGCAGCGAAATCTTCAGGTTAAAAAACCAATATGCCACAGAAATTCAGGAACTGGCATCACGCAAAAACCACCTCGAAATGGTGGAACGCGATTTTAACACCGGCCTCCCCGGATCGTATATTGTTTCAAGGGCAATACCCGCAGCAAAACCTCATTGGCCCAACCGCAAACTTTTGGTTGCCGGTTCAGTTATTGCTTTCATTTTTTTTCTGTTAGTAATCGAAATTGTAAAACAAAATGCCAAATCAACGGGATAACTATTTAAAATTAATTTTCCCCCTTTTGATTCTTCCGTTGCTTACAGCAGGTTGTTTTTGGCTTGGATTATACAACTCCACTTTTTTTATCCCTTTGGCAGTCTTAATAATTTTATCCATAGCCTGGTTGGTTGTCAGGTTGAATTTACAGGTTTACCTTGTAAAACTGATGGCATTATTATTGCCATTTTCCTTTGAACTTCCACTTACTTCCGGTATCATGATTCAGTTTCCGGGTGAGATACTCACAGGTATTGCAGCAGTTACAGTTATTATTGAAATAATTATTCAGCCATCAGCTCTAAAGTCATACCTATCCGGAGAGGTTCGTTATGCATTACCCCTGGTTATTATCTTCTTTGTAAGTCTGCTTTTATCATCAATGCCCGTTGTTTCCGCAAAATATACAATAATCAGCATTACATATATTTTGGTATTTCTATTTCTCCTTAAAAAATTGTTTGTTTCCAATCCTGGATTGTTCCGTCAAATGATTGTTCTTTACAGTCTGAGCTTTTCGCTGGTAATTCTATATGCTTCTTACCGGTTTTTGCAGTATGACCTGAACCAGGTGGTTGCAAAAGGTATTTTTCGACCATGGTATAAAGATCATACCATAACGGGGGCATCAGCATCAATCCTTTGTGCCTTTTGGCTGGCCGGAAGCTATTCTGCCAAACGACCAGTTGACCGCTTAATGATGGCAGCAGCCGGTTTCTTTTTTTTATATGCTGTACTTCTCACCCACAGCAGAGCAGCCATTTTAAGTGTGGCAGTATTTGTATTTGTATGGTTGATTCTACAAATTAAAATTCATCCCAGGTATCTTGCAATATTTGGCACCATTCTCCTTATAATGATTATAGGTTTACGAAAGCCACTGTATGACAGGCTGTACTACAATAAATATGTTTCACATAAACAGAATATGGAATGGTCGGAGTTTATTAAATCGACCGGAAATGTAACTACTGACGATTCAAACGTGGAAAGATTAAACAGGTGGTATGCCGGGATAAAAATGTTCACTGACCGGCCGGTAACTGGTTTTGGTCCCGGAACCTATCAGTTTGTTTATATTCCCTATCAAAATAAACAGTTGACTAACCGGTTAACGGTATCCAATCCATACAAAATACCGGAAAATTCAGGGGGAACAGCTCATTCGGAGTATATTCTGGCATTAAGTGAAATGGGATTGCCCGGATTTGCCGCCCTGATTTTTTTAATAGGCCGCTGGATATGGTTGGTTTTTGTGAAAGCACTCAATCATCCAGCCCGAAAAAAAATTATTGTTGTATTTGCTGCTTTATCTACCTACCTGTTTCACGCTTTCGTTAACAACTTCCTGAACACCGATAAGTTTGCCTTCCTGTTCTGGGGAATGGCTGCCTGTTTAATATCCTTATATGAATTAAACCATGACAAACAATTACTACAAAAGCGTTAAAACCTATTATGATGAGGATGCCAACGATTTCGACAACCGGTATTGGCAGAATCCGGTTTTGCAAATAATCAGGCAATCGTTCAGGGAAGAAGTTAAAAATCATCCCATGAGCAATATCCTTGAAATCGGATTCGGAACGGGCCTCGATATGGTACATTTTGGCATTACACATCCCGAAACGAAAGTGTACGGAATCGATATTTCAAAAGAAATGTGCAGGATCGCTGAAAACAAAAGGGTAAAGCATGGCCTGGAAAATGTTTTTATTAAAGAAGGAGTTGTGGAAGATATTGAACTTTTATTTCCCGGACAGAAATTCGATTTGATTTATGTTTTTTTTGGTGCTCTGAATACTGTTGCCGATTTGAATGAAACTGCCAGGATATTAACCAACAGGTTAACCAAAAATGGCATTATGGTACTTAGTTTTGTCAATAAGTACTACATCGCAGGTATGCTTATTGAACTGGTAAAACTCCGTTTTAAAAATGCGTTTGCCCGATTGCGGCCAGTTTGGGGAGGGTACTCTCCTGTAAAGTACCTGACGAGCCGTTGTTACAGTCCGCGCGAAATAACTAAAGCATTTTCAGAACTTGATGTGCTAAAAAAAAGAGGATATTGTATTCTGCATCCTGCCTGGTATTATCCCAACCTTAACCGCCGGCTGGGGAAAATCCGTAACGTACTTTGGAAAGCAGACAATTTAATAAATAAAACCTTTCTGTGGAAATTTGGGGAGTATTCCTTATTTGTATTCAAGAAGCGGTAATACTTTTTCAAATATCGAATCCAGATCGGGTGCCAACGGACGAAAATTTTCATACATCAGGGAGTGCTCAGTTGAAAGCGGAATGGATGATGTTAGTGCTGTAGCAACCGTTTTACCATAAAGTCGGACCAGTTGGTTCATTGGAACTTCATCCACACCTGCATTAAGTTTTCCTGCCAGTACTTTGGAAAATTGCTTTTGCGGTAAAGGGGGGAAAGCAAAGATGTTCAGGTTTTGTCTCGCCGCACCATCAGCGGCCAGCCGGTCAATTAACCGGGCACAGTCGTCTAATCCTATAACCGACATCAGCTGACTGCCATCGCCGTAATAAGGTATCTTTCCGCTTTTAAGGTAGTGCTTCCAGAAAAACTCCCGGAACCACGAATGTGGCCCGACTATCCAGCCGGGACGCGCAAAACGCACATCAAGTTTTCTTGTCTCCTGAACCTGAAGCCACGGTTGCTCTCCCCTGATGTACTGTTTTGCAAAAGAAACCGGTTTTAATGGGGTAACTTCCGTTGCCGGATTAGCGATATGCCGGGGGCCATACATGAGTGAACCTGAAACATATACCACAACAGGAGGCTTTTCAAGTGTTCTCAGTATTTCTGCCAACCGTTGGTTTGCCCTAAAAGCTCTTTGTGAAGCCATTGCACGTGTAAAAATGTTCCCACCCGGAATCCGGGCCAGGTGAAATACAACATCAGGTGGATACCTTCTAAGAATTCCCGGTTCAATGTTCGATATGCTTCCTGTAAAAGTATTATGGGTTTCGTAGTTCCTGAAAGGCATATTGTGGTGAAAAAGTATGAAAAGCCGGTTTTGAGAATTTGAAACAAGGTGCGAAACAAGAGCCTGCCCTATAAACCCGGTGGCACCAAATATCCAGATTCGCTTATGCTTATTATTCATTTCAGCAATCAAGTGGTTTTCCCTCTTATTCTAAAATTCACCCAGGCTAATTCCGAATTGCTTTTCAAATTCAGCAATTCTATTTCGAAACATTGACAATACAACAGGGCGAAAATGATTAGGGTTGTACTGGGAAACATGCTTATTCCACAAAAGATCGGAGTCCGGACTTTCAATCATTTCTTTTCCATGTTTTTTAATCCAATACCTGGTTGTTGTTTTATAAAAAAAGTTATCGAGAAAGTCTCCCAAACGATTGTCTAGCATTATTTCCATTAATTTCTTAACCAAGGGATTACCTCTAATTGAATTCTCTTTTACCTGAACATGATTAGGAAAATAATTCCTTATCCAATCATTTGCATTCATAAACTGATCAAATAAACCGTGATTGTGCATGGGCAAAAGCAAGGCCACTTCTGTAGCCGTATAAATATTTCTTTCCTTTACTTCCATATTCTCGGTGTCGACAAGGTAGTTAATGCAAAAATTTCTGTGAGAATTCAGTAAGAATATTTTTTTGAACAATATAAGGAGTGTTCGGGAAAGCCAAAGTCTGTTGGGACATGTAATTATAAAATAGTCGATATCGCTGTTTCTATCCATGTACCCTTTTGAGAGCGATCCGGAAATAAAAACACCCCGGGTAAAGGGAAAGCTGGCTATTATTGAAGAAAAAAGCCGGGCATTTTTCATACGTTTTGCAGCAAGTTTGTTTCCTGCAATCCTTTTTGATATTTTTTCTTCATTGTCACCGACAAAATAATATCCCGACCTGTAATTTACCATCCCGCTCTCCAAAAGAGATTTAAGAGTTATCAGCCCGTCATTTCTTGTAAAATCATTACATGCCGAGTAATCCAGAATTTCATCCTGTGTCAGGGGATAGGAAAAAATATCGAAATAAATCAGGGTTCTTAAAAATGAAGACGCAAGTTTATTATTAGCCTTACCATATTGGCCGGCAGCACAATCAGGGGGGTTATTGTTTGTTTTTTGAAAACTTACAGCACTGTTCATAACGTAAACAGATTCATTTTCAGGAGATTTATACAACTGTCCCTGTTGCAATAACGATAAACTTCCGGGAATTGTTCAACCTTAAAACACTGGTTAATGTAAGTTCAGTTTGATTAAAAATTTTAATGGCACCGGATTATTGCCATAATACCATCTGGCGCTTGTCGATACAAAAGGAATCGCTTTTGCAGGAAGGGCATACAGCTCCTTTCAGCCTGTGAATGTTGGTCAGTTTGAGGCGTGCCCGGCACTGCAGGCAACGAAATTCGCTTTTGTGGAGTATCTTGCCGTTGCACAAAACCTTCACTTCAACTTTATCATAGAGTAACCTGCAATGCGGGCATTTATAAATTTTAAATCCTGCATCAACCGTTAAACTGCCTTCAGCTTTTGCCAATTTATTCAAAACACGATGGGTGTTGTGATGGAAGATAATTTTCCTGTTGTCTAAATAGGTATCCAATGGTTGCCGATGAACCAGGTAACCACGGCCTTCGTTAAAACGGACTTCATAACCGCACCGGCCGCATCGGTATGTATAGGCTTGTCCCATGCTGATTAAATGTACGAAAATTACTGATTCCTAATATACTAATCCCGGATATTATTTCTGATCTGACCACTTTCCTAAAAATATCAGCTGGTAAACATCAATGACTGGACCATGCTAAAGTCGGATCAAACTCACATTAAACTCACATTAAACTCGCATTAAACTCACAATAAATTCACTCAATCGCGAAGTCGATGCGAAATTATTGTGTGTTTATTCTGAAAATAAACCCTGATTAAACAGGCCATGGCCATTCTTTGATAAGCTTAAATTAGCCTTGCTATATATTAAAACCTGCTCCCGGTAGCAGTTTTATTAATATACACAAACAGGTTTTATTAAGGGAGAGATGGAAAAGTGTACTGATTAAAAAATCCTGTAACCTCCAACTTTTCTTCTTTATAACTGTTTTGTTAACAGTTACTAATAAAAAAACAAAATAATGAAAACACTATTTGTATTGCTATTAACAGCACTTACCTCAGGTCTCTTTGCACAAAACGGACTTGAAGTAGGCGATAAAGTTCCCAATTTTAAAGCCACTACCGATGACGGAAGTACCTGGGAACTCAAAAATAACCTGGACAATGAATACCTTGTGGTCTATTTTTATCCGGCCGCTATGACGGGTGGATGTACAAAACAGGCCTGTGCCTACCGTGACTTGAGCAGCGATTTGAAGTCGCAGAATGCAAAGGTGGTAGGAGTTAGTGGTGACAGACCTGAAAACCTTGAGTTCTTCAGGCAGGCCCATAACCTGAACTTCACCCTGCTTTCTGATTTATCGGGTGAGATTGCAGAAAAGTTTGGTGTACCAATACGTGAGGGAGGTGCTAACAAAGGAGAATTTGACGGACAGAATTATGAATTTGAAAGAGATGTCACCACCAGCCGGTGGACTTATATCCTTGATAAAGATGGCAAGGTGGTGTATAAAAACGATCAGGTTGATGCAGTAAAGGATTCAGAGGAAGTTGTAAGCTTTTTGAAGGAAAACTCCTGAATATAAGAAAATAGCTCTATCTTCGGCAAAAATCTGAACTTATGATTAAACTAACTTCTGCTTTTATTGCCATGATTTTCATTATGGTGTTTTTTCCGTCGCGTACAATGGCGCAAACAATCCGTTCGGGGGATGAAAATGTTGCCATTGAGCTTTATAACAGAACCACAAATGAGTATTACACTTATTATGCAAAACTGGAAAGAATGCTTACAACACCTTCAGGAAATTTTCTACGCACAGTGTCCTTAAATATCGGTCAGGATGAACCTATAATGAATTTTTCAGGGCCACGAAAGATATTTGAGGTAAAAATGCAATACGATATTGATGGCGACGGTACTGATGAGGATATTGTTGATACCATGGCTGTCCTTACCCGAAGCGGAAATCTCAAGTTTGTTTACCATTACAATGGGGCAGGCAACAGGCTTCCGCGAGGCTGGGATTTCTGATTTTTTCAGTTTACCGGCAGTTCCTTCGGCATTTTTTCTTCATTCGTGTCATCAGGCAGCTCATCTTTTTCAAGTAGCTTTTTTGGAAGTTCCCGGGTTGCTTTGGCACCCATTTTTTTAAGGCGTTCGGTGGCATTCACCAGGTTTCCCCGTCCTTCCGACAATTTCTTCATGGCATCGTTGTAAGTGTTTTGGGTTGTTTTCAAATTGTTCCCGATTTTTTCCATATCACCCACAAACCCAACAAATTTATCGTACAATGCACCGCTTTGCCGGGCTATCTCCAGGGCATTCTTTGTTTGATTTTCCTGCTGCCAGATTGATGAAACGGTTCGCAGTGTGGCAAGCAGTGTTGAAGGGCTTACCAGCACCACCTTCAGGTCCCAGGCAAATGAAAACAAGTCCTGATCGGCTTGTACAGCCAGGCTGAAGGAGGACTCAATTGGAATAAACAGCAGTACAAAATCGGGGCAGTTCAGCGTCAGCGACGACTGGTAATGCTTCTCGCTCAACCCCCTGATATGTGCCTTCAGGCTTATGAGATGCTCTTTTACATGCTTTGCCCTTTCCTCTTCAGAGGCAGCATTCACCGCGCGCTCATAGGAAATGAGTGAAACTTTTGAATCAATAATAATATGTTTGCTGTCGGGCAGATTAATTACGATATCGGGCTGCAGCCGTCTTCCATCGTCGGAAACATCGTTATACTGTTTCTGGTATCCCTGCTCCCCTTCGTTCAGGCCCGATCGCTCAAGAATCCGTTCGAGCACCACTTCTCCCCAGTTACCCTGTTTCTTCACATCGCCTTTAAGAGCCCGTGTAAGGTTTTCAGCCTCAGTGCTCATGCGGTTATTCAATTCATAAAGCTTCTTTAATTCAGCACGCAGGTCGGTCTGGTCCTTCAACCCTTTCTGATAGGTATCCTCCACTTTCTTTTCAAAAAGCAGGATCTTCTCTTTCAATGGAGTCAATACCTCACCAATGTTTTTTTGATTGGCAAGTGTGAATTCCTCGCTGTTCTTTTTAAGGATTTTACCAGCTATGTTTTCAAATTCGGTGGTGAACTTTTTCTGAATCTCTTCAAGTTCGGCTTTTTGTGACTGCAGTTTTTCCTGAAGGTTCAGGTAATCGGCCTTTGCTTTTTCAAGCCGCCCGGTAAGTAACAGGTTCTCCTCCCTGGTTTTTAACAGATCGGCTTTTTGACCATCGGCATCGCATTTAAGCAGGCTATATCGCTCTTCGGCAACCAGCGCCTGTTTTTCAGCCTGAATTCGCAGGTTTTCCTGTTGTTTTTCCTTTTCCAGAAAATTGCCACTCAACAAGGCAGTTTTTTTCTGGCTTTTTTGAATGACAAGAAAAATGATAACAACAGCAGAAAGAAATATAAGGCTGATTATCAGAAAAAACAGGGTAGCATCCATTCCGGTTAAACTATGAAAGGTTATAAAATCGCCTCAATTTAGCCAAAATGTCTATTCCGGGCCAGTATTCCGGGGAAAAATTTTTACCACTTATAAACGATGGAGTTGATGTTCATACCGGCACCTACAGAACAAAGCACTACATAATCACCCTCATTGATCTCATGGTTTTCAATTTTGCCTTTCAGCACCAGGTCGAGCAAAGTAGGTACGGTTGCTGTGGAAGAATTCCCAAGGTAACGTATGCTCATCGGCATGATGCCATCGGGGATATCGGTTTGGTCATACAATTTAAACAAACCACTCAGGATAGCTTCATCCATTTTTTCATTTGCCTGGTGTATAAGCACTTTTTTCACATCGCTTAGATTGATCCCGGCCCGTTCAATGCTTTCCTTCACTACTCCGGGCACTGTTTTAATGGCATAAATATAAAGCTTATGGCCTGCCATTTTTATCCAGAGTTCGTTGCCCGGGTATTCTGAATTATTCGAACCGCCCAATGTGAGCAGGTTGGCATAGGTAACCGAATCGGAACGACTGGAATGAGAAATAATTCCAACAGGCTCTTCACTTTCCACGGCTTCAACAATTGTAGCACCGGCTCCGTCGGCATAAATCATGGAATCACGATCGTGCGGATCGGAAATCCGTGACAAAACATCGGCCCCAACCACCACGCCTCTTTTCATGAAGCCGCTTTTTATGAAGGCGTCAGCCACAATCATTGCCTGGGTCCAACCGGGGCATCCTGAGATAATATCGTAACAAACGGTATTGGGATTTTTAATGTGCAGCTTCATTTTCACCTTGTTGGCAAGGCCGGGTAGCATGTCGCTGCGCACATTCCCTTCAGTTATATCGCCAAAGTTATGGGCAACAATCAGAAAATCGAGGCTCTCTTTTAAAATTCCAGCCGATTTGAATGCTTCGTTTATAGCGAAAACTGCAAGGTCGGATGTACTTTGATCATCGGCAGCATAACGCCGTTCTTCAATATTGGTGATATCCCTGAATTTCTGGATTATTTCTTCGTTTGATTTGTCGAAAAGTTTACCAGTAGAAGCATCAAAGAACCGATGATTCCGGAAGAAACTGTTTTTAACTATTTTGGGAGGCAGATAACTGCCTGTTCCTACAATGCGCGTGTAAATCTTTTTTGCCATAATGTCCTTCAACTTGTTTCCCTTTCAAATTTCTTCAGGGTCATTTTTTCTCCATCAAATACACCGTACGAAAAATTATTAATCCAGTCGCCCAATAATATCATTCTCGAATGGTCTTTCACAACAACATCAGCCATCCGGTGACGGTGGCCAAAGATAAAATAATCAATCCACTCTTTCTCCAGAAATTTTTCTGCAAAGAGATACAAATTTTCATTCTTAACATTAAATTCTTCTTTGCGGTTCATTTTCGACAGACGGCTTGATTTTGACCAACGGTGAGCTATCTGTAACGCAAAATTTGGATGAAGCCGGGCAAAAACCCACTGGAGTTTTTTATTTGAGAATATCTTCTTCAAAAAAAGATATCCTTTGTCTTCAGGGTCGAGGCCATCGCCATGGGCAAGAAAAAACTTTTTACCTCTAATTTCTGTAACAAATTCCATGCGGTGAATTTTCAGCCCTACTTCCCGGGGCAGGTAATCAAACACCCACAAATCGTGATTTCCTGTAAAAAAATGAACCGGAATTCCTTTATCGGTTAACGTTGCAAGACGACCAAGCACCCTGATAAACCCACGGGGAACAACCTTTTTATATTCAAACCAGAAATCAAAGATATCGCCCAAAAGGTAAAGTTCGGACACATCGTCGCTTATAAAATCGAGCCATTGGGCAAACAGCATTTCCCGTTCACGGTTATCTTTTAAAGCCGGAGCCCCCAAATGTATATCAGAGATAAAATATATTTTTCCTTTTTCTGACAAGATATTCTGAATATAATTTTCCCGCAATATTAATTAAGAAGTTCCGACAATACCCTGTCGAGCCTCGGCCCTGTCAGGTTTTGAGCAATAATTTCCCCCTCATCGTTCAGCAGGTAATTGTATGGTATGTTTTGGATGTTGTAGAGCATCAATGCACGGTTACTTCCTTCCATGTCACCTACATTTGTCCACGTAAGCTTATCCTGATCGATGGCATCCACCCATTCAACGCGGTTATCGTCGACGCTTACCTGGTATATTTCGAATCCTTTGTTTTTATATTTCCGGTAAGCTTCAGCCAGCGCTTCGTTTTGGATGCGGGAATTACGATCGAGAGCCGACCAGAATTGCAACAAAACTACTTTTCCTCTAAAAGAGGATAAGGCTACTTCCTTACCTTCGGGATCAGGCAATACAATTTCAGGGCTGTTTTCCCCTTTCTCAAGAATGATCTGTCTTAGCTTTGCATTTTGCTCCTGCTTCAACAGATCAATTGTATTTTGATACAAAGCCTTAACATGTCCTGAATTGGGATATACTGTATTTAGCGCTGATGCAGCAACACGCAGGGTATGGAGATCTTTAATAATGTATTCGCTATCGTCGAATTTCTGGTAAACCGCCAGTACACTGGCCATGGAAAACGGATTTTCCATAACAAACTTTCTGGAGAATTCTGTCTGTTCCTGCTTGACCGAATCGTACATCTGGCTCCATCCATTAACAAATTCGGGGTTTCCAGCCGACATATTCATAAGTGACTGCAGTGAATCAAGCTTTTTTCTTGTTTTATACCAGTGATCGTTCAATATTTTCACCTGGGCCGATCCCAGAGAACCTTCCACTTTATAGTTGCGGTGAAAATCAGCCGCATCGGCTTCCACTACAACCTGCTCAAGGGAATCAATCAAAAGTGTTATAAGTTGATTCTGAGTTAGTTTTAATAAGTAAAAGGCAGGTTTCCCGGTGTTGCCGGTAAATTTAAATTCGCCGTCACTCTCAAGCTTCACCGAATCAAGTGTACTGGTTGATGCCACTTGCAATTCTTCAAAGTAAAGGGTTTGACCATCGGCATGCGTTACTTTGCCGTTTACTTTAAACCGGCCTTGCTCCTTGCTGCAGCCAACTGCAAAAATGACTGCTGTTACCCCTGCAATAATTAACCTGCTATAGTTCATCTGTATACTTTTCAATCCAACTTTTTATAGATTCAAATTAACTTTTGTTGTTTAATTCCTGTTTACCAACAATTCCAAAAAATTTGTTTTAAGGCCAGTATAAACTTATTTTGTTACTGATATCTTAATTAAAGGCCGTAAAATTAAAAATTTCCATTGTTCTCAAACCATCATTTCTGTAAAATAACATTATTTAAAGTTTTGTGTCAGAGCATAACTTTTTATTTTTCTTGCCACTCAATTCAGGAAAATGTTTTATGTTCGTTGATCACAAAGACAAACATGTGAAAATACATACCGACATAGATCATTTCAATGCAATAAACCCCGTGGTAACCATAGGCACTTTCGATGGAGTTCACCTTGGCCACCAGAAGGTTATCGCACGGCTAAACGGTTTTGCACGGGAGCATGGGGGTGAATCGGTTATCTTTACTTTTTATCCTCACCCACGACTGGTTACAAAAGCAGGAGCATCAGACCTCAGACTGCTTACAACCCTTGAAGAAAAAAAGGAGCTGTTTGCACGGTCGGGTGTCGATCATCTCATAGTTTATCCATTTACCAAAAGTTTTTCGGAACTGACATATGCTGAATTTGTAAAGCAAATCCTTGTTGATAAAATGAAAACCCACTGCCTTGTGGTGGGATACGACCATCGATTCGGAAAAAACCGCGAGGGAAGCTTTGAATACCTCCAGTCGTGTGCCGATCAATATGGTTTCCTGATTGAAAAACTGGAAGCCCTGTTGGTTGATGAGGCAAATGTAAGTTCCACACGTATACGAAACGCACTGCAGGATGGTCGGATTGAAAACGCCAACCGGAATTTGGGATACAGGTATACCCTGCACGGAACAGTTGTTGAAGGTCAGCGGGTGGGCCGGAAAATGGGGTTCCCGACTGCCAATATAGAAGCCTCCGATCCATATAAACTAATTCCCGGGTACGGGGTGTATGCCGTGGAAGTGAAGTTGTCGGGCAATACTTATAAGGGCATGTTGAACATTGGTACACGGCCAACTTTTAATAAGAATGCTGATAACCGCAGCATTGAGGTAAATATATTTAACTTCGAAGGCGATCTTTACCATAAAGAAGTCACACTGGTTTTTACAGGTAAAATCAGGGAAGAACAGAAATTCAGCGGAGTGGAAGCTCTCACAGAGCAGCTTAAAAAGGATAAAATAGCTGCATTAAAAATTCTTTCAGATGATTAATTTACCGGGCTTCTATTTGCCATTCCAGGTCAGTACCATCAGGCTGCTTAACCTTTAATGTATAAATACCCTCGTCATCAATTGTATATTTTAATTTCTCTTTGTTCAGCCCAACCACTCCATCAGGGCATATATTGGAATTGGCTCTTAACTTTCCCCAGGCTTCAACAAGAATAATAGAATCCTGCCTTTCAGTTATAAACCGTTCAAAACTGGAACAGCCATTATAACCAATAATACCAGACAGTTTCACTTCGAAGGGTTCATTTGCATTAATCGCATCAGGTATTAATACACTATCGACTTTAACTAAAAAATAATCATAGTCTTCAGTTTCCTTACACGATGTAATTATTCCTGTAAAATATATCAATGCAATAATAATTGCAGGGAAGGTGAACTTCTTCATTCGGGCAAAATTTATTGTTGTAAGAATATTTATATGATGCAATAACCTGCAATTTGGTTGTTTAGTCTATTTCTCTTCCTGTATTTTTTTCACCAGAACTGTTGAAACAGGCAAATGATCGGAGTATCTGAAGTTATGGGTCTGAAAATTAAACGATTCATATTTATCGCTGTGAAAAATATAGTCGATACGAAGGGATGGCAACTTATTAATGTATGTGCGTCCAACTCCCTTACCCGAACTAATAAATGAGTCGTTCAATCCCTTACTAAGTTGCTGGTATGAAAACGATGCAGGAGTATCATTTAAATCACCACAAACAATTACAGGGTAAGGTGTCTCGTCAATCAAAGCCCTGATTGCCTGTACCTGTCTTGCGCGCATCTGGAATCCTGTCCTGAGTTTTGAACCCATCACCTTTGCTTCCTCCAGGTCTTTTTCGGTAGTTACTCCCGAATCAATGATGGTAAGATCTTTAGGGTCGATCCCGTATGAATGCAGGTGAACATTAAACACCCTTACGGTATCGTTATTAATGAGCAAATCGGTATAGATTGTCATATTCCGTGAGTTTTCGAAACGGATTTCATTCATCCTGAGAATAGGATAACGCGTCATTGTTACCGAGCCAAAGGTGTTACTGGTGCGTGCAAACTGGTAATGATTTATAAATTCCAGTTCCTGTACTGTTTTGGCCAGATTGAATATTTTATTCTGCCTCAGCCGGACTTCCTGCAGGCAAATAATGTCCGGTTTATGCTCATTTAAAAATCCAATGATTTCCTTTGAGGTCCGTTCCTGGGAATCGTCATCATCACCCCGGAAATGGTGAACATTGTACGACATAATTTTTAAACCGTCTGAATCTGTGCTCTTTTCCATCAACTGTACATACCGCGATAATATCCCGAAACCTGCTATCAAAGGGATCAGAGAAACCAGCATATACTTTGGATTGGCAATCAACCAGAACAATATAAATATAAAGTTAACAACTGCAATTATGGGATAAGCCAGGCCAAAAAACGAAGGAATCCACCAGTTTTCGGGAGATACATAACCTGCAAGATATGCAAGGATCAGTGCCAAAACAGCCAACAGATTCAGTAAAAGAAATAAATATTTAATCAGCTTTCTCACTTATAATGGTTTATTTCCGGATAAAACGCAAAATTGACAAAGTTATTGAATTTCGTTGCGGTTTGAATGATTAATTTTTTTGATTGTACCATCTTTTCCCAAGAAACTATTTCCGGCACCTGAGCATGCGGTCTTTACCAAATAAGTCTTTTTTTATCTCAACACTTTTAAAGCCAAAACCTTTCACCAGTTCAATCATTTCATTCCCCAGGCTTTCATTGATTTCAAAAAACAGCCAACCGTTTTCCTTTAACCAACGGTTGGCAAATTCAGTAATCCGGCGGTAAAAAATCAGCGGATCATTATCCGGGACAAACAATGCTTTTTCCGATTCGTAGTTTAATACATTGGCCGACATATTTTCTTTTTCCGACTCCCTTACATAGGGTGGATTACTGATAATGGCATCGAGTTTTCGCCAGGCTTTGGTTTCCCAGTTCATTATATCGGTTTTGAAAAATTCCACTTCCAGCTTATTTAACTCAGCATTCTGGTGTGCAACTTCAATTGCCTGCTCCATAAAATCAAGTGCAGAAACAGATGCATCAGGAATCCTGTATTTTAAAGCCAGGGCAATACATCCGCTACCTGTTCCAACATCAAGCAACGCCGGTGCGTTGGGCAATTCTGTTTCGGCTATCCATTGCACCAGTTCCTCCGTTTCGGGACGGGGAATTAAAACCGGGGGAGCTACCATCAGCTTTAATCCTGCGAATTCTATTTCACCCATAATATACTGAATGGGCTCATGGTCCTTCAGCCGTTTTACCATTTCACCAATGGTAATTTTGAAGGAGTCTTCCAGGAGCTGGTCATTTAATAGTACCTGCTGCGTATAATTAAGACCGCAAACATGTTCCAGCATCAACCGGGTAAAAGCCCTGATTTCAGTTTTTGGATACAAATCCCTTAATTCCTGTTCAATGTATTGAATTGTCGCCCTCATTGTGTTATTTTTGGCTGTTCAAAGATACTTTTTTCCGGCAAATGGAGATTGATGAAAAATATATGGAACGTTGCATTGAACTGGCCCTACTGGGGTCGGGCAATGTGGCGCCCAACCCGATGGTGGGCAGTGTTATTGTTTGCCGGGGAAAAATTATTGGCGAGGGGTTTCATCAGCAATACGGAGGGCCGCATGCCGAGGTGAATGCCGTTAATGCTGTATCAGATGCCAGCTTACTAAAAGAAAGTACGCTGTATGTCTCGCTTGAGCCCTGTGCACATTTTGGCCTTACTCCTCCCTGTTCAAATCTGATTATCGAAAAGCAAATTCCAAAAGTGGTTATTGGTACTACCGATCCGTTTGCCGAAGTGGCCGGAAAAGGAATCGAAAAACTTCAAAAGGCAGGTGTGGAAGTTAAGGCAGGAGTTCTTGAAAATGAATGCCGTGAGCTGAACCGGAGGTTTTTTACCTTCCATGAAAAGCAACGGCCCTATGTCATATTAAAATGGGCACAGACTGCAGATGGGTACATCGACATCGACCGAAGCCGGAAAGATTTTGGCATACCTACCTGGATTACCGGAGACCTGGCCCTGAGGCTGGTTCATAAAATCCGTTCGGAAGAAAGCGCCATCCTGGTGGGTACCAATACAGCAATAAAAGACAATCCCTCACTGACAGTGCGCAACTGGTCGGGTAATAATCCTGTGCGGATGGTTGTAGATAAAAACCAGCGCCTGCCTGCCTCGCTTAATTTGTTCGACCAGTCAACAACAACTTTGATCTTTAATTCCGATAAAGAAGGAACTGAAGGGCTTAACACCTGGATTAAAATTGATTTTCAAAAGGAAGTGATTCCCCAGTTGCTCGATAGCTTATACCGGCACAAAATCCTTTCAGTTATTGTGGAGGGTGGCCGCAAACTGATCGAAAGCTTTAATGAATCGGGATTATGGGATGAAATGCATGTATTTACCGGAAATAAATTTTTTGCCTCAGGTGTAAAAGCACCCTCTGTCGATGGAAATCTTATTTCAGAAGAACGACTTGATGCCGATACCTTAAAAATATTCAGAAGGTACTAAAATACGATGCTATTGGGTCCACCGGGCATAATCTCAATGTTTAACACATTTTCAACATACTGAAAATAATAAAACAGCTGATGATCCAATTCGAAATTATAATCGGTGGTTGGATCATACCCAACAATAGTTTCAAAAAATCGGTTGCCAAACTGGGTGGCTTTATAGTTCCAGGCATTCACATATTGCTGGTTCCAGTTCTCATAATACCGCTCCGAACGGTACTGTGAAGGCCGGTCCTGCATAGCATACCAGGTTTCAAACTTTGCATCGAATGTCTCCAGTTCGTATTCCAGCGAGTCGGTAACTGCTTCCGCCTCTTCATTGGTTTTTATCTGAGGTGTATTACGAGAGGTGGAACAGGCAAATCCTAAAAGTAAAACAGCAGTAAAAAAAAGTATATGTTTCATAGCGATTGTATTTATGTTCATACCATTTTATTACGAATTTCATTCCATAATTGTTTTTGAATGAATTTTTTATGAATTTTAACACGCAAACAACAAAGTTTTCTGGCTATGGGGGTTGGATTGGAATTCTGGAAAATATTTTCCCTGATATTTCTATTTACAGCTATTCCGGTATCTATTATGATAATTCTGGAAAAGCGGTCGCCATATAAAACCGCAGCCTGGATACTGTTTTTAATCCTGTTGCCTATCTTCGGGGTTGTATTTTATTTGTTCTTTGGCCAGGAATACCGTAAGAAGAAACTTTTTTCCCGTAAAGGATTGAAAAGCCTGAACAAATTCAGGCGACTATCCTTCCGTCAACTAAGGGAATCTGAGCATACACTTAGGAACCTCCCTCCACTGGTTCGGGAAAAAGAGAACCTCA
The DNA here is from genome assembly GCA_024636975.1 of Mariniphaga sp. Taxonomy (GTDB): domain Bacteria; phylum Bacteroidota; class Bacteroidia; order Bacteroidales; family Prolixibacteraceae; genus Mariniphaga. Next base: position 142,499 of record JAGXGA010000029.1, read on the forward strand.
TAAGGCTTTTGCTGAAAAATTCGAATGCCCTGCTAACCAACGCCTCGCGAATAAAAATACTGAATAATGCTGATGAAACTTTTGAGGCAATTTTTTCAGCAATTGAAAATGCGACCCATCACATCCACATGGAGTATTATATATTTGAGGATGATAAGATAGGTAATCAATTTAAGGAGCTTTTAATAAAAAAAGCCCGTGAAGGCATTATTATCCGCATAATAGTTGATGATGTGGGTAGCTGGGGGTTAAGCAAGCAGTTTTTGACCGATCTTCGGATAAACAACATCGAAATCTATTCATTTATGGAGGTAAGGTTCCCACGACTTACCTCACAGGTGAACTACCGTAACCACCGAAAAATACTTGTGGTGGATGGCATCACAGGCTTTACCGGCGGGATCAACATAGCCGACCGCTACGTGGAAGGCTTGAAGGATATTGGGCCCTGGCGTGATACACATCTCCAGATAGAAGGTGATGCCGTTGGCGGATTGCAGGTGGTTTTTGCTGCCGACTGGTACTTTGTGGTTCATGAAAACCTAACCGGCAGGAGGTATTTCCCCCAGGTAAAGTTAGCTAAGGGAATACCCGTTCAGGTATCGGCCAGTGGTCCTGACTCCGACTGGGAGAGCATTGCACAGGTTTTCTTTGCCGCCATTGCAGGAGCAAATAGCAAAGTCTGCATCGCTTCCCCCTACCTGATGCCAACTTCGGAAATCCTGTATGCCCTTAAAGTGGCAGCCTTAAGCAATGTGGATGTACGAATTTTGATTCCTGAAAAGACTGATAGTGTTATTCCTCACTGGAGTTCTTTTTCCTACATTGAAGAACTGCTGGAGGCAGGAGTACGTATTTATTTCTACCAGGCCGGATTTCTCCACAGCAAATACCTGATTGTGGATGATACTTTTTCAACTGTGGGAACCACCAACCTCGACTTCCGCAGCTTTGAAACAAATTTTGAGGTAAATGCCTTTATTTACGATCAGGTATTCACAGCATCCCTGCACAAGTTTTTCAAAGCCGATTTAAGAAACAGCCGCGAGGTAAAACTTACCGAGTGGAGGGAACGTCCATGGCATTTTAAGATGAAAGAGTCGCTGGCACATATTGTTAGTCCTATGCTGTAGACTTTCTTTTTGTCCTTTAAAGTAAGAAGAGGAGGAAACTTTTTAAAGCTCACAGGTTAAAACGGCAGCTTACCCAAATCCAGGTTACCACCTGAAAGAATAATACCCACTTTCATATTCTTAACATCCACCTTACCCTCAAGGATGGCAGCCAGGGGAACGGCCGATGAAGGTTCAACAATGATTTTCATACGTTCCCAGATAAGTCGCATGGCTTCAACAATTGCTTCTTCGGAAACTGTAACAATATCGTCTACATTATCCATTATAATGGCAAAGTTTCGCTCTCCCAAAGAAGTAAGCAGTCCGTCGGCAATAGTAACGGGATGATCTGATGGTATTAATTTGTTTGCATGAAACGAGCGGAAGGCATCATCGGCGCCTGCAGGTTCGGCAGCAAATACATTACATTCAGGCAGCATGTGTTTGGCCGCAAGGGCCGTTCCGCTAAGTAATCCTCCCCCACCCACCGGGGCAAGGATAATATCGAACGGACCCGAACCTTCAATCAGTTCTTTGGCAGCAGTACCCTGACCAGCGATTACATGAAAGTTATTGTACGGATGTATTTCCGTTGCGCCTTTATCTTTTATTACTTCTGCCAGTGTGCTTTCCCGTGCCTGCAATGTAGGTTCACAAAAGGTAATGTTGGCTCCATAGCCGGCAACAGCCTTCTTCTTTATCTCTGGCGATGTGCGGGGCATAACAATATGGGCAGCAATACCCCGCATTCGTGCTGCCAGTGCCAGGGCTGCAGCATGATTACCTGAGGAATGGGTTGCCACCCCTTGTTGCGCTTCTTCTTCGCTTAATGAAAATACAGCATTGCATGCTCCGCGGAATTTAAATGCACCCACTTTCTGAAAATTCTCGCATTTAAAGTACAGGTTACCTTTTGTCATATTATTAATGCTGACAGAAGTAAGCACTGGTGTACGGTGAGCATATTGCTGAACAATCAGGTGTGCCTTTTCAATGTCGCTAAAGTCAGGTAGAAATTTCATGCAGGTAGTTGAATTATTGGTTAATGTATTACTTCTGACAAGCTGCAAGTTTAATGTAACAACGGTTAGAATTCACCTTTGAAAAAGAAAGCTTCCACACCTTTCACACCGGGCCTGGTTTTAAAGAGCCCTCCGGCCTGCGGGTAATTTTCGAGTTCTTCTTCACTGGTTCCCTGCCGGGCAGTGGTTATGTACAGGGTGCCTAGATCCTTGTCACCAAAAGCACATGATGTTACATTTTTGGCCGGAACATCAATGGTTCGTATCAGTTCACCCGTTTCAGGGTTCCAGCACCCAATAGCAGAACCGTTCCAAAGGGCAATCCACACATTACCTTCCGCATCGATAGTCATTCCATCGGGGTAGCCCATCTCTTCAGGAACTTCAATGGCAGTCTTAGGATTGCTGATCTCACCTGTTTCATTGTTGTAATCCCAGGATGATACTTTTTGAGTCGGAGTATCAATGTAATACATCTTTTGATGATCAAACGACCAGACTATTCCGTTGGAAATACTGACCTTATCGATCATTGTATGCACAGCAGTATCGGGATCCAGGCGGTAAAGTGCCCCGGAATCCTGTTTTCCTTCCTTATTCATAGTACCTGCCCAGAATCGGCCTGAGGGATCACACTTGCCATCATTAAAGCGATTACCGGATTTATTTTCCTCAGGATTGGCTATAAACAGTTTTGAACCGGTTTCAGGATCGAGCTGGTAAAAACCATTTTCAAGGGCAACAATTAGTTTCCCTGATTCTGCCGGCACCACTGTACCAATCATTTGACCTGTAAGCAGCTCCTTGTTATAATCCAGGAACGGATTGTAAAAATTGAGGACCTTATCGGTAATATTTACCCATATAAGTTCTCCGGTTTTATAATTCCAAATTGCCCCCTCACCCAATGCTGATTGTGTATCAAGTACCAGTTCCACTTTATTATTATTTGATGAACAACCTGATAACAGAAGGATTATAAAAACTACTGCAATTAAAGTCTTCATTTCATTATTTTTTTTCACCCCAAAGATGCTGCAAAGCAAAAATTGCCATCCAGGCTTCCTGAAGTTTTAAAGGCTTTCGATTAGCTTTTCGATGATAAGCCTCATTTTTGGTTCCGCTTTCATAGCCACCTGCTGAACCTCCTCATGCGAAATTTCCACTATTTCACCCGGCACACCGCTATCGGTAATAATGGAAACTCCAAATAACTTAATATTCATATGCCTGGCTACAATGGCTTCCGGCACAGTTGACATTCCAATAATGTCACCACCTAAAATACGAAACATTTTGTATTCAGCAGGCGTTTCAAAAGTAGGTCCCTGCACTCCGACATAAACCCCTTCCCTTACGTTTATATTATTCTCCAGCGCTATCAGTTTGGCTTTATTTCGCAAACGTTCATCATAAACCTTGCTCATGTCGGGAAACCGCACGCCCAGTTCATTCAGGTTCTTGCCACGCAGTGGATGTTCAGAGAAAAAATTGATGTGGTCGTTAATTAAAACAATATCACCAACATGCCATTCGGGATTTAAACCACCGGAAGCATTTGAAACAAATAGCTGCTTTACCCCCAGAAATTTCATCACCCTCACCGGAAAAGTTACCTCCTGCATCGAATAGCCTTCGTAATAGTGAAACCTGCCCTGCATGACCAGCACTTCCTTTCCTCCCAATTTTCCATAAATAAGCTGCCCCATATGCCCATCGACAGTGGTTACAGGGAAATCAGGAATTTCGGAATAGGGAAGCGTACGTAGAATCTCAATATCCTCTACCAACCCACCTAATCCGGTACCCAATATAATGGCTGTATCAGGTCGTGCTTTTAGTGTTCCTTCGATGAAGCTCGAGGTTGCTTTTATTTTCTCCAACATAATTAAGTATTTTCTTATTAAACAGTTTCCCCTCTTCGTCAAGGAACTTTACTTTCACAGGTAAATAATAGAGTGAGTTTTTAAACTGTTCATCCAGATCGGGAAGTTCAGCAAAACGCACAGCATCCTTTTCAGTAGTGATAATTATCTTTTTCTCACTTTTCAGCTGTCCAAACTTACCCATGATTGTCCGGATATCAACGTCTGAAAAATTATGGTGATCGGGAAAATTAATGATCTCTGTTTCAGTGGTGAACTGTTTCAGATATTCAGGTATAAGCCGTGGATAAGCAATTCCGGTAACAATAAGAATGGCATAGGAATGTTTTTTATAAAAGTCGGTACCCAGTTCTTTCCCGCCAAAAACAGGAACCATTTTCCCATATTCATAGGTTGTAAAGAACATCGCCTGATAAGGTTTAAGTCCCACATCATTTTGCATTACCCTGCGCATAATAGGAGTCACTTCGGCAGGCGGACATTTTGAAAAGATAATAATATTTGCCCGTCGCAGCTGTGAGGCGTTTTCCCGTAATGAGCCGACAGGCAGCAGGCTGTCATTCTTTAGGGGCCGGTTATAATCAATTAGCAGAATATTAATTACCGGCATTATTTTACGGTGCTGAAATGCATCATCAAGCAAAATAACATCGGGTGATTTCTGATTATCAGACGCTAAAAGTTTTTCAACACCTTCGACACGGTTTTCGCAAACAGAAACCGTAACATCGGAAAACTTTCTTTTTATCTGGAGCGGCTCATCCCCCACTTCCCGAACGGTAGAATCGTTATTTACCAGGAAGAAACCTTTTGATTTGCGTTTGTATCCACGGCTAAGTGTAGCAACCTGAAACTTTTCCTTGAGCAGGTCAACCAGGTATTCGACGTGAGGCGTTTTACCTGTCCCACCAACAGTTATGTTTCCCATTGAAATAACCGTAACATCAAACTCCTTTGATTTAAAGATGTTTAAATCGTAAAGGGTATTACGAAAATAAACAACAAGGCCATACAACATCGAAACAGGATAAAGCAATAACTTTCGCATTGAATGATTTTTAAAGTAAGTGGCTAAGATATACAATTGCTTTCAGCATGTCGAATACTTAAAATTATATACCGATTAATTAAAACCAATTTCATATCAGTCTAAAATCATTGGCCAATTACCTTCAATGTTTTGCCTGCCTGAACCTGATCGGTTAGTTCCAGATTATTTAAAAGGGCAAGCTCTTCCATCTGATCTTTTGCAACACCCATGCTGCTTAAGGCAGTAGCCAGGGTGCCTGTTTGCTTAACCTTTTGCAGGCGAATTCGCTGAGGCTGTTTATTAAGTTTCGATGAATCGGTAAGACGGTTGAAACTTGTAAATGTTGCTTCAAAATTCCGGAGATGGGTATTAAATCCTTCAGGTGTAGAAACTCCATGAAAAACGTATACCCGATCACCATATTCGATGAAATAAGATAGTACCCGTATTGTTTGTTCCTGCCCGGTTTGTTGATCCTGTGACACGCGTTCCGAAACAGTGGCAACTGCAGGCATGCCATTCACTTTGGTTTGCTGCGATTCCACAGGCTTCAGCTGGAGTGCACTCAGGGCATTTTCAGCTGCTGCTTCAGCCGACTTTTGTTCTGCCAGTGTAAAAACGATCAGCGCTTCTCCACCCTCAGGAGCCATTTGCACCTGGGAAGGAGAATTTACCAGCATCCATCCTGAAGGCTTTGGAAACCTGAACTTCAGCTCGGGATGGTAAAACACATTGTTCTCCTCAAATCCCTGACGCGGGTCTTCTCCGTAAACCATTCCCTCAATCATGCGTAAATAGCTGTCTTCCTTAATCAGCCATTCATCATTATCAAGTTTTTCTTTCCATTGCTCTGCACGGGTGGAAACGTTTCTATACCTGTCACCCGGGTCAGGGTGAGTGGAAAGAAAAGTTGGAACTCCGCCCGGCCCCTCTGTAGCATTCATTTTGCTTAAGGTATTAAAGAAATTGGCCATCTGCTGAGGATCGTACTGAATTTTGGAGGCATATTCCACCCCAAGCTTATCGGATTCACGTTCTGCATCACGGCTGTATTTCAGAAACAGCAGTTGCATTCCCTGCATGGCATAGGGAGCAAAGTCACGAAAAGTCTCTGAAGCTACCATACCACCTATCAGCAGAAGCTGTCCCAATTGCTGTTTACTTTGCTGGCTAACGGTATGGCGGGCAGTCACATGGCCCATCTCATGACCGAGAACCCCGATCAGCTCTGCCTCATTGCTGAATTGTGCCAATATCCCACGGGTAAAGTAAAGATACCCTCCCGGAACTGCAAATGCATTTACCACAGGTGAATCCAGGATACGAAAATGGTACGTTAAATCGGGACGGTGTGATATTTTGCCCATTTCAGTTCCTTTTTGCTGAATGAAAGCCAGCAAATCTTCATCTTTATATTCCCCAAAGGTAGCTACCACCTGCGGGTCGTACTCTTTGCCCATAGCTATTTCCTGATCTTCTGTTATCAGCGCCAACTGTCTTTTGCCTGTAACAGGGTTCACAGCACATGAAGGAATCATCATTGCTGCTATAAACAATACCAGAAGCTTAAAAATTATATTTATCGGTCTCATAATCATGTTTTTTAATAATGTGTATTAATAAAAATAAAAAAAGCATGTGTTTTGTTTAGCAATGAATTGTTATTTTTAACGAATACAAAGATAAATATCGCAAACCAGTTTTGAACAAATGAAATGAAAATCTTTAAATCGCTGTTGTTACTGCCTTTTCTACATGTTTTTCTCCTTACAGGAAATGCACAGGATTTAGAACTGCCACATTTTTCAGAAGAAAAGCTCAGTAACCATATTTTTTATCTTGCTTCCGATAGTCTGTCTGGCCGTGGCATAAATACACCTGAGCTGGACCTTGCTGCAAATTATATTAAAGAAAACCTTCAACATAGTAAAGTTCCTTCACCTGATGATGGATTCTTCCAGTTTTTTACACTTACCTCATTAACGGTCGATAAGAATAATTCTCTTTTAAACATTCTGAATAAAAAAGGGAAGAAGAAAAATAGCATTCCAAACTTTATTGCTTTCAACCAGGATTCAAATAAAGTTGACATAGAAGGTGAATTGCTCTTTGCAGGCTTTGGCATGGACAGGTCCTTCCACCTTGAGAATAATTCAGAAGATATTGACTACAATGGAAAAATCATTTTGTATTCGGCAGGAACCCCTGAATCTTTCAGGGAAGGAAATTCCCACAGACTTGACAACTCACTGGAGCGAAGAAAGATGAAAAACATGCAGGACGCAGGAGCAAAAGCACTTATCCTGGTAACAAGTATTCAGGATACTGCCAATGCTAACTACAACCAGATAAGGCATATGACCGAAAGGCAAAAATTTACCCTGAATGCTGATGAAAAAATTCAACTACCGGATATCTTCATTATTAACCCGGAGACTGCTGATAAACTAACCGGCAGAAAATTAAACTGGGGCAGAACATTAAAATCGATTTCAGAAAATAAAGAGCAGGATTTACCTTTACTGAAAAACAACCGGGTTCAAATCCGCTCGGTTTTAACAGAAAACAAAGTTGAAGCAAAAAATGTAATTGGTCTCATTGAAGGCAGTGACTCCCTGTTAAAAAATGAATGCATTGTGTTTGTTGCACACTACGATCATTTAGGTACCAATGATAAAGGGGAAATTTATAACGGTGCCGACGATAATGCTTCTGGTGTGGCTACCTTGCTTGAATTAGCAGGCATGTTCTCCCGTAATGATGTTAAACCTAAACGCAGCATGTTGTTTCTTTTTCCTGCAGCTGAAGAAATAGGGCTGTTTGGCTCGGATTATTACAGTCAGGATCCGGTGTATCCAATGGATAAAACCCTGGCCTGCATTAATCTCGATATGGTTGGAAGGGTTTATGAAGCCCGTGATTCGGTATGGAATCATTCACCAAAACCGGTAAAAGATTTCGATGGAATCTATACCCTCGTAAATGATTTCAGTCCGGCACTTAAAACCCTGGCAGAAGAAACCTGTTCCAAACTTGAACTGGAGCCCGATTTCTCGCTACCTGATCAGTTTTTCTATACCAGCGACCATTATCATTTCCATAAAAACCAGGTGCCTGTGCTGAATATTTCAACCGGGTATTCGGCCGATTACCATAAGCCAACCGATACTGCCGACCGCATCCGTACCGATAAGATGAAACGGGTAGCCCAACTGTGTTACCTGTTGGGAATGGAACTGGGAAACCGTGAACAAATAAAATAATCAGGATAACAGAATAAATTGTTTTTAATAATTGTTTGCCTTTAATAATAGATATTTATTATGAAAATTGTAATACTTGACGGATATACAGTAAATCCCGGCGATTTAAGCTGGGAAGGAATCGAAAGCCTTGGCAGTTGTACTATTTATGAACGTACAGCCCCCAAAGAAACTATTGACAGGGCTAAAGATGCCGAAGCTGTATTTACCAATAAAGTTGTTTTTAATAAGGAGTTGATTGATCAACTTCCCCGGTTAAAGTTCATAGGCGTGCTGGCTACAGGCTATAATGTGGTTGACCTGGAAGCAGCATCCAATGCCGGCATAGTGGTTACAAATATACCTGCATACAGCACAGCATCCGTGGCACAAATGGTTTTTTCCCATATACTGCACCATGTGCAAAATATCTCAATTCATGCTCTTTCAGTTCAAAAAGGAGAGTGGTCAAAAAGCATCGATTTCTCGTACCACATTACGCCACAAACCGAACTGGCCGGAAAAACCCTCGGCATTATAGGCTTCGGTCAAATTGGACAAACGGTGGCAAAGCTTGGGATAGCCTTTGGGATGCGTATCCTGTATAACAATCGCAGCAAAAAAGAAACGAGCCTGCAGGCACAACAAGTTGATCTGGAAACCTTGCTCGCTGAAAGCGATTTTATAAGCACCAATTGCCCGCTCACAGATGAGAATGCAGGATTTATTAATAAAAATGCCATTGCCAAGATGAAACCTTCGGCTATCCTTATAAACACCGGCCGGGGACCTCTTATAAATGAAAAGGATCTTGCAGAAGCATTAAACAGCGGACGGATTGCCGGTGCCGGGCTCGATGTGCTTTCTGCTGAACCACCGGCCACCGACAATCCGTTGTTGACTGCAAATAATTGTCGCATTACCCCCCACATCGCATGGGCCACTACAGAAGCAAGAACCCGTTTAATTGAAATCGCTACCCGGAACCTGAAAGCATTCATTGAGGGGAAACCACAAAATGTAGTCAATTAAAATTATTGATTGTATGATGACTAAAGAAGAACTGCAGGAAATACTGAATTCATGGGAGAACCTTGACCTGCTTATAAATGAGGCGACAGGTTCTCCTGAATATGTAAAGCTGCTATTTGAAATTGCACTTCACAGCACCCATCCCAAAAGCTGGAGGGCTGCATGGATAGCAGATAAAATCAACGACAAAAAGCCTGAACTAATAGAACCCTTTATTCACGAAATAATCGTTCAGCTAAAAAATGAAACCAGCAGCAGTAAAAAGCGGCAGTTTCTCAAACTTATCAGTCTTCATCCTATTCCGGAGGTGCATTGTTCTTTTCTGCTCGATTACTGTATCCAATGCTTTACTTCAACCGGGGAACCAATTGCAGTAAGAGTTTTCGCCATGCAGGTTTTGTATAACATTTCAGAAATTGAGCCTGAATTAAAACCTGAACTGCTCTCCACCATTCAACATGAAATGGAACTTCATTCTTCTGCAGGAATAAAATCGCGGGGAATGAAGCTGGCAAAACAACTGCACCTTGAATTGAAGAAATCAGGAATCCCTTTCAACTGACAGGCGGCTGATGAGTTCCTGCAGCCGGGTGTCGATCTCATTTGTAAGCTCTTCCTGATTGTAACGCCGCGTTAGTACCATAAGATTTTGCAGAATGCTCATTTCCCTTTGTTGCTCATCCTGTATAATTCGTTCAAAATTGGCAGGCAGGGTCAGGTAGTAGTCGAGCAACTCAAAACTATTGGATGCTATACGTCTGACTTTTTCACCGCCCTTACCGGTTTGACCGATCTTAAAATATGCCTCTGCAGCAGCAAAGGAATCATACGTAAGTGGCATCTTCTCATCGGGGAACAACTCAAACATTCGATCAAGAACTCTTTCAGCCTCCTCTGTCCTGCCCTCTTCTACTAATGCATCGGCCAGCCTGGTAAATAGTGGCCTTGCCTGGACCATACGTACAGCACGTTCATTGTAATCGTCAAGAAAAACATCCGGATCGTTAACATTTCCCCACGAGAATTTCTCCATTACATTTTCCTGCAAAATGTCTGTATTAATATGACCTGTATTCTGCCCGTCGGCTCCGGTATATATAGGCACAAAACGGTATGCAAACCCCTCCAGCTGCAGCCAGTCGGTAAAAAATACATTTCCGGTATACAAAAGACTGTGGTTTATGTAAACCGGGCGTTCCCAATTGTTGACTGCTATTATATTCAAAATGGCCCACTCACTTTTTGTAAGGTAGCTTTTATTGATACCGAACCTCACAGTATCAGCAATAAGATGTGCGTCTTCGGGCTGAACAGTTCCTGTGGCAATTACCTTTTCCTTATCTACAGGAAGGTAAAAATCGGTATCCGGAAAATAATCAAGCATTTGACCGGCAGTCATTTCAACCTTTGTCCGCTCATCATCGTTGCCAACAAATGACATAGCATCGCGCAAGTCGGTTGCTCCGTCAATCCGGTCGTAAATAAGTACCGCATCACGCCTGCCCATAGCATACTTATCTTTGTTGAACGAAAAAGGTATAAGGGGAGCTTCATAGGTTGCCATCCTGTGCTGATTAATGTACCAGTCCATCCCCAGGTAACTTATATTTATCACCTTAACGTCGGTCCGGATACCCTCTACCTCCTGAACATACCATAACGGAAATGTATCGTTATCGCCATAAGTAAACAGGATGGCGTTTGGAGCGCACGACTCAAGATAATTTACTGCATAGTCGCGGGCCATATACCGGCCCGACCGGTCATGGTCATCCCAGTTTTCTGCAATTAACAAGCCCGGCACCCAGGCCAGCGATACCAGAACCACAAATACAGCTCCGGAGGTTCCCTTCATCAGTTTTGATGCAGCACTGTATAATGCAGGCACTGCAAGTCCAATCCAAATGGCAAAGGCATAAAAGGAACCCACATAGGCATAATCGCGTTCGCGGGGCTGAAGGGGTGTCTGATTTAAATAGGTAATGATGGCTATTCCAGTAAAAAAGAATAAGGCGGACACAACAGCAAAGCCTTCCTTTCCTTTGCGACTGTGGTTATACTGGAAAAAAAGCCCGATTAGACCAAATATAAGCGGAAGAAAAAAATACCTGTTGTACGAAGGATCATTTTTCATAAATGAAGGCATATTATCACGCGGCCCGGTACGCGGATTATCAAAAGCGCCTATACCGCTAACCCAGTTTCCGTTATTGAAGCTGCCATGCCCCTGGACATCATTCTGCCGGCCGGCAAAATTCCACATAAAATACCGGAAATACATATGCCCAAGCTGATAGGTTAGAAAAAACCTCAGGTTCTCTGTGAAACGGGGCTTTATTAATACAACCTCTTCACCATTTTCCTGAACCCTGACAGGCTTTCCTTCAACTGCACCCCAGCTTTTATACTGTGCCACATGCCGCGGATCACTGCTGTGCATGCGCGGAAAAAATGTTTTCATGGAGGACTCATATACGGTGGAGCTTGCTGATGAACCGGTTACTACATATCTCCCGTCTACCTGGCTGTAATACTTCTTTTCGCCGGTGGCTGCAATCGCTGGTGTATTGTAATAAGGTCCATAAATTAAAGGGTGTTCACCATACTGATCGCGGTTCAGGTAGCGCAACAGGGCATACGCATTATCGGGGTGGTTTTGATTCATTGGTGGATTGGCAGCGGCACGAACCAGGATGATTGTAAAGGTGGAATAGCCAATGAGTATGACCATTACCGAAAGCACCATGGTATTCCAGACCATCAGCTTTTTTTTACGCGTATAATAAACTCCCCATCCCAAAGCAGCAAAGAGCAGAAGGATAAAGCCAAGAATACCCGTATTAAAAGGCAGCCCAAGAGTATTCACAAAAAACAGATCGAACAGGAAGGCTGTACGCGGTATTCCGGGAATTATTACAACCTGAACAGCTGCCAGTATTCCCATAGACACCAATAGCGCAGCCAGTACACCTTTCCAGCTAAACGTATATTTTTTAAAATAATAAACCAGCCCGATTGCCGGAATTGCCAACAAACTGAGCAAATGAACACCGGTAGAGAGACCGATAAGGTAAGCTATAAGTATCAGCCATCGACCGGAATATTTTTGTTCCGCCTCGTTCTCCCATTTCAGAATTGCCCAAAAAACAGCGGCAGTGAAAAATGAAGACAATGCATATACCTCGCCTTCCACCGCCGAAAACCAAAAGGAGTCGGTAAAGGCAAAAGCCAGGGACCCCACCAGTCCGCTGCCGAAAACTACAATCATTTCGGGCACCGACAATAGCTTACTGCCAACCATCTTACGTGCGAGGTGTACAATAGTCCAGTAAAGAAGCATTACAGTGGCAGCGCTTGCAATCCCCGATAAAAGGTTGATCATAAAAGCCACCCGGGAGGTATCGCCTGCGAATAGGCTAAAAAAACGACCTATCAATATATGAAACGGAGCACCGGGAGGATGACCCACTTCGAGCTTGTATGCACCTGTAATGAACTCACTGGCATCCCACCAGCTGGCTGTTGGCTCAAGGGTTAAGCTGTAAACTGCAGCAGCAATGAGAAAAACTCCCCAACCCAAAATATTATTAAACAGATTATAACGGTGCATTGGCTTTTTTTATGAATCAGGGCAAATATACAGTTTTAAAGAAATCAGCCAATAAGCGCATATCTCTCAATAACCCGGTAAAATAATCCCCGGCGGTTAATATACAACCTCAATCATCTGGTGACCTAAAAGTTCAGGCAAAGTAAAGCTGTATGAATCACCGTTTTCCCTGAAAGCAATATTCTTCCCCTGGGGTACCGCGCTAATTTTCCTGATTTTGTGCGGCAGATTTAAATTCACCTTCAGGTTAAAAACCGGCACCACATCTTCGACCACATCGAATGAACTGCCCCGTCGCTCTGGCACATAATAAAGAAAATGAACAACGTAGCGGTTCTTTTCTGTCTGAGCGTTCACAGCAGCAATGAGTGCGCTGGGTGCATCTTCCATTATTAAAACCGGATTCGGAAGAAGCATATTCACCGCATTAAGAAAAATATCTCTGCACCATTTCGGTGCAGAATGGGCATATTGGGAAAAAATGGGGTGCATAAAATAGATCCCGTTGCCGTATTTTGTTATTGCCGGATATCCTCTTTTCCCTTCCGATGGTGTATGCCTGTGTGAACTGAAATGTTCCCACGTGCGGTTAAAATAAGGAACATTGGCATAAATTAGAGGTTCTGCTCCTTTTAACTGCACTTCCATTCCCTTCATATACATCACAAGTTCAGTATCCGGAAGCCCTTTTCCTATCCCTTCTCCGTTTAATGCCAAAAAATCAGGGCTGAAAGGTGCCTCTCCTATCAAATCAATTCCAAAAAGAGAAGTAGCAAAATTGACTCCATCAGGAGAAAGACCTGATCTGAAGGAAGCAATTAATGCACCGCCGTTTTCAGTAAACGTTTTCAATTTCGATTCCAAAGCGCCATAAACAGGAATATCATCGGGCAAAATCAGCAGCTTATACTGGGGAAAATCAGACTGGCTATCAATTATATCAAACTGATGCCGGCCCTCCTGCAGCATTCTTACAACACCCATCATTTGCTGCGGCACCCTGGAATAATTAGGTGAATTTCGATCCAGAAATTCCTCTGCACTGAATACTGCGATATCAGTCACAGCTTTTGCATTTTCGCACCAGGATTCCATTTCTGCCACTTGTTTGTAAACACCGCCAATCAAGTCGTAGGTAGCACTGTCGAGCTTACCTCGGGGATGCAGCTGATCGCCGACTGAACATTTCGCATTCAGTGCCAGCATGCTAAAACATTCAAATTCCAGGGCAGCCTTATTCTTTAATGAATGAAAATCGCCCCACGAGGTGTGAAACTTTCCTGTCATACCCAATACATCCTTGCCTAAAGTTCGTGCATAACGACTTGTCAATGGGAAATGCAGGTAACCCCAGCCACCCGATGGTAAGGATTCAAGCTCCAGATGGGAATAGCTTTCTGCACTTTTCCGTATATCGGGACCAATATGACCGCCATTATAGAATATGGTGCAATCTTTATCATGCTTTCTGATAAAGGAAGTCAAATCCGATTTAAATTCATTGATTACCTCTTCATAAAACGCATACCTTACTGATACCTCTGCAGCATTCAGGCCCTTTTTCTGCATAGCCTCCAGGCTGGCCCTGTTGGCATTGGGAAATACCCCCACAATATCGAGAAAAAGACCATCGACTGGAACTTTCTCAAACAATTCCGAAAGGTAGGCTTTCAAAAAATCGCGGTAAGGAGTTAAAACACAGAGCCGCTGATAAAACCCCGGCTGAAAGGTTGTATTCCCAAAAGGCTTACCTTCTTCGTCAAGCATGAGCCACTCAGGATGTTCTTTTGCAGTAAATTCATCCCATTGAACCGTCACATAAATGGGAACCCGGATATTGTTTTTATGGCAGGCTTCTATCTGCTCCTTCAGCAGATGGGGTCGTCTGGTTAGGGGATGTATTCTTTCAGGAAATTTATCCGTTTCATGGTAAATGTATCCATGATGACATCGTCCGAAGCAGGTAACAGAATTAACATTCGCCTTTTTTAATGTTGAGGCAAACTCTTCCGGGTCAAACTCAATGCCGATATCAGGAATCTGTCCGCTGGTATGAAAATCAAGATGCACCTGGCGATACCTCAACGGAAGACTTTGATCAAGTGGTCCTTCGGCCGGATCAAAAGCCAAAGGTTCTGTAAATTTGTTATTTTCGGCATGCACAGGAAAAGAGATTCCTCCAGCAACCAATCCAAGTCCACCAGTTGTAAGAATGCTTTTCTGAATAAATGAGCGACGTTTCATAGGTATGATTTTAGTTGCAAAACAGCAGATTTTTTAATTTGTGCAACAATGTAATAAAAAATCTTAATTCCATTAGCGAAAGCAGCTTAGGTTATTCCTTAATTCAAGACCAATACAAAAAAATAAGCCATATGTCTTCTAAAAAGTTTTTCTGTAAGTGCTGAAAAGAAAAAAAATTATACTTTTGCACCGTCTTTAACGAAAAGACACTGAATGATTGTCCCGTGGTGTAACTGGCAACACGTCTGATTTTGGTTCAGAAGAGTCCAGGTTCGAGCCCTGGCGGGACAACCGAAAATTAAAGGAGTACGTATTCGTGCTCCTTTTTTTATTTTACAAAGTTTGTAGTGGGGCCAGGGACCCGCTGAGTAAAGCGATAGCAGGAAGCCCTGGTTAAACTATTAGGGAAAACTTCCCTGGCTATACAATAAAAAATCATTCACATCATTCATCAATCAGGTTTCCTTGCACAGTCTGGTTGTTTTTTAGCTGATTAATTGATTCATATAACCGATTAGTATTTCTTATTGAGCTCAAAAGATGCACAGTTTCCATTATTGAATTGTAATCATCCATGGATAGAATGGCAACACCTCTGTCTTCTTTCCTTCTGATAATAAGCGTTTCATTGTTGTTCTCAACATCATCCAAATGTTTTTTTAACCTTGCCCTGAACTCAGAAAAATTTACTTCAATCATGATAAGAAGGTGTTGTAATTGTCCAGGACCGAAAATAAGTACTTTATTAATAAAAATCAACCTACATTATCATTTATTAATAGCTGGCACAAAATATCCCTCTTTGAAATACAACCTAATCAAAAGATTTTGTTGTGGTTTTAAATCTATATTCTATACATTGAATACCTGATGGTTCAGTAGTGAACTGAGAACAACCGGGCATATTAAACCAGTTATTATATAAGGATAATGTAACAAGTTTCTCTGTCTTGTATATTGTCTGTTATTTCAGTATTTTTAAAAGAAAAAGATGAACTTTACTGTCAGTCAAATAGGAACCATAAAAGTAAAGGAAGAGAATTATTCCCTTCAACTGCAGCAGGAATACCTCCCCGGGCTTAAACACATTGAAGGTTTCAGCCACCTGCGGATCATCTGGTGGGCACATCTGAGCGATGAGCCGGAAACCAGAATCCGAACCTTTACCAAAAACTTGTTCAGGCATGCGCCCGACGAGGTTGGGGTTTTTGCTTCCCGCACCACAGAACGTCCCAACCCGGTAATGATAAGTACAGTTGAAGTTGAAGATATTGATTTCGATAATGGTGTAATCAAAATTGCCTTTATCGATGCTGAAGACGATACTCCTGTTTTGGATATTAAACCTTATTTCCCTGTAGAACGCATAAGGGAATGCAAAACACCCAAGTGTTATAGCCATTGGCCGCAATGGGCCGAAGATGCCCACCGCTTCGACTGGAAAAGTGAAATCAGTTTTAAATCTTTATAAATTTCCGATCTCAAAATACTTTTAAACTATACCTGGTCCATATCAAACTCAGTGTTAACTCATTCTTAATTCAGTTTAAATTCAATTAAAATCGAACCAACACTGAATTAATATTGAATTTATATTGAGTTTACATTGAGTTTAGTCCGTCCCAGGTATATCTCATGTAAGGACATTAGAGGGGCATTTTATTTTTCCTGAATCGGTCATTTCCTGCTTTTTCAATATCAACTATTGTGTTTTAAATAATTTCCTGGCACTGTGTATTTATTTCTTTTCATACATACTCAATACGTTTCATAGGATTATGTTATATTTGCAAACTTAATACGAGGGATCTGATAGTAGAATATCCCCATCAAAACCATCTTCCCAAATATATTGTTAATGGTTGCTGCGTTACAGATACTGCGGGAAGTAAAGGCAGTAGTTGTAGAAAACAACAACAACGATTGTGGTTTTCCCCGCTTTTGGATTAAAATATTTATTGGATGCTGATGTATCGCTAATAATCTGGTTATCTTTATGTTAAACTAGAAAATGAATTTGAATCTATTGCTTGGCATAATTTTCCCATAAGATAGTATAGATAATAAACCGGATTGATGCGTTAGGACTAAATTTAAAGGTATAAAAATGAATTTGAGAACAATAGGCTTAATTGCTTTACTTATCTTTCTGCTTTTTATTGCAGCAAAAGTGTTGGCAGACGTTAAAGCAGAGCGAATAAAAATGAAGGTTAGCGGTACTTGTATAGAACAGGTAGAAGAAGTAGCCGCTACAATTGATGGAGTAATTCAATCCAATTGGGATGAAGAAACTGGAGAACTGGAAATCGTGTACGAACAGGATAAAACAAATTTACGTTTTATAGAGCAAACCATTTCGGAAGCTGGATTTGATACCCCTAATTATAAAGCGTCAGAAGAAGATGCAAAAAAAGTTTCCAATGAATGCGAGAAATTGGAAACATCCGGAGAGTAACCGGGATTTGTTGAATTAACAGCTACAGGTACATAATTTTTTTATGTACCTGTAATTGTTTATAAGCTATCAGGGTGCAATCCGGTGGCTAGCCTATGCCACAGTAATATCCTTGTGCAGATATACATCCTGTATCAGGTTCAACAGGTTAACCCCCTCATCCATAGGCCGCTGAAAGGCTTTTCTTCCGGAAATAAGACCTGAACCACCGGCGCGTTTATTAATGATGGCTGTGCGTGCTGCCTCTGCAAAATCGTTTTCCCCAGAGGATGCGCCGCCGGAATTTATCAATCCGATTTTTCCCATATAACAATTGGCTACCTGGTAACGGCATAAATCGATTGAATTATCAGAACTCAATTTATCATACATGGCGGGGTGTGTTTTGCCAAATTTAAGGCCCCGGAAACCACCATTTGTATCGGGCAATTTTTGCTTAATCAAATCAGCCTTAATGGTTACCCCCAAATGATTTGCCTGTCCTGTAAGATCGGCGGCAGTATGATAATCCTTCTCATCGGTTTTAAATTCGTTGTTACGGGTATAACACCATAAAATGGTTGCCATTCCCAGTTCATGGGCCCGCTCAAAAGCATTGGCCACTTCAATGATTTGCCGGTTGGATTCTTCCGAACCAAAATAAATGGTAGCGCCAACAGCAGCAGCCCCAAGGTTCCAGGCTTCATCTACACTTCCGAACATAATCTGGTCGTACTTATTAGGATAAGTCATCAGCTCGTTGTGGTTAATTTTTACGATGAACGGAATTTTATGTGCATATTTCCTCGCATGGAGAGCAAGACCGCCAAAGGTAGATGCCACCGCATTACAACCTCCTTCCAGCGCCAGCTTAATAATGTTTTCAGGATCGAAATACATCGGGTTGGGAGCAAATGATGCCCCGGCTGTGTGTTCAATGCCCTGATCGACAGGCAATATTGAAAGATATCCGGTACCGGCAAGCCGTCCATTATTGTATATTTGAGAAAGATTTCGCAACACCTGAACGTTGCGATCGGATATGCCAAAGTAATGGCCGATAAAATCGGGACCGGGGAGGGCAAGGTTTTCTTTAGAAATACAAGGTTCATTAAAATTTAATAAATCTTCTTCATCAGAAACCAGATACTGTTTGATTTCTTCCATAGTGTTGACAGGATTTTCCATGTTTTATATTTTTTTGATATTTATTTACTTGTAATTAGAATGAAAGAAAAGACTATGCCAAAAGCATGGAATACAATTAATTCAGGCAAATCGGAATCTGCGGCAAATTTATATGTAGAACTTTTTCCACAGGTGATTTTATATTCCCCATAACCCCATTAAATAAGGGCAGTTTTATTTCTCTTAAACGTCTTCGCCGCAGAAATAAATTACCTTCAGCATTAGATTTAATCGTAAATTACAGCTATGAACAAAATGCCTGACTATTTAGACGATCTGCTGGAATTACTTTATCCGTCGCAATGCATTACATGCAGTGAGCGGCTAAACTCGCAGGAAACCTATCTGTGCATGAAATGTTGGATGGATTTGCCGGTGAGCCGTTTTCATCATGAATCCGATAATAAGGTGGCGCAACTGTTTTGGGGAAGGATTAAGATTGAACATGCTACTTCATATTTCCAGTACCGGAAAGGTAGTCGTTACCAGAACCTCATCCATTTTATAAAATACAAGGGACTGAAAGAACTTGGCCTGGAAACGGGCAAACGTTTTGGAGCCGTATTAACTGAAAGCAGTTCGTTCAGCAACATCAGCCTGGTTGTTCCTGTACCGCTTCATAAAAAGAAAGAGAAAAAACGGGGATACAATCAAAGTGAATGGATCGCAATGGGTGTTGCGTCTGCTTTACAACGACCGATAGTCGCCAATAACTTATTCAGGCAAATTTATACCCCAACACAAACCCGAAAAAACCGGTTTGAACGATGGCAGAATGTGGATGGAATATTTGGGGTAAAAAACCCTGCCGAACTTGAAGGTAAGCACATTCTGCTGATCGACGACGTTGTAACCACAGGTTCCACACTTGAAGCCTGCGCATGGGAACTGTTAAAGATAAAGGATGTAAAGGTAAGCATTGCTACCCTTGCCTTTGCCGATTTATAACCGCCCATACATTCATTTTTTACTATTTTTCAACCTCTTTCCTTCCCGTTTGTTCTATGAGCTGGAAAGGAAAAATTAAATGGAATTTCAAATAAGGGATTATATAACAGGGCAGCGTCCGGAGGTAAGGCTGCCGTCATACGATATGTACAAGGTGCTGGGAGAGGAAGGCATACGCCGGCTGGTAAGCGACCACTATGATCTTCTCACACAAAGTGCGGTAAGAGATCTATTCCCACAAAACGAGGAAGAACTTGAACTGGCAAAAAAAAATGCTGCCGATTTTTTTGTGCAGGTTTGCGGTGGCCCCATGTATTTTAACAAAAACCGCGGAAGGCCTATGCTGTACAAGCGTCACCTGCCCCATAAAATAACTGTGCAGGCACGGGAGGTATGGCTGGAATGTTACCGGCAGGCATTGAAAAAGCAGGACATACCCGATGAGACAGCCTTGTCGTTCTGGAACTATCTGAATGACTTTTCCATGTGGATGGTGAATTCCTGAGACTTTGCAGGTTTTTTATTGCTGAGACTGCAGCCAGCCGATGGTTTTTTTTATGCCCGCTGGCAGTGTGGTAATCTCATACCCCAGTGCTGTTATTGCTTTACCGCTTGATACCAGGCGGTTTTGCCTGTATCGTTTTGCCCATGGTGGTGTTATAAGAGGCATTTTCCCAATTGATCTGGCCATAAGCAACTCGATTTGAGAAAAGACCTGGATTAAAGGAAAAGGAATGTGAAGCATCCGGTATTTTTTCCCGCTTACCTCAGCCAGCTGCCGGAAAAATTCATTGAAGGTCGCATTTGCTCCACCCAGAATGTATTTTTCCCCGGGAACGCCGTACATCAGTGCCAGAACATGACCGGCTGCAACATCGTTAACAAAAGCATAATTACCATTGTACCTGCCACTTCCGGGTACAAAGCGCCACCTGCCTGCCAGGTAGTTTTTAATAATCACAGCAACGGAATTGCTTTTATTCAATGGTCCCGGTCCATAAACACGGGTAGGATTTACTATTACTATATCCAGGCCCAACCTGCCATATTCATCGCAAAACTGTTCGGCCTGCCGCTTGCTCATTTCATAATCGGTATAATACGTGTCGGGCAAAGGAGTGTTCTCGTCAACCGGCTTAGTTTCTGAGGAAGTTGCCAATGTACCGGCCGTGGAAGTGAAGACAACCTTATTGATTTCATTTTCTAAAGCTGCCTCCAGAATATTTCGGGTGCCTGTGACATTGGTTTTATAGGGAAGCATTTTATCTTTTGACCAGATGCCTGCGAAAGCAGCCAGATGAAATACAACGTTGCACCCTTCCATTGCCGGGTTAATGCTGCTTTTATCCAGTATATCTCCTTTAAAAACGTTTATCTTTTCACGAATATCAGCCTGCAGTTTACCAGGAGAACGCACAAGAACATTCACTTGGAAATCCTGCCTGAGCAACTCGTTTACCAGCCTGCTCCCGATTAAGCCCGTTGCTCCGGTTACCATACATCTCATAATGTAATTGAATTTATTTTACTATTAAGTCCCCCATAATTTTTCAACCGAACTTCAAAATGAATAACTTTAATCGCAAATTAATCATTTATTCAATTAAAAGCAGCTGCACGATATCGTGAGATTGCTTTTCCGCCAACTGGTCGGAGCTGCAATGCCGGCTCCTTGGCGAGGTCTGTATGCGGCGCAACAACTATCATGGTAATATAAATAACATTTGCGCCGCAGAAAAAAAACCTCTTAAATTAGTTATATTGTATATTCGTAAGTAATGTTTACTCTTTTCGAATGAACCAACAGTCGTACAGTATCATAAGCGATTAAGATCGGATAGCTGTTACCTGTTTACTCCCAGATTGTAGTAGAGTGCCAGGGATATAACATTGTTAAACTGGTTGTTCAGCCAATAAGAGGTGGTGGCATCATCACCCGGTTGACCCCGGATAGGCAAAACAGACAGGGCGAAACGAAGGTCGAGTTTTACTTCATCAAGCACATCGAACTGAAAACCCAGAAAGGGTTGTAAATCAAAACTATTGAATTCATGCTGGTCCTGGGGTTGAAACAATCCGTAATTATCGTATTCACCTGAATGTACAAGGTATCCTGCCGATACTCCGGCAACCACCGCTCCCCGGTTATTGGTGCGGAATCCTATAAAAAGTGGCAGATCGATATACCCCAGGCGCATTATGTATTTTTCGACTTCAGGTTGTTTGGGTGGCAGTCGTTTTCGGGAACCCTTTTGTGAATATTTAATTTCCATCCCTGCAAAAACGGTTGGAATGATATCAGTCTGAACAAAAATCCCGGCCAGAATGCCCGGCTTATGGTACCCTTTAAAGTTGTCGCCTTCCACCTGACTGGCATTAAAGCCAGCCAACAGGCCGGCATCGAACCGTTGTGCAACGGCAACATGAGCCATCAGTAAAACCACTACCGGGATAATAATTCTTTTTATCATCTTATTTAAATTTTTCAAGTTCGCGTTTTAAAATACTTACTCCTTTCCCTGCTTTTTCCTGAATATAAACCACCTCCTTATAAAAAACTTCAGGACTGTGCGGGTCGATAACAAAAACAGGTGTTCCGGGCCGGATGTAATTAATCAGGCTTGCTGCCGGATACACCATCAGCGAAGTGCCTACCACAACAAAGATATCTGCCTTTTGAGCTACAGAAATTGCATTGCTTATTTCGGTAACCATTTCACCAAACCAAACAATGTGAGGTCTGAGCTGACTTCCTTTGGCGCATTTATCTCCTAAATTAAGTTCCCAATGGGTAAGGGTATAAATCAATCCGGGATCAGATGAACTGCGTGCTTTTCTAAGTTCTCCATGAAGA
This sequence comes from Mariniphaga sp., assembly GCA_024636975.1. Classification (GTDB taxonomy): domain Bacteria; phylum Bacteroidota; class Bacteroidia; order Bacteroidales; family Prolixibacteraceae; genus Mariniphaga. Next base: position 165,104 of record JAGXGA010000029.1, read on the forward strand.
TGCAGCACTTTTGAACTGCCGGCCTGCTCATGCAGGTCATCAACATTTTGAGTAATCACCTCTACATCGAACCAGTCTTCCAAAGAAGCAATCCCCTTGTGCCCTTCGTTGGGTTCGGCTTCCCAAAGCTGTCTGCGGCGTTCGTTGTAAAACTTCAACACCAGTTCCGGGTTTCGCTGCCATGCTTCGGGGCTGGCCACTTCGGTAACATCATACTGCTCCCATAGTCCACCCATGTCGCGAAAGGTTTTCAATCCGCTCTCCTGGCTGATTCCTGCCCCCGATAATATGACCAGCTTTTTCTTCATTGAAAAAAAGATTCAGGCTTAAAGATAGGCGAAAAACTTAAAAAGTAGATGATAAAAATAACAGCTGAATTGATTCCCCTCTATACTGCTGGCAAATCGGCTTTTGAACAAGACTAATGTCGGACTTGGAAAATCCGACTCCCTGATGTCCGGAGCTAATCATAATGGCAGAAGGTTAATTGAATGCATGGATTTCTGACAGCTTCCAAAGACAATCAGGCTCTGCCTAAACGCAATGTTATCTCTACCTAATCTCAACTTAATCACTACTTAATCACCACATCATCACCTCCTAATCTCTACCATATCACTGCTTACTCACCACCCATTCACCCCTTGCTCCCCACCAATCCCCCCTATAACCAACATCTTAAACCTGCTTGCTTTTTTCTGAAAAATCTTTGGCCAAAATAGCTACATTTGTAGCTCATGATTGATCATTCCACCATACAACGTATTCTGGACGCTGCGGATGTAACCGAAGTAATTTCAGATTTTATTACCCTTCGGCGGCGTGGGGTGAATATGCTGGGCCTGTGCCCTTTTCACAACGAAAAAACTCCTTCTTTTACAGTATCGCCTGCCAAGGGGATATACAAATGCTTCGGTTGCGGAAAAGGCGGTAATGCCGTCAATTTCATTATGGATCACGAAAACCTGACTTATCCGGAAGCGCTTAAATGGCTTGCCCGAAAATACAACATCGATGTTGTGGAGGAAGAGGAAACAGAAGAACAGAAGCTCATAAAGGATGAAAGGGAAAGCCTGATGATTGTTTCGGCATTTGCCCAGAAATTCTTCACCCGCACTTTATGGGAGGAAAACGACGGCCGTACCATCGGTCTGAGCTATTTTCGGGAAAGGGGATTTCGTGATGACATACTGAAGAAGTTTGAACTGGGATACGCTCCCGACGGCAAGACTCCATTTACGGAAGCTGCACAAAAGCAGGGGTACAAAATGGAATTTCTTGAAAAGACAGGCCTTACAATCAAACGCGACGACTGGTTGCGCGACCGCTTTGCAGGACGGGTAATGTTTCCCATCCATAATCTTGCCGGCAGGATTATAGCCTTTGGCGGCCGCCTGCTGAAGGAGGATCCCAAGGCAGCAAAGTACCTTAATTCACCGGAATCGGAAATATACCACAAAAGCAAGGTTTTATACGGCATTTTTCAGGCCAGGCGGGATATTGCCCGTACCGAAAAATGTTACCTGGTGGAAGGCTATACCGACGTGCTTTCAATGCACCAGGCCGGCATTGAAAATGTTGTCGCCTCATCGGGAACTGCACTTACTTCAGAGCAAATCAGGTTAATAAGGCGGTTTACACCAAATATTACCATTATATACGATGGTGATGCGGCAGGCATTAAGGCTTCGTTACGGGGAATTGACCTTGTGCTGGAAGAGGGCATGAACGTAAAAGTGCTGCTTCTGCCTGAAGGCGAAGACCCTGATTCATTTGCACGGAAAAAAGGAGCAAGCGGGTTTCAGGCATTTATCGATGAAAATGAAACCGATTTTATTCGCTTCAAAACAAACCTGTTATTGAAAAGTGCAGAGAAAGACCCTATAGCAAAAGCAAAACTTATCACCGATGTTATCCGCTCGGTGGCCGTTATACCCGATACCATTACCCGCTCGGTATACATCAAGGAATGCAGCAAACTCCTGGATGTGAATGAAGATATCCTGTATACCGAAATCCGTAAGCAGAAGCATAAACAAAATGACGACTTTCGAAATAAAGAGAATCGGAAGCAGCAGGATAGAGTGTTTAAAGAGCCTGAAACTTCAAAACCAGCCGAAGAGGTAGAAGCAAAACCAACCGAATTGCTGATTGAGGAGATGGAATACCTGCGGTTTCTTTTGAAACATTGCAACTCGGTGCTTTATGAAGAAGAAGGGGAAAACCCAAATGAATTTAACCTGGTGAAGGTTGGTCAGTACATGATTGAGGAAGTGGAAAACGATGACCTGGTTCCGGAAAATGAGCTTTTCAGGCAGATCTTTTACGAGGTCAAGGCTAATCTTATGAATGAAAGCTTTGATTCGTGGAAGCATTTCATTTACCACTCGGTTGCAGGGGTAAGTAAACTTGCCACTGACTTACTTTCGGAAAAGCACATTGAGAGTAAAAGATGGACTAAAGCAGGGGCTTATACAGAGAAAGAGGAAGATATTCTGGATCAGCTTATACCACGAATCATAAATGAATTCAAATTAAGAAAAGTGAAATTATTGCTTGATGAAACTGCACAAGCTGTTATATTAGCCTACGAGGAAAAAAAGGATAACCTGATGAACGAAGCACTTGCAAAAATCCATAACCTGAAGCAAGTGGAGAAATCACTAGCTGACAAGCTTGGAAACCGAACTATAATATAATTCAAATGCGGACTGTTTTCATTGAAAAAAGAGAAGAAATAGAGAAACTGATAAGGTCGTGTAAGATATGTTATGTGGCCATGTCGGATGGTGATGTGCCTTATGTTTTACCAATGAACTTTGCCCTGGATGACAATGTGATAATACTTCACTCGGCACAAAGCGGCCGGATGTGGGAAACAATTCAGAGAAACCCAAAAGTTTGCATTAACTGGACAGTGGGAGATGGGCTTGCCTGGCAGGATGAACGTGTAGGCTGCAGCTACCGGATGATTTCATCATCGGCACTTGTGGAAGGAAAAGCCGAATTTATAGACGATTACAGTGAAAAAGAACGTTGCATGCACCTTATAATGGCTCAGTACAGCGAACGGGAGTTTAAATTTAATGCACCGGCAATTAATAATGTGGGAGTCATTAAAGTACACATTGATAAACTGTCGGCCAAAGAATTTGGAGCAAAGGCTATAAAAAAGGTTAAAAAGTAAATTATAATCATTTATGATATTTGTTACCGGGGGTAGTGGATTAATAGGCTCTCATTTGTTGTACCGGCTGGTTTTGGATGGCAACAGGGTAAAAGCCCTGAAACGTGAGACCAGCAACCTTCAACAGGTGATTAAGGTGTTTTCCTTCTATTCTGATGCTCCTGAGGAACTTTTTAACCGGATCGAGTGGGTAAACGGCGATATCCTCAACTATTTCGACATGGAACAGTTGCTCCAAGGAGTGGATGAAGTTTACCATTGCGCTGCCATTGTTTCATTCAGTGCAGGTGACCGCCGTCATATGATTCACAACAATGTTGAAGGAACAGCGAATATGGTAAATGCATCGCTTGAAAATGGTGTAAAGAAGTTTTGCCACGTAAGTTCTATTGCAGCCCTTGGTCATAACCAGAATGGTTTTCCAACCGATGAACAAACGAACTGGGTGCCTTCAAAAAAGGTAACAGCCTATTCGGAAAGCAAGTTTTATTCGGAAACTGAGATCTGGAGGGGAATGGAAGAAGGCCTGGATGCAGTAATTGTAAATCCTTCCGTTGTATTAGGCCCCGGCAACTGGAATGCCGGTAGCTCAAGATTGTTTAAGACTGTATGGGACGGTTTGCGGTTTTATACAAAAGGGGTGACAGGCTATGTTGACGTAAAGGATGTGGCAAAAGCCATGTTGTTGCTTATGGAGGATACGAACTTTGGTAATTGCAAAAACCAGCGGTTCCTATTGAATTCAGAAAACTGGAGCTATCAGAAACTGTTCAACCACATTGCCGATGTACTAAATAAGCCAAGGCCTGCTTATTTTGCCACTAATCTGATGCTGGGAGTAGCCTGGCGAACTGCTTCAGCCATGAGTTTATTTTCGAACAACAGCTTTCCAATGTCACGCGAAACAGCTGCCGCAGCAAATTCACAAAACAACTACGATGGAAGCAAGATAACTGAAGTTGTTGATTTCACTTATCTGCCAGTTTCCGATTCTGTTAATCAAACAGCAACACTTCTCCTCCGCGACCTGCAGGAGTCTAAGCCGCATTGATGCGAAGGTTATTCTGAATTTTTAAATTGACTTCTTTCCACAATCTGCCTCAGTCATGGAATACCAGCAGAGGAGTGCTGACATGAAATACCATTTTTTTTGCAACGCTGGGATTGAATATTCTTGATATCATATTCCGCTTATGTGTAGTAAGCGAAATGATATCAATATTTTCCTGATCGATGAACCGGTCAATTTCATCAAGAAGATTATCCCCTACAAGCAGACGGCATTCAAAATCCTTTTCAGCATATTTGCTTTTCAGAACATCTTTCATCCCTTCCAGTCTTGCCTTGTTCCATTCCGAACCCTCTTCTTTTCCTACATGCACGCAATAAACCTTCACATCAAAAGGCCTGAGAATACTTATAAGTTTTTCAATGGCACTAAAATCCTTTTCATCAAAGTTAGTGGCATAAAGTACCTTATTGAAATCGTTCAGCTCTTTTTCAGGCATTTTATCGGGAATAACAAGAACAGGTACTTTCGCATTATAGATCACATCAACCGTTACACTGCCAACAGTAAGTTCCGAATTTCCGCCGGTACCCATCACAATCAGCCGTGAGTTGTTTTCATGGGCATAAGCGAGAATATCTTCATCAGCATATCCGGGCTTTATAATATATTCTGTTTCAACCTGTCTCCACTTTTCCTTACCTATGTCATTCGAAAGTTTACTGATAAATTCTTTAAATTTATTATTGGCATTCTTTTCTGAATCATCCATCCGTGTAAGCAGTGTGGAATCATAAACATACACATCGGCATAAGGAACAGAATGAATAACCGGGTTAATGTAACAATGCATAAAAATCAGTTTCACCTGTAAATGAGAGGCAATATTAAAGGCCAGTTTACAGGTCAGGGTGGAAACCGGGGAGAAATCAACAGGCACAAGAATATGATCGTCATTCCGGGTTTCTTTTTTCTTCAAATCAGGCCTTTTGCCAAGGAACTCTTCAAGAATAGGTAAGGCATTCCAGATATCTTTATCTAAAATCCTTACCTTCACCGCTGCAGCAGCATCTTCCATCAGATTGATATCCTCCATTTCGCATTCTATATCCTGTTCTTCCAGCCGTACCTTAAGCATTTGCGCTTTTGAATAAGGCAACACCACAATAGTTACCAATTTTTCTTTCATGATTCTCAGGTTTTAATTGAAATTTGTACCATAAAATTATTCGATAAATCTTTGGATAAGTTACAAAAAGGGATTAAAAAATAAAAAAAGGGGACGATTCAAAAGAACCATCCCCTTCAGCGTATTATTACACCTCCTCCGGCATTAAATACCGAAAGTATTTTTAATGATATCTACATAATCGAGTTTTTCCCATGTAAAAAGCTCCACCTCTTTCACGGTTGGTTCATTTTCATATGGGGATTCAAATTTCTTGGTAACCGTTGCAGGTATACGCCCCATATGACCGTAGGCAGCTGTTTCAAGATAGATCGGGTTGCGGAGTTTGAGCCGTTCTTCTATGGCTGCAGGACGTAAATCAAACAAGTCCTGAATTTTTTCTGCAATCTCACCATCTGAGAAAGACACATTTTTCCTGTCGTAGGTATTTACATAAACGCCAACAGGCCTCGCAACACCAATGGCATAGGCCAGCTGGACAAGAATTTCATCGGCAACACCTGCAGCAACAAGATTTTTAGCAATATGCCGTGCAGCATAGGCAGCCGAACGGTCAACTTTTGAAGGGTCTTTACCTGAAAAGGCGCCTCCCCCATGTGCACCCCTGCCACCATAGGTATCTACAATAATTTTACGCCCTGTTAAACCTGTATCTCCATGCGGACCACCAATTACAAATTTGCCGGTAGGGTTAACGTGGTAAAAAATATCGTTGCCAAAAAGCTGCTTCACCCGCTCAGGCAATGTTGCCTTAACACGCGGAATCAGGATGTTTATAACATCTTCCTTTATTTTTGCAAGCATGGGCTCATCGGCATCAAACTCATCGTGCTGGGTTGATACTACAATGGTGTGGACTTTCAACGGCAGGTTTTCATCAGAATACTCTATGGTCACCTGCGACTTGGAATCGGGACGAAGGTAGGCCATTTCCTTCCCTTCACGACGTATTGCTGCCAGCTCTTTAAGGATCAGGTGAGAAAGTTCAAGCGGCAAAGGCATGTAGTTATCGGTATCTTTGCAGGCATACCCAAACATCATTCCCTGGTCACCGGCACCCTGATCGTAACGGTCAACTTTGTCGACACCACGGTTAATATCAGGGCTTTGCTCATGAATAGCTACCAGAACACCACATGAATCGCCTTCAAAACGATAGGCCCCTTTGGTATAACCAATTTTATTAATGACCCGGCGGGTTACTTCCTGTACATCAACATATGTTTTGGATTTTACCTCCCCGGCCACTACCACCTGCCCTGTGGTTACCAGGGTTTCAATAGCTACTTTCGAACTGCTGTCGAATGCGAGGAATTCGTCAAGCAATGCATCGGAAATCTGGTCAGATACTTTATCAGGATGGCCTTCTGATACCGACTCACTTGTAAATAAATAACTCATAGTCCTAAAAAATTAATACTGAATTTCATTAATAAATCATATCAATACAGATTCTGATTTCATTAAATCATTCAGATTGTTAAACAATAATTTTCAGGCTGCGGGATGCATCGGATTGAAAAATCGAAAAAAAAGCACGATTGCTTTAGCATTTTTTCCTGTGGTTGCAATCAATCTCAAATCTTTCCACGTAGCGGAGGCAAATGTAATAATCTTCATCAAATAAAAGAGGACTTTTTGGAATTAATTACAAACATAAATCAATTCTAAATAGATATACATTCTGTCAGGGTTTAAAATACTGTTCTCCAAATTTGAATTCCTGACATTAAATCCCCTGTAAAATCAACTCGTTTTCAATTATATATATGATTATATTGCTAATTTCACTTTAAATTTGTAGTTTTCCGACGGAATTTTGTTCCGGGATACATGAAAAATTGGATGAAACAAACTCTGACTTTAACCTTACTTCTGCTGTTGTTTGGACTTAAAGGTCATGGGCAGCTGGAACCTGTTCTGACCCAATACATGTTTAATATTCAACCTATGAATCCTGCCTATGCTGGTATGTGGGAAAAAGTAGGATTCTCTTCCCTTGTGCGCAAACAATGGGCAGGCATTAACCGTTCACCGCTTACACAGGTATTTTCTTTTCATACTCCTCTAAATAACAGGGTCGCCGTTGGACTCAATGTTACCAACGACAATTACGGACTGGAAAGCAAACTGGGAATCTTTGGCGATTATGCCTATGAAGTGGCCGTAACACCTCGCACCCGTCTGCGTCTTGGACTGAAGTACGGATTCCTGAACTATAAGAATCCGCTTTCACAGTACCAGCTGTATCCTGATGGAAAGTACGACCATGCCTTTGCTGAGGATGTTGATCTGAAGTTTCTTCCCAATTTTGGTATCGGGGCCTTCTTATATGAAGATCATTATTATATTGGGTTGTCGATTCCTAAAATGCTGCAAAACGATTTTAAGGCCAATATTAATAATTACAATATTGAAGCACAAGTACAAACTGTTTACCTTTCAGCGGGGTATGTTTTCCGTTTTATACAGTTTAATTACCTGATTTTTAAACCCACCATGATGATAACTGCAAACAGAGGGTTGCCTGTTCAATACGATTTGGGAGCAAATTTTATGCTCCGCGAACAGCTGTGGCTAGGATTAATGATGCGGTCTGGAAATGCATTAAGTTTTGTTTCTCAATGGATTTTAGATAACAATCTGCGCTTAGGATTTGCCATGGACTTAACCTACAATGAGATCTTTCCCTATCAATATGGAACGTATGAGTTTTCTATAGGTTTCGATATGGATTTCTTTGGAAGAAGTTACATCAGGGCAAAATATTTTTAATTTCAATTTCGGCTAAGAGCAGCTTATTATATATATTGGTTGTTTCCACCGTCAAATTATTATTTTTGTGCCTCATGGTATAAAATTATGAGTAACGAATTTACAAAAACCAACTATCAACTTCAATCGGTTAACACCTTGAAGGTATTCAGAGATAAAGGATGGATGCTGGATGCTCCGGGTGAAAAAGAGCCTACCCTTATCAGGGCCATCTATGAGAAAAAACAACTGGAAGTAAAAGATAACTCCTGGGGATTGTACCGGTTTGCCGATTGGTTGCCAGTGAGTCGGAAACTTAAAGGCTCCTCTGCTCCAGTCACATTTAAAAGTAAAGGTTTGGCAGAAAAACTGGGCCTTAATGATCTCTGGATCACATTTAGTGGATACTGGCCTGAAAAGGGAGCCGGCATAACCTCCTGCAGTTTTAAGGAAACAGAAGCCTATTCAGTTTGCGGCCGCATGACTCCCGAAATGGATAAAATATTAGTAGTCGCTTCAGCAGGAAATACTTCACGATCATTTGCAAAGGTATGTTCTGAAAATAAGATACCGCTATTAATATGTGTTCCTGAAGATAACATTAATGCGCTGTGGTTTAGCGAACCACTGGATGATTGTGTAAAGTTGATTTGCAGCCGGGCTGGCAGCGACTATTTCGATGCTATCCACCTTTCAAATATTGTAGCCGGCATGGATGGCTTCATACCTGAAGGAGGGGCTAAAAATGTTGCCCGCCGCGACGGAATGGCAACAACAGTTCTATCTGCAGTAACCACAATTGGCAAAATTCCTGAGTACTATTTTCAGGCTGTGGGTAGCGGCACAGGAGCCATTGCAGCATGGGAAGCCAATCTCCGTCTTCTTGAGGATGGTCGCTTCGGTACAAATAAAATGAAACTGATGGTATCTCAGAATTCACCCTTTACTCCGCTGCATGATGCATGGAAAGCCGGTTCCCGTTCGATGCTTCCACTTGATGAAAACCTTGCTCGCCGGCAGGTGGAAGAAATCGATGCAAAGGTGCTGTCGAACCGTAAACCTCCCTATCCTATAGCCGGAGGACTTTATGATGCACTTTCCGATTCAGGAGGTGACGTTCTTCTTGCAACAAACGCGCAGGCCAGAGCAGCTGCCCGACTATTCGAAGAAACCGAAGGAATTGATATTCACCCTGCAGCAGCAGTGGCTACAGCTACTTTGATTCAGGCAGCAGAAGACGGCAATATAAATAAAAACTCCCTCGTTATGCTAAACATTACAGGCGGAGGAGAAAAAAGATTCAAGGCTGAAAAAGAACTGTTTTTTCTTAAACCTGATTTGGTTTTTGATATTGATCCCAACATTGAGGACGTTAAAAAGAAGGTAAACATGGTGTTTAATATGGCTTTTAGTTAGATATATATAAAAACGACACAATAATCGTTCAGTAAAATGAAAAAGAATAAAATCCTGCTTCAGTTAATAGTTGCTTTTTTTTGTATGATGGCTATTTCGTGCAATCAGTACACCAGTTATTCAAATGTGCAATGGTTAGAAAGTGAAAACCCCGCATGGGAAGATCCTGAAATTTATGCAATCAACCGTGAGATACCTCGTGCCCATTTTATTCCATATGAAAATGTGCAGCAGGCACGCACTGAAGATAAGTGGCAGTCGCCAAAAATTCAGTCGCTTAACGGAATGTGGAAGTTTCATTTGGCGCAAAACCCAGGGGAAAGACCCTACTGGTTTTTTAAGGATGACTTCGATACCCGCGAATGGGACGAAATTAAAGTACCCTCAAACTGGGAACTGGAAGGTTATGATTACCCCATATACACCAACATTACTTACCCTCATGGTAAAACACCTCCGTTAATCGAAGGTGATCACAATCCTGTAGGTTCCTATAAAAGAACATTCACATTGCCCTCCTCCTGGGCAGAGAAGAAAGTCATACTTCATTTTGGTGCTGCCAGCTCAATGCTTAATGTATGGGTAAATGAGCAATATGTAGGTTATAGCGAAGACAGCAAAACTCCTGCAGAATTCAATATAACTGAATACCTGCTGCCGGGGGAAAACACATTGTCAGTAGAAATTTTCAGGTGGTGCGATGGTTCCTATCTCGAAGACCAGGATTTCTGGCGCATTAGCGGTATGACCCGTGATGTTTACCTGATTGCCCGTGACCAGCAACAAATACAAGACTTTAAGGTGATATCCTCCCTCGATGAGGATTATGCCAATGGTATATTATCGCTTGAGATAGATGTAATGAACGTGGGAGAAAATACAAGCGAGGTGTCACTTGATGCAGTACTATTTGATCAGGGGCAGGTTGTAGCAGAGTTTACAAAGCAGGTGAACTCAGGAAAACAGAACGTCCATTTCGCAGGTGAGCTTCCTGATGTGCAAAAATGGTCGGCTGAATATCCTAATTTGTATGAACTGATAATCACCCTTAAAAACAGTGAGGGCATTGTGGAAGTAATCAGGCAGGATGTAGGTTTCCGGACAGTTGAAATAAAAGAAGGCAACCTGCTTGTAAACGGACAGTATGTTTACCTGAAAGGTGCCAACCTTCACGAACATCATGATGTGAATGGCCATGTGGTTGACAAGGAAACCATGCTTAAGGACATATACACAATGAAGGCCCACAACCTGAATGCAGTCCGCACCTCCCATTACCCTCAACCGGAACTGTGGTATGAATTGTGCAACAAATACGGGCTTTATGTTATCGATGAAGCAAACATCGAATCGCACGGCATGGGGTATGGGCCCGAATCTCTGGCAAAAGACGAAGGCTGGAAGGAGGCACACATGTTTCGTACCCGCAACATGTACGAAAGAGACAAAAACCACCCCTCCATCATTATCTGGTCGTTGGGAAATGAAGCCGGCAATGGTGTTAACTTCATGACCACGTACAATTATTTAAAGTCGGCTGACCAAACCCGCCCTGTGCAGTACGAGCAGGCGCATGGAGGTGAGAATACCGATATTACCTGCCCTATGTACATGCACATCGAGGGTATGGTCAAATATGCAGAAGGTAATCCTGACAAACCCCTCATCCAGTGTGAATATGCACATGCTATGGGTAACAGCGTGGGAAACCTCCAGGATTACTGGGATGTGATTGAAAAATACGAGGCGCTCCAGGGTGGGTTCATCTGGGACTGGGTAGATCAGGGACTGCTGACAAAAAACGAGAACAGCGAAGAATTCTGGGCATACGGCGGCGATTTCGGACCTGAGGATGTACCCTCCGACGGTAATTTCTGTCTGAATGGTCTGGTTAATCCCGACAGAGGTGTTAAACCGCATCTGCTTGAAGTAAAAAAAGTTTATCAGCATATTGGATTCGAACCAACTGATCTTGGCAAGGGAGTGGTAAACATCAAAAACAAATATGCATTCCGCAATCTTTCTGATTTTATTTTTACCTGGGAAATTACAGGTGATGGTAACGTTATAAAAACCGGCCGCTTTGATAATGTTAATTCAGCTCCCGGCGAATCGGTGCGCGTGAATTTCGACTCTAAAATTAAGCCAGAAGCCGGAGTGGAATATTTCCTAACCATAAAAGCCACGCTGAAAAATCAGGATGGATTGATAGAAGCCGGAACTGAACTAGCAGCCGAACAATTTAAGCTGCCGGCATATTCTCCTGCAAAAAAAATGAACCTTGCCAATTTGCCTTCCCTGTCAGTGGATGAAAATACCGGTTCCATCCTGGTAAAAGGGGATGGTTTTTCAGTTGCTTTCGATAAAGAAACCGGTGTGATGAGCAGTTTCAAAAAAGGAGAAACTGAATTACTGGAACAGGGCCCGGTGCCAAATTTCTGGAGGGCACCAATCGATAACGACTTTGGCAATAACCTGCATAAAAGAAGCAGAGTATGGCGTGAAGCCGGAAAGAACAGAAAAGTATCCAACATAACGGTGAACCGAAAAGCCAACAACCTTGCAGAAATAATATTCATATTCGATCTGGTGGATGAAAATGCAGAAAAAATTGCCGATTACACTTCAACTTATGCCGTTTATGGCTCAGGTGATGTAGTGGTAAATAACAATTTCAAAATGAGCAGGGAAGACCTTCCTGAAATTGTAAGGATGGGGATGAACATGATTATGCCGCGTAATTTTGAACAAATGGCCTGGCTTGGAAAAGGACCACACGAAAGTTACCAGGATCGTAATACGGGTGCTTTTGTCAATCTTTACCAGGGAAGTGTGGCCGATCAGTACTGGGCTTACCTGCGCCCTCAGGAAAATGGCAATAAAACCGATGTGCGTTGGATGGCTGTTACCGATGCAAAAGGCAACGGACTGTATTTTGAGGGAATGCCGCTGCTTGAGGTTAGCGCCCACCACAATCTGCAGGAAGATTTCGAATCGATGGAACGATCAGACGGGCGCCAACAGGAAGGCGAAACAGTAGTAAACCGCCACACCACCGATGTAAAGCCTCGTAACCTTACGTCGGTTAACGTAGATTACAAACAAATGGGCGTTGGTGGCGACAACAGCTGGGGCGCCAGAACGCACGACCAATACCGCCTGACAGGGAAAGAATACAGTTACAGCTTCCGTATGAAACCTTTAAGCCCCGGTGACTATCCTAAGGCACTGGCAAAACAAAAACTGTAGAAATAAATTCTGCCGTAAAGGTTTAAAGGTTGCAAAGCTTCCGCTGTTATTGCATCTTTAGGCCTTTACGGTTTTTTCAGTTCTGGTTTAAAAGATTTTAGACATAAACAGTAACCAATGAAAATTATTCTAATTGTCTTTGCATCGTTTTTAATTGCAGCATGTGCAGCAGAACCGGAAGATGAATTCAGTCTTAATACAATTCATTCAACTAATTCTGAAATCACCAGTTTGCAGAAAGGCTCCGGGTTTGATACAGAAATACTCCATATTAAACCAACCGCCGAAAACCAAAGCATAGTGGTATGGCAGGGAGACGATGCCACTCAATGGACCCAGTCCCGCTACCTTGTTTGTGAGATCTGGCACGGCAATGATTTCAGTGCAATAATTAACCTCGAATTTTTCAGAAATGAAAATGCTGCGGCCACTATTATAACTCAAAGCGGTGACGAGGCAGGTCAGGCTAATGAAAGGCCCCGGCAGGCAACAAAAATTGGGGTACTCCCCTACCTGAAAACCAGGGTAATTTTCCCTCTTGAGTACCTCGATGGTCAGAATGTATTCATGGAACGGTTCCCAAGACAATTAAAAGGTACTATGCAGGGCAGACGCCTGAAGCCCGATGACATCTCAAAAGTAGCCCTGCGGTTTGCTCCCCTTCAGGAACCTCATTTTATGCCTGAATTTGAACTGGCCGATGTTTACCTTACCAATGAACTTCCGGAACCTTTTCCTGATCCGGAAAACCCGGTGGTTGACAATTTAGGACAATGGACCGCCAAAGACTGGCCCGGCAAAACTACAAGTGAGGAGGAATTAAAAAACCTGTTAATAGCTCAGCTTGCCGGAGCATCGGCATCCTCCTTCCCCGAAAACTGGAGTAAATACGGCGGATGGAAAGAGAAACGTTTTAATGCAACAAGATTCTTTCGTACCCACCACGATGGCAACCGCTGGTGGCTTGTCGATCCGGATGGCTACGCATTTGTATCGGTAGGTGTCGACTGCATACGCAACCAGTCATCAGGAACTATTTCCGGGCAGGAAGATCTGTTCGAATGGCTTCCTCCCAAAGACAATGAGGTTTTTAAAGATGCTTACTCCGGCAGAGGAGATAAAGTGCTTGTTGATTTCTATAGATCAAACCTGATGAAGGTTTTTGGTGATAAGTGGCTGGAAAGCTGGGAAGCTATAACTACTTCACAGATTCGGGAATTCCGGTTAAATACAATTGCCAACTGGTCGGACATTGAATATGCCCGTAAATCTAACCTTCCCTATGTTCTTCCCCTATCGGATTTTCCTTCTACGCAGGTAACCCTGTTTCGTGACTTCCCCGATGTATTTTCAGATGAATATGCTGCCAATGCAAAAACGTTTGCCAGTCAGTTAAACGACTTTAAAGGCGATCCTTATCTTATAGGATATTTCCTGCGCAATGAACCACTCTGGGCGTTTGGAGCCCATGATATTGCCTTTGAAATGTTTGCCACTGACCGGCCTTCTGTATCAAAAGAGCAGTTTACAGACTGGATTTCCGGCAGGTATACCGATATACAGTCATTTAATGATGCATGGAAACTGGACATTGAAAACTTTAAGGAACTTTCGGAAATGGTAATTGAAGAATATCCATCAGAAATAGCGAAAGAAGATTTCTGGCAGTTTTCCGAAGTTCTGGTAAAGAAATATGTTGATGTTCCGTGTGATGAGGTGGAAAAGGTAGATCCTGATCACCTGAACCTGGGAATGCGTTATGCCTGGATCAGTTCCGACTTGCTCTATAAAGCAGGCGATCGCTTCGATGTATATTCCATTAACGGCTATGGCAATCCGGGGCCGCCGGAAACAGCCGAAATTGCACGCATCAGCGGAAAGCCGGTCATGATTGGCGAATTTCATTTTGGTGCTACAGATCGTGGATTGCCGGCAACAGGAATCCAGGGAGCCCTTACCCAGGAGGAACGGGGCAATGCTTACCGGTATTACCTGGAACAAGGACTTGCCCGTCCGGAGCTTATTGGCATCCACTACTTCCAGTGGCTTGATCAGCCCATATTAGGAAGGTTCGACGGCGAAAACTACAACATCGGATTTATGGATATCTGCAACCGCCCCTACAAGAAACTAACAGAAGCAGCCACCAAAAGCCACTCTGTTATTTATGAAGTGGCCAGCGGCCAGGCAGCTCCTTTTGAATATAAGATAGAACGTATACCATCGATTTACTATTAAAAACCATCTGTATGATTTTCATCAGCCTGTTGCTCTTCAATTTGCTTTTAGCCTGCAATGAAATCGATAAAAAAGATCCTGGGAAGGAAGATGTCAGTGAAATTATCCTGATGCCGGAAACCACTTACCAGACCATTCACAACTTTGGAGCCTCGGATGCATGGAGTAGCCAATTTGTTGGCAATTGGCCAGACGAACAAAAAAACAGGGTTGCCGACCTGCTGTTCAGCATGGAAACCAATAAGGATGGCACTCCCAAAGGAATTGGACTGAGCGCCTGGAGGTTTAACATTGGCGCCGGCAGTGCCCGCCAGGAAATCAATTCGGGTATTGATGATCCCTGGCGACGGGCAGAAAGTTTTCTACAGCATGACGGTACTTACGACTGGAGTAACCAGGCCGGTCAGCGCTGGTTCCTTCGTGCTGCAAAAGAACGGGGAGTGGAAACATTCATCGGATTTGTAAACAGTCCACCTGTTGCACTTACAAAAAACGGGAATGCATACTCTGACGGAGGCAATTCAATGAACCTGCCTGTTGAGAAGCTGCCGGAATTCAGTAAATACCTGGTTGAGGTAACCCGTAACATTCAAAATAACGAAGGGGTACTTTTTGATTATCTTTCTCCTGTTAACGAACCGCAATGGGACTGGAAAGGTGGTCAGGAAGGCTCTCCATGGAAGAATTCGGAGGTGGCCCAGCTGTGCAGGATTTTAGGCAGTGACCTAAAAAATGCAGACCTTCCCACCCTGATTGAAATTCCCGAGGCCGGGCAGATAAACCATTTATACGAGGCCGGAAATGATGCAAGCCGTGGGTTTCAGATAAAAGAGTTCTTTGCACCTTCTTCTGATAATTATGTAGGAGATGTTCCCAATATGGCTCATAAAATTGCTGCCCACAGCTATTTTACCACCACAAACGACCAGGTACTTGAAGATGTAAGAACCCGGTTGCGTAAAGAAATTATGGAAACAGACCCTGAACTGGAATTCTGGATGACTGAATACTGCATTCTCGGTGATAATGATGGATTTAAAGGAAACGGAAGGGACCTGGGTATGGAAACCGCTTTATTTGTGGCGAATGTTATACGGGCCGACCTTACCATAGCAATGGCAAGTGCATGGCACTGGTGGCTTGCTGTGAGTCCATACGATTTCAAAGATGGCCTGGTATACATCGATAAAAGTGAAACCGGCGGAAACATTTATGAATCCAAGCTTTTATGGGCATTGGGCAATTATTCAAGGTTTATCCGGCCCGGAGCTACCCCAATTATGACTTTTATGGGAGATAATCCTCAGCTTAAAGCTTCTGCCTATAAAAATAAAGATGGAGAGCTTGTGGTAGTAATCATAAACGACAATAATACAAAACGAAACCTGCGCATTAACCTGCAGGGAGATTACAATACAAATGCCAGGGTTTATGAAACATCAGCCCAAAACAGTTTAAAACTAATGGGAACGATCGATACCGGGAAACCATTCGAGATTGCTGAACACAGCATAACAACCATAGTGATCTAAACAAACAAGGAAAAAAATAAGTTCCTGCATTGATGGCGCTCAATACGTATTAACCTTGATTAAAGTTTTTGCTTTACCTTTGTCCAAAATAATTATACATGGAGTTCCGGAATTTTACATACCTTCTGCTTATGCTGGCAACAATTGCAGTCCCGCTGGCCCTTAGCTTTGAAAAGGAAGTAAGGTTTTACACCAAAGTGAAGTTTCTTTTCCCTGCTATACTATTCTCAGGTGCCATTTTCATACTGTGGGATTTACGGTTTGAGGAACTTGGAATCTGGAGCTTTAATCCTCGTTACATTACCGGCATTTACATCCTGAACCTGCCTGTCGAGGAGTGGTTGTTCTTTTTCGTTATCCCCTATACAAGTGTGTTTGTCTATGAAGTGCTGAATCTAAAGCTTGCCAAATTTGAAAAACCCAACCTGTTTCTTGCTGTAAGCCTTGTGCTGCTGGCCGGTTTTGCAATTGTAACATACACTGCCCGGCAGCATCTTTATACCTTCTTTAACTTTTTCCTGCTTACCATCTACTTTGGATATACCATCTTCAGAAACCGCTTTAAGCCACACTACACAAAATTTTACCTTACGTGGCTCATTTTGCTGATCCCGTTCCTAATTGTTAACGGACTGCTAACTGCCCTCCCTGTGGTAGAATACATGGATGAACATACCCTGGGGATCAGAATATTTACAATCCCACTGGAAGATTTTTTCTACTTTTTCCTGCTTCTGCTCATGAACCTCACCATTTATGAATACATGAAGAAGCAGCGACTTTTTTCTTTCCCCAAAAGTCCATTTTAAATATTAAGCCATGAAGTTCCTATACCAGGCAGGCATTTATACCTACTTAGCCGCCATTAAAACCACAGCCTTATTCAATGCCAAAGCCCGGCAGTTTGTGAAAGGCAGGAAGAACTGGAAAAAGAACCTGGCAGCGAACATTGAAACCAATGCAAAGTATATATGGTTTCACTGTGCCTCCCTTGGGGAATTTGAACAAGGCAGGCCACTTATTGAACAGGTGCGTAAGCAGTTTCCCCGGTACCGTATTGTATTGACCTTTTTCTCTCCTTCGGGATATGAAATCAGAAAAAATTATGAACAGGCCGACATCATCATGTACCTTCCACCCGATACCCGCAAAAATGCCAGGGCGTTTATAAAAATGGTTCAGCCCGAAACAGCCTTCTTCATAAAATATGAATACTGGCATTTTTACATCGATGAATTAAAGAAGAAGGGAATGCCGCTCTATATGGTTTCAGCTATTTTCCGCAAGGATCAGCAGTTCTTCAAAGAAAACCTGTGGGGAAAATGGTACCGGCAAATGCTTGAAAAAATCACCCATTTTTTCGTTCAGGATGAAAATTCAGCCAACCTGTTGAAATCAATCGGGATTAATAACTATACATTATCGGGCGATACCCGCTTCGACCGGGTGGCAGCCATTGCAGAAAATGCCCCTGAAATTCCGGTAATCGATAAATTTAAAAACGGCAACCTCATGCTGGTGGCCGGCAGCACATGGAAACCCGACGAGGAACTGCTGGCCGCATTTATTAACAATCAAAACAACCTGAAAACAATTGTTGCTCCCCATGAAGTAACACCGGCCAACATAAGCAGACTGGAACAACTGTTTAATGAATCAGTCAGATACAGCCAGCTAAACGAAAAAGATGCAGCCAACTACCGGGTCCTCATCATAGACTCCATAGGATTGCTGTCGTCTCTTTACCGGTATGGCGAGGTGGCATATATAGGCGGAGGATTTGGCGTTGGAATCCACAACATTCTCGAAGCTGCAACATTTGGTCTGCCCGTGGTATTTGGCCCAAATTACGAGAAATTCAGGGAAGCAGTTAATCTAAAAAGCCAGGGAGGTGCATTTGCTATTAGTGATTACAGTTCCCTGGAAAATACTCTTCAAAATATTTTATTCCAACCCGCGACCCGGAAATCTGCTTCAGAATCGTGCAAGAGTTATGTAGCAAAAAATGTGGGATCAACCCAACTTATTGTCAAAAAAGTTTTTAACATGTAATCAGTTTTTGCATACATTTTGTTGGTATCTCTTTTCTGTAATATTAGGTTTTTTCGATCGAATATTCGATAACAAATCTTTTGATTTTAAAGCTGTGAATCTCTTTTTTTGGTAAACTTTCTCACGAAAGTAACAACATAATATTCTTTACCACAAACACTTAACCACTCAAAGTTGATAACTTTTCATTTTTTTAACCCACAAAATGCACCAAAACTTAGGTTTCTGTTTTATCTTGCTGTCACTTTTCTAAGCAGAATCTTTCAATACAGAAAAAGAACATATTTTAATAATATTAACTGAACACTATGGCATTTGAAGAAGTATCAGTAAAAACCTCAAAAGGTAAGAAAATCTATTCGCAGGAAGAGGCAATAAACGCCTCCCACATTTATTTCAAGGGAGACGATTTGGCTGCAAGAGTTTGGGTAAATAAGTATGCCCTAAAAGATTCATTCGGTAATGTATTTGAATGTACACCCGATGATATGCACCACAGGCTGGCCAAAGAAATTGCACGGATCGAGAAGCAGTATCCAAATCCGCTTACCGAAAACGAAATCTATCTTGTATTGAAAGATTTCAGGTACGTGGTGCCACAGGGAGGACCTATGACAGGTATAGGCAACGATTACCAGATTGCCTCTCTTTCGAACTGCTTTGTAGTAGGAAACGATGGCAATTCCGATTCGTATGGTGGAATCATGAAAATTGACCAGGAACAGGTACAGCTGATGAAAAGACGCGGCGGTGTTGGACACGATCTGTCGCACATCCGGCCCAAAGGCTCGCCAGTAAAAAACTCAGCACTCACTTCCACCGGTATCGTGCCCTTCATGGAACGGTATTCCAACTCAACCCGTGAAGTGGCCCAGGATGGTCGCCGGGGCGCACTCATGCTGTCGGTTTCCATCAAACACCCCGATTCGGAAAGCTTTATCGATGCCAAGCTCGAGCAGGGAAAAGTAACCGGAGCCAATGTTTCGGTTAAAATACAAGACGACTTTATGAAAGCGGTTGAGCAGGAAACTTCCTACATGCAAGCTTATCCCATTTATGCAGAAAAACCGCTTTATAAAAAAGAAATTGATGCAGTAAGACTGTGGAAAAAGATTGTTAAAAATGCCTGGCAATCGGCTGAACCCGGTATATTGTTTTGGGATACCATAATCAAAGAATCGGTTCCCGACTGCTATGCCGATATGGGTTACCGTACGGTTTCAACCAATCCCTGCGGCGAAATTCCATTATGCCCATACGACAGCTGCCGACTTTTGGCTTTAAACCTTTATTCTTATGTAGAAAATCCGTTTACTTCAACAGCAAAGTTCAATTTCGAACTGTTTAAAGAACATATCCATTATGCCCAACGCATTATGGACGACATCATCGATCTTGAACTTGAAAAGATTGATGCCATTATTGCTAAAATTAACGCCGACCCTGAAATAGAAGAAATAAAGGCTGTTGAAAAGAAACTCTGGGAAAACATTAAAACCAAAGCCCGCGAAGGCCGTCGTACCGGAATAGGTATTACCGCAGAAGGTGATATGCTTGCAGCGCTTGGGCTGGAATACGGCAGTGAAAATGCTACCGATTTTTCAGAAGAAATCCATAAAACTGTCGCCCTGGAATCGTACCGGTCCTCAATCTATCTTGCAAAGGATCGTGGCGCTTTCAAAATTTATGATTCGGAAAGAGAAAAAAACAATCCGTTTATCAACCGGCTTAAAGATGCCGATCCTTCGCTGTATGAAGACATGGCCAAATACGGACGGCGAAACATTGCACTGCTTACCATTGCACCTACAGGAACCACCAGTTTGATGACCCAAACTACGTCAGGTATCGAGCCTGTATTCCTGCCTGTGTATAAACGCAGGCGGAAAGTTAACCCGGGAGATAAAGATGTGCGGGTTGATTTTATAGATGAAATGGGCGACCACTGGGAAGAATACATTGTCTTTCATCAGAAATTTAAAGTGTGGATGGAAGCCAACGGGTACAGCCTGAACAAGGATTATACCCAGGAAGACCTGGATGAACTGGTGCAAAAGTCGCCTTACTACAAGGCCACCTCAAACGATGTGAACTGGCTTTCCAAAGTACGTATGCAGGGCAGAATTCAGAAATGGGTTGATCACTCCATCAGCGTCACAATTAACCTTCCTTCCGATGCTACTGAAGAACTGGTAGGACAACTGTATTTCGAATCCTGGAAAAGCGGCTGTAAAGGAGTGACTGTCTATCGTGACGGCTCCCGTTCAGGAGTTTTGATCTCAAACAACGGATCGGAAAAGAAAAAATCAGGCTTCCCAACCAAGCGTCCCGAAAAACTGGATGCCGATGTTGTACGTTTTCAAAACAACAAGGAGAAATGGATTGCCTTTATAGGTCTTATGGATAACAAACCTTATGAAATCTTCACCGGGCTCTCTGATGATGAAGACGGAATTCTTCTTCCGCGTTCCATTACCCACGGATACATCATTAAAAGCTATGATCCCGATGGAAATTCAAGGTACGATTTTCAGTACATTAATAAAAGAGGATACAAAACTACCATTGAAGGGCTTTCATTTAAATTCAATCCTGTTTACTGGAATTACGCCAAACTGATATCAGGAACCCTGCGCCACGGAATGCCCATACATAAGATAGTGGAACTGGTTACCAGCCTTCAGCTCGATAATGAAACCATTAATTCATGGAAAGCAGGTGTTGCCCGTGCGCTTAAGAAGTATATCCCGAACGGAACGCTGGCTGAGGATGCCTTGTGCGAAGAGTGTGGCTCCGATGAAGTGGTATACCAGGAAGGATGCCTTACCTGTTTGTCGTGCGGATCATCAAAATGTGGATAATTGCAAACAAAAGAAGAGTATCGCATATATTTAAAAACCAGGGCAAATATTTGTCCTGGTTTTTTTTGGTTTTAAGCAGTTTTCCCAAACTCCGGCAAGAATTTTCAATGCACCATTATAAGCACATCAAAATTAAAATACGGAGCTTTTATGCTTCAATCATTTTTTTGTAATCATCGGCCGACATCAGATTATCAAGTTCCCCGGCATCACTTACCGCAATTTTTATCATCCAGCCTTTGCCGTAAGGATCTTTGTTTACCAGTTCAGGCTCATCAGCCAACGCCGGATTTACTTCCTTAACGGTACCGTTAACAGGCATGAACAGGTCGGAAACTGTTTTAACCGCTTCAACTGTCCCAAAGGTATCCCCGTGTTCAAGCTCCTCACCTTCCGTCTCAATTTCAACAAAAACAACATCGCCCAACTCATTCTGGGCATAATCGGTAATTCCAACAACCACTGTATCTCCGTCCACCTTTACCCATTCATGATCTTCGGTGTACTTTAAATCTGCCGGTATTTTCATCTGCGTAATTTTTTATTAATTAAAAAAAGAAGATTTATATAATTACAAAAAGAAATGTTTCTGCATTAATTTAATTTCAAAATTAATACTTTTTACCGGATTCATTGTTCTATATACTATCCAATTACCTGACTTATGTCGCATTTCTTGAATTCATTTGTGTGTATCTGAGTTTCATTTTGTAATATTGTATTAAATCCACTAAAGGAGAGATTCCTTTTAATACAGGGTTTACCATTATTGGAATATTTGAAGAACAAGCATGTATTCAGTTAAAATAACCACTTTAAAAGCGATCGGAAAAGCGGCAAAAGAACTTATTGAGCGGTTTCCCCAACAGCGGGTTTTTGCTTTTTACGGAAAAATGGGCGCCGGCAAAACAACCTTTATACAAGCTATTTGCAGAGAACTTGGAACACACGACAATGTAACCAGCCCCACATTTGCACTCATAAATGAGTACAAAACCATAAAAGGCGATTCAATTTTCCATTTCGATTTTTATCGCATTAAGGAGATGGAAGAGGCTTTTGACCTGGGATATGAAGATTACATCTACAGCGGGAATTATTGCCTTATTGAATGGCCTGAAAAGATTGAACCCTTGCTGCCACAGGAATTTGTAGCTGTAAATATTGAAGTTGAGGAAAACGAAATGCGTAATATAACAGCATCACCCGGATAAATGAATAGCTGGTGTGATTTTGAAAACCATTTATACAGAAAATTAAAAAATTTATGACAGTGAAAGAGGAGTCACGGGAAAGTGTTTCGGTTTCGAAAACCATGTTGATGCCCAAAGAGGAGATGCTTGAAATAAAAACCCGCGGGCAAAGAATTAAAATAGGTATTCCTTCCGATTTTTCAAAAGTTGAATACAGGGTACCGCTGACTCCCCAGGCGGTTGACCTGCTTACCTCTTACGGTCACGAAATATACATCGAAACAAATGCAGGAAAAATGGCCAGCTATTCCGACCAGGCCTATCGTGAAGCCGGGGCTGTAATAGTGGAGAAAAAGGAAGAAGTGTTTCAGTGCGACATTATACTCCGTGTTGCACCATTCGAGAATGATGAAATTGATTTGCTGCGCGGTGGACAGGTCATTTTTTCGAATATGCAGATCCAGGCCCATTGCAGGGAATCGATGCAAAAGCTTATGCAAAAAAAGGTGACCACAATTGCCTTCGAGAACATCGAGAATGAATATGGTTTCCCGCCCATTGTACACCAGATGAGCCAGATAGCAGGAATAACCGCCATAACCCTGGCCAGCGAATACATGAGCAAAGCCCATAACGGCAAAGGCGTGCTATTTGGCGAAGTAACCGGCATTACACCTGCTGAGCTTGTAATTATCGGAACCAGTACTGCCGCCGAGTATGCTGCACGTGCAGCCCTCAACCTGGGTATCCTGGTAAAAGTATTCGATACCTCTGTTTACGATTTAAGCAAACTGGAAGAAAAACTGGGACGTCCGGTATTCACCTCCGTGTTTTATCCAAAAGTGCTGAAAAAAGCGCTCCTATCGGCCGATGCGGTTATCGGCGCCATGATGTTTAACACAACCCCTAAATTTAAGGTCTCTGAAGATTTGATAAAGCAAATGAAGGAAGGTTCGGTTATTATCGATCTAAACGCCAGCCAGGGCGGCTGTTTCGAAACTACCCGGAGTACCGACCTTAACAACCCCACCTATATACAGCATGGTGTTGTGCATTACTGTGTTCCCAACTCGCCGGCCATTGTTGCCCGAACGGCATCCATTTCATTCAGCAATACCCTTATCCCTATTTTACTTGCCATTGGCGACATCGGCGGAATGGACAACTACATTAAAAATTCAAAGGGATTTCGCAAAGGCGTATACATCTATCACGGCATTCTCACAAACAACGATATCGGAAATCTTTTCAACATTCCTTCAAAAGACATCGAATTGCTGCTGGCGATTTTTTAATTCCTGTGAAGAAAATTTAATCTATTCTATCCTGTTTTCCTGACAGGGAGGGTATTCATGTATGCTTACCAGTAAGCTTATATACACGATAAATCCGACTGACCTTCTCCGGACTAAACTCAATGTAAATTCAATATTAACTCAATATTAACTCAATGTAAATTCAATTATAATTGAATTTACATTGAGTTATGTATGAGTTTACAATGAGTTAATACTGAATTTGGTTAGGAGAAAAGCTAAATTAGGTTAGGGGAATTAGCTAATAATCGAATGGGTTAAGATGCCGTGTGGGACTTATTGGGACAAGTGGGACTATGGATGAGTTATAGATTGAAATGATCTTAGAGGATGAATAAAAAATTGCCGGAAATTTTAATACAAGGGTAATTTTGGCACATTACTTTTAGCACCTCAATAAGGACTTAAGCCTGTTACACCCTTCTTAGACAGGAAAATACAACAGAAAAAAAAAGAGATATTTTATGCTTATTTTTTTACCAGGATCATCATTGAAATTCCTTCCACTTCCACCTCACCTGATATTTCAGCCAATCCTTCATTGCTGAACCGTTCGCCCTGCACCATAACACGGTATTTACCTTCGGGCAGTGGCTGTGAGATTTTCTTCCGGTTTCCGTTAAGAATCAGGATGATGTCTCCCCATGGGTCACCGGCAGATCTTCCGTCGATGCAATAGGTAACGACACCCATCTGGTATTTCGAACAAAATTGTATGGAATGCTGAATCTGGCTGGTTACGGACATTCTGAAAGCCGGATGGTTTTTTCGCAGTGCCACCAGGTTTTTGTAGTATTCAAAAACATCGTAATTTTCCTTTTTCAAGTTCCAGTCGATTTGATTTACCGAATCGGGCGATTTGTATGAATTTCCGTTGCCCCCCTTGGTGCGGCAGAATTCTGTACCGGCGTGTAAAAATGGTATTCCCTGTGATGTAAGAATAACGGCGCCTGCAAGTTTAACCATTTTTTGCATTTCCTGCAGTGAGGCCTTTGAGCAGCTCGATTTGAGTTTGTCCCACAGGGTGTAATTATCGTGGCAGGAAACATAATTGATGCACTGCACCGGTTGGGCAGCCCAGGGTTGCTTCGATGATTCAACGTAATCGTATACAATTTGCGGGTGCGAAACGGCAGCCACCACACCAAATTTTACGTTTTCTTCCCGCAAGTCGAGACCGCTCACAAATCCTTTAGTCTTCTTGCTGCTGTGATTACCTTTCAATGCATCACGTAAATCGTCATTAAAAGCAGCAATCCCAGGCAGTTTTGTCAGATTGCGTTTAGTTGCACGTTTCTCATCAGGCATCGGACTGTAATCGGCAGCCCAACCTTCGCCGTAAATCAACAGACCGGGTTTTATCTTTTGCAGTTCCGATTTTATCAGGTTCATGGTTTTAATATCGTAAATGCCCATCAAATCGAACCGAAAACCATCGACATGGTATTCCTGAACCCAATATTTCAGCGAGTCGATTATATATTTACGCACCATGTGGCGTTCGGTAGCCAGTTCATTGCCACATCCCGAGGCATTGGAAAAGGTACCATCGGGTTTTTGCCTGTAAAAATAGCCCGGAACCGTTTGGTTAAAAACCGATTCTTTGGCATAAAAGGTATGGTTATATACCACGTCGAGCACTACACCAATACCTGCAGCATGGATTGACTGTACCATTTTCTTAAATTCCCTGATACGCACTGTTCCGTCATACGGGTCGGTGGCATATGAGCCTTCCAGGGCATTGTAGTGCTGGGGATCGTATCCCCAGTTGTATTTTTCGAGCGGCTTTTCCTCATCAACGGTTGCAAAATCATTTACCGGAAGCAGGTGAACATGAGTGATTCCAAGTTCCTTTAGGTGTTCAAGACCAGTTGCAAGACCATCGGCTGTTCGGGTATTCTCCTCTGTAAAGCCAAGATATTTACCTTTATTCTGAATACCGGAGGATTCGGAAATTGAAAAATCGCGCACGTGCGATTCATAGATAATGGCATCGGTATAGCTTTTCAAAACAGGTGAAGCATCCGATTCCCAGTTTTCAGGATTGGTTTTGGCGGGATTGTAAATCAAACCTTTGATTCCATTCACACCCACACACCGGGTATAAATATCAGGAGTCTCTTTCAGCCATTCTCCGTCGTTAATGCGAAAAGCATAGAATCTGCCCTCGTAATCGCCCGTTAAAATAGTCGACCAGGTTCCGTTTCCGCTTGCCTGAAGCTGTGTTTTATGAAAATCATCCCCGCTTTTGCCATCTTTATAAAGCCTGAATTCAACCATTTTAGCGGTTGGAGCCCATATTTTCACTGTTGTTTTTTCAGGAGTCCAGATGACACCTAAATCATCTCCTTCGTAAAAAGGATATATAGAGAAATCGATGTGATTAAATTTCCAGTCCCTCATTAAAAATTAAATAACGTTTTTCGCAATAATACCTTCCTGCTTCCCAGTTGACGGCCCTTTACATCTTTTACCACAACCCTTGCTCTTGGAAGTCTTTTCAGTGTTCTGTCGAACCCATAAAAACGGTGCAAATCGATGTTTAGCGTATGAGTTTGGTCTTTCATCAGGAACAGCGGATAATACCAGTTTTTATTTGTCCCTTTCAGCTTAAATTTCCGGGTTACCCAAATACTGCTGAGAACAAGCATCGGACTGCCCACATCCACATCGTTTTTACCCTGGTTGGTAACAATTAACTCAAGGTAACGCGGATAATAAAGACGGTCCTTCTTAAGTTCAACCGTCACTTTTTTCCGCACCGGAAATTTAAACTTAAACCCTCCTGCACTTTTACGTTTCAGGAGAAAAAAAACGGCCGTCACCCCTGAAACAGCAATAAGAATCAACAGCCACACCAGCTTGTGTCCTTCAGGTCCTACCACATTGTTAGCCAAAAGCCGGCTGGAAGAACCTATTGTAAAAAGTATGGCTAACACCTGTATCATCCTTTTTTATTTACCCCGCAAATGTAGTGGAAATTTTATATTGAACCGATATAAATTAGTTGGTCCGGCAGAACCGGACAATTTGCAGGAGACAATTCAAATACCCTGCCGAAAACATCATAATTATAAAATTAGCTGGTGCAGTTTTTAGAAATTTCCAGTTTATCAGCTCCACCCAACAGCTTCTTAAATAAATAAACCATCGCTTTGTTAATAAATTGTAAGCAATGGCAACATTTTTGCTTATCATTTACTAATAAAATAGTATTTTGTATTTAATTTGATGATAAATGGAATTTAGAATGAAGCAACTGGTTTGTCCCATATCAAATGAAAAGGTAAATGAGCGCCTTACAAGGCTGAATGCCTTTTTCACAATTCTGCTGGTGGCAGCAGGGTTTATATTTAATTCTGTGTTGTTTCCGCTTTTGCTGATGGTCGATTTCTTTATCCGGGCCTTTGCCAATTCCAGGTACAGCCCTGTAAGTTATGCCAGTTCAGGGCTGGCGCGATTGCTTCATTTACGTAAAATACCCATCGATAAAGCGCCAAAGATTTTTGCTGCGCGAATGGGATTTTTAATGACATTGGTAATTGCCGTTCTTTTTATACTGGGATTCTATACCTCATCGATGGTTATAGCCGGCATCCTGGTATTTTTCGCCACACTTGAATTTGCCTTTGGAATTTGTGTTGGCTGTTACATTTACACTTATTTTGTATTACCCGCTTATAGATAAAATAGCGCCATGACAACATCAGGACTTAACTAGTGCCTGTTCATAACTACTCACTTGAAAACTCGAAAGCAGCCCTGGTGAAAACCGGGGTTGTTTGTTTTTATTATTTCGTTTCCTGCTGAAGCATTTTCATGTCTATTTTCTTCTGCAGTATATGATAATGCACCGAGGAATCAGGTACACTTATGGTCATGTTTGAGGAAAATCCAGATCCGGGTCGCACAATGGGCATATGAAAATAATCTGTGGCACTACTTGCGGAATTATGTGCCTCATTTATATCCCCGGGATAATTGAATAGCTTGTCTGTTAAGGCAGGAGCTTCCAGATCGGGTAGTTTAAACTGAGGAAAAGAATCGAAAAGGGAATCCTTTTGCCAGGGAATCTTATCATCAAAAGGTATCGACTTCAATTTATCAGGCTTTTCCTGTGCCTGGACTAAACAGGCGAATGTAATAATCACTAAAAAAAATATCAGTGTTTTCATTGGAGTCGGATTTAAATGATTTTATACAAATATACGTTTATCGTGACTAAATGTTTATACCATAAAATTGAAAATAACTATCCGAAAATAAACATGAACCACCTGTCGGACAAAATGGTGCATTAAAAAGTACAATATAAATTCCGGCGTCTGAGATCTCTGGGATCTGCTATTCCGTATTGAATTTCACCGAACAAAATCCATTCCTTCCTTCATTCAATCTGCACCATATTGCAAATTGTTGTGGTTTTTGTTCTAATGGTAACCTTCTGCCATTTATGTGTGAAAATTCCACCGGCCATAAAGTATAGGTTTCTCCGGCACGAAGGTTCATGTCTGAAATTTTGTAATAACCATTAATCGTCACCTCAGCGCTCAGGTAGTCAATAGTATCGTTGTTGCTGACTAAAATCCGGCTGCCATCAAATGTAACCGCTGCATTTAATGGCACCAGTGCACCTTCTCCTTTCTTTTCCTTTTGAAGTGCTAATACTACTATGCTAATTGTTCCAATTGCCAGGACAAAAAATGCTGCTTTTGGTTTAATTCTGATCTTTTCCATTTGTTTTGGTCGTACATATGATCCTTCTGTTAGTTCTGTCTGCTCATTTTTAGCCGTTCCAGTACCTTTTCTTTTCTTCGGCGGGAAACCGGTATGCATTCACCGCTGGAAAGCTTTAACTTGCTGTCGGTTTTAATGTATGCTTTTATATGATTCAGGTTTACGAGGTGGGATTTATGTACCCTCACGAAATTATACTCGTGAAGCAACTCCTCGAATTCCACCAGGGTTCGTGACACCAGCAGGTGTTTTTCGCCCTCGAACCAGATATGGGTATAGTTTCCTTCGCAAGACCTGGTTCATTTTTTATTGGCCAATTCCAAGCTTTTCCTTCACCATGGGCAGCAGGTCTGCACTCTGGTTCGATTTATATAGAAGAACATTGGTACCTGTATCAAATACATATATCAGACCGAGCTCCCGGGCAACCTCTTCCACCGCCCCAGTAACCTTTTCATACAATGGATTAAGCAACTCCTGGTATTTTTACTGAATCTGCTGCTGGGCGTTTTGCTGATAACCCTGAATGCGTTGTTGCAGGTTCTGTAATTCGGAGATTTTGGCGTTTCGTTTAACCTCGGAAGCATCTTCACCAAGTTGCTCCAGTTCCTGTAAGCTGGTTTGATAATTTTGTTGCATTTCAGCCAGAACATCTTCCAGTTCCTTCTGGAAAGTATTCATTTCAGCTTCAGCTGATTTAAGTTCGGGAAGCACCTGGATTGTGGCCTGTAAATCGATATGGCCAAATTTGAGTTCCTGAGCACCTGAAGAAAAGGAAAGTACAACAATAAATAATACGGTTAATAATCTTAAAAGACTTCTCATAAATTTTGATTTGAAATTGTTTACCTCAAATTTTAATTATTTTACCGGATTACCATATTAACAAAAGTTAATTATATAAATATAAAAAGTTAACATTAATGAATGAATCGTCAGTTTAATTAAAATTTGTTAATGATCAGTTCACAACCTCTCCTGCAACATATTACCAGCAACTTTCCAACTGTGCAAATCAATTACCTGCAACATCAAATTTCTGCGATTTACTCTCTGGCCTGCAGTTTAAATTCCACATTTATCCTTATCAGCTTTCTGTCTATTGTCGGTATATCAATTTTAGGTAACATCTGCAGCACACGTTCCACTTCTGAAAAAAGAAGGGGTGAATTATTTTCCGGATTATCAGATGGAGGTGTATCACCTTCATAACCTGTCACCACAACCCATCCCAACTCATACACATCTTCGCTGGAGTAGTTTTCTTTTGAAACAATTTGGTATGATTTTTCAGGATCAACTACCATGCTTACCGTCCCATGCAGTCCTGTACGTTGTGCTTCAGCGGGGTACTTAATGCGCTCAGCAATAAATCTTCGCAGTTGCAATTCAGTGATTATTTTATTCTCCGGCGCACCTTGTTTGGTTGTAATAATAATTACCCCGTCCTTTCCTCTTTGTCCGTAAAGTGCTGTGGAGGATTCCGATTTTAAAACATCGATGTGACTGATATCATCGGGTGCAATATCTTCGATGCTTTTGGTTTCTACACCATCAACAACATAAAGGGGCCCCGGAATAGCCAGGCTTTGAGCATAGCTTTTTACTTTTACGACAGGTTTTTTTATAGTAAAATTAACAGGAACTGTATATGCAGGTACCTCCATCGGTTGCCCGTTCGTCATTCCCGGTTTCCAGTCGGGCATTGAACGAATTACCCTGACTGCCTCCTTATCCAATGGGGGGTGAACTCCTCTTGCCAGCCTGGCATCGGTTACTTCTCCTTCTTTGGTAATTTTAAAAGATACATATGCTGTTCCCTGGATTCCGTTCTCCCTGGCACTTTCCGGGTATTTAATATTGTCGGCAATGTATTGCTTCAATGCCTCTTCCCCACCCGGAAATTCAGGCATTACTTCAGGTAAAACAAACTTTTCCTTAGGCTGAGGCCTTACAATTTGGGCATCAGCATCCAGATAGGAATAAGATTTTGATTTGGTAGTTATTATAACCACGCCATTTTTTGCTGTTGTACCATATAATTCAGTTGCAGATTCGTTTTTCAAAACTTCAATGCGTTCTATATCCCCTGGAGGAATCTGGTTAATGGTTTTTGTAGTTTTTCCATCAACAATATATAGCGGTTCATTTGAGGGGTCAGAACTTTTTATAGTGACAGAGGTCTTTGAACTGTTTTCGGATTTTCCGGGATTCAATTGTGATGAATTTTCGGAACTGGATGATTTTAACTGTACATCTATTTTCTTCCTCCCATCTGTTTCAATTTCCTGTTTTTCGTATCCCGGAAGAGCAAAAACCAATGTAGAATCTGCCTGCTCCAGTTGAATCTGATAATTACCGCTGTTGTCTGAAATGGTGCCTACCTGTTTCCCCTTAATAATAACTGCTACATTTGCCAACGACTCACCTTTCCCGTTTGTAATTCTGCCTGAAACAATAGTCTCTTCCTGAACTTCAGGCTGATATTGATTAGTTACATCTTGTTGCTGAATGAACTCAGTTTTTACTTCCCGGTTTGATAAACCCATTACCAATAATGCCAGTAACGGGAGTATAACCATTTGCTTAACCAGTTTAAACCTGGTTTCCGATTTCTTTTTCATCATGATAATGCGGTTTTTAAGTTGTGAACCATTTAAAGCGGTTAAAAATGGTGCTACCCCTTTCTTATCGGCGAGTGCCACCATTGCCAGTTGATAAGATGCTGGATCGTGGTGTCTTACAATTTTATCGTCAGTTTTGTATTCAATGTTGTTTTTAACAGCGTCTTTTAGCAGCCAGGCAAACGGATTGAACCATTGCAACAGGAAAAGAATTTCAATGAATAATATATCCAGCGTATGTTTTTCTTTTACGTGAATGTATTCGTGGTCAATAATCATCCTTAAGTTCCGGCTGCTTAATGTTCTTTCAGAAATTACAATCTTGTTAAAAAAGGAAAACGGGTGCACATCCTTTTCGGTGACATAAATATTGGTACCAAAAAGATTTTTCATCCTGCTTCCCCTGATAATCTGCATGGCTTTTATATGACCTGTAACCAAATGAAAAAAGAAACCTGCAACTCCCAGAAGGTAGATTCCAAACAGGTAGTGCGGCCATAAAGAATAGGATTCAGAATACGTAATTGCTTCAGTGGATTCGCTCAGCAAGGCAAAGCTGTTCAAATCTGTTATTGGAGCTTCTATATATTGCACGGTCGTAAAAGTTACAAGTGGAATAATGAAACTCAATGCCAGCATTCCCGGCAGATAAATCCGGTTGAAAATAAATTGTTTCCGATTTTGAAATAAAATCAGGTATGCCAGGTAAAATGCAGCGGAGGCAAGGGCCACTTTGCTTATGTAGATAAGGTAAGTTTCCATCATTTTTCATCTTTAATCATCCGAATCAATTCTTCCAGTTCATCAGGAGTGAGCCCTTTTTCCTTTACGAAAAAAGCAACTGCACTTTTATAGGAATTGTCAAAATAATCACTTACCACTTGTTTCATAAATGTACGGCGGTATTCTTCTTTCGACATAAGCGGATAATACTGATACGTATTCCCATACTGTTTGTAACCAACAATTCCTTTTTCCTGCAGCAGCCGGACCAGCGAGGAAATCGTATTATAGTGCGGTTTAGGGTCGTCATATTCTTCAATTATATCTTTTACAAAAGCCCTTTTCAACTTCCAGAGGATTTTCATTACCTCTTCTTCTTTTCTTGTAAGTTTCTTCATCGTGGAATTAAATTTAAGGTACTGACATCAGTTCAATTATATTCTCCAACAAATATAAAACTGTTTTTTCAGTTATGCAACTATTTTTTCAGTTTATTAACTGAATTATCAGTTACCATTACAAATAAATAAAGGTTACTGGTTGTTTCACCTGTTATTTAAATGAAATATATTGCAGTGGCAGGACCCTTCCCCGCCTCCCATGTAGGAGGAGAAGAAGGTTTTGATGTGGGGTTTGCGCCTGAACTGGAATCCTCCCTGACTCATCTAAAAGGAGGAAAAGATGACATGAATGTGAACTATATTGAATGCTCGATACAAAATCGCACCACCCTTACACTGCTTCGATGAAAAGTTTCTACTGACAGCAATAATTAACAATTGTCAATCCGGATAAGGACAGCATCCCTTTCATTTATAGTAGATTTCGTACAAAAATCGATAAGGGATGCCATCCGGCTTAGAAGGAATGCCTGCTGTTTACTGCCGCTGCCTGCTTTTCCTCCTTCGCCTTTGCCTGTGCCTTCGCCTTTCTTTGTCTGGGCCTGTGCCTGTTATTTCATCCCGCTGCGCTCCAATAGGGCATCAACGGTTGGTTCCTGTCCACGGAAGCGCTTATAAAGTGTCATGGGATGTTCGGTGCCGCCTTTTTCAAGGATGTGCTCCCGGAATGATTGTGCAACTTCTTTATTGAACAGACCTTTTTCCTTAAACAGGCTAAAGGCATCGGCATCGAGTACTTCGGCCCATTTATAGCTGTAGTAACCGGCTGCATAACCGCCGGCAAACAGGTGGCCAAACTGGGTGCTCATGGCTACCTGGTCGATTACAGGAAATATCTGGGTTTTCTTCCAGGCTGCTTCCTCAAACTGTTTTACATCGCCGCCGAAGGGTTTCTTCTGCGTGTGCCATGCCATGTCGAGCAGGCCAAAGCTCAGTTGACGGACTGAAAGGTAACCGGCCTGGTAATTGGTCGCAGCTTTTATCTTTTCTACAAGTTCAGCCGGAATGGGCTCTCCGGTTTCGTAATGCCGGGCGAAGCGGTCAAGGAAATCTTTTTCAACCGCCCAGTTTTCCATTATCTGGGAAGGCAGCTCTACAAAGTCGCGGTATACACTTGTTCCCGAAAGGCTGGAATAAGTTGAATTGGCCAGCATTCCGTGCAGTGCATGCCCGAATTCATGCATGAATGTTTCCACTTCATTGAAGGTAAGAAGGGCAGGCTTGGTTTCAGTGGGGCGGGTAAAATTCATTACAATGGTGATGTGAGGCCTTGAATTCTTACCGTCTTCTTTCCACTGCCCCTTAAATTCGTTCATCCAGGCGCCTCCCTGTTTTCCGGGGCGCGGGTGAAAATCGGCATACAATACCGACAGGAACTTACCGTCTTTATCGTGCACTTCGTATGGGATCACCTCTTCGTTGTAAACCGGTATTTCTTTATTTTCCGTGAAAGTGATTCCGAACAGTTCGGTAGCCAGTCCGAATACGCCATCGATAACATTACTCAACTCAAAGTAGGGCTTAAGCATTTCATCGTTCAAATCGAACTTTTCTTCTTTCAGCTTTTCACTGTAATAAGCCCAGTCCCAGGGCATGATTTCATCGTTAAAGCCTTCACCCCGTGCATATTCCTGCACCTCCTGCTTATCTTTCAACGCCATTTTATATGATGCTTCGTACAGGTCGTCCAGAAGTTTATAAACTCCTTCGGAATTCATGGCCATACGACGTTCCAGGGCATAATCGGCATAGGTGTCGTATCCCAGCAGATTGGCCATTTCAAGTCGCAGGTTAACCATCTTCCTGATGTTTTCCTGGTTGTCAAGGTCATCGCCTTTAAACGATTTCGACATATACGCCATATACAGTTCCCTGCGCAGATCGCGATTGTCGGCATATTTCATGAATGGCAGGTAGCTGGGCATTGTAAGGTCGAAAACCCAGCCTTCCTTTTCCTTACTTTTTGCTTTCTGTGCTGCGGCCTCAAGCTCACTTTCAGGTAAACCTGCCAGTTTGCTTTTATCGGTAATGTGCAGTTCAAATTTGTTGGTTTCCTTCAGTACGTTTTCACCAAATTTGAGGTTCAGCGTCGATAATTCAGTACTAATTTCCCTGAATTTTTGCTTATCAACCTCAGAAAGATTGGCCCCTTTCCGGACGAAATCGATATAGGTATTTTCCAGCAGGGTATGTTGTTCGGGCGTAAGCTCCAGGTTTTCCTTGTTGTTGTATACGGTTTTTATCCGTTCGAATAACAACGGGCTGAGCGTGATGTCGTTCTGGAATTTAGTGAGCATTGGCGATACTTCCTGTGCCAGTTGCTGCAATTCATCGCTGGTTTCGGCACTGACGAGGTTAAAGAATACACCTGCCGTGCGGCTGAGCAACCTGCCTGAACGTTCAAGCTCTACCACTGTGTTTTCAAAAGTAGTGGGTTCCTGATTTTCAACTACAGCCTGCACTTCAGCTTCGCCCTTTTTAATTGCTTCTTCAAAAGCAGGCAGGAAGTGTTCGTTTTCTATTTTTCCAAAAGGGGCAGTTTCATGTGGTGTGTTAAAACTTCCGAGCAACGGATTTGATTGTGCATTTACCATAACCGATAAGATACTTAATAGTGTTATTAATTGTAATTTTTTCATGATAGTCATTATCTTAAATGAAGAATGTATTTTTTTGTTCAAAATAAACCTCGTAATCATTAATTGGTTCACAGGAAAAATAAATTTGAATGCTATATTCAATCGGACAAAAATACAATCCTTTTATTTATTAATCCTAATTTCATATATTTAGCTCAAATCGTAAAAAGGAATAAAATGTGGCAGATGTTATTGGTTCTGGTTTTGCCTCTGATAAATACAGGTGAGGATTTGAATAAAAAAATAGAGAAGGCTGTGCAAACAGAACTCAGGCATTTCCCTGAAGCCCGGTTAAGAGATATCTATAAGAATTTTTTTCAGGATGCCTATGGCCCGGGGCATCTTATTCCCGACACTGCCCATGCAGGTGGATATTTGAATTATGAATTGCAGCAACCGATTGGCGATACCCTGAAATGGCAGCCTTTGGGGTCGGCAAATGATTATTACCGTATTAACCTGAGCCTGGTAAAGGACGACATTATTCCCCGGTCGGTTCTGCTGGAAGCTATGGTTGAAAGTGCAGTCCTTGCCCGTAATCCGGACATCGAAACATGGAAGAAGGAGTGGCAGAATGTTATGGCGGTTATTGAAAAAATGAATCTTCAGCTGGTGGATTTTGAATCGGATAAAAAAGCGATAGAAGCTCTGCTTGCAAAAAATGAGTATGTTATGCACCACAGTGAACATTACAATAAAACCTATAACCGGCATTACCGGATTGTTCACAAGTTGGTATTTAACCGCTGGAAGGATACTTATCTCAGAAAATAGAAGGGTGCCTGTTACGGTTTCACTTTTTTTTCTTCTGTACCGACCAACCAAACTTACCTATCATTTTTCCCAGGCCAAAGTAATGGCCATGGCTGTAAACAAGCGGACGGGCTTTCGAAAAACTGAATGCCTGCTCCTCATTGAGGTACTTTTCATCAATAGATACATTGACCACTTCTGCCAGAAACATATGGTGAGTCCCCAGTTCCATGATATTCTTTACCACGCATTCGATGTTTACCGGCGATTCTTCGATAATTGGTGCCTTTACAACCTTACCCGGTGCGGGTGTAAGCTTCATTTTTTCCCATTTGTTGTATTTCCTTCCTGAGCGGCATCCACACCAGTCGGTAGCCCGCGCAAGTTCTTCGGTAGTGAGGTTGACAACAAATTCACCGGTCCGCTTTATAATGTCATAGGAATGGCGACCGGGCCTTACAGAAATGGAGCACATGGGAGGATCGCTGTTAATGGTTCCTGTCCAGGCTATGGTAATAATATTGTATTCTGCGGGGTCATGACCGCAGCTTACCATCACTGCCGGCAGAGGATAAATCATCGTACCGGGTTTCCAATGGATTTTCGCCATACGTATATGATTTATTCAGGATCTTTCCAGTCGTTGTTTTCCCTTATCAGAAGCTCAAGTTCCTCAACCGCATTTTCCATTGGGATATGTCGTTTAACCGGTTTAAGGCCTTTGTACAAGGTAACTTTATTCTGGGTTACACCCACAAAACCGTAATCTACATCGCCCATTTCGCCGGGGCCATTTACAACGCAACCCATGATACCGATCTTCAGGTGGTCGAGGTGTTTGAAATGCGCCTTAATACTCTTTGTTGTTTCCTGTAAATCATAGAGAGTACGTCCGCAACCCGGGCATGAAATAAATTCGGTTTTGCTCATACGCATCCGGCTGGCCTGTAGTATCCCGAAGCTTAAATCCTTCAGTTCGGTAAAGGTTATCCGTTCATTATCATTTGATATGCAGATGCCATCACCATAGCCATCAATGAGCAGCCCGCCAAGGTCGGCAGAAGCTTTAATATGAAGGTCCTCCAGGTTGCTTTCGTTGTATCTCCGGTAAAGAATCACCGGCACTTTCCAGATGTGTGATTCTAAGGTGGTAAAGAAAGCCCTTAGTTCAGCCATCGGGTTTTTATTGAAGCTTTCAAGGATAAGTACCGTTTTACGGGTTTGTTTCAGCTTCATCATGATTTCCGGATTCTTTGCCATAAAGCGGTCGAACTCCATTTTGTTGGTGCGGATGAATTTCATCCTTCCCCAACGGGTGCTTTCGAAAAGGTATTCTTCAAGTGAAATGATTGGATAGCTTTCACCTTTTATATCCATTATTTTATTTCCAGAAAGGAAGTAATCGGGTACCATTTTACCGCGAATCGGAAGCATTTCCTTAAGGTTGCGGTCTTCAAGGTCGGCAACCACAACCGGCAGTTTATCGCCTCCCATAGTTAAAACCGCCCTTGTTGACCTCCGTTCGTATTCAAACGGGTTGGTCTGTGCGATGAGCGATGCCGTTATTGGCTCATGGTTTCTGTACGATTTAAAATGGTCGACGAGTTTCCGGGCAACAGGAATTTCATTTACAGGACTTTCGGTAAGTGAAACGCGAATGGTGTCGCCAATACCATCGGCCAGCAATGCACCAATTCCCACTGCCGATTTTATGCGGCCGTCTTCTCCTTCGCCTGCTTCGGTAACACCCAGATGGATAGGATATTGCATGTCTTCGAGCCGCATTTTGTAGTTCAATAAACGCACGGTATACACCATCATGCGAGTATTGCTCGATTTTATAGAAACTACCACATCGTTAAAATCAACCTTTTTGCAGATGCGTAAAAACTCGAGAACCGATTCGGCCATTCCTGAGGGAGAATCTCCGAAACGGCTCATTACCCGGTCGGAAAGAGAACCGTGATTGGCCCCGATGCGCAAAGCTGTATTGGTGCTTTTAAGCATTTCAAGGAACGGGATAAACTGTTCCTCTATTTTAATGAGTTCCTCTTTATACTCATCATCAGAGTATACCTTGTGCTCGAAACGCGCACGCTTGTCATAAAAATTACCTGGATTGATACGTACCTTTTCAAAAAACTTTGCTGCAATATCAGCAAGCCGCGGATTAAAATGAATGTCGGCAACCAAAGGGGTTGTGTAGCCTCTTTCGCGCAGGGCTGTAACTATATTCTTCAGGTTCTCGGCATCGTAAATGCCTTTTACAGTAAGACGAACGTAATCGGCGCCGGCTTTTGCCAGCGCAATAATCTGCTCAACTGAAGGGTCAGTATCTTTTGTACTGGTGTCGGTCATCGATTGTATGCGAACAGGGTTATTGCCCCCCACACCAACACCTCCAATATTAACTTCCCATGTATTTTGACGTTCGAAACGTGTTATATCGTTGATATAATTAAAGTGTAAATCTTCCATTTTTATTTCTTATGCTAGACGTGCAAATTTACGTTAATGGTTTTAATTTAAAAAGATTCCTTTATTTTTGTTCATACTTGTAAATATATGAATTTATTAATCAACAAAATAACGAAATTATTTGGAAAGCAAAAGGCCCTCGACCAGGTAAGTTTTTCAGTTTCCAAAGGTGAATTGCTTGGATTTTTAGGACCAAACGGAGCCGGCAAGTCAACCCTGATGAAAATAATTACCGGATATCTGCCGGCATCGTCAGGTGAAGTATGGTTCGACGATCAGAAAATGACATCAGACAACACCGGAATAAGAAAGCACATTGGATACCTGCCCGAGCACAACCCCCTTTATACCGATTTGTACGTTAGGGAATCTCTTGAAATAACTGCCGGCTTTTACAGGCTTGAGAATATAAAACAGCGGGTAAAACAAATGGTGGAGCTTACCGGCCTTGGTGATGAGCAGCATAAAAAAATCGGGTCACTGTCGAAAGGATACCGTCAGCGGGTAGGACTTGCCCAGGCGCTTATCCATGATCCGCAGATGCTGATACTTGATGAACCTACTTCAGGGCTTGATCCCAACCAACTTGAGGATGTTCGGGGGCTGATACGCTCTATCAGCCGTGAAAAGACTGTTATTCTTTCATCCCATATCATGCAGGAAGTAGAAGCTATTTGCTCGCGCGTGGTAATAATCAACAAGGGAAAGCTAGTGGCCGATGGCAGCATTTCTCAAATCAAAAGCGGATTACTGACACAAAACCAGCAGGTAATTGCTGCCTTTGATCAAGCCATACAGGCTGAACAATTGCTGGCATTGAATGGTGTACTGACTGCCAGTTTTGACGGTGAGGTATGGGAAATAGAGGGTGACCAAACTGTAGACCTGCGCCCGGTAGTTTTTCGGTTTGCCGTTGAGAACAGCCTCACATTGCTTACACTTTTGCAGAAACAGCAAAACCTTGAGGGTGTCTTCCATCAGCTTACCCGCGGAAGTGAAATACAGGATTGATTTATGATAGTGAACCCTGCAGTATCGGTCATTCTTCCTTTTTTTAATGCAGAAAAGACTTTAAAAGCAGCAGTATGCAGTATCCTTTATCAAACCTTTTCTGATTTTGAACTCCTTTTGGTTGACAATAACTCTTTTGATAGCAGTTCAATGATTGCGCAGGATTTCGTTCAACGCGATGAACGCATACGCGTATTGAAGGAAAACCAGCAGGGAGTGGATTATGCAATGAACTGCGGCCTTAAAATTGCACGCGGAAAATACATTGCCCGTATGGATGCCGATGATGTTTCCCATCCGCTGCGGCTCGAAAAACAGGTCCGGTTCCTGGATGAAAATCCTGCATACGGATTGGTGGGATGTTCAGTAACTTATGTTCCACACAACAGCAATACCAAAGGGTTTGAACGAATTGTAAAATGGGTAAACTCTTTTTATACCTCAGCTGAAATTGAAAGCTACAGGTTTATTGAGATTCCGGTGGTTAACCCAACCCTGATGTTTAAGTATGAATTGTATGAGAAATATGGCGGCTGCAGGCATGGTGATTTCCCGGAAGATTATGAAATGCTGCTGCGTTATCTCGATGCCGGAGTAAAAATGGCCAAACTTCCTGAGCCTTTGCTTGAGTGGCATGATTATTCCGACCGGCTCACCCACACCGATCAGCGGTATACATCGGAAGCATTCTTCAGAGTAAAGGCTGAATATTTCCAAAAGTGGTCGACACGAAATAATGCTACGCATCCTGATGTGTGGGTTTGGGGTGCCGGCCGTAAAACACGACAGCGGTCGCTATTTCTTGAAAAGCAGGGGATTAAAGTAATTGGATACATTGATATTGTAAAGGATAAAACTACTGTTAAAAGGATGTTGCATTACGCGGAAATTCCGCCACCGGGTGAACTATTCATTATTGCAATGGTTGGAAATTACGATGCCCGGGAGCAAATCAGGGAACATCTTTTAAATAATAACTATAAGCAAGGGCGTGATTTTATGTTTCTTGCCTAAAGGAAACAGGAATTGTACTTTCTCCAGGTTTTTCACTTTGGCAAAAAGGCATCATAGATTTAAGTCCTTATCGTGGTTGCAAAATGACCCGGAATACAGAATTATTCTCCCATTGCTTCAAGAGAACTGCGTACTTCTGTAATTTCATCGCGCAAACCCAGGATATCGGTTTCGCTTAATGGGTTGCTGAGTTCGGAATCGTATACGTCAAAAAAACTTTCTCCAAAACATTTAATGTTTTCCTCAATGATACCGATGCGATTTTTCATAGCCAGCAGGTCTATTTTGGCATCAGCTTTATCCTGACTTTCTACCGGCAGTTCCTTCCACTGCGTTTCTCTTGATTTATACAACAATTTAACGGAAATAAGCTCATCGAAAAGCCGTTCCTGTTCGTTTTTTTGTTTAACAATTTTCATTATGATGACGACATTTTTTTCTCTGACAATGGTTTTTTAAATAAATTTATTGATCATGATTATTTAAAGAAATTATACATCTTTCAAAAGTCATAATAAATTTCGACATAAGTTAATGAATAATTTCTTATCATGACAGAATTAGGGGGCGTTTCTTGCTTTAATTACTGAAGATTATTAATTTTTCCCTCAGAATATTGAAATCTATAAAATGGCTGTTACTAAAAATCACCAACCCCAAACAAGTAGGTTTTACCAGCCTCAGTTTGTCGTCTGACAGTT
The DNA here is from genome assembly GCA_024636975.1 of Mariniphaga sp. Lineage (GTDB taxonomy): Bacteria > Bacteroidota > Bacteroidia > Bacteroidales > Prolixibacteraceae > Mariniphaga. The sequence goes on from JAGXGA010000029.1 coordinate 206,184, forward strand.
TTTTCATTATAACGAAGCATTAGAGGGTTACCCAATGCCGATTCAACTTTTAGCGAAACAAGCCTTCCGTTTTCCCATGTAATTGAATGAGTGAATCCGCCTCTTCCTTTTATGCCTGATAGTTTTCCCGTTCTCAGTTGTGAAGGCAGTGCAGGCAGAATATCCTGGTAGTAAATACCATTTTCATCGCGCAGGTGCGATTGCAGCAGCATTTCCACGATGCCGGAGGTTGCTCCGAAGTTGCCGTCAATTTGAAACGGTGGGTGTGAGTCGAAAAGGTTGAAGTACAGGCCACCCCTGTCTTTGTAATCGGTTTCATTACTGATGGAAGGCACCATAAGGTTTTTAAGCAGAAGGAAAGCATGGTCGCCATCGAGCAGGCGCGCCCAGAAGTTTATTTTCCAGGCCCTTGACCATCCTGTACCACCGTCGCCCCGGTGCGAAAGAGTTACTTTACTTGCTTCGGCCAGATCGGGTGTGGTAAGCGGATGAATCTCATTTCCCGGATGCAACCCCCAAAGATGAGATACGTGCCGGTGCTGTTCGTTTGGGTCATCAACATCTTCGATCCACTCCTGGAGTTGTCCGTGCTGCCCAATCTGGTTGGGTACAATGCTGTCGCGTTTCATTTTCAACATTTCAGCAAATTCTTCATCTGTTTGCAAAATTTCTGCAGCTTCAATGGTATTGGAAAAAAGCTCACGTATAATCTGGTGATCCATGGTGGGTCCCATAACCAGACCACCCAACTCAGGGCTGTTACTTGGACCGCTCACCAGCCACTGCGGATTCTCAGGCCAGGGAACAAGGTAGCCGGCAAAAAAGCGTGATGCTTCCCGAAGCACAGGATAGGCCCTGTTTTTCAGAAAGCCTGTATTACTGTTGTATTGGTAATGCCACCATAGGTGTTGACTGAGCCATGCCCCTCCGGTAGGCCAGATTCCATGATTGGCATTGTTGATAGGCGCTGCCCCTCTCCACAGATCTGTATTGTGGTGAGCTACCCATCCATCCAGGTTATAATGTTCTTTAGCTACATTCTCTCCGGTTTCAGCCAGGTCTTCCACCATTGCAAATAACGGTTCGGCGCATTCCGATAGATTGGTCATTTCTGCAGGCCAGTAATTCATTTCGGTGTTGATATTGATGGTATACTTGCTGTCCCATGGCGGAGCCATTTTGTCATTCCAGATACCCTGCAAATTGGCTGGCTGAGAGCCCGGCCGTGACGAGGAAATAAGCAGGTACCTGCCGTACTGGAACAGTAGGGAAACCAGGTTTGGATCTTCATCTTCAGTAAAAGAATTTAATCTTTCGTCCGTAGGCCTGTTTGAAATATCAGAATTGCCCAGGTCCAGGGCCACACGACTAAAAAGGGAGCGATAGTCACTGATGTGTTCATCCTTCAATGTCTGATAGGGTTTTCCCTCAAGGTTGCCAAGGTATTCCTCGCAGCGCTCAGAAGGACTGGCACTTATGTCGTCGTAATTTACAAAGCTGGTTGCTGCAACAAGATACAGTGTAGCATGTCGGGCATTAACAATTCCAATGGAATCGTCATACTGAACCAGGCCCCCGCCTTCGGTTTCAACCTTTAACCGTGCTTCGAAAGTTAGTTTGCTTTTCGGGTATGGATTTCCATTCCTGCCCCTCTCCTGATGATAATCATTGGCTTTACCTCTCAGTATGATCTGATCGTCAATTACAGTAACTTCATAGTTGGAATGAGTTGAATTTAATGCTGCAGTGAAATTAAGCCCTTTATTTTCCGAAGCTTCCAGCCGGATAATTAATGCCTGGGCAGGAGCTGATGAAAATACTTCCCGTCTGAATTGAATGCCATCATTTCTGTAGTACACAGTAGAAACAGCATCTCTCAGGTTCAGGCGTCGACGATAAGAAGTAGCTTCGACGTGTCCGGGAAAATTAAGCAGTATGTTTCCAAATGGCAGATAACTCATTTGCCCAAAAGGTTGCGACATGAACTGCTCATTTGCCAGCTCATGAGCTTCCTCCTGTTTGTCGTCCCAAAGCAGCTCGCGAATATCATCGAGATACCTGAATGCTCCCCTGTTGGCATAATTGTGTGGCTGACCACTCCATAATGTTTCTTCGTTGAACTGGATGGTTTCATTTTCAATGCCTCCGTAAATCATTGCCCCGATGCGTCCGTTTCCTACAGGCAGCGCTTCAGTCCATTCGTTGGCTGGTTCATCATACCAAAGTGTAAGCGATGGATTGATTGTCAATGCCGGCTCTATAATTTTATTGCAGGAAGCAAATAAAAATGTAAGGAAAATCAGTAACAGGGGAATAAATTCTTTCTTCTGCATTATTATATATGTTAAAAAACTCAAACTTCATTTATGAATGCCTCACAAATTTAAGAAAATGATGCTGAAAAGCTGAATCTTAAGGAGAATTTAAAATCGGGATAAAAATATTAAAGATTCACAATTCTACTTTATTAAGCAATTTTCGACTTTCTATGACATCATTGAAGTTAGTGTTTAAGTTTATTTCACACAGTTTTGTGAATTATCCGGAACTTGATTTGTTTTTTTGGAACAGATTTCAATTTTTAGAATTTATTATTTAAAGATTATTAGTATGAATTTGAATAAAATGTTTGGTTTTCTTTTTGTTTTCACAATTGGAATGACCAGTGCTTTTGCGCAGTCCCCGCAACAAATACCACAGCAACAACCTACCGAAGTTTCAGATAATGAGATAGAGCAGTTTGCAATGGCGTTCAGAGAGATCCAGGTCATTGACCAGCAGGTTCAGCAGGAGATGATGAATGCCGTTCAGGAAGAGGGAGTTGACGTACAGCGGTTTAATGAATATCTAAACGCTCTGCAGGATCCGGCACAGGAGATAAATGCAAGTGACGAAGAACTTGAGCAATTTGCTTCTGCATTTCAGGAGATTGAAGAAATCCAGACCGAGGCACAGAAGGAGATGGAAAAAGCCATCACAGAAAATGAACTGACAGTTGAACGCTACCAGGAAATTACCATGTCGGTTCAGGCAAACCCTGAATTGCTTGAAAAACTGCAGCAACATTATGAAGAATAGCAGTCTATTGTAACCTGCAATATAAAATTAAGGTGCACCGGCTCATATTTTAATGAGCCGGTGCACCTTTTTTATGCTAAGCTATCCTTTTCCACGTAATCAGATTACAACATAATAAAATTAAGACACCGACAGAAAAAAACCCTGCCGGTGTACCTAAACAAACTACACGTTTCTCCCCAATAATTTCTTTTGTTTATGCAGTCCGGCTTTCAAGGAACATTTCCATATCCGCTTCCACATTGTTGATTCCGCCGATTCCAAAATTTTGAACCAGCACATTGGCTACATTGGGTGAAAGGAAGGCAGGCAGTGTTGGCCCAAGATGAATATTTTTTACCCCTAATGACAACAGCGCCAGCAACACTATAATTGCTTTTTGCTCGTACCATGCAATGTTATAGGCAATCGGAAGTTCATTTATATCGTTCAGTTCGAACACCTCTTTCAGTTTAAGAGCAATTACTGCCAGCGAATAGGAATCGTTGCATTGTCCGGCATCTATTACCCTTGGAATTCCTCCAATATCACCCAGCGGCAGCTTATTGTAGCGGTATTTTGCACATCCTGCCGTTAAAATTACGGTATCCGTTGGCAGTTGCCCTGCAAACTGGGTATAATAATCACGGCTCTTCATCCGGCCATCACAACCCGCCATTACAAAAAACTTGCGGATGGCTCCCGATTTAACGGCATCCACTATTTTATCGGCAAGGGCAAATACCTGTGCATGAGCAAATCCGCCGGTAATGGTTCCCGTTTCAATCTCGTTTGGTGGTGCACATTTCTTTGCATGCTCAATAATTTGGGTGAAGTCTTTCATACCCCCTTCTTTACGGTCAGGAATATGAATAGCCCCTTCAAGACCTGAAGCGCCTGTTGTATAAATGCGGTCGGTATAGGTTGCATTCGCTCTTGGCGGAACAATACAATTGGTGGTAAAAAGGATGGGACCATTAAAGCTTTCGAATTCCTGGGTTTGTTTCCACCAGGCATTGCCATAGTTTCCCGCCAGGTGCTTGTACTTTTTAAATGCCGGATAATAATGCGCCGGCAGCATCTCGCTGTGGGTGTACACATCAACTCCTGTGCCTTCGGTTTGCTTCAACAAGTCTTCCATATCTTTCAGGTCGTGCCCCGAAATCAGGATGGCCGGGTTATTCCGCACACCAATATTTACCTTTGTAGCTTCCGGATTTCCGTATGCCGAGGTGTTTGCCTTATCGAGCAATGCCATAACATCCACACCGTATTTCCCTGTTTCCAGCGTTAACTGCACCAGTTCAGCCACACTTAAATCCTCGGTGGTAGCTACCAGTGCACGTTGCATGAAAGCAAAAATTTCATCACTTTTATTGCCAAGGTTCCAGGCATGTTCTGCATAGGCTGCCAATCCTTTGACACCATACACAATAAGCTCTCTTAACGAACTAATGTCTTCATTATCAGTACCAAGAATCCCTACCTCTGCCGCTTTTGCTTCAAACTCCTCCACTGTGGAAGCATTCCATGAGGCAAAACCGGGCAAATCTTTAGGCACAGAAATATTTGCAGCCAGGCATCTTGCCTGCAGCTCATCGCGTAACTCAAGTGCCTGTTTGATGCGGCGGCTGAAACTCTGCTTGTCAAAATTACCGTTTGTAATGGTACTGAACAATCCATCGAATACAAACTTATCTGCTTTTTCGGGATTCAGTTTCTGCGCACGGAGTTTCTGATTGTACCAGCTGATTCCTTTCAAAACAAATAACAGAGTATCCTGCAAATTAGCTACATCACTTGTTTTACCACATACTCCTTTTATTGTACAACCAGTTCCTTTAGCGGCTTCCTGGCATTGAAAACAAAACATGCTCATAAATATTATTCTTTTAATGAATATAAAATTCGTTATGATTTTTTTACGGTGGCGAATATAGATGGAGCTGGAAACAGGAGCTGTATCATATGTTACAATTGTAGTTTTTTACATTAAATCAGAAGAATTGTGTAAAAACAATGTTAAGATATGTGGAAATAAATTTTGAAATGGACAGCCTTCACACATAAAAAACTCCCAATTGGATGCGGTATGTGCTACCTCGTTGTTTGATTCAAATAATCCTGTGATCAAACCTTAAATGAATGCCTGCTAATAATTTGCTTTCTTCCTCCGATTATTTACTTTTGGATTTTGAACCATTTAAACGCAAACTAATAAAATGCAAAAAAAGTTGCTGTGCACCATCCTTTTTGTAGCAGGCATTTCATGGAATTCTATCAGTAATACCGGCAAACTTCACCAGATCAAAAATATATCGGAAGAAACCGGTGATGTTGCCGTTTATGTAACCTCTGCTGACAGGCAATACGATCTGGATAGAACTTCATTTGGCTTCAGTAACAAAACCGACCGTTCTTCAGCTGTTATAACTATAAATCCGGAAAAGCGTTACCAGGAGATGGAAGGATTTGGTGCCGCGGTAACCGGTTCAACCTGCTACAACCTGATGCAGATGGACCCTGCAGACCGGCAAAAGTTTCTCACCGAAACCTTCTCCCACGAAAATGGGCTGGGATTCAGCTATGTAAGAATATCAATCGGCTGTTCCGATTTCTCGCTCAGCGAATACACCTGCTGCGATGAGGAAGGGATAGAAAATTTCAGCTTACAGAAAGAAGAGCTTAAATACGTTATCCCTATTCTGAAAGACATACTGACGATTAATCCTTCCCTTAAGGTAATGGGGTCACCCTGGACAAGTCCCCGCTGGATGAAGGTTAACAACCTTAAAGATATAGAGCCATACAATTCATGGACAGGCGGACACCTGAATCCTGCTTATTACGATGATTATGCTACCTACTTTTTAAAATGGATACAGGCTTTTGCTGAACATGGCATTCAGATAACTTCAATTACACCTCAAAACGAACCGCTAAATCACCTAAATTCAGCTTCGCTGGTTATGTTTTGGAACGAACAGCGCGATTTTATAAAAGTGCTGGGCCCTAAGCTTCGACAAGCTGGTCTCAATACAGAAATATACGTTTTCGACCACAACTACAACTACGATAAAATGGAAGAGCAGTTCAACTACCCTATAAAGATTTATGCCGATAAAGAGGCAAAGCAATATATAAAAGGGGCAGCCTACCACAATTATGGCGGCAACGGGAACGAACTGCTGGAAATACACAAACAGGCACCCGAAATGGACCTTGTATTCACCGAGACATCAATAGGTACATGGAACAAAGGTAAAGATTTGGGCATCCGCCTTACCGATGATATGGCAGAAGTAGCACTGGGTACGGTAAACAACTGGTGCAAGGCTGTAATAGTCTGGAACCTGATGCTCGACAGTGACAGAGGTCCCAACCGTGAACACGGATGCCCTACCTGTTATGGCGCTGTTGACATTGATGCCGGTGATTATAAGTCCATCACCCGCAACTCGCACTACTACATTATAGGTCATTTGTCGGCAGTGGTGAAACCTGGGGCAGTGCGAATTGAATCAAAATCAAACACTGCAGAAGATATAACCTTTTCAGCCTTTGAGAATGAAGATGGCAGTTATGCTTTGGTAGTGCAAAACGATTCAGAAGAAGGTAAATCCGTAACAGTCAGTGAAGGCAAAAACACGTTTGAGTATATGATGCCTGCTAAATCGGTGGCATCATTTAGATGGTAAACGATCACTGACGACTGGAACTAAAATATTATTTTAAGATGAACAATAAGTCTATATTATTAATACTTTCTTTTTTAACAATCATTTCAGCGCTTGTGGCGCAAAATTCTGCAAATAATCCTTCAAAACAATTGAGGCAGGTAAGTGGTATTTATCCTCACCTGGCTTACTACAACAATGAAGGGGAATGCGGTACCGGTGCAGTAGTTCCATGGGCAGACAGGTTATGGGTTATAACCTATGGACCTCATCTACCGTTCGGGTCGTCAGATAAGTTATATGAAATTACCCCCGGGCTAAAACAAATCGTACACTCTGAAAGCATAGGAGGAACCCCTGCCAACAGGATGATTCACAAGGAAAGCAACCAACTATTTATTGGACCCTATGCCATAGATGCCAATCGTAATGTCAGGGTAATTCCATATGAAAAGATGCCTGGAAGGCATACCGGAAATGCCCGTCACCTGTATGATCCTGCAGGCAAAATTTATTATGGCACGATGGAAGAAGGATTTTATGAAGTGGATGTAAAAACCCTTGAACCCAAAATACTTTACGAGGATGGCAACGTAAGCCGTAAGGAAGGAGAAATGGCACAGGAAGCGGAACTACTGTTGGGTGCTCATGGCAAAGGCCTTTACTCCGGGCAGGGAGTAATGGTTTATTCCAATAATGGTGAAACGGGTCAGCAAGCGCTTGAGCAATTTGATATTGAAGCGGGTGCTCTTTACGAATGGAATGGAGAATGGAAACTTGTGCGCCGCAATCAATTTGTTGAAATTACAGGCCCCGGGGGGATACATGGCAATACGAACCCTGAAACGGACCCCATCTGGGCAACAGGCTGGGACCATAAATCCATCATTCTCGGTGTACGTAATCCCGAAACCGGCTGGGATTTCTTCCGCCTCCCCAAAGCCAGCCACAGCTACGACGGAGCGCATGGATGGAATACCGAATGGCCAAGAATCCGCGACATTGGAACAGCAGGGAATCCCGATTACCTGATGACAATGCACGGCATGTTCTGGCGTTTCCCAGGATCATTTACTGCCGGTAACTCCTCCGGCATCCGTCCCCGTTCAGCCTACCTGAAAGTAATAGGCGATTTCACCCGCCGGAACGACCAGCTGGTATTTGGATGCGATGATTCCGCACAAAGGGAATTCCTTAATAAAAGAAAGCACAAAGGAGGCATTGAAGGACCGGGGCAATCCAATTCCAATTTATGGTTTACCTCTCCCACAAAGCCGGACCAGCTTGGTACAACAACTACTTCAGGAGCAGTGTGGCTAAACGAGAAAGTTGAGGCAGGTGAGTATTCAGAGCCTTTTCTTTTTGCAGGCTGGCCCGAACGCTCGGCATGGATACATAACGATGGAAAAACTTCTGTTAAGTATGTATTTGAAACAGACGAAAAAGGCACTCAAAACTGGACAGAACTTACCTCAATTTCCGTTGAACCCGGCAACAGTTATTTTCTTGAGTTCAAGGAAAATGAAGCGGGAGAATGGATTCGGGTTAAAACAACTGCAACGGCAACGGCTACAGTCAGCTTTCACTATACCGGAAATGAGAACCGTCAGGCATCTCCCTCTCCCGGGTTCGAAGGATTGGCAAAGGTTGGTGATGCAAAAGTCGAAGGAGGATTGCTTTATGGGTTGGGAGATAACAGAAGGGCTTTGGGCATCTCTGCTTTTGTATTTGAAAACGGAAAAGCAACAGAAGCCGGTTATTATGAACTTGATGAAAACCTGTACCTGGTAAAAAAGGACGATCAGAAAACCAACAGTTTCATAAAAGAAAAATTTGCTATTCCTGAAAATGTAATTGACATCGAAGAATCATCTGTATTAATTATTGATGATAAAAATCGCAGATGGAGGTTACCCCTTGGTCCCGGTGAATATAAGCCATTAACTGATGCTGCTCACTTAAGAATATGCAGGGAGGTGGCCACCGAGCGTGATCTTTTTAATGCCAGCGGTACCTTTTATGAATTACCTGCTGAAAATGCCGATGGATTTGCCAAAATAAGACCGGTAGCCTCACATGATTTCCGGATTCATGATTATGCATCCTATCGTGGCATGCTTGTTATGACGGGACTCCATCCCGGGGCAGAATCTGGTGAACACATTGTCCGTTCCGATGATGGAAAGGCAGCTGTTTGGTTAGGCGTCATTGACGATTTATGGAAAATGGGAAAACCTGTTGGACATGGCGGTCCCTGGAAAAATTCCGAAGTAAAGACAGGTAGCCCATCAGATCCTTATTTGTTCGGCTTTTACGATACCCGCAAACTAAAAATTTCGCACAATTCCGGTCAGACTGTTAATTTCAGGATTGAAGTAGAACCCAATGGCCATGGTCTCTGGATGCTGTACCAGGAAATATCGGTAAAACCCGGTGAAACTTATGAATACCAGTTTCCCGAAAGTTTGCAGGCAAGATGGATACGATTTGTAAGTGATCGGGATTGTTCTGCAACTGCATTGCTTGACTACAATTAGTTCTTACCAATAAATTAAAATTAAAATGTTCAGCAACATGAAGATAGTTTTCGTATTAATTACTGCCCTGGTGTTGGCTTTGAATGGTTATCCGCAATCAAAAAGCACTGTCTTTCTGGAGGCTGAAAGCTTTCAAAACAAGGGTGCCTGGGTAGTCGATCAACAGTTTATGGACCTTATGGGCTCGCCCTATCTGATGGCACATGGAATGGGAGTTCCGGTAGCCGATGCGGAAACAACTGTTGAATTTCCCTCCACAGGAGAGTACAACGTGTTTGTCCGGACCTTTAACTGGACCTCTCCCTGGCACAAAGGTGAAGGGCCTGGAAAATTTCAACTGATAGTAAACAGGCAAAAAGCCGGAACAGATCTGGGTGCTGAAGGTTCGGAATGGCTATGGCAGCCTGCCGGCAAGGTAAACATCACTGATAGCAAGGCCATAATTAACCTGAACGACCTGACAGGTTTTAACGGTCGTGTTGATGCCATCTGTTTTACAAAAGAAAACACACCACCTCCCTCCGATGTAAAGGCCCTGGGGAAATTCCGCAAAAAGCACCTCGGCATTCCGGCCAAACCTGAAAAGGGTGGTAATTTCGATCTGGTTGTTATTGGTGGCGGCGTTGCAGGAACAGCTGCTGCTATTTCGGCAGCTCGTCTGGGCATGCAGGTTGCACTTATCCAGGACCGTCCGGTTTTGGGAGGAAACAATAGTTCTGAAGTACGTGTTCATCTGGGAGGCAGAATTAATGTTGAACCATTCCCTGCACTTGGCGATGTGATAAAGGAAATCGGTCCCTCACGGGGTGGAAATGCACAACCAGCCGAGTATTATGAGGATGAAAAAAAAATGGAGATGGTACTGGCCGAAGAAAATATTTCTCTTTTTACAAATTTTAGGGCGTTTGACGTCAAAATGAAAGGATCACGCATTGCGGAAGTAAATGCACGGCACATAGAAACTTCTAAGGAACTTGTATTTTCAGCACCACTGTTTGCCGATTGCACAGGCGATGGAACCATTGGGTTCCTGGCAGGTGCCGACTATGCGATAGGTCGCGAAGGCAGAGAAGAATTTGGTGAACCCACTGCACCTGAAAAAGCCGATAAATTGACAATGGGATCTTCAGTTCAATGGTACTCGGTGGAAGAAAATCAACCTGCAGATTTTCCGGTATTTAATTATGGAGTTGACTTTAATGAACAGAATACGGAAAAAGTCACCATGGGTGAATGGACCTGGGAAACCGGAATGAATTATGATCAGATTAATGACTTTGAACGTATTCGCGATTACGGGTTACTGGTGGTCTATTCCAACTGGTCTTCCCTGAAAAATTCAGTTGCAAAAGAGGAATACAGTAACCGCAGGCTGGAATGGGTAGCTTATATCGCAGGCAAACGTGAATCACGCCGTCTGCTGGGCGACGTTATCCTTAAGGAACAGGACATGACCGATTATGTTGTTTATCCCGATGCATCAGCTCCAACGACCTGGACAATCGACCTGCACTATCCTGATCCTGATAACACGAAACATTTTCCCGAAAAGGAATTTAAATCAATTGCAGTTCATAAAAAAATTCATCCTTACCCTATTCCCTATCGCTGTTTTTATTCGAGAAATGTTGATAATCTCTTTATGGCAGGACGAAACATAAGTGTTACTCATGTGGCACTGGGTACAGTGCGTGTAATGCGTACAACCGGAATGATGGGTGAAGTTGTTGGTATGGCCGCTTCAATTGCAGGCAAAAACAACTCCAGTCCCCGGGAAGTGTACCAGCACCATCTATCGGAATTAAAATCACTGATGGAAAAAGGTGTGGGTAAATACGATGTGGAAAATATGCAGAATTACAATGAAGGATCCACATTGGGACCTAAATAATGGAACCGTTTTAACAGGCAGCTTGTTAATGATTCAACAAAAATAAATTTATCAGGTAATATCCAATTGAAATGAAGTTTAAAGAACAGATCATTGCAAAATAAATGGCATCAATACATAAATATACCGTATTGATTGTTGTTCTGTCGGGGATGCTTTATTCCGGCACTCAACCTGAAAGACCCATTACAGGATTTTGGGCAATGGAAGGGACACTTTTAACTCATATTTTTGAAGATAAAACCGATTCCCTTTCAGGACCGGAGCTATTTGAACTCCGTGATGAAAATGGAATACCAAAATGGTTCGGGCGTCACATTTTTAAGGATGTATGCATTTCAGGAGAGTGTAAAATGATCCGCCTGTGGCTGTTTTGGGATGGCGCCGGTAATTACCTCGGGTTACAGGTTCCCGATGCAGAACCGCTTACCAAATCAGATCATACTGAATTTGAGCCTGCCGATTATAAAAAACTGGAAGAGATCCTCCGCGATACTGCTTCGGTGCTTAAAAACCTGAAACAGGAAGATTTAATTGTGGTTCCCGACTCCATTAATCCATATCAGGCTTATGAAGTCGACGGTTATACGGCGGCAACGCAACCTGCCCTTTCGGAAGTAGTGGTAAAAGATGCCGTTTATTCATGCCACACCTTATGGCATTCCGTTTATGGTCCTGTACAGGATACCATTCACCAAATTCTTGATAAAAGGGCAAATAAAGAATACCTGGCAAAAATGATCTCTTGCAGTAAAAACGAATACATTTCATGGGCAATTAAAAGTATCGAAAAACATCCTGAATTTCATGAAGCATTTTATAATGATGTATTAAAACATATTACTTCTGATAATCAGGAATTAGCAAAGCAGGCGCTTGATTATTTTAAACCTGTTTTTCTGGACGACAGCAACATCCAGATTCAGCTGGTGGATGTATTGGCCGAAACCGATATGAGCATCAAATATGAAATTCTGTGGAAATTGATCGGAAATGGCAAGGCAAATGAACAGGCTGTACTTAATCTTTTGGTACTGTTTAACGAACAGAAAATTGGTGTAGGTGCATACAATTTAATTCTACGATTGGTAACTTTGGAACATATGCAGGAAAATGAACAGATTGCATCGATTATTCATAACCTTTCTGAAAATGAAAACAGATATATTAGAAATCTTACAATCAGGTTACTTGAAAATCAATAAAAGGTGACCGGATACGTATAATACACCAATAAAAACCCGGTCATGCCCGGTGAATGAAACTAAATAGTTCTGCTTATGATAACACTTATCCTGTCGACGATAGTTTTAATAGCAGGTTACCTGCTATACTCCAGGTACATTGAGCGGGTTTTTGGTGCAGATGGAAACCGGCCTACACCGGCATTTACTATGACTGACGGAGTGGATTACATGCCGATGCCCTGGTGGAAAGTGTTCCTTATTCAATTTTTAAATATAGCTGGACTGGGGCCTATTTTCGGAGCTGTGGCAGGGGCTATGTGGGGACCATTAGCCTATCTGTGGATTGTATTGGGGTCAGTATTTGCTGGAGCAGTTCATGATTATTTTTCAGGAATGCTTTCCATAAAACACAAAGGCCTGAGCATTACTGAAATTGTTGGTATATACATGGGCACGGGTACCAAACAATTTATGCGGGGATTTACTGTCCTGTTAATGGTAATTGTTGGGGCTGTTTTCATAATGGGGCCAGCAAAAATCCTTGCAGGTTTAACTCCGCAATATGCTACAATGACTTTCTGGGTCTGGATTGTATTTGGTTACTATATTCTTTCTACACTGCTCCCCATCAACAAAATCATTGGAAGAATTTACCCTGTTTTCGGATTTGCCTTATTATTTATGGCAGTAGGATTAATTGTAGCCTTGTTCGTAAAAGGGTATACTATCCCTGAACTTTCTCCCGCTAATTTTAGAAACTTTCATTCCGAAGCTGGCAGCTTCCCTGTATTTCCAATGCTGTTTATCACAATTGCGTGCGGCGCCATATCCGGATTTCATGCCACACAATCGCCCCTGATGGCGCGGTGCATGAAAAATGAAAAACTGGGGCGTCGTATATTTTATGGCGCTATGATTACTGAAGCTTTTGTGGCAATGATTTGGGCAACCATTAGCATGAGCTTTTTTGGTGGAATTCGCGAATTGAATGAGGTGATGAATGTACACCAGGGAAATGCAGCATGGGTAGTAAATGAATCGGCCAATGTTTTACTGGGAAAATTCGGAGCCTTCCTGGCTATACTGGGAGTAGTGGCTGCCCCGATCACCTCGGGCGATACGGCTTTCCGCAGCGCACGGCTCATTGTTGCCGATTTTTTAAACCTTAAGCAAGGACCTATGAAAAACCGCCTGCTCATCAGTATACCGCTTTTTGCCGTTGGATTCCTTCTTACTCAAATAAACTTTGCTGTTATATGGCGCTACTTTGCCTGGTCGAACCAAACACTGGCAACTGTTGTGCTCTGGACAATTACAGTTTACCTTGTTCAGAACAGGAAAAACTATTGGATAACACTTATACCCGCCTTATTCATGACAGCAGTTGTTTCAACCTATCTGTTACTTGCTCCTGAAGGGTTTCATCTGCCACAGGAGATAGCATACTGGATCGGAGGGGGAATAACTTTCCTATCGTTTATATATTTTAATTTCTACAGAAGAAAAGTAAAGCCAATGATTTCATTTTCATAATTATACATGAAAGATAAATTATTATAATTAAATTTATACTGTAATTTGTCCGGTTTAAAAAGAGAATCGTGATGAACATTACTGATTGTTTACAATAACCTATGACTTTAGAATGCTTGGGTGTATTCCGACATTGCATTTAAATGTTACTGAACCCTGACAGAGTGAATGTGAAACTATTTTTATAGCTAATAGATCAATTAATCAATTAAATTAATCATTATGAGCAGTAGTAATTTTTCAAGACGCAAATTTTTAGCTGGTGCTGCAACTGTTGGAGCTGCAAGCACACTGGGTATAGGCACTTTATCCTCCTGCACCGGAAAAGGAAAAGCTTCAGAATCAACCGACCTTTATGGTTTTAAAAGCCGTGAGTATCAACTTCCGCCAATGTTGGTAACAGCCCCTGATGGTCCTGAATTAAAAGCAGGGATAATTGGTTGTGGCGGTCGGGGCTCAGGTGCAGCCATTAATTTTTTAGATGCCGGCCCAAATCTGAAAATAACAGCGCTTGGTGATGTTTTCCAGGATCGTGTTACCAGTCTTCAGGCAAAGCTTAAAGAAGAAAAAGGGGCAGAAGTACCCGATGAAAACTGTTTTGTTGGTTTTGATGCATTTGAAAAAGTCATAGGTTCAGGTGTTGATGTTGTTATCCTGGCTACTCCTCCTAAATTCAGGCCCGAACATTTAGAAGCTGCAGTTAAGGCACGTAAACACGTTTTTATGGAAAAACCTGTGGCTGTAGACCCCGCAGGAATCCGGCAAGTGATTGCTGCCGCTAAAATGGCCGAATCACAAGGGTTAAAAATTATTACCGGAACACAGCGCCGGCATGAACACAGCTATGTTAACCTGTGGAAAGAGATCAATAACAATGCAATCGGACACATCGTTTCAGCCAATGTTTATTGGAATGGCGGGAAGTTGTGGCACCGCGAAAACAATCCATCCTGGAGCGAAATGGAATGGATGATTCGCGATTGGGTTAACTGGACATGGCTTTCAGGTGACCACATTGTAGAACAACATGTTCATAATATTGATGTGGCAAACTGGTTTATGGGAGACCATCCGGTAAAAGCTGTTGGATTTGGATCAAGGCAGCGAAGAGTGACAGGTGATCAATACGATAATTTTAGTGTTGACTATATATATGAAGATGGACGTCACGTTCATAGCATGTGCAGGCAAATCAACGGTTGTACCAATGGGGTATATGAAATTTTTCACGGCACAAAAGCAATAGCAACAACAATTGGCCATGAACCTCAGATTGTTGATGCCGCAGGCAGCCAGTTGTTTGTTGCAGAAAGTTCTGAAACCAGCCCTTATGTGCAGGAGCATATTAACTGGATAACCTGTATCAGGCAAAACATTCCGTTTAACGAAGCAGAGCAAACCGCCATCTCAAATATGGTTGCCATTATGGGAAGAGTTTCAGCTTATACAGGTAAGGAGGTGACTTATGATGAAATGATGAATTCAGACATGAAGCTCGGACCACAGGTTTATGTGATGGATAACATTGGTTTCATTGAAAAAGCACAGGTATCGGTACCGGGAACTCTCGAACGTCCAAAGGCTTAATTGAAATTCTTTAATGGAGGAGTTGTATTCCTTACATTGACGCATACTGATTACCTTATTTCAGGAAATCACTACTCAATAGTTTTTGAACCGTGAGGCAAAATGAAATTTGCTTTTCACGGTTCAAAAACTGATTTACTCAATAAAAGTTTCACTTAAAAAGTTGAGTTAGTATATACCGTTCAGATTGATAATTTCACCTTTTTGCATTTGATTCAAAATAAACCATTAGCAAATTGCAATTTTGACATTCAAATAACAAGTTATATCTTGCACCGTCAAAACTAAGTGAGAGAGCCGTATGCAAAAATCCGAAAAACCTGCATTCCCAGAAGGTTAATCCGGATAATTTTTAAAAAACCAAAATTGAATTAAATGAAAGCACAGGTTGTGATTTCCCTTCTTATCCTGCTGTCGATAACCTCCTGCACCAATCAAACCAATTATTTTGAAAACTTCAACAATACCAACGACCGGATTTGGATTGGGAAAGATTATTGGTCAATCCCGCTGGAAGACTGGAAAGCAGAAGATGGAAAACTGCACTGTGCGGGCAATGTGCCCCAGGCCAGGGTAAACCTGCTAACCCATGTTTTATCGGCAGATGAAGGTGAATTTGAAGCATCGGTAATCATTAGCCTTACCGGCAAAGGTAGCGTACCGGGATCTGCCGGCTTTCTTATCGGGCTTGAAGATGAAGAAGACCCTGATGTAAGGGCTGCCTGCTATTCTGGTAAAGGTATCCCCGCCGGGGTAAGTACCAAAGGTTATGCTTTTTTAAAGGATCAGAAGGTTGACCTTCCTGAGAAATTTGATTTCGAAGAATTTAACATCACATTAAAGGGTAGCAATAAGCGAATGAAAATGGAGGTAACCGATAAAAACGGACTCCGTGTAAAAGACTTATCGGTAAATACCGAAAGCATTCGCGGCCTTGTTGCAATAGCCACCAACCTGCATACTGGTGATAATGAAAAGCCGGGCAATTCAAACTTCTCATTCGACAACCTTAAACTGGTGGGATCAAAAGTGGAAGAAAGAAACGAAAATGCATTTGGCCCGATACTCTGGACAATGTATACGCTTAATAAAGACCAGGTAAAGCTAATGGCCCTGCTGCCTCCCCTCGGTGATAACGACAATAAGGAGGTAAGCCTGGAACTTAAACAGGGATTTAGCTGGAAGCAGGTGGCCACCGAAACGATAGAGCCTGATTCGAGGACCGTTGTTTTTAAAATCGACAACTGGGATGCTTCCAGAAATGTCGACTACAGAGTTGCCTACAATGAAATTGATGCAAAAGGAACTGAAACAGAAGCTTATTATCAGGGAACAATCAGAAGGGATCCTGCCAACAAAGCTTTAAAACTTGCCGGCCTTACGTGCCAGTATACATCGGGGTACCCCTACTCACCTCTTGTAAAAAACCTGGCAGAGTTAAATCCTGACTTGCTGTATTTTTCCGGCGACCAGATTTATGAACCCAATGGTGGTTATCCGATTAAAAGAAGCCCGGCCGATTCATCCATTTTAAGTTACCTTGGAAAATATTACATGTTTGGATGGGCGTTTGGCGACCTTATGCGCGACAGGCCTACAATATGCACACCTGATGACCATGACGTTTTTCATGGCAATTTGTGGGGTGAAGGGGGCGTTGAAAAACCCGGCGGCGCTGGTAGCAGCGATACCCGCGGCTTCATGCAGTCGGTTGAGATGGTAAATGTGGTAAACCAAACACAAGGTGGCCAGTTACCCGACCCGTATGACCCCACACCCATTAAGCAGGGCATGAGTGTTTGGTATACCGGGCTTACATATGGAAGAGTGAGTTTTGCCATAATAAGCGACCGTATTTTTAAAACCGGTCCGGAAGCTGTTTCCGACTGGGAAGGACGCCACGACCATATGAAAGAGCCACGTGAAGATCTGTCGTTTCTCGATAAGCAAGGTGTGGAAATGATTGGTGAACGTCAGACCCGTTTCCTCGAAGACTGGATGATGGACTGGGAAGATACCGATATGAAAGTGCTGCTTTCGCAGACAGTCTTTGCCAATGTAGCCACCCACCATGGCAGTCTGGATAATTATCTTTATGGAGACCTCGATTCAGGAGGCTGGCCTAAATCGGGTCGCGATAAGGTAATCCGCCTGCTGCGAAAGGTAGCGGCACTGCATATCAATGGCGACCAACACCTCTCCACGCTGGTTCAATACGGGCTCGATGATTTTCGCGATGCAGGGTGGAGTTTTAATACTCCTGCCATCTGCAACTTTTACATGCGTTGGTTCTTACCCGATGAATTGGATATACCTGTTATTGACCGGCCTGAACATGGGTACCCCAACACAGGGAAGTATACCGATGCTTTCGGAAATAAAAATTACGTTTATGCAGTGGGTAACCCCGGAAAAGTAACAGTTGATAACAGCAGCCGCTACAAAAATGCCCAACTACGTGTTTCCGGCTTCGGAATGATTACATTCGATAAACAGGAACGTACAATTGAAATGGATTCATGGCGGTTTTTGGCTGATGTTAATGACCCGAATCCAATGCGGGATCAATTTCCCGGGTGGCCTTTGAAAATATCACAGTTCGATAATTTAGGCAAAGGCGCTGAAAACATTCTTCCCAAAATAAAGGTGAATATTGACAACCAGTTAATACGCATTATAAATGAAGAAACTTCCGAAGTTGTAAACATTTTCAGAATGCATGGAAATGAAATTCAGCCACAGTTATTTGAAAGCGGAACCTTTACGGTAATAATAGGTGAGGGAGAAATTTCAAAAGAAATAAAAGAACTGGAAACGACTACCGGCGAAAACAGCGATATAGTAGAAGTAGAACTGTAAATCCTGTCGGGTTTCATTTTGATATAAGCAATAATTATAAAACCCAATCCTTCATGCTATTTACGGGATGCCCGCACCTTAATAAAGGGTTGGAATGTTCTTCTCCATAGCATGAAAGTACCCTGCAGCTTTTATTTGCATCATCAGATAACTGAAAATTTATAATAACCAAAACCACCACCTTGCCGGCGCATGGAAAGGGTGTAGTTCAAAACGGAGTCTGTAGTTACGTCGCGTGGGAGTTGTTGGCATTTTACCCGGGGCGCTGCCACCGGGCTGAATTAAGCTGGGCTTTCAGCCCGTAGGAGGGCTACTTGACATTCCTCCTGAAGTATAGGCTCGTCTGTTACCTCTTGCTATCTGCTTACCGGAACAGAAAAGCTATTAACTTCTTCTGCAGGCTGCGAATAGCCGCTATCCCCTTTTCCTCCTTTGCCTATGCCTTTAATATTGCTTCCTGATTACTGCCCACTGCTTACTACAACATGATGGTGTGAAATAATTCCACAGTTTTCCTCTTAATTCCACTTGCTTTTAGGGTTCCCGTGAATAAACAGCCGACCAAATTGCTCCAATTTTTCCTTTACCCTAGGCATTTACACACCCACCGTTACAGGCATCTGTGCTTTTAGGTACAGGTGTTGTATCTTACTATTCCAACAATTCAATCAGTAATTCATTTAAGTATGTAGTATATTATTACCTGAGACTTTGTTTATCAATCCGTTTTAAAAAGTATATCAAACTAAAATATTAAAGAAATGACACTATTTCAGAAAAAAGAATTTGAAGAATTAGCTGCAATAGAGATAGAAAACTGTATATCAATTTATGTACCCACCCAACGGGTAGGAGAAAACAAGGAAAGCAGGCTCACGCTGAAAAATACTGTTTCGGCTTTAGAGAAGCAACTCCAGGGAATGGGATTCAAAAAATCAGAAGCAGAAAAATACCTTGACCCCATAAAAAAAGTGGTCGATGATACTTCAATCTGGAGGCACCTCTCCGATACCATGGTAATTTTCAAAAGCACAGACCACTTTTGGGTTAAAAATTTGCCAATAAAAACAAAGGAATTCTATCTTATTTCAAATAAATATCACCTGCTTCCTTTGCTCGATCTGTTTAACCAGAACAACTCCTATTTCATTTTCCTTTTAAGCCTTAAAAAGAATAAACTCTATGAAGCCACACAGCACGAAATAGTTGAAATTGTATCCGATGATGTCTTTCCTGATGATATACGTGATTCTGCAGGACAGGATGTGGTTCAAAAATCACTTGAATACAGGAGCAGGATGCCGGGTAAAGAGTTTGCTCCCTTTCACGGTAAAGGCGAAGGAAAAGATTACAAGGAAACCGAGGTGTTGAAATATATGGAGGACATTGACGATGGATTAAAGGAACTGCTTGAAGGATACCATGTTCCGGTGGTTGTTGCTGCAGTGGAAAGCATATTCGCTCAGCTGAAGGAAGCCACTACCCTGAAAAATCTATACCCGAAATGTATCCCCGGAAACTACGATAATGATGACATTCTGTTAATACATAATAAAGCCAATGAGTTGTTGAAACCATACTTTGATAAACAAAAAAATGAAAAGAAGGAAAAATACCTGGAAGCTCCCGACAGCCAGATTATATCCGACACGCAGGATGTTATAAAAGCAGCCTATATGGGTCAGATTGAAACACTTTTTGTGGAAAAAGGCAGTCATTTGTGGGGTGAATTCGATGAAGAAACGGGTGAAGTAAACATTCGCGCAGAAGAAAAACCGGGAGATCGGTGCCTGGTTGATTATACAGCACAAACTGTATTTATGAAAGGCGGCAATGTATTCATCGAAGATATTGGTGATATGCCTGAAAGTGGTTCCCCCTTAAATGCAGTACTCCGGTTTCAGGTTTAAGCATCTGCAAAATTTCCGCTTAAATTCAAGGTTATTAACCAATATTTTTCATCGTTAAGACCCTTTTACTACTCCTTGTAAATCAACCGGGTGAAAACTTTTGATAGTAAGGAATTGACCTTGTATTCATGCTACCTTCTCCAGTGTAAACTCAATGTTAATTCAGTATAAACTCAATTATAACTCAATGTAAACTCAATTATAATTGAGTTTACATTGAGTTAATACTGAATATGCATTAAGTTAATATTGAGTTTAACCAGGCGAAGGGCCCTTCTGTGTCCTTGCGATTTCCGCTGAGAGAGAAGGAGATTGGGGGGAATTAAATGGTGATTAAATGGTGAATAGGTGGTGATTAAATGGTGACCAGGTTATGCTAAGATGGAGATTAAAGTGAGATTTGTTGCGATTAACCGCTGCCATTGAAGCCCTGCTTCAAATTACCCTATTACTTTTTGATTAGCACGGGCAAACGGGAGTCGGATTTTCCAAATCCGACATTTGGAAGGAGGGGAAGAGAGGAGATTGAGTTGAGAGTAAGTGGAGATTGAATGGAGATTGGGTAAAGATGGGGTAGAAATCTGGTAGAGCTTAATCATATTATTGAAACCTTCCCCACTTGCAGGTTTTATAAAAATTTGAAAATTAAAGCCTCTGATTGGCAAATTGATTATTTTAGTACATTTGGGTTGAAGCTTATTTGTAAATTGCAAGAGTCTTCATTTTCTATTTACTATTAGAATTACAAAATGAACAGAAATCGAACAATAAAACGAGAGAAAGGAAAAACTTTAAAAGCTGCAATACTTTTTTTCATTTCACTTGGCGCTTTAATCATTTTCTTTTCCTTTACTTCATTCAATAACACACAACCCAATTGGGTCAAAGGAAATTTACACACACACACCTTTTGGAGCGACGGAGATGAATTTCCTGAAAGCGTTGTACAGTGGTATAAAGAAAACGGATATGATTTTCTGGCTTTAACCGATCACAATGTGATTCTGGAAGGTGAACGCTGGAAAAATTTCCCTGAAGATCATGCAGCTTTGCATAGATATATTGAATCATATGGTGATGAATGGGTGGAATTGCATTCTCACGAAGAAGAAGAAGGAATAAAACGAGTTCGGCTTAAAACACTTGAGGAATTTCGCACGTTGTATGAGGATCCCGGAGAATTCCTGATTATAATGGGCAATGAAATATCCAATCCTCACGCTGTACACCTGCTCGCCTG
Organism: Mariniphaga sp.; assembly: GCA_024636975.1. Classification (GTDB taxonomy): domain Bacteria; phylum Bacteroidota; class Bacteroidia; order Bacteroidales; family Prolixibacteraceae; genus Mariniphaga. The sequence goes on from JAGXGA010000029.1 coordinate 227,662, forward strand.
GCATCAGAACAAGGTAATACCTGCCATTCAGGGCAGCAGTGAAGAGCGGGAAAAAATGATTCGCGAAACCGTTGCAAATCTAAAAGCCTACCGGCAGGAAACCGGGAGAAATGTTCACCCTGCTCTTGCCCATCCCAATTTTACCTGGGCAATTACTGCTGAAATGATGCTCAATGTTCCGGAACTACGATTTTTTGAAGTTTATAACGGGCATCCACTGGTAAATAATGAAGGTGATGAACACCGGGCGGGAACCGACAGGATTTGGGACATTATATTGGCCAACCGGTTGACATCGGGCAAAGGTGAACTTCTTTACGGCCTTGCAACCGATGATGCTCATAATTACCACGGTGGAGGAGCAGGCCCTGGAAAGGGTTGGGTAATGGTTCGTACCGGAGAGCTTTCACCTGAAGCAATTCTTGATGCAATTGATAAAGGCGATTTTTATGCATCTACAGGAGTTGTGCTGAGGGATATCGGCTTTGACGGGAAAAAACTCATGCTGAAAATTGAACCACAGGAAGGAGTGGAATATACTACAGAATTTATTGGTACTTTAAAAGGTGCCAATTTGGATGGCACACCAACCACTGATTCCGAAGGGAATGAAATTGAGAATACAACCTTAACATACAGCAACGAAATTGGGGAAGTGCTGGCTGTAAGTAATTCGTTAAGCCCTTCCTATTCTTTTACGGGTAATGAATTATATATTCGTGCACGAATTACATCAACGGCTAAGCACATTGATCCGAATTCCGGAAAGGTTTTAGGCAACCAAAAAGTTTGGGTACAGCCTTTTATTCAAAAACAGAAATAATGAACCGATATTATACTATTGCCGGGGTACTGACAGCAGCAGTTATTTACAGCTGTCAAACTGAAAAACATACCGGGAGTTCCGCACAAGAACCCGTGAATCCGAATATTCTTTTCATCCTTACTGACGATCTTCGGGCTGATGCATTAGGTTTTACCGGCAACCGGGTTATTAAGACCCCGAACATCGACAAACTGGCATCCGGTGGAGTCCAATTCACCAATTGCTATGTGATGGGAGGTCATCACGGAGCTATATGTGCTCCCAGTCGCGCTATGTTATTAAGTGGCAAGAGCCTGTTTCATGTTTACGATAATCTTGATGGTGTTAAAACTATGCCCATGCATTTTGCATCGCATGGTTACGAAACATTCGGCACCGGCAAATGGCACAATTCAGCAAAAAGTTTTGAAGTGTCCTTTCAGGAAGGGAACAATGTTTTCCTGAGTGGAATGAGCGATCATTTTAATGTCCCCAGTCGCGATATGGATGATAATGGAAAATTATCGGAACCAATGGATAAAGGCTTTTCAACCGATTTATTTGCCGGGTCAGCCTTAGACTTCATCGACAATTATTCAAAGGGCAATCGGGAGAACCCTTTTTTCTGTTACCTGTCGTTTACTGCACCGCATGATCCACGCTCTCCGCGCGAAGATTATATTGGAATGTACAAAGATGAAAATATGCATCTACCCAAAAACTTTATGGAGTTACATCCTTTTGAATTTGATGATCTTAACATCAGGGATGAAACTTTGGCGCCATGGCCCAGGGATCCTGAACACATAAAAAAATCACTAGCCGATTATTATGCACTTATCAGCCATATCGACAAGAAAATAGGTGACCTCGTAAACTTGCTGAAGGAATCGGGTCTGTTCGATAATACAATAATTATTTTTACTTCCGACAATGGCCTTGCTATTGGTAGTCATGGTTTACTGGGCAAGCAAAACCTGTACGAGCACAGCACAAAGGTACCTCTGATTATAAGCGGACCTAATATCCCCAAAGATGAGGAACGTGAGGCATTGGTTTACCTGTTTGATATCTATCCTACCCTTACAGCCTTATCCGGGTTGCCTGAACCGGAAGAAATTGACGGAAAAAATTTAGTCCCCGTAATATCAGGAGAAGCAGAGGAAGTTCGAAATTCACTTTACACGGCCTATCGCAATACTGTCAGGGCAGTAAGAACAGAAAACTGGAAGCTTATCTGGTATTTGCAAAGAAAGCATATTCAGCTTTTTAACCTGGATCGGGATCCATATGAAATGAATAACCTGGCAGGTCTTCCTGAAAATGAACAGAGGGTAAAAAAGTTGACTGATCTGATAATAGAGCGCCATGAGGCATTTGGTGATACTGCAACTCTGTACCCTGCATCAACATTGCCATTGGAGTATGATTACAAAAAACTAAAACAAACTCCCGATCAACATCAACCCGGATATGTTTTGGAAAGATATTTTTCGGAATGATGTTATCATTGGTCTGATTTATACCTTGTAATTTCTGCAGAATAAATATCTTTGGGCGCAAATTACCTAATCAATTTAATCTTTATATTTGATGAAGTCCATTATTCTGTATTTGTTAATATTTTCAGGAGTGCTGGCGCAGGCCAAAGCAAATGAAAAGGTGAAAAACGATACCATAAGTGACACCTTCAACAAAGATTTCGTATATAATGTAAAAAAAGCCGCCGGAGCAATTCAAATTGACGGTACTCTTGACGAAGACGACTGGCATGATGCACAAAAAGCCGCCCCTTTTTTCCTGGTTCTTCCAATCGATACAGGTTATCCGCAACTTCAGTCGGAAGTAATGTTAACCTACGATGACAAAGCGCTTTATATGGCGTTTGTTTTTTACGATACCACTCCGGGTAAGCGAATTATGGAATCCTTCCGGCGTGATTTTAATTTTGGAAATAACGATAACTTCCTCTCCTTTTTCGATACTTTTCTCGACCAAACCAACGGCTTTTCCTTTGGAATATCAGCTTCAGGAGCCAAATGGGACGGTACCATGAGCAAGGGCTCAGCGGTAAATCTTGACTGGGACGCCAAATGGGAATCGGAAACAGAGCACCATGATGATCGATGGGTATCAGAAATGCGTATCCCATTTAAATCGATAAGGTATCCTTCAGGGGGTCAGCGGTGGAATGTCAACTTCAGCAGGCTGGATATAAAAACCAATGAGAAATCGAGCTGGGCGCCCGTACCAAGGCAGTTTCCCACTGCATCGCTTGCCTATACCGGGGTGATGCGATTCGATGAGCCTTTGCCAAAATCATCCGTACAATTTTCGCTTATCCCATATCTTTACGGCAGCTTTGCCAATGATTACGAAGCAGGTACCGGTGCAGAATATCAAAAAGATTTTGGATTTGATGCCAAAGTGGGCATATCTTCATCAATGAACCTCGACCTGACATACAATCCTGATTTTGCGCAGGTTGAAGTAGATCAGCAGGTAACCAATATCGACCGTTTCGAGTTGTTTTTTCCTGAAAAGCGTCAGTTTTTTCTCGAGAACAGTGATCTTTTTTCCGGGTTTGGATATAACAATGTTACTCCTTTTTTCTCCCGGCGCATCGGACTTGATGCTCCGGTATTGGCAGGTGCCCGGCTAAGCGGAAAAATTGGCAACGACTGGCGCATTGGATTTATGAACATGACTACGCAGGAAACAAGTAACTACCTTGCACGCAATTTTTCAGTTGCTTCGGTTCAAAAAAAGGTGTTTGCACGCTCCAATATTGGTTTTATATTCGTTAACAAGGAATACCTAAGTCAACCCGACAGTGTGGAATTGTTTAACAGGGTGGCAGGAATTGATTATAACCTGGCAAGCAGTAACAACTTCTGGACCGGGAAATTATTCTACCACCGGTCATTTCAACCTGGTAACCCCGACAGGCAATATGCCCAGGGCGCTAATCTTGGATATAGAAGAAAAAATATCCAGGTAACTTTATCCCAAACATCGGTAGGAGAAAATTATCTTGCAGAAACCGGATTTGTCCGTCGCAAGGGTTATAATTTTCTTGGTCCGGAAATTACGTACCTTTTTGTGCCAAATAAAAAGGTTGTAAGCCATGGCCCTTCTGTGCAGCTGGATAATTATTTCACACCCAATTACAATAAAATAGAACATGAAAACACATACAGTTACCAGCTTGAGTTTCAAAACCGGTCGATCCTGAATTTTGGATATCAGGATCTATTCATTGAACTGGAAAATGATTTTGATCCAACCCATATAAGCGGTCAGTTTCTCCCTGCAGGCAGCAGGCATAACTTTGGAGGTGCATTTGTAAATTTCTCTTCTTCCCCAAAACAGATGTTCAAATGGAATGCAGAGGCTGTTAAAGGTACCTTTTACAATGGCGATATTCAGTATGTGCAGGGTCAGGTTGGGTACCGTTTCCAGCCCTACATTAATTTTGCACTTAACTTTAATTATACCGACATTCATTTGCCATTGCCATTTGAACGTACCGGATTTTGGTTAGTGGGACCAAAACTTGATGTGACTTTTTCGGAAAACATATTCTGGACAACCTTCGTCCAATACAACGAGCAAATTGATAATATGAATGTTAATATGCGTTTCCAGTGGAGGTATCAGCCGGTTTCTGACTTCTTCCTGGTTTATACCGACAATTACATTCCCGGAAGCTGGAATTCGCGAAACAGGGCATTGGTTCTGAAAATTACATACTGGTTGAATTGATAAATAATTTTATCAAAATGTTAAACCGTTATCACACCGTATTTTAATTTTTAATCATTGATTAATTACATTAACTTTGGACTTCCAAAAAAAAAATGGAATATTTTTTATAGTTTATAAATTGTAACAAATTCATATTCAAAATGAAAGTAACAGTAGTTGGAGCCGGAAACGTAGGAGCAACCTGTGCACAGGTGATTGCACAGAAAAACATTGTTAAGGAAGTGGTTCTGGTCGATATTAAAGAAGGCATTTCTGAAGGCAAAGCGCTTGATCTATGGCAAACTTCCCCGGTTAATTATTACAATACAAGGTTGACCGGATCAACCAACGACTATTCCAAAACTGCCGGTTCGGAAGTAGTAGTTATAACCTCAGGGGTTCCGCGTAAACCCGGCATGAGTCGTGATGATCTTATTTCAATTAATGCAGGCATTGTTAAAAGTGTTACAGAAAATGTAATAAAATACTCGCCCAAAGCAAAAATTATTATTGTTTCCAATCCGCTTGATGTAATGACTTATGCTGCATATGTGACAGCTAAAAAACCCAAAAATGAAGTTATGGGTATGGCAGGAATTTTGGATACAGCCCGGTACCGTGCTTTCCTTGCCGAAGCGCTCGATGTATCTCCGCTCGATATCCAGGCTTTACTGATGGGCGGGCATGGCGACACAATGGTTCCGCTTCCCCGTTACACCACTGTTTCCGGAATTCCGGTTACCGAACTGATTGATAAAAAAACACTTGATGCCATTGTTGATCGCACTAAAAAAGGTGGTGGTGAACTTGTAAACCTGATGGGAACTTCTGCATGGTATGCACCGGGTTCGGCTGCAGCACAAATGGTGGAAGCAATTGTAATGGACCAAAAACGTATTTTCCCCTGTTGCGTGAAGCTGGAAGGTGAGTACGGTATAAATGATATGTTTGTTGGAACACCGGTTAAGCTGGGAAAAAATGGGGTGGAACAGGTAATTGAAGTAGCATTGAATGATGAAGAAAAACAACTGTTACACGATTCAGCCAATGCTGTTAAAGGTGTTATGGACGTTCTTGATGGAATGAACATCTTGTAATTCATTTGCTTGTGCCATTTTGCAGGCATCTGATAAAGAAATTTAAAATACGGATATTTAAGACGGCTGATTCTCAAAAATCAGCCGTTTTTTCATTTTATTTGACAAATGAAACTTAAAACAGAGCTGCAATTAATTGAATTGGAAGATGATAATTTTCATCTGGTAGCTTCCTCAATTTTCAATAGAGATGTAAGTGGTTATTGGATCGTCGACACAGGTGCATCCAAAACGGTTTTCGACCTTAACCTGAAAGATCTGTATAAATCAGCCGGAGAAGAAACTGACCAGGTACATACTGCTGGCATAGGAGAAAAGCCCATCCAAACTGCCATTGGAATAATTGATTCTTTTACGTTGGGAAAGTTAACTGTTGAAAACCTTCGGGTGGCTTTGCTCGACCTTTCACACATCAACAGATTCTATTCGCAGGCTGCCGGCATACAAATCTGCGGATTGCTTGGAAGCGACTTTTTAATGAAATACAGTGCCGTGATTGATTACAAAAAGAAACTAATGATCCTGCAATCAAAAAAATCATAGATAATTTTTTAATCTTCTCCATCAGATCAGCTGATTATGTAACTGGAACCGCCATACTATTCAATAATAGTATTCGTAGATTTTTCATGATTTATACTATTGGAAACCTGAACTATTTAGGTATATTTGCCCCGCTTTAATGAAAAAAACATGAAGTTCAAAATACATATAACAAGAAGGTTGGTATTTCAACTGGTGCTCTTTTCTGCACTGGCTGGTGTTACCATGCTTGTCGATTATTATTTTGAAAATCATCCCGGCACATTTGAAGAATTTCAGACAAGCAGCGAAGAACCTGAAAAAGAACAAGGAGTAGTATACCTGTTTTCACAAACCAGTAACATAACGGCCAAATCTCCGGTCCAGAAATTACCCCTCAGGAAGCTACTTGCCCAGGCACACGACAAATACGTGCAGAAGTGTCATCAGTCGCGGAACCATCAGGCATTCAAAGCTGAAAACAATGTTCCCCGCAAGCCATTCTATTTTTCATGTTCCAATCTTCTTTTCAGGCATTATTACTTTGCCCGACCCGATGACGAACCACTGGTTTCTTAATTTTTCTTTTTCCCTTAAAGGAAGAAGAGAATAAAACTTTTATCACCCTTTTTTTCGATTTCAATTTTTTAAATTCAAATAACAACATTTTAAAAACTATAATCACATGCAAAACAAAGGTGCAATTTTAACATTTGCCATCCTGCTTGCTGCTGTTTGTTTGTATCAGCTTTCATTTACATTCGTGGCACGACAGGTTGAAAACAGGGCTGAGAAATATGCCCAGGGAGATCCAGCAAGGGAATTTAATTATCTTGATTCCATATCAGGAGAAGTTGTTTACAACTTTCTTGGCCTGAAACAATTCACCTACAAAGAGGTAAGGGAACAGGAAATAAATCTTGGTCTCGACCTCAAAGGTGGTATGAACGTTACGTTGGAAGTGCAGGTAGAAGAGTTGATAAGAGCATTATCGAATTATAACAACGACTCTACCTTTAATGCTGCTTTATCAAGGGCGAAAGCAATGCAAAAAGGCAGCCAGGAAGATTTTGTAACATTGTTCGGCCGTGCATTCGATGAGGTTGATCCTAATGCAAGGCTTGCATCAATTTTCTTAACGCTTGATTTGCGTGATCGCATCAATATCAACTCCACCAACTCAGAGGTGCTCGAAGTAATTCGGGAAGAAACTGATGCTGCTATTGATAATGCGTTCAACATTATTCGTACACGTATCGACCGTTTTGGTGTGGCGCAGCCAAACATCCAGCAATTGCAAACAAAAGGACGGATTTTGGTTGAGTTACCCGGTGTAAAAGACCAGAGCAGGGTTCGTACGCTGTTACAGGGAACTGCAATGCTGGAATTCTGGGAAACATACGAGAACCAGGAGGTATATCCCTATTTGCTGGAAGCCAACCAGCGGCTGGTGGAATTACAGGCTGCTTCGGGTGAAACAACAACTGAAAGCAGTGCAGAAGAAACCAACGGTGATGAAGTGCAGGATGCAGATACTACTGCAGCTGATGAATCTGCTGAAGAGGTAAGTTCACTTTTATCGGAACTTGAAGCCGGCTCTGCAGATGATACAACCGGGACAGGAATTGATAATATGGCTGATTTCCAAAAAGAGTTTCCGCTGTTTGCTGTATTAAATCCAAGTACCGATCAGTCGGGACAATTGTTTCAGGGACCTGCCATCGGAATAGCCCATTCAAGAGATACTGCAAAGGTAAATGAGTATCTGAACAGGGAGCAAATAAGAAATATTTTCCCGCGCGACATTAAATTTCGCTGGACAGCCAATTCAATGGATGTTGAAGGAAATTATTTCCGCCTGATTGCCCTTAAAGCTGGCACACGCGATGGCCGAGCCCCGCTCGATGGAGATGTAATTACTGATGCACGGCAGGATTTTGACCAATTCGGGGCTAATCCTGAAGTATCAATGACAATGAACAGTGAAGGGGCTAAAACATGGCAACGACTTACAAAAGAAAACATCGGCAAATCAATTGCCATTGTACTTGATAATTACGTTCGTTCATTCCCGACTGTCCAGAATGAAATTTCGGGAGGACGTTCAAGCATTACCGGGCTGGAAAGTATTGAAGAGGCAAAAGACCTTGCCAACATTCTGAAGTCAGGTAAAATGCCTGCTCCTGCACATATCATACAGGAAGAAGTAGTAGGGCCGTCATTAGGTCAGGAAGCCATCAGCAGCGGTTTCTATTCATTTATGATCGCATTTGCACTGGTTTTGATCTACATGTTGTTTTTCTACAGCCGCAATGCTGGTCTTTCGGCCAATGTTGCACTTATCGCAAACATGTTCTTTATTATCGGAATTCTGGCTTCATTGGGAGCAACACTTACTTTACCCGGTATCGCAGGTATCGTTCTTACCATTGGTATGTCGGTTGATGCCAACGTGCTGATTTATGAAAGGGTTCAGGAAGAGTTACGCGCCGGAAAGGGAATTAAGCTGGCTATTTCAGATGGTTATAAAAATGCCTATTCGGCCATTATCGATGGTCAGGTAACTACACTGCTAACCGGTATCGTGCTGTATGTATTTGGATCAGGTCCTATCAAAGGTTTTGCAACTACCTTGATCATAGGTATCCTAACTTCATTATTCAGTGCAATTTTCATTACCCGTTTGATTTTTGAATGGAAACTTAAGCGTACAAAAATTATTCATTTCACAACAAAATTAACTGAAAACTGGCTGCAGCATACTTCAATTAAATTCCTTGAAAAAAGGAAAGTAGCCTACATTGTATCAGGAGCATTAATCATTCTGTCAATTGCTTCGCTTACATTCAGGGGATTAAACTACGGGATCGACTTCAGAGGAGGGCGTACTTATGTAGTGCGCTTGGCAGAGGATGTGCAGGTTGCTGATGTTCAGTCGGCTTTGGCTGCATCTTTTGGAGAAATGCCTGAAGTTAAAACCTTTGGCGGCAATAACCAGATTCGTATTACAACAACCTATAAAATCGAGGACGATAGCGAAAATGTGGATGATGAAGTGGAACAACTGCTTATGCAGGGGCTGAAAGATGCCAATGTTCTTGACGATAATGTTTCACTTGAGGAATTTACAAACGACTATCAGCTTAGTTCCCAGAAAGTGGGTCCGACTATTTCCGATGACATCCGAAAAGATTCGGTAATTGCCATCAGCTTTGCGTTAATAATCATATTCCTATACATTCTTGTAAGGTTTACCAACTGGCAATACGGACTGGGAGCAGTTGCTGCCATTGCACACGATGCACTTATTGTACTTGGTATCTTCTCGTTGCTTTACAATGTTTTGCCGTTCTCACTCGAAATCGATCAGGCATTCATTGCGGCCATTCTTACTGTACTGGGTTATTCAATTAACGATACAGTGGTGGTTTTCGACCGTATACGCGAATACCTGAAAATTCATCCAAAGCGTAAACGTGAACAAAACGTAGATGAAGCTGTCAACAGTACGCTTCGCCGGACCTTCAGCACATCGCTTTCAACGTTTGTGGTATTGCTGGCAATCTTCCTGTTCGGCGGTGCAACCATTCGTGGATTCACATTTGCGCTGCTGGTAGGTGTTGTGGTAGGTACTTATTCCTCAATTTTTATAGCTACACCAATTGCTTACGATTTCCAGAAGAAACTGGCCAAGGTAGTTGCTAAAAATAAAAGCTAGTGAGGAACAGAATTTGTTAAAAAATTCAAAACAAAATACAGGAAGCCTTGCTAATGCAAGGCTTCTGTTTTTTTATTGAAATATCCTGTATAATTGATTAAGTCAATTTGTATATTTGTGAACTAATTTTAAAAAAGAATGATCAACCATTTAATATTCATTAGCGGAGGGGAAATTGTTTTGGTAATGATGCTTGCATTGCTATTTTTTGGCTCAAAAGCCATTCCCGATATTGCCAAAACGTTAGGTAAAGGTATGCGGGAATTTAAAAAAGCTACCAATGAAATTCAGCGTGAATTAAATGATCACACCTCCGATATAAAAAGGGACATCAATGAAATGAAATCGACGGTTAACAGGGAAACCAACAAAATCAAACATGATTTAAACAATGTATCCTCAACCGTCGAAAAAGAAACAACTAAAATTAAGCAGGACCTTAATGATGCAGCTACCCTGAAAGAAAAGAAATCAGAGGTTGGCCAGAAAGGAAATGCCAGACCACCGGAAGACAATATCCCAACAGATTGATCAGGACAGAGAACATAAAGAAGTCATTTGGACAACTGCAGGTCTTAAAAGGAATCGATCTTGAAATTCCTCCGGGGAAAATTTATTCTATAGTGGGGGCAAGTGGAGCAGGAAAAACTACACTGCTGCAAATTATAGGTACACTTAGTAAACCTGACGAGGGAGAATTGTTTTATAACGGTAAGAATATTTCTACGCTTTCTGAAAATGAACTGGCTGTATTCAGGAACCGGGAAATTGGCTTTGTTTTCCAGTTTCACCATTTGCTTCCGGAGTTTACTGCACTTGAGAATGTGGAAATACCGGCATTTATAGCCCGCCGTTCGAAGAAGGATGCTGAGAAAGAAGCATTGAGACTTCTGGAGTATCTCGGGTTGAAAGATCGGATCCATCATAAGCCATCAGAGCTGTCGGGTGGAGAAAAACAACGCGTTGCTGTGGCCCGGGCACTTATTAATAAACCTTCGGTGGTGCTGGCAGATGAACCTTCCGGAAACCTCGATTCAGCGAACCGTGAGGAATTACATGGTTTATTGTTTCAACTGCGCGATGATATCGGGCAAACATTTGTGATTGTTACCCATGATGATCATTTTGCCGATCGTTCGGATAAAATCATTCATATAAAAGACGGAATTATTGATGAAGGCTGAAAATAAGGCCGACATGAGACTTGCTGAGATCAAATCCTTTCTCGAGGAAAAAACTGATAAATACAATCAACCGCAATTTATCGAGACCGATCCAATACAAATTCCAAGGTATTTTTCCCAAAAGGAGGATATTGAAATTTCAGCATTCCTTACTGCAATCATTTCCTGGGGAAATCGTACCTCAATAATAAAAAATGCAATGCATCTTATGCGGCTAATGGAATTCCGTCCATATGAATTTATAACTCTCGCAACACTACCTGAATACAAAAAGCTTGAGAACTTTACCCACCGAACCTTCAATGGAACCGACTGCATGTATCTTGTTCACTCACTAAAAAATATTTATCTGAACCATGGCGGACTTCAGAATACAATTGAAAAAGGTTTTATTAAAGATGGTACAGTAAAATCCGCGTTGACAGGGTTACATTCTGCAGTATTTGAATTACCGGGGGAACGAACACGTAAACACATAGCAAATGTCGAGCGTGGTGCTTCAGCCAAAAGACTTAACATGTTCCTGCGATGGATGGTGCGAAACGATAAACGGGGGGTAGATTTCGGCCTGTGGCCTTCGGTACCGCCATCGGCTTTAATGTTGCCACTTGATGTCCATACAGGCAATGTAGCCCGTAAACTTGGTATATTAAACAGAAAGCAAAACGATTGGAAAGCAGTGGAAGAAGTAACACAGACACTTCGCACATTTGATCCCGCTGACCCTGTAAAATACGATTTTGCACTCTTTGGACTGGGGATATTTGAACATTTTTAAAATGGGCAGAAACAATTACTTCCGGTTTAAAAGCTTCACAATCATCCAGGAGCAGGCAGCAATGAAAGTAGGCACCGATGGTGTATTGCTGGGGGCATGGGCAAATATTGGTTCTGCAGGTACAATTTTGGATGTAGGTACAGGAACAGGACTGATTGCACTTATGATGGCCCAGCGTTCAAACGCATATATAACAGGCATAGAGATTGAGAGCAAGGCAGCAGAAGAGGCCTCCGGAAATGTTTTAAACTCTCCATGGGGCCAGCGAATTAATATTATAAACACCTCATTTCAGGATTTTGTAAAAACTCAGCCTGGCCCATTCGATTTGATTATATCCAATCCTCCCTTCTTTGCAAACAGTCAAAAGCCGGGATGTGAAATGCTGGCCATGGCAAAACACAATCACATGTTGCCCCCGGCTGATCTGATAAAAGGTGCAGCACAGCTTTTAAAAGCTGATGGAAAAATTGCGGTTATTCTTCCGGCCGATACTAAAGGAATTATTGAAGAGTTAGCTGCAAAAGAGCAGCTGTGCCTGTTACGTAAAACTAAAGTCATGCCAAACAATCTGAAGAAGCCTCACCGGTATCTTATGGAATTCGGAAAAACAAGTGAAAACATAGTTGAAACTGATGTAATCCTTATCCATAATGATGATGGCCTTGATTATACTCCCCAATACAAGGCGCTAACAGGTGAGTTCTATCTTAATTTTTAAGCCAGGAACAAAAAGGGATTAAAAATGCGATCCATCCGTCTTGAAAATTTCCTGACCGCTTCATAATCTACTTTTGAATTGTTTTGTCTTGCAACTGAGGCCTTTCGTTTAATCAGTTTCTTCATAAAATTCATCCGGCTAAAATCAAAGCTGCCACTGAAAATCGCAGTTGATTTAGCAGCAATCCGCAATTCTTCCGGATAGGCATCTAAAAGCTGTTTGCTTGCTGCCTCGCCTTCTTCCTTGCAGCAAATAAATAATCCCAGTTCCTTGTCTTGCAGTTCATCAAGATTCCTTGAACAAAAAGTCTTCACTCTTTTGTGGATTTGACCAGCACGAATTGAGCCTCCTATAATAATACGATGAGAGCTTGCAATTGATGGATTGGGTTCCCTTTTAAGGTTTACAAGTGTGGTGTTTTCTCCGAGGTCTTCCTTCATTTTCGCTGCAATGATTTCTGTGCATCCATGACTGGTGGCATAAACGATAAGTGTCTTCATTATTTAATTGTTTTTTGGCTCAATAAAAATTTATGGCCCTTTATAATTCTGATTCGTGAATAAAATTATTCCATTAAACCGAACAATTGTGTTAAAAATCGGTTAATTCTCTAAAAAAACCGGTGAAATAAGATACTCAAATGTCTTTTATTTACTTTTGATGCTAATTTTGAATTTTATATTATTTACATAACAACATGACAATAGAAATGAAACCTGAGGTACAAATAAATACCAATTACTATAGCGTTCAGAAAATTAAAAATTTAACCGACAGTACATTTATCCTGCAACTTCCTAAGTGCAGATTTAAATTTGATGCTGGACAGCATATATCCCTATCAATAGCAGGAGATTACCAAAGCCGGGAATATTCAATATACAGTGCAGAAGATGCATCCAATCTGGAACTCCTGGTAAAAGAGGTTGAAGGAGGCTATTTTTCACCTAAATTAAAACATTTGAAAATTGGTAATCAGGTAGAAATTCACGGACCTTTCGGCAGATTTTGCCTTGATACAAAAAAATTAAATACCCATCAGCATGTATTTATAGCAAGTGGTACTGGCATTGCTCCTTTCCACAGTATGATTAAAACGTATCCCGGATTAAATTACCGGATTATACATGGTGTAAGGCTTGCTGAGGAAGCTTATGACCGGGAAGAGTATGAACCCGGCAGATATTATCTGTGTACTTCTCGCGATACATCGGGTGATTATAAAGGACGACTTACCGGTTATCTGCAGGAAGCTACATTTGAAAATAATTCCTGCTTCTATTTATGTGGCAACAGCGATATGATCTTTGATGCTATGGAAATTCTAAAAGAAAAAGGGTTCAGCCGTGACGATGTAAACGTTGAAGTTTATTTCTGATTCATTTTAGAATCCACTTTTTCACCATAAGCTAAGTCTCCGGCATCACCAAGGCCGGGAGAAATATATGATTTGGGGGTCATGCCTTCATCGATGGCTCCCAGCCATAAGGTAACATTTTCAGCAGTTATGGCTTTTGAAACATAGTCGACTCCTTGTTTGCTTGCAATAATCGAAACCAGGTGAATATGAGAAGGTGTTCCTTTACTAAAAAGTGCTTCATAGCCAATTTCCATCGATTTGCCTGAAGCCAGCATGGGATCTGAAAGAATCACTACTTTTCCATCGAGCAGTGGGGAGGCCATGTATTCAAATTCTATTTCAAATTCTCCGCTTTCATTATACTTCCGGTAGGCAGAAATAAAACAATTTTCGGCACGATCCATAATTTTAAGCAACCCATTGTGCATGGCCAGACCTGCCCTTAAAATTGTAGCCAGAACCGGTTGTTTTTCAAGTTTAGGAACTTTTGCAATGCCTAAAGGAGTAGTAACTTCTCTTACTTCATAATTAAGCTCTTTGCTAATTTCGTATGCAAAGAGTTCTCCCAGGCGATACATATTTTCTCTGAACCGAAGCGGATCTTTCTGGACATTAACATCCCTGATTTCAGCCAGATATTGGTCGATTATGGAATGATTATTACCTAAAACTTTAATTTCCATTTTTTCAAAAATTGTTAATCTTAATATTACTGTCCATTATTGACTTCCTCGAACAGAATCCCTCATGCAATCGTTACAATGGTGGTTTTGTAATTTTGCCGTGCAAAAATGGGAAATTTCATTTAAAAAAAAGCAATGAATGCACCATTCATTTCAATTGACAAAAAAGATGTCACATTCAGGATTCTTCATTTCCCATTTATTGAAAAAACATGATTATTTTTAGGGTTATAAAATTACTTATTCCAGCAACTGACAATTGAAAAATGAGATTATCAAACCGGGCAATTCTTTTATTAATTATTTGTTTTGCAGCTGTTCTTCGCTTTTATCAGTTTTTGGAAATACCTTTTATGCATGATGAGTTCAGTGCAGTTTTTCGTACAAATTTTGATTCATTTCATGAACTTATAGAAAAGGGAGTTAAACCAGACGGCCATCCGGCAGGAATACAGGTTTTTCTAAATTATTGGATTAAAATTTTCGGAAGTACCGAATGGGTGGTAAAATTACCCTTTGCAATTATGGGTGTTTTATCCGTATGGCTGGTTTTTCTTGTTGCGGGAAGGTGGTTCAATGAAACAGTTGGTCTTATATCTGCTGCTTTTTTATCCAGCATCCAATACACAATCATGTACAGTCAGATTGCCAGGCCCTACATCAGCGGGTTGTTTTTCTCTCTTCTGATGGTTTATTACTGGTCAAAACTGTTGGACCCATCCGAAAAAAAATTCTGGAATAATGGCTTGCTATATGTGCTGGCATCGGTGTTATGTGCCTATAACCATCATTTCAGCCTGCTTTTTGCTGCCCTGGTCGGTTTAAGCGGAATCTTTCTGATTCCTAAAAAATATTTGCTCCGTTACACCCTATGCGGAGTATTAATTTTGATCCTTTACATCCCCCATCTTGGCATTTTTATGAACCAGTTCAAAACAGGTGGTGTAGGTGGATGGCTTGCCAAACCTGAAAACTCATTTTTATTGGATTACCTGTATTACATTTTCAATTATTCTCTTATTTCAATTTTTCTTGCAATAGGATTGGTAATTTTTGGTCTGATTTATATCAGGAAAAGCAGTATTAAAGTTCGAACCTATATCTTATTTGCTGCCTGGTTCCTGGTACCGCTTTTGACCGGTTTCTGGTATTCAAAAAATATTAATCCCGTATTGCAGTATTCCGTATTAATATTCTCATTTTTTTCCCTTTTATTTGTATTGTTCGGTCACATTCCAAGACAAACCATTAAGACCAACCTTGTAATTGTGCTTGTTATTCTGTTTGTAAATGGTTATTCTTTAATTGTTGAAAGAAAACATTACACCCTCTTTTATAATTCTTCATTCGAGAGAATAGTTACCGATTTTATTCATGCAAAAGATAATTTCAGTAATACATTAACTGTAATCGATTCACATAAAAAAATTACCCGCTATTATCTTCAAAAATATGATGCAGACTCTACTTTTACCTGGTTCGATTCATTCGGGGATGAAGCTGAATTCATAAAATTCCTCAAACAGAAAAGCCAGACAAATGAGTATTTATATTTTGGAGCATTGTCTTCAAACAAGCCCAATACCATACCCATAATCCGGCAGTTTTTTCCTGTAATGGAAACAGAGAATAACTATTTTCTTGGTTCAACGTACCTGTTCTCTAAAAATGGAGAGAATGACAGGAAGTTTATATCAAACTATGATTTTGAAGGATCGGCCCCGGAAGGATGGAGTTCAGTAAACAGTGAGAAAATAGTTGATACGAAGGGATTTCACGATTCATACTCTTATCTGATGGATAGCCTGACAGAATGGTCGCCAACATTTTCTATCCCGGCAGGCCAGGTGATTACTCATGAAAACAATTACATCGATGTATCAGTAAGAGCAAAAACAGATACGGATGTTTCTGAAATTTTACTTATTACCACCCTGGAGTCAGAAGATGGGGTGGTTCATTTCAGCGGTGCAGATTTCAGATCATTCATAAATCAAGGGGTTGATTCTACGGAATGGATAACTGTATACCATTCGCTGAAACTTGCAGATATCAATTTAGATTACAGCAGTTTAAAATTAAATGTGTTTGTCTGGAATAAAGGAAAAAATACGTTTCTTATGGATAACTTCAGGATAAAAGTCCGTGACGGAAACCCATATGTCTACGGGTTGTATGAAAAGATTCCTTGAAGCATATGCGATCCTGTATTCAAGTGAATGCCCGATCGCCATCACCATCATGAAATTCGTAGTTTCCGGTACCGGGAATATCAAATGAACTATATATTTTCTGACCTGTAGCTTTAATATACAGAAACGGAAACTTATGGGCTAAAAACTTTTTGGCTATCCCATTGTGGTAAACAGTAAGCATCTCAAGCTTGTGCTTCGTGGTAAAAGCTTTTAAAAAATCAGCCATTTCAGCCTCAAATTGAGGCGGCAACCAGAAAAAAAGTGTCTTTAAATGCCCTTCACGTACCGAAAACAGTGAAACTCCTGCCAGTTCTTTGTTGTGGAATAGTTTCACAGTCCGGTAATAGAATGAATCTGAGCAGGCAGAAAATGGGTACTTATTTTTATATTTCCGGTTGTTTTCTGAAATCCACGGTGAATCCAATATCCAGCTTATTACCTTTTCCTCACTATGAAAAAAATAATTTTTACCGAAACTCTCAATAAACCTAAAGCTCTCTTCATCTGGCTTTTCTAACAATTCAAAGCTGGTGTTTTCAGGTTTTCGGTATCGGTAAAATAAAATCATGAGCCTGGAAATAATTCCTGCAAAAAAATCACTCAGCTTAAAAAACCGTTTTACAACTGTATTTTTTGTAGCCAGTGGAACCAATCTGGAAGTTTTTGCAAACAGGTATCCTCTTGCTCCTTCAAATTGGTGAACGGGCTTAAACCAACCTGTTTTCAAATACAAACTTTCTGATTCCGGAGCATAATTGGTAAACATTAACCGTCCTTCCCAGGTGCTATAAGCTTCTTTCAACAGGAGCTGCGAAAGTCCTTTTCGCCTGAATTCAGGATCAACCCAGCTGCCACTGCACCAGCCAAACCGTATATTTTTATTCTCAACAAATACCACCCCGGCAAACAAACTTCTGAAAGCCACCAAATTCCTATTGAGCAGAGCGAGCAAAAGGACCACATCTTCAGGATTTCCATGCGGATTATCGATGTACGAAGCGGTACGGGAAGGTGTAATGGGTACTGTTGAAAACTGTCGGTACAGGTCACTCCGGCAAAATGTTTCCAGTTCACCCAACCGAATTTTTATAATTTCCGGATTCAATGTGTCACTTTTTCTTTCCCTGTCCATTTTCTCATGAAAAAATAAACGATTTCCCCTTTCAGGTTATTTATAAAATCACCCGCCTGCTCCACCGGATATCGCTGCAGGTGTAGGTTTAATGAATCTTTTTTTATCCCTGCAGTACCAAATGTAATGTCACATATAGCTTCTCTCCCGATTGTTGCATACACTGAAGCAGGTACTCCGGAATCAGTATAAGGAAACGAAAAAGCCCTTATTTTAGGATTAACAAGTTGTTTTACCCTGGCCATGCTTTCCTTAACTTCATTAATTTGTTCTGCCTCTGAAATCTCCCAGAATTCGGGATGCTTGTGACTGTGGGCTCCAATGGAAAACCCTTCAGAAGCCAGTTTTCTGACCTGCCCCGATGTCAGATAAGGTTTTTCACGGGCCAGAAAATCATTAAAGCTGATTCCCAGCATCCGGGCAACATCATTTAATAGCTTCTCCTGAAAAATAGTTGCCTGTAAAATCTTTTCTCCGGCAAGATTATTTTGCTCCAGGTATTTTTTTGTTTTAACGTCTGGTTTATCGCGCAGCCTGCTCAGAATAAGGCTGGCTTTATATCTGTGGAACAACTCTTTGTTATCGATAAATGCAGTATTGAGAAAAAAAGTGGCAGGTATACCTTTTCTCAAAAGTATGGGGGCTATCACATCGGCACACTGGCGCAATCCGTCATCGAAACTCAGGTGAACCGTTTTTTTGTCAGTGCAACCCTTAGAAACAATTTCTTCAAGTCCAACTACATTAAAATGTTGAAGATAAAAATCCAGCTCCTTCTCAAACTGCGCTACGTTACGGTAACGGTAGTTGAGAATATATGGCAGCTTTTCATCGCTCACCACATGGTAAAAAGGAAGGAAACAGGGAATGCGCCGGTTTAGAACCCAGTTATCAGGCATTATACCGGCAATGCCCCGGCTTAGGTTACGGGGAATTTTTTTCATCCTGAATTCTTTTTTATCCATTTTAGGAACACCGGTAGTCTGTTAAACTTCATTTGATAATAAACTTCCGGTGTTGCCCCAAATCCTTCAAAGAAACGAGAAATTCCAGGCAGCATGGAGCCTTCGAAATCAAGTACCAGGTTATTATTGGCACTTACTTCCAAAAAATGGTTTATCAGCATAAACATAGCCCTTCCCTCCTTTCCCACTGGACTGGAAACAGCATTCATATATATCACCCGCTCTTTCCACCGACAGAAAAAAACAGCAGCGCACAATTCATTTTCATTTGAATACACACCGGCAATTTCCCCGAACCCTTTGTACTGCGCGTAGGCAATCAAACTCTTTAATGTTTGCAGCTGAAATGCTGAAAGCTTTACCTGTGAATTTTTCTGCTTGAACAACATAAAATCCTCAAGCCTGATTCCCTCCACATAATTCAACTGATTGGTTTGGGCCCGGGCAATGTTACGTTTAGTATTCTTAGAAAAAACTGATGCAAGAATATCATATTCTGTGCCCAGGTGAAGTAAAAAATTATTCCTTGACACAAATTGAAGATCGTTATGGTTCTTTAAAGGCAGGTTTAATGAATTGATCTGGATATCGGAATAGCTAAATAAACGCATGCTATAGTTATAAAATTCGGCAGCAATAGTGGCAGGTGGCGGAGGAAAAATCCCGAGCTGCTGACAGTAAAGAGGCTGATACAAATAGCGGATGCCAAATTTTTGCTTAACAGGCAGTGGCATAATGAATTCATAGTCATCCCATACCAATGCATCCCATATAACGGCAGTCCGGTCCAGAAACCAGGTAGTGGCATACACCCGCGAATTGAATGCAACCTCAATGCATTGATTCCATTTCGTGTAATCAATATCGCCGTGCTTTAAATATCTTAAACTACTTTTTTGCATTGTTCCACTCAAAACCTAATTCATTCATCTGCATGAAAACTTTCCTGTATCCTTCCCATTCTCCCTGGTCATTCAGTGTTTCGTTATGCCAGATATATGAAAAAGTTCCTCCAACCTTTTGTACTTCCTCCATCAGGTTCCTTATTTCTTCCGCTGCCTTCTGAGGAGTTAACTTCAAATAATCTTTTAAAGTTACATCCATTACCTGGAACGGTACGATCATTAATGATGTTGCCGATTCCTTTTTTAGGTCATAAAAAGGGAAAGGAGTACAGATTCCTGCCCTGAAACCTGTATGTGAAGGATACCCCATTGTATAATCCTCAACAATATCAGTTTTCAGCAGGTTACGGTAAATTCGGGGAAACCTTAGTCGCAAAAAGTGCTGGCGGCTTTTTTTAATTTCCTTTCCGGTTATTTGTTGCAACCGGTTAATTTCTACAATCACCTTCTTCTTGTTTTTCTTTTTTGCTGAAGAAAAAGACGGGTGAATACCCACATCATACCGGAAAGAAATACTGCGGATAAGATTCTGCAGGTATTTATTTTTCCATGACAGGTTTTTATCATACTGCTTGTAATTCCCCAATAAAAAGAAGAAAATTACCTTGTCTTCGTTTCCTTCAAATACCTGATCTATGAATTCATATGTATCGTAGGCATCCTTTTCCCTGCCCATCCAAACCTTCATACGGGTTCTTAGTTCAGAAATATTTCCCTGTACTGCAGATTTTGCCACAGCCCCCAGGCTGCGCAGCAGTCCTTTATGTGCATAAGCCCATGCATTATCGATATCAATTGTTGGCTTGAATTGGAACTGCGGTTCCGGAATCTCCAGTTCAGGATGTTTCTCTTTCAGTTTCTCAGCTATCATGCGTGCCCAGATATTTACCACCGGCTTTTTAAGCAGGCCGTACTTTTCAAGAATGCATTCCTCTGCTGGAAATCGTTTGAACTTATCTGTTTCAAACTGAAGGTATTCTTCGTAACGGCTAACCAGGTAAAAAGCAGCGGCAAAGGGATCAAAAGGAAATATTGAATCGGATGAACTTTCGAAAAAATATTTTTCACCATTGTACCATACAGGTCGTATATCAGGCTGTATAATTGCCTTACAGTGCAGGAAACGATGTGGTTTTATATAAAATTCCAGGCCAAATCTTTCGTAAGAATAATTGATTTTGGGTAAGTTTGATTTCAAAAACCTGTTTGACTTTGTAGTAAATGATACTTCATTCCGTAAAATAGTCGTAAAAATTAACCGGAAAACATATTCAATGCGTGGATTTAAATTATCGGAATATATTAATACCATAACAGCCTGTTTAATTCAACATTCCTTCATCGGCAAAGCTAATATAGCGGTTTTGCCCGACAATGATGTGATCGAGTACCGCGATATCCATAAAATCGGCCGCTTGTTTTATCTTCCTGGTGATTTTCAGATCGGCATCAGAAGCTTCCATAGTGCCTGAAGGATGATTATGACAGAGAATTATTGAAACACCCATTTTTTCAAGGGCATTTTTCAAAATCAGCCTGACATCGATAATTGTTCCCGAAATTCCACCCTGACTAATTTTATAGTGGTCGATAATTTTATTGCCCCTGTCGAGCAAAAGCACCCAAAACTCTTCATGGTTCAGGTCGCCCACCAAAGGAATAAAAAAGTCGGCGGCATCACGGCTGCATGTAATTTTCCGTTTAACAAACACTTCTGCCTCTTTCCGGCGTTTACCCAGTTCAAGAGCAGCTACAATCGATACTGCCTTTGCTTCCCCAATTCCGTTAAAAGTTTTCAGGAAATCGATTCCCATCCGCCCCAGATCATTAAGGTTGTTGTTTACCGAGCTGAGAATTCGGCGGCTGAGTTCAACGGCGGTTTCGCTTAAATTCCCCGATCCGATAAGAATAGCTATCAGTTCGGCATCGGATAAAGAACGTGCTCCATTGGCCAGTAGCTTTTCGCGGGGCCTGTCTTCAACAGCCCATTCTTTGATGTTCAGTTTTTTATATTCGTTCATATTTTCGGAGTAGATATAAAAATAAGCATTTTCTCCGAAAAAACATATGTTAAAATTCAGGCACAAAAAAAAGCCTCTCCGATTATGGAAAAGCTTTCAATGTATCATGAAAAAATCTTCTTACAAATTATTAACCTGCAAAGCCAGTTTCGACTTAAGGTTAGCGGCTTTGTTTTTATGAATGATATTCTTTTTAGCAAGCCTATCAATCATAGAAGCAACAGAAGGGTAACTTTTTACGGCTTCTTCTTTATCGGTCTGACTGCGTAATTCTTTAATCGCATTTCTTGCTGTTTTGGCATAATACTTATTTTGTACCCGCCTCTTCTCGTTTTGCCTTATTCTCTTTAAAGCTGACTTGTGATTTGCCATTTCTTTCTTTTAATAACTTAAAAAACTTAAGTAGCCCGTAGGGGATTCGAACCCCTGCTACCAGGATGAAAACCTGGCGTCCTAACCCCTAGACGAACGGGCCTTCCTATGTATTCCCTGAATTGGGACTGCAAAAATACTTCATTTTTATTATCCACCAAATTTTCCTATAATTTTTTTTGCAGGCTCTGTTTTTTTTAATTTCTGTGAAAACATATGGTAAAAAGCCTTCTAACGGAGTTCAAAATTTTGCCCAAGATATACCCTGCGTACATCCTCATCATTAGCCAGATCGTTTGCGGAACCGGCTTTCATAATCGATCCCTCAAACAACAGGTATGAACGATCGGTTATCGATAATGTTTCATGAACATTGTGATCGGTAATCAGCACGCCGATATTCTTTTCTTTAAGCCTTATAACAATCTGCTGTATGTCCTCCACTGCTATAGGGTCAACTCCTGCAAAGGGTTCATCGAGCAATATAAACTTGGGATCGATAGCCAGTGCCCGTGCAATTTCAGTACGGCGGCGCTCACCACCCGACAGCTGAATCCCCAGGCTTTTGCGTATATGCTGAAGCCCAAATTCATTTAAAAGTGTTTCAACCTTTTCCCTTTGGTATTCTTTGCTGTAATTGGTCATTTCAAGCACAGCCTTCAGGTTGTCTTCGATGCTCAATTTTCTGAAGACAGAAGCTTCCTGGGCCAGGTAACCAATTCCTTTTTTGGCACGTTTATAAACCGGCAGCCGGGTAATATTTTCTTTATCCATGAATATTTTTCCCGACAATGGCCTTACAAGACCAACAATCATATAAAAAGAGGTGGTTTTCCCGGCACCGTTAGGCCCAAGCAATCCAACAATTTCACCTTGATTTACCTCAAAGCTAACGCCTTTTACTACCGTCCGCTTCCGGTATTTCTTTACTATATTTTCTGCACGAAGAATCATGAAGACAAATATCTTGATTTATCTGAGTATTTATAACTCATCAAGTTCTTTTTCACGTTTTTTAACGACACTCCGTGAAATCAATATACTCACTTCATAGAGAAAAAACAGCGGAACAAATACCATTATCTGACTAAAAACATCGGGTGGGGTTATGATTGCCGAAAGCAGGAGCATCACCACATAAGCATGCTTCCTGTAGGTTTTCATAAACTGCGGAGTTAAAATACCCACTTTACTTAAAAAGTACGAAAATATCGGCAATAAAAAAACAACCCCTGCTGCCAGCGAAATAGAGGTTACCGACCCAATATAGGAACGCAGATTAATCTGGTTGGTAACTTCACCGCTCACATTGTAGCTGCCAAGAAAATGAACCGACAAGGGCACTATTAAAAAATATCCGAATAAAATGCCCAGAATAAAAAGTACAGAAGTAAAGAACACTGCTCCACCTGCATATTTTTTTTCAGTATCATACAGAGCTGGTTTTATAAAGCGCCAGAACTCATAAAACACAACAGGTGCAGCAACTACAAAACCTGCAATGATTGAAACCCATATGTGTGTAAGAAACTGGCCAGCGATTTGAATGCTTATCAATTCAAGTGGCGTATCGTTAATCCTCAGCGCATCGGTGCCCACCAGATCGGCCAGCCGGGCAAACATGCGGTTTGTCCAGAATTCCGGAGTCCGGGGGTTTAGTATAACGGTGTTAAAAATAAAATCTTTCATTATAAAAGCCACAATTGCAAAAAGCATTATAGCCAGCGCCGAACGGATGATGTGCCATCTTAATTCCTCAAGATGCTCGAGAAATGACATTTCGGTATAAGTCGCATCTTCCCTTTTCTTCATTTTTTTCCAACCCATCTTTCCTTTTTTCGATTCTTTTTTTGTTTCTGCACTCATTGAATCCTGATTTTTAAAAAACTCCACAAATATATACACTTCCTGTAATTCAAAACCTTTTTAAATCTACCATTATTTAAATGATCGCTATTAAATCTTAAAAAATCGAAAAAAGTATTGTCATTTTTCTTACTTTTAATAATTTAGAATTCGATTACAAAAATATGTAGTAGGAAAAGAGGGGATTTTTTAAAATGAATAAGGAATTATCGCTAACACAGCATTTACAACAATATTTCGGTTTTAACCGGTTTAAAGGGGAGCAGGAAGCGGCCATTAAAAGCGTACTGGATGGTAAAAACACATTTGTTCTTATGCCAACGGGGGGTGGTAAATCATTAATATATCAGTTACCTGCCCTTTTGCTTGAAGGAACAGCCATTGTGATTTCGCCGCTCATTGCTTTAATGAAGAACCAGGTGGATTCAATGAGGGGAATGCAGACGGAAGACTATGTTGCTCATTTTCTCAATTCATCGTTATCGAAGGCAGCCATACAGGAAGTTAAATCGGACGTACAGGCAGGAAGGACCAAGCTGTTATATGTAGCTCCTGAGTCGCTTACAAAAGAAGAGAACATCGAATTTCTCAAGAATATCAAAATATCGTTTTACGCCATCGATGAAGCGCACTGCATTTCGGAATGGGGGCATGACTTCCGCCCTGAGTACAGGCGCATACGGCCCATTGTTGAGGAAATAGGCACTGCTCCCATTATTGCCCTTACAGCTACGGCAACGGCTAAAGTGCAGCACGACATACAAAAAAACCTGGGAATCATTGATTCAACAGTGTTCAAAGCTTCGTTCAACCGCGCCAACCTTTATTATGAGATAAAGCCTAAAGTTAAACCCGAAGCCCAGATCATCCGGTTTATTAAGCAAAATGAAGGCAAGTCAGGCATCATTTACTGCCTGAGCCGGAAAAAAGTGGAAGAAATTGCTGAAACACTTCAGGTGAACGGCATAAAAGCCCTGGCCTACCATGCAGGTATGGATGCCGCTACCCGCTCGGGAAACCAGGATAAGTTTTTAATGGAAGAGGTGGATGTGATTGTGGCCACCATCGCTTTTGGAATGGGCATTGATAAACCCGATGTGCGGTTTGTGATTCATTACGACATTCCCAAAAGCCTGGAAGGATATTACCAGGAAACCGGACGGGCAGGCCGCGATGGAGGCGAAGGCCAGTGCATTACCTTTTACAGTTATAAAGACATCCAGAAGCTGGAAAAATTTATGCATGGTAAACCGGTAGCTGAACAGGAAATCGGAAAACAACTCCTGCTCGATACCGTTTCCTATGCTGAATCAGCATTATGCCGTCGCATAATATTGCTCTATTATTTCGGAGAAGTTTATCCCCAGAATAATTGCGGCAACTGCGACAACTGCCTCAATCCAAAAGAGCAGATGGAAGCTTCAAATGAAGTTGTACGGGCATTAAAAGCCATACTCGAGGTAAATGAGCAATATAAGGGAGAGCACATTGCAAATATCCTTATCGGTAATAAAACAGCCGCTGTAAAATCATTTAAACACTATACCCTGAAATCGTTTGGCTCAGGCAAAGATCACGATGAACGGTTTTGGAATGCTGTTTTTCGCCAATCGATGGTAAAAGGACTTATAAGTAAGGACATCGAAAATTACGGGCTGCTGAAAATGACACCCGAAGGACATAATTTTCTTGAGAATCCAACAAGCTTCATGCTTGTAAAAAACCATGAATACGAGGAAGATTCCGACGCAGCAGGAGGCGGAGCGCCGGCGGCAGCCAACAGCGGAGACCCTGCCCTGTTTTCCATACTTAAGGATTTAAGAAAAAAAATAGCCAAACGGCAGAACCTTCCTCCCTTTGTAATTTTCCAGGATCCTTCACTAGCCGATATGTCGATACAATATCCCATAAATATTGATGAACTTCAAAAAATACAAGGTGTGGGTCTTGGAAAAGCCCGCAGGTACGGTAAAGATTTTGTTGAGCTGATAAAAAAATATGTGGAAGAGAATGAAATCGAACGTCCTGAAGATTTTATTGTACGATCGGTTGCCAATAAATCAAAAATGAAGGTGTTCATCATTCAGAGTATCGATCGTAAACTTTCCTTTGATGACATAGCAAATTCAAAAGGGGTGGAGGTTAAGGACATAATCACCGAAGTGGAGGCAATTGTTCATTCAGGAACAAAGCTCAACATCGACTATTACATCAACGATGTAATCGATGAAGAACATCAGGAAGAGGTTTTTGATTATTTCAGGGAAGCTGAAGACGATTCGGTTCAAAAAGCCCTGGATGATTTGGGTGAGGATGAATATACAGAAGAAGATATCCGTCTGATGCGCATCAAGTTCTTATCCGATATGGGAAACTGATATTTGTCATCATCCAAAAAATGTCAAAACCATATTACCCCGAAATTGTTACCTTTGCACCGCCTTTATGAATAATATTAAAATGTTGAAAAAATGAGTATTGCTGTAGAAAAACAAATAAAATATAAAGTAGCAGACATCAAACTGGCTGATTATGGCCGGAAAGAAATTGATATTGCAGAGAAAGAAATGCCGGGACTGATGTCGATCAGAGAAAAGTTTGGCCCTTCTAAACCACTGAAAGGGGCACGGGTAACAGGTAGCCTGCACATGACCATCCAAACGGCTGTTTTAATTGAAACACTTGTTGAACTGGGTGCTGACGTTCGGTGGGCAAGCTGTAATATCTTTTCAACACAGGATCATGCTGCCGCAGCAATTGCTGCAGCCGGAATACCCGTATTCGCCTGGAAGGGTGAAACACTCGAAGAATACTGGTGGTGTACCGACCGGGCACTTGACTTTGGCAACGGTAAAGGTCCACACCTGATCGTTGATGATGGCGGAGATGCCACCCTTATGATTCATCTTGGCTACGAAGCTGAAGACGACCCTACTGTTTTGGATCGGCTTGCTGAAGCAGAGGATGAAATTGAGCTAAACAAACTGCTGAAAAGTATTCTTGACGAAACTCCGGATCGCTGGCACAACGCTGCAAAAGAATTTAAAGGTGTTTCAGAAGAAACTACAACCGGTGTTCACCGTCTGTACCACATGAAAGAGGAAGGGAAACTGCTTTTCCCGGCCATAAATGTGAACGATTCGGTTACCAAATCGAAATTCGATAACCTTTACGGGTGCCGTGAATCACTGGCCGATGGTATTAAACGTGCCACCGACGTAATGATTGCCGGTAAGGTAGTAGTTGTTGCAGGGTATGGCGATGTGGGTAAAGGATGCGCAAAATCGATGCGCGGATACGGTGCCCGCGTTATTGTTACCGAAATCGACCCCATATGCGCCCTTCAGGCTGCCATGGAAGGATTCGAGGTAAAAACAATGGAAAATGCCCTTGATGAAGGTAATATTTTTGTTACCACTACCGGGAACAAGGATGTAATAACCGTGCAGCATATGGCAAATATGAAAGATCAGGCCATTGTTTGCAATATAGGACACTTTGACAATGAAATTCAGGTTGCACAACTGCATAAATATCCCGGAGTTAAAAAGTTGAATATAAAACCACAGGTCGATAAGTTCACCTTTGAAAACGGGAACAGCATTTACCTGCTTGCTGAGGGTCGTTTAGTGAACCTGGGTTGTGCCACCGGCCACCCATCGTTTGTAATGAGTAATTCATTTACCAACCAGTCGCTGGCTCAGATCGATCTCTGGCAAAACGATTACGAGATTGACGTGTACCGCCTTCCTAAAAAACTGGACGAAGAAGTGGCAAGGCTCCATCTTGCACAACTGGGAGTAAATCTTACAACATTAAGTGATGAACAGGCCAGGTATATAGGTATTTCCAAAGATGGACCTTACAAGCCCGACCACTATCGCTATTAACTGAAAACAAAATACAGACGGAGCCTTATCGGCTCCGCTTTTTTTTAATTATATATCCGGAGGGTGGAGTTGTTTAAGAGGGAGACGTTATACTGTTTCAGTGGCATTGTTGCCGGAGAATTTGTGGGATAAGCGCCCCCCAGCAGAACAAATTGTGATCCGCAACAAGGGCAATCGGCCAATACGCCATCATTTTCAACAATGCAGCTCCTGCTTGCTTCGTAAGTGCAGGAGGCGTCAAAGGCATACCAGGATCCGGGTGCTTCACAACTGATTATTACACCACCAAAACCATATCCGGGAAACAATACCGAATTTCCCGGCACATTCAGTTCATTGGCAATGACCAGGTTCACTGTTAAGGAAACGTATACATCGGGAATGGGCGACTCATTTACCTTATCGCATGATGGAAAAAATAACACCAAAAAAATAAATGAAAAGAAATACTTTCCCCTTTTTAAAACCAACTGCCTCATTTTTATTATTTTTACTACAACTTTAAAGGTATCTTTTTTATTGCCACAAAACTGCAAAAAATATGGATGACATCATCGTACTTATACTGACCCTTATATTTATTGTTGCCGGAATATTCGGGCAAATGAAGAAACGGCAGCTGCCGCCCGATGCGTCCGCGGGAGTTAACCCCATGCAGGATAACTTCTGGGAAAATATTGAAGAAGAAGAACAACATCCTATTGGAGTTACTGAACATCTTCAGCCGGTGAAAGAAGTCGTAAAAGAGGACCGTTTTCATACTGCGGGAAATCAGATGAGAAGAGATTTAACCCGCAACCTGATTGAAGAAGTTCCTGAAAAACAAAAAGTCGATACGCTTAAACTAAAAAGTTTTCCCTTGAAGAAGGCTGTTATCTACAGCGAAATTCTTAACAGGAAATATTTTTAACTTTTGTTAAGCAGTTCATTTTTAATATTCTTAACCAAAGTAGTTTTTAATATCAGGGAAAATATATACATTTGTCGAAGGAAGAGTTCCGGATGACTGGAATTCTTTCGTTTTTTTTATAGCTCAAAGTAAACGAGGAGGAACAAACAATGTCGCAGGTTACATACTTAACAAAGGAAGGATTACAAAAACTTAGAAAAGAGTTGGACAGGCTTGTAAATGTAGAACGTCCGGCCATATCAAAACAGATTGGCGAAGCCATTGAAAAGGGAGATATTTCGGAAAATGCCGAATACGATGCTGCAAAAGATGCCCAGGGAATGCTTGAGGCAAAAATTGCAGAATTGCAGTCCAAAGTTGCAAATGCCCGTATTCTCGACGAATCGAAAATCAACACCACGCAGGTACAGATATTGAACAAGGTGACCATTAAAAACAAAAGAAACAATACCACCATGCAATATACCATTGTACCTGAAGGCGAAGCCGATCTGAAACAAATGAAAATCTCAGCCACCACACCAATTGCCAAAGGGTTGATGGGCAGAAAAGTAGGCGATGTAGTAGATATCAAAGTTCCCTCCGGGCTTATACCGTTTGAAATTGTTGAAATCTCAATTTAACAGGCATGGCAAGCATTTTTACCAAAATAGTAAAAGGCGAAATCCCGGCATATAAAGTTGCCGAAGATGAAAACTACCTGGCTTTTCTTGATATCTCACCGGTTGCCAGGGGGCATACGCTTGTTATTCCCAAAAAAGAGGTGGATTACCTTTTCGACCTCGATGATCAATTGTATGCCGGCTTGCAGTTATTTGCCAAAAAAGTGGCAACAGGCTTAAATAAAGCTGTTCCCTGCAAAAAAGTTGGTGTTCTGGTTCTGGGGCTCGAAGTTCCGCATGCACACATACACCTCATTCCCATGCAGGATGAAACCGATGTCCTGAATTTCTCTGAAAAAATAAGAATGGACAAGGAAGAATTTGAAAGTCTCCGTATAGAAATTTCAGAAAAGATATAACAACTATTAAGTTGCATAAGATACAGCCGTATCGGATTAAAAAACCGGTACGGCTTTTTTAATGCCTGTAGTTTCTGTTTTCTGCATTTTCAGCACTGGGAAGTAGACAGTTTTGAGTCTTATCAGGTTAAATTTAAATTCGGGGTTTATTCGTAGTATCTTCGTATTAAACTCGCATCAGATTCGCGATTAACCAAATTTAATACGAATAAATTACGAATTTATTACGATGATGAAGCAAATTTAATAGGCATATGATCAGGTGCAGGTATTGGTGTGAATTTATTCCCTTAAAAATCAATAGCTGTTGGCAGGTTATGCAACTTCCTACACCATCAAACAAATAACTTCTATGGTTGCTAAGTGATATATGCCAATGATAAAATAATATTGCCCATTCTGTAAACGGACTATCATATAACTTAAAACTCTACTCTATAGAATTCAATTAATTGTCATTTTTAAATTCGTATCCCATCCAGTTCGGAGAAGGCGGCGCATGCGACGTTTGCATTTCAATCGGAGTCAATAGTTGCGCCGCGGGGGCTGATGGAACTTCTTACCCAGGGCGGCTGCCCTGGGCTGAAATAAGCTGGGCTTACAGCCCGCAAGAGGCCTGCTAACAACTTACTCATGTTATTTATTATATAATATTGCCCGGGCAATTTAATGGACTGTTCACTGTTCACTTTTTACTGTTTACTTCCAAAATACTCATCATTGCCTGCTGCCATTAGAAAACTGCATACTGCTGACTCGCGCTAAATCCTCACTCTCCTCCTTGGCCTTTGCCTGTGCCTTCGCTTTTTCCTTCCCGGCTTTTTTATTTCATTTTTATCAACAACCATTTTCCGGACCCTCCAAAATAAGTAACTTTAGCCAACTTTTTATTGAATAAACTCCAACAGAAAAAATATAGGAAATGGTTCCGTTTACACATTTACACGTACACTCACAATATTCAATACTCGACGGCGCAGCAAGTGTTTCGGCCCTGGTTAACAAGGCCAAAACCGATGGCATGAGTGCTCTGGCCCTTACCGATCACGGCACCATGTTCGGCATTAAGGAATTTCATGCGGCCTGCAAAAAAGCAGGCATTAAACCCATCCTGGGTTGCGAAACCTATGTTGCGGTTCGTAATCTCGAGGATAAATCGGACGTGGTTGACCGCTATGGCGATCATCTGATACTGCTGGCGAAAAATAAAACCGGTTACCGCAACCTGATTAAGCTGATTTCAATTGCCAGCACCCAGGGCTTTTACTATAAGGCCCGTATCGATAAAAACACCCTGGAAAAATACAGCGAGGGACTGATTGTTTCCTCTGCCTGTCTTGGCGGTGAAATACCGGGGTACATAATGAAAAACAAAATCGGGGAAGCAGAAAATGCCATTGAATGGTATAAAACTATTTTTGGTGATGATTTTTACCTCGAACTGATGCGCCACCCGGCCGAAGAGCAGAAGCAGAGGGAAGAGGTGTACGACAACCAGGTAATGGTTAACAAGGTGATTCTTGATCTGGCTGCAAAGCACAATGTGAAGTACATTGCCACCAACGATGTGCATTTTACCAATGCTGAGGATGCCGATGCGCACGATTTGCTTATATGCCTCAATACCGGTAAGGATGTAGATGATCCTACCCGCATGCGCTATACCAAACATGAATGGTTTAAGACACAGGCGGAAATGAATGCCCTGTTTGCCGATATTCCTGAATCGTTAGGCACCACGGCTGAAATTGCGGATAAAGTGGACGATTATGAGCTGGATGCAGCTCCCATTATGCCGGTGTTTCCCATTCCTGAAGAATTTGGAACGGAGGAGGATTTCCGAAAAGATTTTCCCGAAGAAAAGCTTGTGGAGGAATTCGGAGAAAAGACATTTGAACGACTTGGCGGATACGAAAAGGTATTGCGTGTAAAACAGGAAGCCGCTTACCTGAGGCATCTGACCTTTATCGGGGCCAAAGAACGATATGGCGATCCGGTGCCGGAAGAGGTGGTAAATCGACTCGACTTTGAGCTTGAAACGATAAAGTCGATGGGGTATCCGGGTTACTTCCTCATTACACAGGACTTTATAAATGTAGCACGTGAAATGGGTGTACTGGTGGGACCGGGAAGGGGATCTGCCGCTGGAGCTGCAGTTTCGTACTGTACCAGGATAACCAACATTGACCCTATTAAGTACAACCTTCTTTTCGAACGGTTCCTGAACCCCGACCGAATTTCGCTGCCCGATGTGGACATCGATTTTGACGATGACGGCCGGCAACTGGTGCTCGACTACGTAGCAAAAAAATATGGTACCGATAAGGTAGCGCACATCTGCACCTTTGGAACCATGGCAACCAAAATGGCAATCCGCGATGTGGCACGGGTGCTTAAACTTCCACTGCCTGAAGCCGACCGACTGGCAAAGCTGGTTCCCGATGCACCCAAAATGAATTTCACCAAAGCATTTAAGGAAAGTCCTGATCTAAAGAAGGAGAAATTCTCAGATAATCCGCTGATTGCAAAAACCATCAAGATGGCCGAAACCCTCGAAGGTTCAGTCAGGCAATCGGGGGTTCATGCCTGTGGTATCCTTATCAGCCGTGACCCGCTCACTGACCATATACCCCTAATGCCTACAAAGGATGGGGAAACCTTGTCGACAACCCAATACGATGGCCGCTTTGTAGAAGACATAGGGTTGCTTAAGATGGACTTCCTGGGGTTAAAGACCCTTTCAATTATAAAGGAGACCCTTGAAAACATTAAAATATCGAAGGGCATTGAAGTAGATATCGAGCAGATCGACTGGCATGATGAGAAAACCTTTGAGCTGTTCAGTCATGGCGAAACAACGGCCATATTCCAGTTTGAATCGGAGGGTATGAAAAAACACCTGCGCGATCTCAAGCCCAACCGTTTTGAAGACCTGGTGGCAATGAACGCCCTCTACCGTCCGGGCCCCATGGAATACATACCCGCCTACATTGCCCGTAAACACGGCAAACAAAAAGTGGACTATGATCTGCCAATGATGAAGGAGTACCTGGACGAAACATATGGTATCACTGTATTCCAGGAGCAGGTAATGCTTCTTTCACGCTTGCTGGCCAACTTCACCCGTGGCGATTCCGATTTGCTGCGTAAAGCAATGGGTAAAAAAATTACTGCCCTCATGGATAAGTTAAAAGTGAAATTCATTGAGGGTTGCAAAGCCAATCTGAAGTTCATCGATGAGTGCAATTATGTGGGTAAACGGCCTGACGATGTCATCGAAAAGATATGGAAAGACTGGGAAGCCTTTGCTTCCTATGCCTTCAACAAATCGCACTCGGTATGTTATGCATACATTGCCTACCAGACCGGATTTTTAAAAGCACACTATCCGGGGGAATTCATGGCTGCCAACTTAAGCCGGAACCTGAATAACATTACCGACATCACCAAGCTGATGAACGAGTGCAGTCGGATGAGCCTCAACGTGCTGGGACCGGATGTGAACGAAAGTTTCATCAAGTTCACGGCCAATAAAAACGGTAACATCCGGTTTGGCATGGGAGCCATTAAAGGTGTGGGCTCGGGCGCTGCAAAAGACATTATAACAGCCCGTGATAAAAACGGTCTGTTTAAATCAATATATGAATTTGTGGAAACGGTAAACCTTCAGACGGTTAACAAAAAGAACCTTGAAGCACTTGCAATGGCCGGGGCCTTCGACAGCCTCGAAGGAATAAAACGCAGCTGCTTTTTTGCAGGTGAAACTGAAAACGACAGCTCCACATTTATTGAAAAGCTTATCCGCTACGGAAATAAAATTCAGAATGAAAGCCTGAGCATGCAGCAGAGTCTTTTCGGAGACATGGGAGGTGGCGCAGAGGTGAAAAAACCACCTGTACCGGAGGTGGAAGAATGGCCAAAGCTCATACTGCTCGAGAAGGAAAAAAATCTTATAGGCATTTATCTTACAGCTCACCCCCTCGACGACTATAAACTTGAAATACATAGTTTTTGCACGCGCGATGTGACCCTTCGCGACCTGAAGAACGATATAGAAAAGTACAAAGACCGCGATTTCACCTTCGGTGGAATGGTTACCGCTGCCAGGGAGGGAACCTCCAAAAACGGAAATCCTTTCAGCACGCTAACATTAACCGACTATAACGATTCACATGAGTTTTTCTTCTTTGGGCAGGACTATGTGAATTTCCACAAGTATTGTAAAATGGGCCTGTTTATAATAATAAAGGGAACTGTAAAAAATCGGTTTAACAGCGATTACTATGAATTTAAGGCCACGCAGATAGAATTGCTGTCGGAGGCCCGTAAAAACTATGTAAAAAGTGTTACCATCAATGTCTCGTTGAATGAACTAACGGAATCGGTTATCAGGGATATTGAGATGCTTGCCCAAAACAATAAAGGCCAGGCGTTGTTAAAATTCAATGTTTACAATCCGGAAAATAATATGTATATCCATTTGTTTTCAAGGAATACAAGGATTGATCTTTCTAATCACTTCCTCGATTATTTTGAAAAAAAACCGGGATTAGGATTTAGAATTAATTAGCTAGTTTTGTGACAAAGAAATATTAACATTAAAAAATAAAAACTATGGCGATAGAAATAACCGATGCCAATTTTGAAGAATTGGTAGTAAATTCGGACAAACCTGTGATGATCGACTTCTGGGCAGTTTGGTGCGGTCCGTGCCGCATGATTGCCCCTATTGTGGAAGAGATGTCGCAGGAATATGAAGGGAAGGCAGTAATTGGGAAAGTGGATGTGGATTCGAATCCGGGAGTAGCCCAGAAATACGGAATCCGCAATATACCTACCGTTCTGTTCGTTAAGAATGGTGAAGTGGCCGATAAGCAGGTAGGTGCAGCGCCCAAGCAGGCATTTACCACAAAGCTGGATGCATTGCTGTAAAGAAAGTTGCATTATTAACAAGTATAGGACAGCTTCTGACAACAGGAGCTGTCCGTTGCATTTATAAAATCAGGGTTTGAAGAACATTTTTGACATAGAACAGTTTCACCAGTTCGACAATCTGGGAATGATTGCCCGTGAAGTGGTGGAAGGCTTTATTACCGGATTGCACCGGAGCCCTTTCCACGGATTCTCGGTTGAATTTGCCGAACACAGGCAATACAACCAGGGCGAATCGACCAAGCACATCGACTGGAAGCTTTACGCCCGTACCGATAAGCTGTTTGTTAAGCAGTATGAAGAAGAGACGAACCTCCGTTGTCAACTTGTAATTGACACTTCCTCATCGATGCTTTTCCCGTATTTCAAAGGAAAGCAGCACCTTGAAAATAAACTGGCATTTTCGGTATACACAGCCGCCGCTCTTATCTACCTGTTGCGCAAGCAGCGCGATGCGGTGGGCCTTACCCTCTTTTCCAATGAGATCGAATTCCACACCTCTCCCCGCCTCTCTTCGGTGAATGCCGAGCTGATGTATGGCAAGATGTCGGAACTGATACAGCCCGGTAATGCGCAGTTGCGTAAAACCACCAACACTACCGATGTGCTTCATCAGATTGCCGAAAGCATACATAAACGATCGCTGGTGGTCATTTTCAGCGACATGATCGACAGCCAGAAAACAGAAGAACTGTTCTCGGCACTGCAGCACCTGAGGTACAACAAGCACGAGGTGTTGCTTTTCCACGTTACCGATCACAAGCAGGAGCGGGAGTTCCAGTTTAATAACCGTCCCTATAAATTTGTGGACCTGGAAAGCGGGCAGGCCGTGAAGTTCAACCCGTGGGAAGTAAAAAATCACTACGTTTCGACTATAAACAGCTACTTCAACGACCTTAAGGTAAAATGCGGGCAGTACCAGATCGATCTGGCAGAAGCCGATATCAACAAGGATTTCAGGGAAGTTCTGCTGGCCTATCTGGTTAAGCGGAAAAAGTTATTTTAAAAAAAGTAAAGTTCTTTCGAAAAAATTTTTTCTTTCCCGAAAAGCTGTTATTTTTGCAACGCTTTAGAAAAAGCAGGCGTTCTTATAACATTAAGAAAAAACAAATTATTCCCTAGTAGCTCAGTTGGTTAGAGCGGCGGACTGTTAATCCGTAGGTCGTAGGTTCAAGTCCTACCTGGGGAGCACCGATATAAAAGTATTAGCGTTATATGATTAATTCATGTAGCGCTTTTTTTTTTAAGAAATCGAAGTTTTGAAATAGCTATTATTTATCTTGATAATGACCATATGCAGCAACAATCAGTACAGTTATTTTTTCATTATCAATGAAATAAACAAGCCGGTGCTTTATGGGAATTCTTCCGGAGAAAAGCCTTTATATCCATAGCCCAGACACTTATCCCTAACACCTCGATATTAATCAGGTTTTGACAACAATGACTGTTGAAATAGCCTTTTCTTCTATTGCTTTATGAGCATTTGTTTCCTCAAACACATCATAGAAGTGGTTTGGACGGTACACCTGAAAATACTGGCCGGCGGTGCGTTGAACGGTGCTCGGTTGAGTGTTGGAATAACTCCGTATTTGTGGGCGGTGCCGATTAAAGGTTAGCTATGGTGGGCCCTAACCCCATTCGATCACCGTTTTTATATCATCTTCTGATCGGATATCAATGGCTTGTTGAAAATCGGTATATGGTATATGATTGGTAATGAGCCGATCGATTAAACCGCCCCATCTGTTTTTAGCAAGCTCCAAATCGCTTACCGCTGTAGCAAAGTGCGCTACACTGGCGTTTACACTACCTAGTATTATCTGGTTTTTTAGTACTATCTGCTTCATTAATTCTGCCCCTAAAAAGCAGGTAGGCCGGTGCCCCCCTGGAATGCCTGTCATAACATAGATGCCGTTAATCCCCAATACATCAATAAGCTGAAATCCTAATTGGGCAATCCCTGCTGCTTCCAAAATAAAATCAAACTCACCGTGTTTATCGTCAATATTCATGGTTTTAATTTCCCTGCCATCAATATAATGGCCACCCAGCTTGTGCAAGATTTTAACCCTCTGTGAGGTTTCGTTTACTATATCCAATCCCCAAATGTCAGCTCCACGTAATTTTAGGGCAAAAGCGGCCAAAAGGCCTATGGCCCCAATACCGGCGATGAGTACTTTTTTTCCTTTATACCAATCTTCTGCTTTAACCCCGGGTACGCGCGATGCCTGTATCAATGCCGACTCTGTTATTGCTTTTGATGCCACCGACATGGGCTCTGTTAAAACCCCAATGCCTTTTATCCTCTCGGGTACTTTAACCAAATAATTTTCATGATCTACCACGTATTCGGTTTCAAAACCGTGTAAGCCTTTTATGCCCCTTTCTTTGTATTCGCCGGTAAAACACATATCGCTTCGGTTGTTCGTGCAGCAGGGCAGTCCTTTGTTGCATTCCCTCCGGACCATAAAAACAGCATAATCGCCTTCCTTTACTTTCTTTACTTTCTCTCCCGTTGCGGTAACTATACCAATCATTTCATGGCCAATCACCAAATATTTGTTTTCCTGGGGGGTATCTGCCCTTCCGCCCACAACCTCTTCACGGTCTGTGCCGCAAATGCCCACCTGCAGTACTTTTAATTTTACATCGTAGGGAGTAACTAATTCAGGAGCTTCTTTATCAATGATGGATATCCCTGATTGTCCTGGCACAATGGAAATAGCTTTCATAGTCTCTTTCATAATGTCTTTATAATATTTTGTACATACTGCATTTTTAGTGGAAGTGCCCCTGCTACTGCTTACTACCACTGCGTTTTATATAAATACCTATCGTCTTGTAAAACTCTCATTTTAATAAACTTTTAAACACTGGAAGATATATCCTGGTTTCTTTGATCATTCAACTGCTTATCTAAATTCAGGGCTGCACTTATCAATCCCAAATGGGTAAATGCCTGGGGAAAATTTCCCAAATGTTCGCCTTTAAACCCCAGCATTTCGGCGTATAGGCCCAGGTGATTCGCATATCCCAGCATTTTTTCGAAATAAAGCCTGGCTTTTTGCAATTGGCCTGATCTCGACAAACATTCCACATACCAGAATGTGCACATAGAAAAAGTGCCTTCTTCGCCCTTTAGCCCGTCGGGGGCTGATTTATCAGGGCGGTACCTGTAAACCAATGAATCTGAAACCAGATCTTCTTCAATGGCTTTTAAGGTGGATAACCATTTTGGGTCTTTGGAATTGATAAACCGAATGAGGGGCATTAGTAAGGTAGCTGCATCCACTGAATCAGAACCCTCAAACTGAACAAAACACTGTTTTTCTTCATTCCAGAAATTTTTCCATATTGAGGTATAAATTTCATCTCTTACCTCTTTCCATTTTTGTGGGTATGGAAATGGCCTTGATTCACCTATCCGGATTATCCGTTCCAGCGCCACCCAGCACATAAACCGGCTGTAAAGGAATTTTTGCCTTCCACCTCTAACTTCCCATATCCCTTCATCCGGCTGGTTCCAATTATCGCACAACCAATCGATTTGTTTGCCCAGGGCCAGCCAAAAATCGTAGGAGATTGGCTCACCATATTTATTGTACAAGTATACCGCATCCATTAGTTCACCATAAATATCAAGCTGTAGTTGATCGTAGGCAGCATTACCTATCCGCACGGGTCCTGTTCCTTTGTATCCTTCAAAATGGGACAATGTTTCTTCTTTTAAATCCACCGTTCCATCTAATTTATACATCAATCCCAGATAACCGGCATGCCCTATGTCCTGGCATTGTTTTTCAACCCACTGGATAAATTTGGTGGCTTCTTTGGTATACCCCAGGCTTAACAGGGAATAAATGGTAAACGAGGCATCCCTGATCCAGGTATAGCGGTAATCCCAGTTTCTTTCGCCCCCCAGCCATTCCGGCAGGCTAAACGTGGGGGCAGCCACCATAGAACCATATTTAAAGGAAGTCATTAATTTTAGGATAAGCGCAGAGCGGTTTACAATATCTGTATACCGGCCGTTATAATTGCAGATCGAAATCCAGTCTTTCCAATAGTTAATGGTTTCATACAAATTTTTATCAACAAAATCTTCCGGATTTGTAATCGAAGGGGCATCTTCTTCAGTCAATTCAAGTATAAAGTTGGCCTGTTCACCTTCTTTCAGGGTAAATTCGGCAAGGGCATCATCATCTGTTTTATTTAAAGGCACATTGCTCTTTAACAGGATGTGTAATGGCTTTTCCCCCTCACTTTTAAATAAAATATGGTTATTGCTGGAAATGGTTTGATGTTTATCTCTTGCATAATTAAAACGTGGTCTGCATTGCATTGAAAATTTCATTTCGCCCCTAACGCAGGTTACCCTTCTAATTAATATGTGGCCCTTATAGAGCTCTTCTACCGGCATGAAATCGGTAATCTCGCTCACTCCCTGCTCAGACAAAAACCTTGTTAATAAAACGTTTGTATCGGGCAGGTACAACTGTTTTGTGTTGAAATCATGTAAATGAGGGCAGATCGTAAAGCTTCCGCCCTTTTCATAGTCTAATAAAGAGGCGAAAATGGAGGGTGAATCAAAATTGGGAAAGCACATAAAATCAATAGAGCCATTGAGGCCTACCAGTGCAATGGTGTTTAAATCGCCAATGACTCCATAATTTTCAATGGGTTGATAGTTTTGCGCCATGGAATTATGTTTGTGAAAATTTGAATCGGGTGCACATAAAAAGTTTTTTATTACTATGGTATTAACACAATGAAGGCAGATTCGTTCAAAATTTTCGTGATATGGGTTGATTAGCAGAATCTTTCAGATTGTAGAGATTTTTTTATAATGCTTTGCATTTTGGAAACCCCGATAGCTGCTAATATCCGGAATTAAGGAGTTGGAAATATTAATTTGCTGGTTAAGTTTTCCATATCGGAATCGAACCGATGACCTTTTGACTGCCAGTCAAAAAAGGTGGTAATTCACACCAAACTCTCAAAAATCAGGTTGCAACTTCCAACTGTCAGGGGAGCAATATAAAAGTATTAGCGTTATATGATTTATTCATGTAGCGCTTTTTGCATTTATTAAAATAAGTCGGAGTGGGTTCCTGTACGGACCAGCCAGATTTCATTCGTTTGGTAATCAATATTCCATATTAGCAACCAGTCTGTTTTTATGTGGTACTCCCAATTGTCTTTATA
>JAGXGA010000030.1 GCA_024636975.1 Mariniphaga sp.
AAAAAACATAAGCTGATCATTAACTCTATAAAATGTAAATTGGTCAACAGGGTGTTTGCAGTTATAAAAAGGCAAACACCATACGTGAGTATTTATCAACAAAATTTTGGTTAATAAATTTGCATATATCTTAGAATTCACAGGGCACAGGGCAAAGAGCAGAGAGCAGAGAGCGAAGAGCACAAAGCAGCCTTTAGAAAAACAGTAAACGGTGAACAGTGAACAGTAAACAGTTATTTAATAAATAACATCATTCAGGTGGTCTTTAAAGCCGGAACTTAAAACTGAACAGTGAACAGTTATTTAATAAATAACATCATTCAGGTGGTCTTTAAACCCGGAACTTTAAACCCGGAACAGGAACCAGTAACAAGTAACCAGTAAATATGTAAACAAATTAAAACTAATAGTTAGCCATGGAACGAATAAAAACAGAATCATCAATAATAGCTGGTGTTGGATTTGATCCTGAATCGAATATACTGGAAATAGAATTCCATAAAGATGGAATTGTAAAGCAGTACCTCAATGTAAATGAACTTACCTATATCCACCTCATCGCCTGCAGCTCAGTCGGCAGGTTCTATCTGACCTACATCGACGGATACTATGAGGAAAGAGAGGTAGAGGTCAGTGAGCATGGGGCAGAGAGCATGGGGCAGAGGAAAATAGTGAAAAGTAAAAAGTGAATGAACAGTCCCGCTTCCTTTCATCCAGCGGGATTAGTGACACCAACGGAATTCGCTGCGCACACTAGCAAATTCCGGGTGTCACTGAATGACCAGTTCCGGGTTTCGGGTTTCGGGTTCCCAACAACGTCGACAATATTATTTAATAAATAACATCATTCAGGCTATTGCTTTCGCCCCTTAGGGGCTTTTACCCACCGTAATTATTTTAGTTTATAGTATTTTTTTCATGAGTAAAGGGCGAAGCCCTTATTGCAACAGCATCAGGCAACGCCCGATGTAGCAGTTGGCCACCTTTTCCCTTTCGGGGCAACGCCCCAATGGCAGATTAATCATGCTTTCGCCCCTACAGGGCTACCAGGAGGCTTGTGCCACCGTTCAACGGGCGCTGCCCGTTGCTAATGCTTTCGCCCCTTTGGGGCTTTTCCCCACCACAATTATTTTAGTTTATTGTATCATTTTGCAGTAGGGAAGGGCGAAGCCCTTTTAGCAACAGCATCGGGTAACGCCCGATGTATCAGTTGGCCACCCGTTCCCTTTCGGGGCAACGCCCCAATGGCAGATTAATCATGCTTTCGCCCCTACAGGGCTACCGGGTGGCTTCTGCCACCGTTCAACGGGCGCTGCCCGTTGCTATTGCTTTCGCCCCTTTGGGGCTTTTCCCCGCAACAATTATTATAGGTTATTGTATTATTTTGCAGGAGGGAAGGGCGAAGCCCTTATAGCAACAGCATCGGGCAACGCCCGATGTAGCAGTTGGCCACCTGTTCCCTTTCGGGGCAACGCCCAATGGCAGATTAATCATGCTTTCGCCCCTACAGGGCTATCCGGAGTGCTTGTGCCACCGTTCAACGGGTGGTGCCCGTTGCTAATGCCTTCGCCCCTTTGGGGCTTTTCCCCATCACAATTATTATAGGTTATTGTATCATTTTGCAGGAGTAAAGGGCGAAGCCCTTATAGCAACAGCATCGGGCAACGCCCGATGTAGCAGTTGCCCACCCGATCTTTTTCGGGGCAACGCCCCAATGGCAGATTTAATCATGCTTTCGCCCCTAGATGGCTACCGGGGGGCTTGTGTCCCTGTTCAACGGGTGGTGCCCGTTGCTAATGCCTTCGCCCCTTTGGGGCTTTTTCCCGCAACAATTATTATAGGTTATTGTATCATTTTGCAGGAGGGAAGGGCGAAGCCCTTTTAGCATCAGCATCGGGCAACGCCCGATGTAGCAAATGGCCACCCGATCCTTTTCGGGGCAACACCCCAATGGCAGATTAATCACACCCATTCACCCATTCACCCATTCACCCATTCACCCAATCACCCATTCACCCATTCACCCAATCACCCATTCCCCATTCACCCAATCACCCTTCCCTCATTCACTCATTCACTCATTCACCCATTCCCCAATTACCCAATCCCCCAATCACCCATTCACCCAATCACCCATTCCCCATTCACCCATTCACCCATTCACCCAATCACCCACCCCCCTTGCCCTGTGCGGCAGGCTATGCTTTGGGATTGGGTTTGTATGGCAATTTAGCCATTTTCTCCACCTCCAGCGAGGGAAACCCAAACTCTTCCACCACTTTTCCCAGAATAAGGTAAATGCCGTCGCCGCGGAAAGGATAGTGCTTTAATGAATCGGGGAAGTGTACCGTATCGAAGAATTCACCTGTATGATCAAGGAACGTTCCGAAATGCATAATCTCCTTTTTTACGGTCCGTACATACTTGATGGTAACCAGCCGTCCAGTCATCCGTACTTTTTTATCGATGCAACGGACTAAATCCTTAGCCTGAATCTCCCCCCGGAAATCGGTCCGGAGCATATCGAAAATGTTCACGCTCACCGGGTAGCCCAGCAATTCAATTTCATCCCAGGCATCTTCAAGGTTTTCGTGCTTAAGCTGAGGCAGTGTAAAGTTCTTTGCGGGTGTACTAAAAAGCGCAAGCGATGCCGGCTGTTTTGCTGGTTTGTTCAGCAGAAGATGGGCCTCCCAAAGCAGGTTCGATTTTTCTTTGCCGGTGAACCGGAAGGTTCCCAGGCGGATAAGCAGCACCAGCTGCTCTTTGGTGACAGGTACCCGTTCCATGAAATCAGAAAGCGACTGGTAAAGTCCATGGCAGTTGCGTTCGCTCACAATCAGGTCAATGGTAGTCTGCTCGAGGTTCTGCACATGCACAAAGCCAAGATAAACAATTGTGCCGGCTATGCGGGTGGCTTTATTGCTGTTGTTTACGCATGGGAGCTCAATAGTGGCTCCCATGCGCCGGGCTTCGTTGATGTATACCCAGGTGGAATAAAAGCCGCCAAAATTATTAATCACGGCCACCATAAA
The DNA here is from genome assembly GCA_024636975.1 of Mariniphaga sp. GTDB lineage: Bacteria > Bacteroidota > Bacteroidia > Bacteroidales > Prolixibacteraceae > Mariniphaga. The sequence goes on from JAGXGA010000030.1 coordinate 3,033, forward strand.
CTCCATCGGATAGTGTGCTTTCAGGTAAAGGCTCTGGAAGCTCTCCACCGCATACGATGCCGAATGGGCCTTTGAAAAGGAGTAGCCGGCAAACGATTCAATCTGCCGCCAGACCTCTTTTGCAATTTGCTCAGGGTATCCTTTTTCCCTGCAGTTGGCGAAGTACTTCTCCTCAATGCGGCTGAACTCCTTTACTGAGCGGTATTTCCCTGACATGGCCCTGCGCAGCACATCGGCTTCAGCCAGATCGAGACCGGCAAAATGATGCGCCACTTTGATAACATCTTCCTGGTAAACCATCACACCATAGGTTTCGGCCAGCTGTTCCTTCATTACCGGGTGGATGTACTCAAAATCATTGGGGTAATGAAACCGCCTGATGTATTCCTTCATCATGCCCGACTTCGATACCCCCGGACGGATGATCGAGCTGGCTGCCACAAGGGTAATGTAATCGCTGCACTTAAGCTTTTTCAGCAATCCGCGCATGGCAGGACTTTCAATATAAAAGCAGCCGTTGGTTTCGCCGGTTTTGAGCTGTTGCTTCACCTTCTCGTCTTCAAAGAAACGACTGACCCGGTGAATATCTACCTCCTCATCACGGTTCTCCCTGATAATCTCCACTGCCTCCTTAATGTGCCCGATGCCACGCTGGCTCAGGATATCCAGTTTCTCGAACCCCATATCTTCTGCAATGTACATATCCCAGTGGGTGGTGGGGAAGCCCTTGGGGGGCAGGTCGAGTGCCGTGTAGCAGGTAATGGGTTCTTCCGAGATAAGAATGCCTCCCGCATGGATGGTGCGCAGGTTGGGAAACCCGCTCATTTGTTTGCTCAGGGTGGTAATGAGTGCGGTGATGTCGTTCTTATTGTAGTCGTTGCCGGGGTCGTTCACCAGCAGATCGATTTCCTCCCTGGGTAATCCGAATACTTTTCCCAGCTCCCTTACAACCGACCGGTTCTGAAAAGTGGAGGTAGCGCCCAGCAATGCAGTATGGTTCCGGCCGTACCGTTTAAAAATGTAATCCTGCACTTCGTCGCGGTCGCGCCACGAGTAGTCGATGTCAAAGTCGGGGGGACTGGTTCGTTTGGGGTTCAGAAACCGTTCGAAATAAAGGTTCAGCTTAATGGGGTCCACATCTGTAATCTTCAGGCAGTAGGCCACTACGCTGTTGGCGCCGCTGCCCCTGCCTACATGATAAAACCCGCGCGACATGCTGTAGCGGATAATATCCCAGGCGATAAGAAAGTAAGCAGAAAAACCAAGCTTGTCGATGATCTGCAGCTCATGTCTTACCCGTTCCTGCGCCAGCGGATTGTTCCTGCCGTAACGGTAAAGCATGCCATCGAGCGCAAGTTTTTCCAGCAGCAGCTTGTCGTCGTAAGCCGACTGGCTGAAGGTTTTCTTGTTTTTAACAGTCGAAAAATCAAAGCCGATGGTGCATTCGCTCAGCACCCGTTCAGTGCTTTGCACAATGCCGGGATACGACTCATACATCTTTTTCAATTGCATTACCGGAATCATTTCTTCATCGTGCCCCGAAAACTGATCGGGCTGCAGTTTGCTGATAAGGGTATTGTGCCCGATGGCCCTCAGGCTCTTGTGCAGAAACCATCCGGGTTGATCGCGAAAGGTAACGGGCTGCCACACGAGCAGTTTATTCTGAAAGTTCCGGTATTCGGAGGTAAGCAGTTTGTTAATCTGAGAAGGCTTTATGCCGGTAAATTCATAGTCCTTCAGTTCCCGCGGCTTTTTATGCCCAAAGGGATAAACCACTGCTACGTCGGTGAAGGGCCATCCTTCGATGGAGAATTTCTTTTTGTTGAGGTAATGCCAGGTGAGGTAATCGTTCAGTTCTTTAAAACCCGCGTTATTTTTTGCCAGCCCTGTAAAAAGCAACCGATCGCCGTTCCGGATTTCCACACCGGCAATGGGTTTAATGCCTGCATCGCCTGCTTTCTTAACAAATTCAGGGATTCCCATGGTAGTATTCACATCGGTAAGCGCCATGGCTTCCACATCATTCCGCCGGGCAAGCGCCAGCAGTTCATCGATGCTTAGCGTGCCGTAACGAAGGCTGAAGTATGAATGTACGTTCAGATACATAATTAATTTTGTTTACAGGTTATTCCCGATGCCCGCTGAATGGCTCCCGGGCCGTAGCGAAGCCTGATCTTGTCCATCGACAGGTACAGCTTCACCTGCTTCTCGTTGTTGTCGAACAGGTTGAGTTGCTGCACCCCGTGTACCAGTCCGCCCAGCTTTACTCCAATCAGCCGCACCAGCATCCTGCGCTGATAAAGCCGCCGGAACAGGCTTTTAACCACCTCAATCAGGGTATGGTCGAATGAAGTGTAGGGCACTTTCTGCTGAAGGGTATGGGTGTCGTAATTGGCATACCGTATTTTCACCGTGACCACCGATGCCAGCTTCTCTTTTTTGCGCAGCTTGAAGCAGAGCTTTTCGGTCATGGCAATAAGCAGTTGCTCAAGCATAACCACATCAATGGTATCGGTTTCAAATGTTCGTTCCTTGCTGATTGACTTCTCTTCGGAGTAGGGAATTACCGGGGTGAAATCGATCCCGTTGGCCCGGCGCCATATTTCAATGCCGTTCTTTCCCAGCACCCCCTCCATCATCTCCATTGGAATGGCGCTGAGGGTTTCAATATTGGCCACGCCCATCGAGCGCAAAAGCTGGTAGGTTTTGGGGCCGATCATCGGTATTTTGCGAATGGAAAGCGGGTTCAAAAAGGGCTTTACATTGGCCTTGTCCACCTCTCTTTCTCCATTGGGCTTGGCCTCGCCGGTGGCAATCTTTGATACCGTTTTGTTGACCGACAGGCCGTAGGAGATGGGCAGCCCCGTTTCGCGGATGATCGATTGCCGCAGTTCACGGGTCCATTTCAGTGCCCCCCAGAAGCGGTCGATGCCCGTAATATCGAGGTAGTGTTCATCAACCGATGCTTTTTCGTAAAGCGGGGCCTTTTCTGCAATGACATCGGTTACCAGCCTGGAATACTTGCTGTATAAGTCCATATCGCCCCTGATGACCGTGGCATCGCGGCAAAGGTTCAGCGCCATCTTCATAGGCATGGCCGAATGAACGCCAAACAGCCGGGCCTCGTAGCTGCAGCTGGCAACCACACCCCGGTCGGATAAGCTCCCGATGATTACAGGCTTATTGTTGAGCCCGGAATCGATCAGCCGTTCAACCGAAACAAAAAAGGTATCCAAATCCATATGTACGATTGTTCTGTCCTGAAACTGCATTTTGCTTTCCTCCCTTCAAATCTTTTTATCGTGTTGATTCCTATTGCACACAGTTTAGTTTTGACTGTTTTGTAATCAAAAATGATGATTACAACTTAGTCATTTCTTTGGAAAAAGCAAAAAATAAGAAGGGATAATGATTATTTTGTTTTTATAAATTAACATACGCAACCTGCTGGTTAATAAGGTTTTTGAAAAGAGGCAATAAGGTTAGGGGGTATATGGATTAGCCTGGTTACTAAGGTGAAGAAAGTAAAATAAGGTTTTCTTTTGATTTGAATAAAGCTGAATGCTATTAACCACTGCCGGAACTTTTCTGAGCACAAAAACCTTCTTTGCAGAAAACACCTTAGTAGCAAGCTGCAACCCTTTATCCCGAAACCTTATTGATCAAGTTGGCAACCTGCTGGTTAATAAGGTTTTTGAAAAGAGGTAATAAGGTTGGGGTTTATATGGATTCGCCTGGTTACTAAGGTTAGAAAAGTAAAATAAGGTTTTTTTTTGATATGAATAAAGCTGAATGCTGTCAGCCACTGCTGTAACTTTATTAATTTTGGAGAATATTGAACTTTTTAAAATAAAATGGGATGAGCATTTTACAAATTACTAAATCAGCCAATGCAACGAATATTTGGTTCGACGATATAAAAATGTACCTTGTTTTGGAAGATGGACGGGAACTTTCGGTTCCAATAAACTGGTTTCCCTCATTACGTGACGCCACACCTGAACAAAGAAAAACAATTGGAGGTTCATCGGGGAAGGTGAAGGAATTCATTGGGAAGATCTGGATGAAGACATTTTAGTAGAAGGACTTTTGTAGTAAATAGCTGTCGGTATTTACTGCCGCTTATTAAAACATACCTACCCCTGATCTCCATTGGTGAGGAAATTAAAATAAGGCTTTTTATTGATTTGAAAAAAGCTTAATGTGGTTCATGCTCATTCTGACCCCCAGCTTAAAAGCTGGGGTTAGTGACAGTCCTTGATGCACAATCTACTATATAATTAATTTCACTACCTAAAGACTGAAAATAAAGTTTTTCCAAAAAAGCAGGTTTTGTTTATTATTCCGGCTCTGATTCCGTTTCACGGAACTCCACTTCATTCCGGCTCCTGGCTCCTGGCCCTATGCCCTGTGCTCTTTGCTCTTTGCTCTCTGCTCTGTGCTCTCTGCTCTTTAATGGTGGGCTAAAGCCCGGGGACACTGGTTCATGCTCATTCTGACCCCCAGCTTAAAAGCTGGGGTTAGTGACAATTTATTATATACCTGATTCCTATTGCACAGTTCATAAAAAGGTTTTACTTTTGACTGTATTGCAATCATGGTTTGAGATTATAAATCAGTCATTAATATAAGCAAAGCAAAATGTACCTGTCGTCCAACATCAAGTTTTTACGGAAGAGAAAACGCTTTACCCAAAGTGTGCTGGCTGAATCATTGGGCATCAAGCGCTCGAATATTAATAATTACGAAAACGGGACCGCTATTCCTCCGGTGCAGATTTTGGTGGCTCTGTCCGATTTATTTCATATTTCAATTGATACGCTGTTACGGATTAACCTTTCGGGCCTGCGGGAGAGCCAGCTGTACACCATTGAAAACGGCTCCGATGTGTTTGTAAAAGGCAACGAACTGCGGGTGCTTACCACTACCGTCGATAGCCGCAACCGGGAGAACATCGAGCTGGTTTCCATAAAAGCTAAAGCCGGTTATACCACCGGATACTTCGACCCTGAATTTATTTCGGGGCTTCCTGTGTTTCAGCTGCCCTTTCTATCCCCCGAGAAAAAGTACCGCACCTTCCAGATATCGGGCGATTCAATGCTGCCCATTCCCGATAAAAGCTGGGTGACCGGTGAGTTCGTGCAGGATATGGGCACCATCAAAAACAACGAATTGTATATTGTTTTGACCCTGAACGAAGGGATGGTCTTTAAAAAAGTGGTCAATGAACTCAGGGAAAAAGGTACGTTGCGGATGATCTCCATCAATCCCGAATATGCTCCTTATGATTTGCCTTTGGGGGAAATACGTGAAGTGTGGAAATTTGCACATTATATATCGTCCGAGGTTCCTGAACCTGCTGAGAAAGAACATCTGCACCATCAATTCGAGTTTATAAAAACGGAACTCGGGCAAATTAAAACCCGGATAGGACAAATTGCATCGGATACCGGTAAAAAATAACCGGTTTCATTTTATTCCAAAAACGAAAAGAATTGTTAAACGTATTGTTGACAATTAAAAAATTATAATATAATTTAGCCAGAGATACTTTAACAAGGCATAAAGTGCCGGTATTGTCACTTGCAATCGGGGAGAAGGGAAGAGGATTCCCGAAAAGATTTTTTTATCTTCATCTACCGGTCTGGCAATTGACACTGCCAATAAAACGAAATCGATACAAATCTAAATCATATAATTATGAATAGAAATTCAATATCCGGCCTGACCTCCAAAGAGGATTCCCGGGCTACATCAATTGACCGCCGAAGCTTCATTGGCGGTGTAACTTCCGCAGCCATAGGTTTAACAGTAGTTCCTGCACATGTACTTGGAGGCAGCAAACATGTACCTCCGAGCGATAAAATCAATGTGGCATACATTGGTGCAGGCACCCAGGGACTTCGTGAATTGCCGGCCCTGCTTCAGCTTCCTGAGGTACAGGTTACCGCAGTTTGCGATCCGCAGAAGGAGGCAGTTGGCTATTACGACTGGAGTCCGAAAGGTCTTTTAAGTGAGCTGCAAAAAACAATTGACAATCCGAACTGGAAATGCGGCGGCGACAACCGTATTCCAGGAGGCCTGAACAACGGGAAGGAAATCATCGATGCCTATTATGCCAAAAAACGCCCTGAAGGAAATTACAAATGTGCTGCCTATACTGATTTCAGGGAAATGTTTGAGAAAGAGAAAGGACTTGATGCGGTTAAGATTATGGCTACCGACCATTTGCATGGTGTTATGGCTGCAGCAGCCATGAAACGGGGCATTCACATGACCATGCACAAACCCATTGCCAACCGCCTGGAAGAAGGGCACAAAGTGGTTGAAATGGCCAAAAAATCGGAAGTTATTACTCACCTGATTCCATGGGAAAGCAACGGCTCCATGGAACAGGTACTGGCATGGATCAACGGTGGGGTAATTGGTACCCTGCGCGAGGTGCATAACTGGTCGAACCGTCCGGTATGGCCGCAGTATGCTGAAATTCCGACCGACAAGCCTGTTCTGCCAAAAGGGTTCGACTGGGACCTGTGGCTGGGGCCTGAAGCCGTCAGGCCTTACCACCCGCACTACACCAACATGGTGTTCAGGGGCTGGTACGATTTCGGCGGTGGTGCCATGGCCGATATGGGACATTACAGCCTTTGGACAGTTTTCAGGGGGCTTGAGTTAGAAAATCCCACAGTTGTTGAACCGTGCCTGAGCCATATGTGCGGTCTGCGTGACAATGCAACGGCCTATAAAATTCAAAATAATTACTCTTTCCCAATCGCCAGCTCGGTACGGTTTAAGTATCCTGCAAAAGGAAACCGCCCTGCTGTAGATCTGATCTGGCACGATGGCGGAATGCATCCTCCCGTACCTGACGAGTTTTATGCCCGGGATACTGAATTCCCTGCCGAAGGATTAATGTTTGTCGGCGACAAGGGAAAGATCCTGTCATCATCTTTTACGCTTACAAAACCGTATGTGCTTTCGGGTGATATGAACCTTGCCCGTGACCTGGATAAAAATGTGCAATATGAAAGAGCATCAGGTGTTCAGCGGTTTGTCGACGGAATTAAGAATAATAAACAGACCGATGGCAGCTTCAGGCATGCGTGGCCGATTACTGAAGCCGTTAATCTTTATGCTGCTGCCCTGCGTTCAGGCAAAATTCTGAAATACGATGCACAAAGCAGGCAGGTTACAAATGTACCTGATGCCAATAAATACCTGACAAGGGATTACCGCAAAGGATGGAGTCTCGATGAAATTTAGTTGAAAGTTTAATGTTGAAAGTTTAAAGATATAAAAATGAATTCACGACGTAATTTTATTAAAATCAGTGGAGCCGCATTGGGAGGCGCTGCAGTATTAAGTCAGTTACCCATAAATGCCTTCGGAAATGTAAAAAACGCTCCTAAAAGCTTCGGATTTCAGGTGTGGACAATACGTGAAGACCTTGTGAAGGATTTTCCGGGTACATTAAGGAAAATGGCCGGTTTGGGCTATAAGGAAGTGGAAATGTGCTCTCCGCTTGGATATTCCAATGCCGGATTTGAACCTTTAAACCACATGAGTGGCAGTGAAATGCGGACAATAGTTGAAGATGCCGGTATGCAATGCACCAGTTCACATTTTAACATGGGTGAATTGCGCGATCACCTTGACAATCGCATCGAATGGGCACAGGGGCTTGGCATGAAGCAGATGATTGCCTCCAGTTTTTGGTTGCCTAAAGATGCTTCCATTGATGATTACCGCCGTGCAGCCGATGAACTGAATGCCATAGGTGAGAAAACCAAAAAGGCCGGTATCCAGATGGGGTTTCACAATCACCACATGGAGTTTGAAAAGCGTGGTAATGAATTGATTTACGATGCGCTGCTTGAACAGTTTGATCCCAAACTGGTTAAATTGCAGTTCCAGGTGGCTGTAGTGGATATTGGCTATAAAGCAGCTGATTATTTCAGGAACCATCCCGGAAGGTTCATTTCAGCTCACCTGGCCGATTATTCCACCGAACAGAAAAAACAAGTGCCGATAGGACAGGGAATCGTCGACTGGAGCGATCTGTTCAAAGCAGCAAAAAAAGGTGGGGTGAAGAATTTTTATGTGGAGATGGATCCAAATACTTTCAAGCCCAGTGCAGAGTACTTAGCTGCTAAATAGATACAATGTAATTACAATGCTATATCTAAAATCCTGGTCCGGAATAATTATTCCTGACCAGGATTTTATTTTCTTTATGATGCAACAAAAGATAATCTGCTGTTTTTCAATATTTCTTTATAGTGTAAAGAAAAGCCAGCATTAAATGAACTAGATTTATAACCATTCAACTCTGAATCAGGCAGGACTTCTGAACTGCCAGGACTAATTTTATAATTTATGAAGCAAAAAATGAATATTCGATATCTGTTTATCGCTGTTTTATTGACAGGTATACATATTCAGGCATCTTCCCGGGAGGGAAATGAGCCTGATAATAAGCCTGCTGTTGTATCTGTTGGTAAAAAGGCAAAACCACCCTCCGATGCCGTTGTCTTATTCGATAAGGGATCGCTGGAACATTTTACAGGTGTAAATGATAACGAACCCCCTCAATGGAAAGTTAACGGAAAACATTTTACTGTAGTTCCAGGAACAGGAAATATCCATACCAGGGAACATTATGGAGACATACAACTGCATATTGAATTTAAAATTCCGAAGGATGCTGAAACGAGGGAAGGCCAGGAATCAGGTAATTCAGGTATTTACATCATGGGAAAGTATGAAATTCAGGTACTTAATTCTTATGAAAAAACTACCGATTACAACCGGCAGGCGGGTTCTGTTTACAATCAGTACGCACCTATGGTAAATGCCTGCCTTGAACCAGGAAAATGGCAGGCATACGATATTGTATTTGATGCGCCTGAATACGATGAGAGTGGAACCCTGGTGAAACCACCTTATTTTACAGTATTTCATAATGGTGTGCTTATTCAAAATCATGTTGAAGTTAAGGGACCAACAGTGGCATTTAATGAAAATCTACCTGAAAATGCCCAGGAAGGACCGTTGATGTTGCAGGATCACGACAATAAAGTAAGCTTCAGAAACATTTGGATCAGAAAATTATAAGTTACAGTTAATCTCCTTTCCCGGAAAATATTTTAATTGAACGATGAACTATTTCAGTTTAAATAAAAATCTTGCAGTTGCATTCTTATTAAGTTTAGTGTTGATAATGGCAGCAGGATGCAGTGATAGCCGACGCAGCGATTCAGTGGAATCGCAAACCGGATGGCCAGTCTACCTGGGCGACAATGGCAGCAGTCAGTATTCCCCTCTTGGTCAGATAACCCGGGAAAACGTGCATTTACTTGAACCGGTATGGGAATATAAAACGGAGAATATTTCAAAAGACGACCGCACACAAATACAATGCAATCCGATCATCATAGATGGAGTGCTTTACGGAACTTCTCCAAAACTTAGGGTATTTGCCCTGAATGCTGCCATCGGTAAACGGATATGGGAATACAATCCGGGACAGGAAGTTAATTTTGCCATGAATGTTAACCGCGGGGTGTCGTATTGGGCTGAAGGTGACCACCGGCGTATATTCTTTACAGCCGGGCCAGTGCTTTATGCATTAGATGCTGAAACAGGAAAGCCTGTTGAAACATTTGGTAACGATGGAAAAGTGTCGTTAAAGGAAGGTTTGGGTGAAGATGCTGTCGACCGGTATGTTGTGGCCACTTCTCCCGGAGTGATCTATGAAGATTTGATTATAATGGGTTCACGTGTTTCGGAGAATGCTGACGCAGCGCCGGGTTACATCAGGGCATACAACGTCAGATCAGGAGTTTTGGAATGGGTATTTCACACCATACCGCAGCCCGGCGAATATGGCTATGAAACCTGGCCTGAAGATGCCTGGCAATATTCCGGTGGGGTAAATAACTGGGCCGGAATGAGCCTCGACGAAGAACGGGGTATGGTTTTTATTCCTACAGGATCGGCTTCCTTCGATTTCTGGGGAGGTAACCGCAAGGGGCAAAACCTGTTTGCCAACTGTGTATTGGCGCTTGATGCAGCCACAGGTAAACGAATCTGGCATTTTCAGACGGTTTATCACGATATATGGGACCGTGATTTGCCTGCACCACCAAACCTGGTAACTGTTACTCATGAGGGCAGATCGATTGATGCGGTGGCACAAATCACTAAATCGGGATTCGTATTTCTCCTCGACAGAGAAACGGGAAAACCCTTATTCCCGGTTGAAGAGCGTCCGGTGCCTCCTTCTGATTTGAAGGGGGAAGAAGCCTGGCCGGTGCAGCCTTTCCCGGTGAAGCCCCCACCTTTCTCTCCGCAAACACTTACAATGGATAATATAACCGATATATCTCCCGAATCGCAGGAGTATGTGGCCAATATTTTGAAGGTCGTTCGTACAGGAGAACCGTTTATTCCGCCCTCGCCTGAAGGAACAATAATATTTCCCGGTTTCGACGGTGGCGGAGAATGGGGCGGGGCAGCTTACGATCATGAATCATCAGTGCTTTACGTGAACAGCAATACCATGCCCTGGATACTAACCATGGTGGCGACGGCTGCAAAAGGTACAGTACCGGCGCATCCGGGCCAACGTGTTTACCAGGTGAGCTGTGCCATATGCCACGGACAGAACTTCGAAGGGAATCCCGGTTCCAATTTCCCTCCTTTAAAAAACCTTGCCGACAGCATGACTCAGGAAGAGGCCCTTGAAATCATCAATACGGGTAAAGGATTTATGCCCTCCTTCCGGCATTTGTCTGATGAAGATAAAAACATGCTGATGGCTTACCTTTATGGAGAACCAAACGAGGATATCCATATGAAGGGCATAGAAAACAATATCGATGCAGTGCCTTATTCGCATACCGGGTACAACCGGTTTACCGACCCCGAAGGTTATCCGGCTGTAAAACCACCATGGGGAACCTTGTCGGCCATCGATCTGAACCTGGGAGAGATATTATGGCAGGTGCCGCTGGGAGAATTTCAGGAGTTAACTGAAAGAGGAATTCCAAAAACAGGTACCGAAAACTACGGCGGTCCGGTGGTAACAGCCGGCGGATTAGTCTTTATTGCTGCATCAAAAGATGAGCATTTTCGTGCCTTTGATAAAAATACCGGTGAAGAGCTATGGAATTATAAGCTTCCTGCCGGTGGATATGCCACCCCTGCAGTTTATGAAATTGATGGTCGCCAGTTTGTGGTGATTGCCTGCGGAGGTGGTAAAATGGGAACCCCGCCGGGGGATAGCTATGTGGCGTTTGCGCTGCCGGAAGAATAAGGTTGAGGCGAAGCAGCAGCACTAACCCCGGTATTGCCATTCGGCTTTAGCCAACGGATAAATGATGTAAGATAATTCTCACTTCCCCGGCTTTAGCCATATTACCGGACAGGTTTACGATCTCTAAATACGGATGACAGTTTTTATTGTTCACTATCATATAACTAAAACCTGATTCTTATTGACCAGGTGACCGCTTATGAGGGTATCGATTTTAACAGGGAGGGCTGGTGCGTATATCCATAAGTCACCCGGTCAAGATCCCTGCTGTTAAGCCGCGAGGTAGGAGTTTGAGGCTGCATTGCTACCCATATTTGATTCCTACGGAATCTTTGGCTGAAAGCTGTTGGTCGTTGCAGTGGGATAGCTTCTTAAAATGTCTCTATATTACTGCAAATTTTCTCATGTTATTTATTATATAATATTGCCAGGGAAATTTAACGGACGGTTAACTATCAATTAACTAAAACACATAAGAGGTCAGCTAATTAATATCTTCAATGAGCGATTCGGAAATCGCTCGTCCCGATAGGTACCTGCAACTAGCTGGAGCAGTGCTGCTAAAAGGACTGTATACCGTTCACGGATCCCTGTTTCCTGTTCACCCTTCACTGTTCCCTATAATATAACTAAAACATTAATTTCATAAAATTCAATTAATCGACATTTAGAGTTCATATCCCATCCAGACCGGAGAAGGCGGCGCATGCAACGTTTGCATTTCATATGGAGTCAGTACTTGCGCCGCGGGGGATGATTGCTCTTCTTACCCGGGGCGCCTGTCCGTCCACTGAGGGACTGCCACCGGGCTGAATAACTGTTCACTGTTCACTTAACTGCATACTGCTGACTGCTGCTGCCACCATCTTCCTCCTACAACGGCCTGGCCACCATAATCCCCGTAACCGTTTTGCTGTCCTTTAGATAGTCTGCAAGTGGTTCTTCGGTAATTACTACTTTCTTGGCCGAAAGGGATGCATGCAACAGGTGAATGCGGTTGTTTTTACGAACCAAAAGCCCCATATGCGAAACATCCAGTCCGTCGATGCTGGTGGTTAGCGCTACGATGTCGCCATCTTTCAGTTGACTTTCCAGACTGGCAATGTTTTCTTTGGGAATGTAATAATATTGCCGGTGGTTAATGTCGTTCTCGATGTTGGCCATTTCTGCCACAAGAACGGCATTGTTTTTCAGGTGGAAGTAACTGTCGGGATGGGTGCTCATAAAGTTAATGGTTTTGATGTAAGGGTTTTCTGAAATATTCCCGGTAACATCCTGCACCAGTTTCTTTTGCTGGTTATGGTATATCCAGTCGGTGGTGTAATGCAGCCGTGAGGTGTACCCGTTAATCTTTGCATCGCGGTAACGTACTCTTGCCAGTTCCTGCCAAAACTGATCGGCACCCGGATTTTTACTTTGAATGGTCCGGGTCAGGGCCAGACAGTTTTCGGCAAAGGTGGTGCAGTCCATCTCCCTTAGATTGATAACCAGCTGTTCTTCCCCTTCGGTCTCTAGTGTATTGGCCACGTAGGGTGTTTCCAGGAAATAACTTCCCACTTTCACCATCAGTTCACCGGTTGGTGCATCTTTTTCACCGCCATATTGCTCCAGTACATTGGTTACTATCCGTGTGTCTTCATCCAATGAAGAGGAATACGTAGCCGGCTTCATTTTACCAATGCCTGAACATTGGGTGAAAAGAAGCAGCAGAAAAAAGTAATAAACAGGTTTCATAACTTGATTAACTATTTTGTTATTCCCGGCCAGTTATCGGTGCGGAAAGGATTGGCCGGAAGTCCTTCCTCATTGTACAGGTTTACATCATCCGGGTTGTTTGCCCAACCATAACGAACGGCAACCGGATTTGGTACATCTTCGGAATAAACTACTACTGAATTTTCATTCACAACTTCAGCTTTTGCCCAATGAAATTTACGGTCGGCACCTGCAAGTGCAAATCCTTTTAAATAGCCGTATTTATCTGCAACTTTTAAGCCCGACCCTGTTTCAGAAAAGGAAACGGCTGCCCTGTAACCTTTAAATTCCACGGAATCATACATCGGCCCCGAATGCACGACATCTTTTTCGTAAGCAATTTTAAGTGCATTTAATGCAAGTCTTTTGCCAACATCCTGCTTGTTGCGTGGATGAATATCACCGGCTTCGCCTATATCTATGGAAAGTGCCATGCCGGTATTTGGAAGCTCAAGTGTTTTTGTCTGAGCCTCCCGCAGTTCAGCCCAATCGCTTTCGCCCGGCTGTCCGGTGGCTTCTGTATAGTTGGCCAGCTGAACAAACAGGAACGGAAAATCGCCCTGGTTCCAGTGCATGCGCCAGTCATTGATAAGACTGGGGAAAACCCGCTGGTACTGCTTTGCCCTTCCTGCATTTGACTCGCCCTGGTACCAGATTGCCCCCTGGATGCCATAGGGCAGCAGCGGGTGAATCATTGCATTAAAAAGAAGGGTGGGATAGGAGTTGGGACCAACGTTCACTTCCGCTACTTCTGCCCTCGATATACGAAACTTCCATTCTCCTGAAATATCTTCCTTCTCGTTTCCAATAGCCAGAAACTGATTGGTTGGATCTCCCCAGATACCCCCGTTTCCTCCTGTATCGTGAACCCTTACCGCAATTACATTTTTTCCCGGCTTCAGGTATTTCTTATCAATTGTATAAACCCGCTCTTCATCATACTTCCCTTCTGTTTTTCCGATTTCTATGCCGTTGAAAAATGTAATGTCCGAATCATCTATTTTCCCCAGGTGAAGGGTAAGATTGGCATTGGTTTGTTCCTCGTTCAGTTTAACATTCTTGCGATACCAGCCAATTCCGTCGATATCGATGTACCCCTGGTTTTCCCAGTACATGGGGGTTTTAATGTTGCGCCAGCTCTCATCATTAAAGTCGAGGCCTGCCCATACCGGTTCATTTCCTTCAATTCCTGCATCTTCCCTGGGTATTTCCCCGCCAAGTACCTTTCGGATTTGTTCCATTTTAGTCTGCCTGTATGCATTCAGGTCCATTTGCTGCAGGTCGACCAGCCGCTCTTTAAAATCCGGGTCTTCACTTATGGTTCGGGGACTTATCCATGTTTCAGCCACGGTACCGCCCCACGAAGTGTGAATTAATCCTATCGGTACATCCAGTTCCTGGTGCAGGTTACGGCCAAAGAAGTAAGCAACCGCCGAGAATCCCGCCACTGTTTCCGGTGAACATTCCACCCATTCGCCACTGCTTATATCTTCCTGCGGAGATTGTGCCACTGCTTTGGGGACAGTAAACAACCGGATGTTCGGGTAGCTTGCCGATGCAATTTCTTCATCGGCATTGTTGCTGTTTGTAACCTGCCACTCCATATTCGACTGCCCCGAGGCTATCCATACCTCGCCAACCATAACATTAGTCAGTTCGACAGTATTTTTCCCTTTAATGATCATAGTATAGGGACCGCCGGCCTTTTGCACCGGCAACCCTGCAATCCATTTTCCGTTTTTAGTAGTTCTGGTGCGAACTGTGACGTCATTAAATGATACAGTGACCCGTTCGCCTGCATCAGCCCAGCCCCATACCGGAATCTCCATTCCTTGCTGAAGAACCATGTTGGAACTGAAAATCTTTGGAAGCGTGATTTCGCCAAAGGCATTGGAGGATATCCATATCAATGCTGATAAAAACCACAGGTATTTAAATCGTTTCATAACTTTTCTCTTTAATGTACTTTCAAAGCTATTAAATTTTGGAAAAGAAGAAGTGCTGTGCATATGGAATTTTTAATGAAATGCGGGTTTTTAAGAAAATAACCCTGCCGGTTCTGATATGCCTGCTACATTAATGTTTGTTGTTAACAGGCCTGTAAGGTCATTTATTTTCCTGCTAACCGTGCTATATACAAGGGACCTGGAACATACTAAACTCAATATTAACTCAGTGTAAACTCAATTATAACTCAATGTAAATTCAATTATAATTGAGTTTATACTGAGTTAACACTGAATTATAATTGAGTTAACATTGAATTTGGTCAGGCGAAGGTAGCTTGAAGAATTGCAATAAACTACCAGGTTGTGCGTAATGGAAATTACGGTCGTGTTGCAACTGAGCTTCAGGAGGTAATAAAAAAAGATGCGAAGCCCATTATTCCCGAAGACCTGGGAGAGCGGGTGGATGCTGCATATTACCGTCACCTTGTAACAAGCAACTTTATTACCACGGTGGAAGTATTTAACGATGAGCAGATCAGCTGGGGGAACCCCATAGAAAACCCTGAAGGTGTGCAGGTGGGAAAAACCTATCGCTATGCCGGTGGCACCATTATTGCCAAAAGGGTTAAGCTGCCTGAAGTGACTGCCGACTACCAGGTGTTTGCTGAACTGGAGCAATATTCAAACGGCGATGCATACGACCGCACCGGCACTGTTTTTATAATTCCCGATGACAAAGAGCAGTCGTTTTTTGATGCGCTGGAACAAGGAGTGGAAACAGTACCGGCTTTTCAAGCCAATAATGGCAAGAATTACCATACCACAGTAGCTACACCTGATTTCGATCCGGCGGTTGAGCTGGTACGTTTTTTCACCCCTTTCGGTATTGATCATTTTAACAAACAGGTGGAAGTATATGGCCAGGAATGGGAGGATCGGGCTTATTACAAACAGGAGGTTACTGATTTGCTCCCTATGTTGCAGGACGAGGTCTGGATTGGCATTTTTATCGGCAACTACGACAAGGGAGGCCATAAGGTCAGCCTTAACCTTAAATATTTCCCGGGCAGCAGGATGGTCAGTGAAACCGAAGAGGAAGAAAAATCATGGTTGTACCCATTGTTCAATACGCTTAGCATCATGGAGATGGCCGGACAGGAGTACGGTACCATGTTTGAAAACGACTCGCTAAGTGTTGAATTTGAATTGCCAGAGGGGATTACAAATGTTGCCCTGAGATATATCTCCACCGGCCACGGCGGCTGGGGCGGCGGTGATGAGTTTAACCAGAAGCTGAATGAAATTATAATAGATGGGGAGACAGTATTTAGCTACATTCCATGGAACAGCAACTGCGGTTCGTTCCGCAAGTACAACCCGGCATCGGGTAATTTCTGGAACGGGCTTACCTCGAGCGATTACAGCCGTTCGGGATGGTGCCCCGGTGAAGCCACCAATCCGGTCTATATCCCCTTACCGGACTTAAAGCCGGGAAAGCATGTTTTAAAAGTAGCCATTCCGCTGGGTGAACGCGAAGGAGGGAGTTTCAGCCACTGGAATGTATCAGGAGTTTTAACCGGAAACAGGTAGTGTTGATTGTTTACCGGAGTTTAAAAGAGGGGCCTTCGGGTTCCTCTTTTATTATACCGGATAGGTTCAGTTTTCGGGATAATCATAATTTTTGTAAGTTTACAAATATTAGGAATTAGGAACTTATTTACAATAAAAACCAATTATTATGAAAAAACTCATTCTCTTATTATTTTCAGTATCGCTGTTTGCTTGCAGCTCAGTACCCACTCCAACAAAAGAAAAATTTGAAGTGTTCAGGGGAACAAACCTGGCACACTGGCTTTCGCAAAGTAGCCAGCGGGGGGCAGAACGCGGGCAGTTTATTACCCAAGCAGATATTGAAGCGGTTGCTGAAATGGGTTTTGACCATGTTCGCCTGCCCATCGACGAGGAACAGATGTGGGATGAAAACGGCAACCGATATGACGAAGCCTTTCAGTTAATGGAAAACTGCATCGACTGGTCAATAGAAAATGATTTACGGGTAATTGTTGATTTGCATATATTACGTTCGCATCACTTCAATGCGGAAGAGAAACCATTATGGACCGATCCGGCAGAGCAGGAAAAATTTTATGACTTATGGCGCGATTTGTCAGCTTCACTTTCAAAATATCCCAATTCGATGGTTGCCTATGAGTTGATGAATGAAGCCGTTGCCGATGATTCGGGATTGTGGAACAATCTGGTTGCCAATGCCGTTGGAGCTCTTCGTGAACTGGAACCGGAGCGGACAATTGTAATTGGTTCCAACCGCTGGCAGTCGGTCGACACCTTCGATGAACTGGAGGTACCTGAAAACGATCCCAATATTTTGTTAAGCTTTCATTTTTACGAACCCTTTTTGCTTACCCATTACAATGCCAGCTGGACGCATCTGAAAGGATATACAGGCCCGGTACATTATCCCGGAGTAATACTTACAGAAGAAGAATTTGAACAGTTGCCTGAGGATATGAAGCCAATAGCTGAAAGGTGGGTAGGCAGGGAATTTAACAAGGAATGGATCCTTGAACAATGGGAAAAGCCCATGCAACTGGCTGAGAAGCTTGGATTGCCTCTGTATTGTGGCGAGTTTGGTGTTCTTGCCGGTCAGCCGGAAGAGGATCGCCTAAACTGGTACCGCGATATGATTGAGCTTTTTGAGCAAACAGGCATTGGCTATGCCAACTGGAACTACAAAAGCGGAAGCTTTGGTCTGGTCGACGGCGATGGCAGCCGCCATGAAGAAATGATACAGATTGTATCGGGAAAAGAATAACAGGCAGTTATAAAAAGCCCCGTGAAGAAACTTCACGGGGTTTTTTATGACTAACTTATATTACAGTTTCAGCTGACTTTCAGCTTCAGCATTTTCTTTTACTCCGGTTGTTCCTCCTTGCGAAAGGGTGACATCAAGCGGTTTATTTGTTTTCCAGGAGCCGTTTGAGAAATCGGGAACATCAATTGAATTGGAACGATTGGCAACCGACCATTCACTTAATGGTGCTACTACGCTCCAGAGCGCTGCATCGTAAACATCCTGGTCGAGGGCAATTCCGTTACGCAGGCAATCGATCAGCCTCCAGTCCATCATAAAATCCATGCCCCCGTGGCCACCAACTTTTTTAGCCATTTCGCCCACCAGCTTAACTATGGCAGGAGTATATTGTTCTTCGAGCACCTTCAATTCATCGTCATCGAACCAGATGTGTCCCTTAGCTATTTTTCCGGGAAGCGGGTATTTACGGGCAATACCTTCCGTCCCACTCACCAGGTGGATGCGTGAATAAGGCCTTGGACTGGTAACATCATGCTGGATCATTATAGTTTTGCCTTTGTTGGTGCGGATAGTGGTGGTATTCATATTGCCCCTGTAATTATCAGTGGCAAACTGATCGTAAAAATCATCTTCAGCAGCAAGTTCAGCAGCTATTTTATCCATCTGGAAATCATTAGATGACATGGAGGTAAGGTATTCCATCTTGTCGCCACGATTAATATTCAGCACCTGGCAAACAGGACCAAGCCCATGCGTAGGATAGAGGCTTCCGTTACGATGCTGGTTTTCCTTCAAACGCCACATATCGGAATATCCGTCTTTGTTGAAATTATTGGTCCGGAGGTCATGAATATAGGCTCCTTCGGTATGAATTATTTCTCCGAAAAACCCTTGACGGGCCATATTGAGTGTTAGCAACTCGAAAAAGTCATAGCATGTGTTTTCAAGCATCATACAATGCTTGCGTGTACGTTCTGAGGTTTCAACAAGCTGCCATGATTCCTCTACCGTAACAGCAGCCGGTATTTCAGTGGCGGCATGCTTATCATTTTCCATGGCGTAAACGCACATAGGGGTATGAAGTGACCACGGAGTGCAGATATATACCAGGTCAACATCATCACTTTCGCACAGTTGCTTCCATGCATCTTCGCTGCCGCTGTATTCTTTGGCTGAAGGCATTCCATGCTTTTCCAGAATTTCCTGGCCACGTTTAACTCCTTCCGGGTCCTTATCACATAATGCAGTAATCCGTACACCCTCAATATTCGACATCCTTTCGACGGCACCAGGCCCGCGGTTACCAAGCCCGATAAAGCCAATCCTGACGGTTTCTAATTTGGGTGCTGCATAGCCGCACATGTTAAATTGCTGCGAATGCTGTTTTGCAACCGCTTCCTGTATCGAGGCCAAAGCAGTTTCTTTTGTGCCGGCTGCTCTGCTATCACATGATGTTAAACCGCCTGACAAAACACCTGCACCTGCGACTCCTGCTATCTGAAAAAACTTTCTTCTGTTGGTTTTCATGCTTTTATCGATTTATAAGATTTTCAATTTGCTGTTATAATCCCTTAGAATGTTTAAAAATATAAATTAATTCCATCGTCTCCTTTTTTTATTTAATTAAAATAGAAAGCTGCATACTTCTTTTTTATATCTTGTGTCATTAAATGACCATATAGATTTAGTTTTACCATTTTTTCTGATAATAAGGTATTCTAAAACAAATTAAACTATGAAATGAGCATGAGCAACAATTCACACCAGGGGGTAAGGTTTAAAATTCTCATGCGAATTCCATATGATTCCATTGAAATCAAACAATCTTAATCATATGAAAAACCTATATTTTCTTTTGCTTTTGTTTCTGTTTCCGTTCTTTACAAGTGCACAGGAAGATGTTGTAAAAACCGGATGGAACTTTGGTGTTTTACCAAGCATTTCGTTTGACTCGGACCTTGGCTTTCAATACGGTGCACTTGTCGACTTATACCATTATGGAAGTGGTGAACGCTATCCGGTGTATGATCATAAACTGTATTTTGAAGTTTCAAGGTATACAAAAGGCAGTGGAATTAACCGTTTTTATTACGATTCGGACAAGTTGCTTAAAGGATTGCAGACTTCAGTTGATTTAAGCTATCTCTCAGATCAGGCTTATGATTTTTATGGGTATAACGGTTATGAGGCAGTTGTAAATTCAAACTGGATTGAAGAAGACGATGAAGATTATGTATCACGCATGTTTTACAAATACGATCGAAAACTGTTCCGGTTTAAAGTAGATGTGCAGGGACCTTATTTTGGAAAGAACCTGAAATGGCTGGCAGGAATTAACCTGCTTAACTTCCAGATAAATCCTGTTGATATTGATAAACTGAATGAAGGAAAATCAGAAGATGAATTACTTCCGGATGTGGAAGGATTATATGAAAAGTACCAGCAATGGGCGATCATTTCACAGGAGGAAGCTGACGGGGGATTTATTCCCGAACTGAAAGCCGGGCTTGTTTATGATTCACGGGATAACCGGCCCAACCCAATGAAAGGAATATGGACTGAAGCTGCATTTGTTGGAGTCCCTGAATTTCTGGGGGCAGAAAGCAGCTTTGCCAAATTCAGTATTACACATCGTCAGTACTTCACAATAATCCCAAAAGATTTATCGCTGGCATATCGTCTTGCATGGCAGTCGACAATTGCGGGCCAGGTTCCTTTTTATTACCAAACACAGATAATTGTTTCAGAAATGAGAGGAGCCTCTTCGGAAGGTTTAGGTGGTTCAAAAACGCTGAGGGGCATCAGGCGAAACCGGATTGTGGGAGATGGTGTATTTTATGGAAATATTGAGGCCCGTTGGAAATTTGCCCGCTTCACGATGTTTAACAATAATTTTTACCTGGGGCTGAATGGGTTTACCGATTTTGGACGGGTCATTGAAAAAACAGACCTGAATTCTATATTCTCTCAATTGCCCGGTGAGTATTTTAACCCGGGAACTGAAAGCATGCATTTCTCCTATGGAGCCGGATTACGTATTGCCATGAACCAGAACTTCATTATTGCTGTTGACTATGGTATTGCGGCCGATGAAAGGGATGGCGACAGCGGACTTTACATAGGGCTGAATTACCTTTTTTAGACAGATTATTTTTTGACCCGTTTAAAGCGGAACATTTTCAGCAGCCAGTCGGGGAGTGGATGGCTTCCTCTCTTGCGGAAGTCAATTGTCCAGCCAATCTTTTCCAGGATAGGTATTTTATGCGTTTCCACAAATTCAATTAAAGTACCTTCGGGAGCCTGTATGTATGCAAAATTACCTGCTGCCTCACCCATATCGAATGTCTCGTGGTTGCGGGCGCTGTCGACAGTAAAGGGATATCCCATCTGCTTAACTTTTTCACGGATTGCATCTATGCCATTGATATCGAAGCAGAGGTGAATAAATCCCGGGTCGCCCCAAATCCTGCCTTCATATATGTCGCGAGGCTGATGGTCGAAAGCCTGAACCAGTTCGATGCATGTGGAACCAAAAAGCGGGCTGAACGCTCCGTTTCGTATACCTGAATGTTCGAGTAACACCCTTCTGAATTTGCCTTTACCGCCTGGTAAGGCGGATAAATCTGCAAAGCTGTCGTTAATATCGTAAACGATTTTATCGTACTGAAGTATTTCCCTGTAGACTTTAAGGCTGTCATCCATGTTTTTTACACCAATAACTGCACCCAGTACACCGCCAGTTACCGATTTCTCCCTTCTGAATACTTCATGGTGATTAACAACTTCCCAGAGGTTTCCCAGGTAGTCTTTGATAAAAAAATGCTCTTTTCCTTCAGGGGTTTTACTAATTTCTCCAAGCACATTCAAACCGTCAGACTTGAATTTTTTATAAGCTTTTCTTACATTATCAGCTTTAAGTTTCCCTATGTAAATGCCCAGGTCTCCAAGCTGTATTTCAAACTTAGGTAGTTCGGGAGTTTTTCCTTTATGCTGCCAGATTTCAAATCCACCCCCTCCACGCATATTTAATGCAAGTACTGCATGTCTTGCACGGGGTTTACCTCCTGTATGTGGCAACATCAGTTCAGCAACGGCTTCCTCCTCAAAAATGCGAATGTCCATTGCAAAGTATTGGCGATACCATTTCCATGCCTCCTCAAGGTGAATAACACCAACTCCCAATTGCTGTATGCCGTTTATTTTGGCTGACATTTTTTTCATAAAACTATTATTAGGCTACAAAGGTTTAAGTTTTGGCGACAAAAAATAATACAATTTTGGAATAAATCGACGGATGTATACCATAATAATTTCCTTTCCGCCAACAAGGATTTCTTTTTGCTCTTTTTTCAGTTTCCGGACTATAATTCCGGCACTTTTTTCTGCGGTCATTCCTTGTGCCTGCCCTTCATCCATCTTCCCGTGGGTAGTGCCATCACTACTGATGGCGTTAACTGAAATATCCGTCTGGATACGTCCGGGAATGATGAGTGAAATGCGTATGTTTTTGTTACTGCTTTCAGCCCGCAGGCTTTCAAAAAATCCGTGCAGGGCATGTTTTGATGCTGAATAGGCCGAACGGTAAGGAAAGCCAAATTTACCCACCACGCTTGATGTGACGGCAATATGGCCCCCACCATTATTAATCATGGCAGGCAGAATAGCCTTTGTAAGGGCTATGGTTCCAAAAAAGTTTACCTCAAAAATTTTCCGGTCAACGTTCAATGGGGTTTCATATGCTAACGACCGCTGGCTGATTCCTCCGAAATGATACAGGCAATCGGGTGTTATCCCTTTCGAAAGTACAATTTTTGCGGCTGAAACAACTGAATCTTCAAGCGCTAAATCAAAGGGTACAGTGAGTACTGAACTGCCATTCTTTTCACAACAGTCCGCAGTTTCCTTTAATGAAGCCTCATTTCTGCCTGATAGAATAAGGTGAGCATTCTTTTTCGATAATTCAATGGCTACAGCTTGTCCTATGCCGGAAGAGGCACCAGTAATCCATATATTCTTTCCTGAATAATTCATCCCAACAGCTTTTGAAGCCTACGAAGATAACAGATTTTTTTTCGTGAATACGTGGAACCCGACAATCTTAAATACTCTGAGCTATCATTCAATATTGTATAATTATCAGCAAATTCAGTTGTATCTATGGAAGAAGAAAGAGGAAATTGGTTGAAAACCATTAATTTGTTGGTTTGAAGTGAATGTGGGGAATATAGAGAAACAAAGTTTAGCTGTTATCCGCTTTTATTGAATCAATTAGTTTTTTAAGTTGCTCCTGTTTTAATGGTTTGTTCCAGAACCCATAAACCGACTCATGTTGCCCTGCATGTTTTTTTTCAATGGCAAGTACCGAATTTGTAAGCATGATTACTCGTGTTTCAGGACTGTAACGCATGTGGTCATTTTCATAGTGTTTTATAAATTCGAATCCATTCATGCCCGGCATATTGATGTCAACAAAAATGACATCAGGAAAATTATTATCATTCCTGCAATTGTTCAAATAGCCAAGAGCTTCTACTCCTGATGTATATATATTGTAATCGGTTATGCCAGCCAATTCCAGAATAAATACCACCAGCTCGTTCGCAAGTTCATCGTCATCAAGCAATAATACTTTTATCATCCCGGTTATTCTTTATACGGCATCAAATATACTTTAAAAGTGGTTCCTTCCGATTTCTTACTTTCAACTTCAATACTGCCACCATTTTTTGTTACGATGCTTTTTACAAGATGGAGCCCCAGTCCACTGCCCTTAATTTTCGATGTAAAGCGTTTAAAAGGTTTAAACAAATCATCGCCATATTGTCTGAGATCGATGCCGGTTCCATTATCTGAAAACGAAAGCCAGACAAATGATTTTTCGCAACCCGACCGGATATCAATCACCAGTTTCCTGTCATCCAATCTGAACTTCATTGCATTGCTGAGCATATTTCTGAAGATACTGTATACATACGTTTCAATGTATGCTATGGATTTACATTCTGAAAAATCAGTGTGTATTTCAGGTTGAACAGAATTAATTTCTTCACTTAATTCTGCAATAACATTTGAAAACACTTTATGAAAATGGATCAGTTTTGTTCCTGAATCAAGGTCTTTTTCTACAGCCAACACCTTAACCAATCCTGATATTGTATTGTCGAGGGTTTCTATTACTTCTGAATACCTTTGTTGCAACTTAAGTTTCTTTTCAGTATCATCAGTGTTCTCAATAACCTTTGTCAGCATTTGAAGATTCGATACGGGTGCTTTCAGATCATGAGCGGCTGCGAATACAAATGTATCCATCAGCTCGTTCATTCTCTTAAGCTCCTTACTGCGGTTTTTTTCCTTCTTATAAGCATCAATTACCTTTTTCTTTTCTGTAACATCCTGGCATATGCTTAACGCCTGCATAGTTTTCCCGTTATTGTCAGCCTTAAAAAACAGATCACGCACATCCAGCCAGTGAATTTTTCCATTCCTGTCTTTTATCCTGAATTCGGTTTCTCTGACTTCACCCGGTTTCAGATTAGACATCTTTGCCATTTCATTTATTCGTCGTTTTAAATCATCAGGGTGCAGCATCTGTTCGAAGCCCTTCCTGTCCGACGAATATACTTCTTCAGGTAAATAACCAAGGATAGAAGTTATTCCTTCATTTACATATATTATTTTCCATTTTTCAATATCGTAAACAAATAATAAATCAGGTATTGAATCGGTTACCAGCTGAGTAAATTTTCTGTTTTCCAGGAGCTCGGCAGTACGCTTTTTAACTTCTTTCTCAAGCTGAATCCGGTAATTATCTTCCGCTTTCTTCAGACTTTCTTCTGCACGGGCCCATTCAACAGCAGCCCATGTTCGTTCAGCAGTTTCATCCAGAAGGGCTATTTCTTCATTTGTCCAGTAATGTTTTTCCTTAAAGTGAACAAAAAGAATAGCCAAAAGCTTTCCATTTTTTAATAAAGGTTTATTTATTGTTGCTCCAATCTGGAGATTACGATGTTCTTCCTTTTCTTTAGCTGAGACAGAGGGATCAAAGGCTATATCGTCTCTCATTACGGTTTGGCCTTTTTGAAATTCCTTCAAAAAACCGGAGCCGTAATCATTATAATTGAAAATGCCTTCAATTCGGTGAACACCATTGGTGTAATTTCGTCTGACAGTAACTGTTGTTCCGTCGCCGTTATCTTCTGCATACCCGGCTCTGTCGGCGCCTAAGTGTTCACCCAGAATACAAACTGCTTTATACTGGATATGCACCGGGTCATCAAGAAAGTGAAGAGCATCGGAAAGCTTTAATAAATAAGCCTTTTTTTCTTCTGCAGTTTTAAGTTCAAGTTCTATTTTCTTCTGTTGAGTAATGTCTTGAACAACTGTAACCCCTCCAATAATACTACCTGATTCATCACGAATGGGAGCAGCATTGCTTAAGATAAAAGCCTTTTCCCCATCAAAGCGTTGAATTTGAACTTCTTCACCGATAATAGTTTCCCCGTTCTGAATAGCACGAGCCATCGCCCAGTCTTCAGCTTCAAGAGGTTTATCTGATCCAGACTTCCAACGTTTATATTTCTTATAGTCTTTTATACCCGAAGCAAAACGTCCATGCTCGCCCCATATCTCATTTGTAATGTCGTTGCTTTGAATCAGCCTGCCATTCTTGTCAGCAATCCATACTGCAATTGGCAATGAATCGAGTGTGGCGGTAAAAACTGCCTTTTCGCGGTCAATTTTATTAAACAACTCCTCTTTTTCTTTTTCTTCCTTTTTCCGATCAGTAATGTCATAAAACAAAACACCTATTTGTTTCAGTTCCGGGTCATCAATTGGAAAAGCATACACACTCCACCAACGCTTTAGAGGAGTAGAAAAATATTCGAATCGGTCCGATTTTCGGGTAAGAGCAACAGATCCGTACTTTTGAAACCAGAATTCATCCTGGTTGGCAGCAATGTCACGCATCCATTTCCCTTTGCCATCCTTAATTCCTGTCTGGCTTTCGAATGAAGGGCTTACTTCAAGAAACAGGTAATCTACAGGTTTCCCATTTTTATCGAATTTTAACTTTATTGTACAGTATCCCTGGTCGATTGAATTAAAAAGGGCATTGTACCGGTCAACAGCTTTATTCTTTATATCTTCCTTTAAATGAAGTAACTCCTGTTCCTTATTTTTCTGTTCAGTAATATCGGTAACAGTTGTTGCAACCCCGTCATTTAGTTTGACAACCGATTGAAAAAAGAAATTATTAAATTTTTCATGTGTGTATTCAATTTCTGTCTGCTCGGGCACTCCTGTATTGGTTACGCGAACCAGCCGATCAAAAATGCCGGTTTTAGCAACACCCGGATTATTCTTCAGCAAACTCTTACCGGTTACATCACCTAATACTTTAATGGAAAGGTGATTTTGCAGCAGCCATTTAAAATCAACTATTTTTCCCTGTTCATCCCTGACCGCTTCATAAACCTGTATTTGACTAAGCGAACTGTCGAGTGTAGCCTGTAGCAACTTTTCATTATATTTTAACTGAACCCGCGCCTTTCTTTGATCGGAAATGTCAGAGAATGTAACCAGGCAGCCATCGTCCAGCTTTATGACTTTAACGGAAACCCAGTATTCAAAATCATCATAGTTGTATAATAATTCATCTTCCCATGATTGACCACTTTCAGTAACTTCCACATAATGGTTAAACAATCCTGAGTGCAGACTTCCGGGAAATTCGTTTAGTAGCCTCTTTCCAGAAAGCCCTTCACGGTCAAGGGTTTCTATCAGTTTTTTGTTTGCATATAAAAATTTAAAATCGACTATATCACTATTATTGTCCCGAATTGATTTCAGGACCATAACTTCCAATAAGGAATTCTCAAGAATTGTCTTTATCCATAATTCATAATCTACAATTTCATCATTCAACCCCGTACCTTGTTTTTTTTCCTGCATCGCGTTTTTTATGATTGAATTATGTGACAGGTAACCTACAAAAAAGATATAGCAATAATCATACAAATGAGCAAATCTGAGAATACTACCAATTTACTTTCAAAATATAAATTGATCCATTATCCACAAAAGAACAACCGGCAATTCAGTTTGTTTAGTGGTTTGAGATGTGATTTAAATACTTTTTAATTAGTCTCATGAATTGATTTTAATCCCTCTAAATTCGCTTCAAGTATTTCCTTTACGTCAGCATCTTCTATATGCCCCAAAATTCCGTATGGGCCATGATATCCATTTTCTTCCAGAACAGCAATCATATCAGCTTCTCTTTCCCCGTTGCCTATCGGCAGAATTTTTGGGCCGTCAGGGTTCATGCCGTTTAAGTTCACAGCCCACAGATGAGGCTTCATTAACTTTACCAGGTCAGGGAATTCATCAATCATATCGTGGGCGTGGTGAAAATTAAAAACTATGCCAATATCCAGCCTGGGCATCGATTCTATAATGCTCACCAGGTTTTCAGGTCTGCCAAACCAGCCACCATGATTATATAACCCTACCTTGCAACCCAGGTCTTCTGCTTCAAGGCTTATGTAGGAAATCATCTCAGCAGCTTTTTCAATTTTTTGCTCATCATCCGAATCATCGAAATAATCCTCTGGAAAACTCACCCATATCTGGGTTTCAAGCTGAGTTTCAGCCAGGGCTTCCAAAACCTTTTGGTTATTTTCGGAAAGATTCCCGGCTGCATCCTGATTGTCGATCCACATCCACACCGCAATCACATCAATGTTGTTTTCCTTTGCAAGTTGAATTTCCCGGGCCATTTCGGGCAGATGTTCTTGCCGCCAATCGTATGCATAAGCTTTAAATCCAAGGTCCTTCAACATATCAATTCGCTGTTCAGGAGTTCTTTCCTGGTTATCGAACGGTACAATACACCAGGCATAGTAGTTTTCCATGTTAATCTCATTGGTATTGGTGTTCTTGCAATTAGTGAATATGAATATGCCAATTGCTGCAATAAAAAACAGAATGTTTCTGCGCATGATTTATAATTTAAATTTAATTTTTAACAACGTCAGTTATGTGCCCGGTAAAATAAAATTGATTTAAGATTATGTCCGATATCTATAAAATCTTAAATAATTATAATGTTTATAAAATATTATGGGCCAATTTAATAATTTATCCTGAAAATGTGCTAAATTGGGATAACAGTAAATTAAAAGTAAGCAAGCCCCGCCGAAATAATTTAATTATGCACACTACAATTTCTATTCTTGGATGTGGTTGGCTGGGTACCCAGCTTGGAAAAAGCCTGCTGTCGAAAGGTTTTCATGTAAACGGATCAACCACTACTCCTTCACGTATCTTTGAGTTGGCAGAAGTAGAAATAAAGCCTTTCTATCTGAAAATAGAACCAGGTACTGATAATATAATTTCAGAGGACTTCTTTAATGCCGATGTGCTGGTGATTTCACTTCCGCCAGGCCGCGACAGATTGGTAGAATCAGTGTTTCCGGGGCAAATAGTGGAAATTATTAAGCTTATCAGACAAACCGGAATCCCAAAAGTGCTTTTTATTTCATCTACTTCGGTTTATGAAGCGACAAACAGAGAAGTTTATGAGGGAAAGGAAGGGAATCCGGAAAAACCATCGGGACGGGCATTGTTAAAAGCCGAAAAATTGTTGCTCGATGAAACAAGCTTTAAAACAACTGTAGTTCGTTTTGGAGGATTAATTGGCCCCGGCCGGAATCCTGCCCGGTTTTTTGCTGGTAAAGAAAATATCCCCGGGAAGGTTCCTGTTAACCTGATTCATAGTACCGATTGTATTAATATTATCATGAAAATTATTGAAAAAGACATCTGGGGCGATGTCTTTAATGCCTGCAGTCCGGAACATCCGACACGAGAGGAATTTTATCGGACAGCATGTGCAATCAGCCGGTTACCGGCTCCGCATTTTATTGATAAACCAGAGAATTACAGAATTATCAAAAGCGATAAACTACGAGAGAAGCTGAATTACAAATTTCATTATGTCAATCCAATGGACTACCTGTCCGATATTTAGAGTTAACCGAATTAAATCTTTTATTAAAAGTTTCTGCTCCCGGATCAAATGAAAAGGTGATTCGTTGTATTTCTAAACTTCCTTTTTTAATAGCCTTTTTTAGTACAATTTTTTGTTAATGAATTTGAAACAACCAGTAACTTATCTTAACAGCATTGCTTTTATTTTATTTTTGTGTTTCATTTATTAAAAAAAATTGAATCCGATGAGATACAAGAAACTTCTTGTTGTTTTATTTATATTTTCAGTTTTACAGCTTCAGTCCAAAGAGGGTATGTGGATTCCTCTTTTGCTTGAAAAATATAACCTGGCTGAAATGCAGGAAATGGGCTTTGAACTTTCTGCAAAGGATATTTACGATATAAACAATGCAAGCATGAAGGATGCAGTGGTTGTTTTTGGAGGAGGATGCACCGGGGAGATGATTTCTGATGAAGGGCTGTTAATTACCAACCACCATTGTGGATACCGGCAAATTCAGTCGCACAGTTCAATCGAAAATGATTACCTGAGTAATGGATTTTGGGCTATGAGCAGGGAAGAGGAACTTCCCAACCCCGGGTTGACTGTTCGATTCCTGGAATATATGGAAGATGTTACCGATGAAGTACTTGAAGGTACCGAGGTTTTTGACACAGAGGGAAGAGAAGAAAAAATAAAGGATAATACAAGGAAGATTGAACACAAGGCTTCTGAAAGGGGAAAATTCTTTACCCAGATAAAACCACTTTTCTATGGCAATCAGTATTTTATATACGTATACAAAGTTTACCGCGATGTACGGTTGGTAGGCGCTCCTCCGTCAGCCATCGGTAAATTCGGGGGCGACACCGATAACTGGATGTGGCCGCGCCATAACGGCGACTTTGCCCTTTACAGGGTTTATTCCGGAAAAGACAATGAGCCTTCAGCTTATTCGCCTGATAACGTACCTTATAAGCCAAAGAAATATTTTCCCATTTCACTTGAAGGTGTAAAACCTGGTGATTTCACAATGGTTCTTGGAAACCCCGGAAGCACTATGCAGTATGTTCCCTCTCATGAAGTGGATATGATTATGAACCAGCGCGACCCTGACCGCGTGGCTATACGGGATAAAAAACTTGAAATAATCAAAGCAGATATGGAGTCGAACCCACTGGTCAGGATTCAATATTCCGCGAAATCAGCATCTATTAGCAATGCATGGAAAAAATGGCAAGGTGAGATTCTTGGTTTGCAACGGCTTAATGCTGTGGAAAAGAAACAGGCCTTCGAAGAGGAATTCAGGAACTGGGCCATAGCGAATGAAACCTGGGAGAGCGAATACCAGCCGGTTTTTCAAAATTTTGATTCACTTTATGTCGTTTATCAGGACATCGTAAAAGCATCGGATTACTATTCGGAGATTGTTTTAAAGGGGGTGGAACTGTTTGATCTGGCATCGCGGTTCAACAACATTATCAGCAGCATTGAAAACCGGCAAACCAGGATTGCAAATGCACAAATACTGGCTGCCGAAAAACGGGTGACTTCATTTTATAAAGATTACAACCAGCCTACCGACGAAAAACTATTTGAAGCTTTATTGCCGATGCTGAATAATGATTTGCCGCCTGTGCACCTGCCGGAATACCTTCCGGAAATAATAAGCAAGCACGACAATGGGAAATTGGTTCGAAAAGTTTACCGTAAATCGGTTCTGACGGATATGAAAAAGCTGGAAGCGCTTCTGAAGAAGGGGAACCACCGGGAGTTGCTAAAATTGAGAGATGATCCAATGATCAAACTGTATAACCGCCTCAATTTTCATTACGAAGCAAATATAAAGCCTGTTCTCGACAATGTGAACAGCAGGATCAGGCAGAACATGAAGGTATATATGGCCGGGATTATGCAAATGAAAGAAGGGCAACCACTTTATCCCGATGCGAACCTGACACTTCGGGTGGCCTATGGTAAAGTAGAGGGGTATCAGCCCAGGGATGGTGTAAAATATACACACTATACCACCCTCGATGGCATTATGGATAAAGATAATCCTGAAATATACGACTACAATGTTCCCCAAAAACTGCGCGATCTTTATGAAACAGCGGATTTCGGTATGTATAAAACCGAAGAAGGATACCTGCCGGTTTGTTTTTTGGCATCGAACCATACAACCGGGGGCAATTCAGGAAGCCCGATTGTTAATGGCAAAGGCCATTTGATCGGACTGAATTTCGATAGGGTGTGGGAAAGCACAATGAGCGATATTATGTACGATCCGGATATGAGCCGTAACATTGCCATCGATATCCGCTATGCATTATTCATAATCGATAAGTTTGCTGGTGCCGGTTATTTGCTGGAAGAAATGGAGCTTGTTGGTATAGAAACAGAAGTAGTCGATAGTATTCATTAAAACCTATTGAGATTTATTATTTTTTATTTGCCCATATCCCTGACTGTCATTTATTAACAGAATATTGGCCGGGAAAGCATGCGGATTGACTGAAGGGGCTTTAAAGTCTTTTTTGCTCAAAGCCAATAACAAAATAATAGCCATACCAAATTTTATAATAGAATTCCCTTCCAATTGGTTCGGCACCTACCGAGCCGGACGGCATTCTTAAACTATATTGCTACCCAGATTGAACTCCTATGGAGTTTTTGATCAGGACTTGTTGCCCGGTAAGGGTGAAAAAATTAAGCTGCAGTGCTACATTAATACTCCCTGAGTCCTTTTTCGATGTACTCCATTTGCCAGATGCGGAAAAGAAGTTCGTCGGAGGGAATTTTTTCGGGTTCATTTTTAAGCAGCTCGTCCACTTGTCTTTTCATCCCGGCATCAAGTTGCTCTGCTGGCAGAGCCGTTTCGGCTTTTATATAACAGGTTTTATGCGGCAGGTCAAGTTTTATACAATTGCTGCCGGTAGTTTCCTTTTCAGAAACCACAAGAGCTTTATATCCAATGGAATTCCCGTTGTATTCCCTGATAAACCCTTTTTCTGTAATAACCTGACCGGGAGTGGCGATAGCTTCAGCCAGCATTCTGCGAAATCCTGCCGGTTGGTAACGGTTCTTGAAGTAAAATGAACAGTAATTTATTCCCAGTTCAATATTATTGGTACGGGCATAATTCAGAATATCGAGTGCAGCCAGTTCCGAACCCAATACGACAGGCTGTTCGGCATGGATTAAGGAATAATTATGCTGAAGCAACTTAGGTGCGTTATGCTTTGTTAGCCTCAGCTGGTGCAGGTTCAGATTTGTAACACCGGCTGCAATCATTTCGGGCAGCAGTTGTTTTAGTTTTTCTTTCTTCTCAGGAATTGCAGGAATCTCAATGGTAATGTTTGGAATAATTCCTTTTGCCATCTTCACCTTGTCGAGGCGGTAGCCTGTTGCACCTATATCGAATCGAATCTCGTTAAGACCAGCTTCAGCAAGCAACCTGAACTTCTCCTCCGACGCCAATATGCCATTGGTATACATCCATATGTATAAATCAGGCGAACACATTTTTCGCACGGTTTTCAGGTAATGCAAGGTTCGGTCAAAAAATAACAATGGTTCTCCACCGCTGAAGCTGACTCCTTTAAAACCAAAGCGGTTGATGTAACCGGCATAGCTTTCAGCAGTCTCAAACGTAAGGCTTTGGGTAGCCGGTGTTTCATCCTTTAACTGAGATGAAGGGCAGTAAAAACAGTGTGCGTTGCATTTGTTGGTTATGAACAGGCAACTCCAAAGTCCTTTTCCGCATAAACTGCATCCATCAGAAACCCTATGATGATAGGATTTGGTTTGCTTAAACAGCCATTTTTGCTCAGGATGTGCAGTCAGCCGGTCTCTTTCTTCCTGCGCATCTACTGCCTGAAAATTATTGAGCCATCGTATACCTGAAAACTCGGAAAACTGAACCCGGTTTTTATTTACCAGGTTATTTAAATACTTATGATAGGGTTCCATTAATGCTTTACTGAATAAATTAATCAAGTGAAAAAAGAACATTCGGATGGGGCAGGAATCATTTACAATTCTGAAAAAACATAAAGGGATAAGAGTAATGAATCAGTGCCGGAATGGTACCGATAATTATTCAATAAAGGAAGCTTCATTATTTGGCAGAATATCACACTGTAACGAACTGGGCAATATTCCGGTTGATTTCAATCCGGTTAAATATCGACTTCATGATGCGGTTGTACAATTCATCCTTCAATACCGCATCTTCAATACTTTCATCAATATTCGGATTGTCATTCACTTCAATTACATACACATCACCATTAACCATTTTTAGATCAACTCCATACAATCCATCACCTATAAGAGAGGCTGCCTTTACAGCTGTTTTTACAACAATCTCCGGAACGTTTTCCATGGCAACTGTTTCCGATTTACCAAAGTTCACGTTAGTTTGGCTGTTCCAGTCATATATCTGCCAGTGATCTTTAGCCATGAAATATTTGCAGGCATAAAGCGGAGCCTGGTCGAGTACACCAATACGCCAGTCAAATTCGGAAGGCATAAATTCCTGAACAATTACAAGATCCGATAGGTTAAAGAGTTTTTTAAGGGAAGCATTCAATTCTTCCTGGTTATGAACCTTTTCCACGCCCAGTGAAAAAGCACTGTCGGGTTGTTTCAAAACCAGGGGAAAGTTCAGGTGAAGCGGTCTTGAATCGCTGTAACTCGATTTTGAAAGTACTAATGTAGCCGGGGTTTTAATCTTATTTTGCTTCATTCGCTCGTTTTGGAAAATCTTATTCGAGCATCGTAATATTGACCACGGGTCGTCAATCACAACCAGGCCTTCGGCATATGCAGTTCTGGAAAAATGGTAGGTGTGGTTGTTTACACTTGTTGTTTCCCTGATAAATAAAGCATCGAATTCGGTTAGCTGGCTGAAATCCTCTTTTGTAATGAACTCAACATAGAAGCCATTCTTTTCGGCCGCCTTTTTAAAATTCTGAAGCGCATCGGGGCAGGAGGGAGGATTTTTCTCCTTTGGGTTTACCAGTATTGCCAGGTCGTACTTGTAATTTTTAAACCGGGGGCGGCTGAATCGCTTTTTTGAAAAATAGTCTTTTGCAAATTCCTGTACCTTTTCCAGGTGGTCGGGATTGACTTTTTTCAGGCTAAGCGGGGTCACTTTCTGTATCATCCATTTTTCTGTGGTTTTCACAAAATCGATCTGGAGCAACGGGGCTTCAAACAGGTGATATAGTTTTTGCGCCAATTGCCTGAACCGTGGGTTTACCGATTGGCTGAAATATACATAAATACTTATTTTGTTGCCTTCAACAGTTTTGAATGTTTTCTGAATATCTTCATCGATGTATCCTGAAAGTGATCGTATGAGCGACTGGCTGCTAAAGTCACGCAGGGTAGTTACGTTTGGTATTACCCTGTGGTCGCGTGCTGAGGCGAGCAGCGATACATAGTACCCCATTTTCTGATACTGGTATGAATTGCTAAGATTGAATATGCGTACATTTTTCAATGATTGAAACTCATCGCCGGTGATATAATCCCGTGAAGAAACCACCTTTACGCCTTCAATCTGAAGGTTCCAGCTCTTGGGATTGCGAACGATAATAACATTCGATATGTTTTGTTTATCAAATGTTTCGTCGAGATGCAATACCATGCGGTAACCGTGTTCTTCTTTGGAGTAGTATTCCGGAAGTTCGTCTGTAATTTTAAAACCGGCCTGTTTGTAAAACTCTATCAGTTTAGAGTCCGACTGGCGAGCTTCGAGTGAAATGCGGCCGGCTTTTTTCGAGCGGGCAAGTATCATAATGTGCTCCAGTAATTGTTTTCCAATCCCCTTTCCCTGCATTTCGGGCAGAACTGCAATGGAAAAAATACGGAGGGTTTTGGAATACAGATACAATGTAGCCGATCCCACAGGTTTCTTTTCTTTACCTTCATGTACTTCAGCGATAATTACCTGCTGGAAAGGACTGGTCATGCTGTATCGTATTGCCCTGCGTGTACTTTGCTGAAACTTAGGGAAGCATTGATTTTCCAGATTTTCCAGAAAATCAAGATCTTTAGGGGTTGTTCTTCGTATGTATGTCTTCACTTGTAAAGTAACTGTATTACGTATTTAAAATTGTATCAAAAATATGCTTTTTTTTATTTAATAATACTTTACAATAAAAAAAGATTGACAAATTATACCATCACATTTATGCTGGTAATAAATTGCCAATCTTCCTAAAAATAAGGCGTATACAAAGCAACCTCAAACAATTTATTTACTAAGGTTTTCCACCGCCTCCAATATTTTTGCTTCGTTCGATCGATTGAAGCGCCAGGTAATTGTCACCAAATTTTTTAAGGTTTTCCATTTCATCGTCGAACTGATTGTAATGCCCTTCTTCTTCTGCCACCAGTTCTTCAAACAGTTTTTTTGTAACTGCATCGGCATTTTTAGCACATTCATTTGCCCATTCATTGTATTCCTGTGCGCTTGTTTCTTCCATATGGGCAGCCATTTCCAGCATATCCCTTACATTGGAAACTTTTTTTACTTCTCCTGCCAGTTCCATGTTCACATCACCTTTAAGGAAAAGAATCCGCTCGGCCAGCTTTTCAACATGTATCATTTCCTGTATGGCAGTGCGCTTGTAAAGGTTCGCCAGCAAGTCGTAACCCTGGTCATCACAATGGAAGTGAAAATACATATACTGATGAACAGCCTGAAGCTCATCGGCCACAGCAGCATTTAATAGTTCAATACTTCTTTCTTTCATTTTTCAGATTTTTATAATAATTAAAAATTAAGATCATTCATTTTTATTTCAGGTGGTTACGGATTGAATGTAAGCCTTACTTCCAGGCACCTTATCAACTATCCTGATATCCTGGACAGGTATATAAAAAAAACTCTCAAGGATTATTCTTAAGAGTTTTAAATTTATAAAATGATTTCATTATAAAAAAGCGCATAACTCATGTTTGTTGCTTTTTTATCAAAGTTTTAATAAAAAGAACTACTTTCAATATCATGAGTATTATGCAAGCATATGTAATTTATCTGAAATGAATGGAACGAAGAGCTAAATAAAATATAAACCTCAGTTTACAAGTTAATAATTATTAGTTTTTAATCATGCTAACGATCTGTTCATCGTCGGGCTTCACTTTTGGTTCAAACATTTTAACCAGGCGGCCTTCTTCATCAATCAGGTACTTTTGAAAGTTCCATCCTATCTCCGAATCCAAAACACCGTTTTCCGATTTTTGGGTAAGCCATTGGTAAAGCGGGTGCATGTCATCTCCTTTAACCGATATTTTTGACATTATAGGAAAGGTAACTCCATAATTTCTTTCGCAGAACAAAGCGATATCTTCGTTGCTGCCGGGTTCCTGGTCGTTGAAATTATTTGCAGGGAAACCAATTATGGTAAAATCCTCGCCACCATAGGTGTCGTAAATTTTTTGCAACTGTTCGTACTGGGGGGTAAGCCCACACTTGGAGGCAGTATTCACTACAAGGACCTTTTTACCTTTCAGGTCTGCAAGATCAAATTTATTTCCCTCTATATCTTCTACAGTGAAATCGTAAAAGGATTTTTGTGCAAAGGCAAATGCCGACATAAAAATTAAGCTTAAAATTAAAATCTGGTGTTTCATTTTATTTAAATTATTAGTTGAATTTTAATAGCAAATTATAAAACAAAATGTGAGTGAAAAAGTTTTTGAAATAAGTTTCCGGTTTAATAACAGCATAATTAGTTAATAAAATTAAACAAATTGATCAGGATTTAGGTCATATACTGTAATTTTGATTCTCAAAGCTTAGGAATATGTGCGGCAGGTTTGTTCAGATTATTGATATAGAACTATTTGTGAAGCGTTTTGGTGTTAAGACACCATCCCAAATTAGTGTTAAGGATAATTTCAATGTTTCTCCGGGTGATTTTGCCTATGTTATTACAAATGATAAGCCAGATGAGTTGCAGGCTTTTAAATTTGGTTTGACACCTCACTGGGCAAAGAAACAGATGTACCTTATTAATGCCCGCGCTGAGGGTGATTTCAATAAAGAAGACGACATAAACTATACGGGCGAAGCCGGTATAACTAAAAAGCCTGCTTTCCGTACTGCCATAAAATCGGGAAGGTGCCTTGTAATTGCGAATGGTTATTATGAAGGGCCGGCAAAAGAACGGCTTAGCAAACCTTATCATCTGCATAAAAGCAGCGGTGAAGTGTTCACTTTTGCCGGCATCTGGGATACCTGGGCAGATAATACAACGGGTGAGGTGGTACATTCATTTTCTATAATCACCACAGTAGCGAATGTTGCCACCCAGGTAATTGGTCATCATCGTTCGCCAGTAATATTGGATAAAAAAGATGAACAAAAGTGGCTCGATGAATCGTTGCCAATTGAAGAAGTGGTTCAACTGTTGAAGCCCTGGCCCGGGGATGATTTCAAAGCCGATCCGGTTTCAATAAGAGTCAAGGACCCTAAAAATAAAGGCCGTGATCTTTTGATACCAATTGATCATGCCGGCACCACTGAATACGATTCCTCAGTTAAAAAGGATTTAAAGCGGGAAGGCATGGGCAGAAACCGCCGTAAGGAAGATCCGTTGGGCAAACAGGGTACACTGTTTTAACCCATGCTTAGTTTTTCCTGATCTTAAAAGCTATATCGGGTTGTTCCGCATTCTGTGAAGGAACAACTAATTCAAGTTTTCCTTTTTTCACTTTAACTTTTTGTTGTTTTATTTCCTTTCCGTTCCAGGCATCATACCATGATACGGTAAAGCTTCCTTTAACTGCCTTTTCAATGGAAAGAATGGTGCCTGCTGCATCCTCCTTTTCATACGACCGCAGCCAGCCAAAAGCTTCGCTCCCGGCATCCATCACATATATATCAGCTCCTTCAGCAACGGCTTCAACCGGTTGAAAGGGAAGGTTGGCAAAATCGATATCCTCTGTAAATCTGGCTATATGGCTCAACTGTTTCCAGTCGTCCTTTGAAACGAAAGTATAATCCCACCACACAGGTATTCCGGCCAGTCCATTGGTCAGGGTAGCCCAAATAGCGTTGTGGTAAATCTGCGCGTACCTGACATCGTTGCGATTATAGTATTCCCATTCGGCACCTGATTCACCGAACAGTGATGGCTTTTCGTAGTTGTCGTAAAATCGCCGGGCAGCCCATGCATATTTGTACATGGCGCTTCGCAATGAATCTTCAGGATATTTAGGTTGCCAGCCTTGCCTTGGGTAAAGATGCAGGTTGGGTACATCGGTGATTTCATAAAGCGGTTCCCTGTACTCATTAAAGCCTCCGCTGAACGAGGCAGTCATGGGGTGACCATACGGATCATTTTCAGTGAAATATTGCTGAGCCTTAGCCACCCAGTCGTATGCCTCCTGATGGCGACCTTGTGCCCATCCGTCGGTGCCATTCATTTCATTTATCAATTCCCAGATACCCCAGCTGCGGCTATGGGCATACCTGGCAATAAGGTAGCGGTATTTCTTTTTTTGATACTCCCACACTTGTGCATCCTTATATACATCGGCCACATCAATTAACTCCCTGTATGGGTTTTTGTCCCACTCAGCAGCCCACACAGTTGCTGAGAACAAATCGTGCGGCCATATGGCAAACATCAGCTTGATATCGTCTTTTTCCAGTATGCTCAGCATCGAATCAATTCTGCCACATTTCAACTGGTTGTACCTGCCAAGTTCTTCCTCAATGATTCCTGTTCCATTAACAAAGCCACCATACCCAATATCCCAGATGGCGAAAAAGTTTGCGTTGTGCTTTGAGAAGTTGTCAAACCGTTCCTGGTTATTTCTCCAGGGCGAATAAACGCCTACTGCAAAAAAGGTTGAACCATCGTCGTGTGCAAAATAGCGGGGGTTTACTTCCGACTGTTTAATCCATCCCTTATGATCCGAATTAACCGCCTTGAATACATTACCCGCAGTTTCACCCTTCATGTTATTATATTCAACAAATACAGTGTATTTGTATTCTCCCGTTTCCCAGGGGGAGAAGCGGACTTTCCACTGGTCGGCATCCTCATAATTATCGTAAAACCCATTGATCCTGATCTCTTCACCTGAGGGCGTTGTAAATAGTGCATAAACGTCGACCTTCTCAGGATCGTAAGGATTTTCATAAACTACATTCTCCAACTCGAGCCATAATTCAAATTTCTCATACTTCTTAACGTTGGTTGTATTTACCCTGGATATTGAAATCTGGGGTTTTTCGGAAATGGATTTAGCATGTTCAAATGCGTGGACATTACCAAGTAAGAATAATCCTGTTATAAGTGCAGTAATTTTATTTAATCCTGAAAAAGTCATATTAGTTGGTTTAATAATTAAATATAGTTGGTTATTTGAAACAATGATATTAAAACAGATATATCAGGCATTATCGGGAACCAGGATGACCTTATTTAATCCAGGTTCTTTATTGTTCAGCCTTTGAAACCAATCGGCTCCTTCCGATAATGGTGCAACCGCTGAAATAAGTGTCGATACATCTACTTTTTTTGATTTCAAGAGGTCCAGAACCAGTTCGTATTCTCCATTGATGGCACAGCTTCCCTGTACCGTTATTTCACGTGTAACAACCTGTTGCAAGGGAAATTCAATTTTGGGTGAAAGATTACCTATCAGAATAACTTTACCTCCCTTACGGGTATTTACTATACAGGAGTTGACCGTTTCTGCAATACCCACTACTTCGAATGCATAATCAACACCCCTGTTTTTGGTTAAACCCAAAACTTCATCACCCATTTTTCTTTTTTCTGGGTTGATAACGTAATCAGCTCCAAAATTCAGTGCAAGTTCCAGCTTTTTATTATTTATATCAACAGCTATGACAGGGTTAGCGCCAAAAAGTTTGAGCAACTGCACCACAAAAACCCCGACCATTCCGGCACCATTTACCAATGCGCTGCTGCCTGGCTTTAGTCCCGATACATTAATGGCATGGGCAGCCACCGCAATAGGTTCAACCAGGGCGGCTTCAGTGAATGAAACGTTTTCAGGTATGCGGTACAGGATATGCTGCGGAACCACCACTTTTTCGGCAAAAGCGCCCTGACGTTTGTATTCGCCCGGGGAAACACCCAGCACCTGCCGGTTATCGCTAAGGTTGTAACGACCTTTTAACGTATACCAGTCATTGAGAGGATAAACTGTTGAGTCGAACGTAACCCTGTCGCCGGCTTTCCATTTTTTTACTGCATTACCTGTTCCAACGATCACTCCCGATGCTTCGTGCCCCATAATAAGTGGCGGCTTTCTTCGTCCGGTACTGCCGTCCATGCCATGAACATCGCTGCCGCATATTCCACAAGCTTTCACCTGGATTAGCACCTCATCGGGACCGGGTTCCGGATCAGGAACATCTATATAATTTAGCTGATTGTATTCTTCAAGAACGAGTGCTTTCATTAAATTACAATTTTATTGATGTCTTAACATTTTTGGCTTTTTGCGATTCAAAACTAAAGGTTACTTCCCCTTTTCCTTCTACCAGAAATTGGTATTCCTCAACGGCATAGCCAGGTAATGCCAGAAACTGAACCTCTGGTTTATGTTCCTTGTAGGTAACTTTTTCAAAATGCTTATCTGTAATTTTCCCTCCCGCAATCACCTTTGCCCCGGTTACCCTCAGCAAGTCTTGACGGTATAGTTTCCTGTCAAATGCGTCGGCAGTCATTGAGGGCAGTCCGTTTTTATTTTGCAATCTGACTTTTACCCGATGAAGGTTCCCATCCAGCTTTTGCACATCATATGCTTCAATCTTAATTTTGGGTGTGCTGTTTGCTGAATGCAACACTACCGATGCATTACGGTGAACCAGGTCATGAAGCATGAAAGGGTGGGGAAGACGTGAACTCATTTTTACCCAACCTCCAATTTCTACTTCTCCAAACTGGGGATGATCAAATTTCTCCCACTCGTTATATAATTCTCCCTGCGTCAGGTAGTCATTAAAACCGAGCAGTTCCCTGTTTCTTTCAGTTGCTGAACTGCGGCTGCCCGCACCTTCAGCGATTTGCTTTTCATTTTTATTGCTAAATGTCTCCTGATCACGCATAAACAGCTCGCCCACAAATCCAAGTATCCCGTGAATAAAATATAAATGGGTAGTGAAATCGCCATAGGTTGGATATAAATCGTATGAAGCATGATAAACATAGCCGGGAGTGATTTTTACGGCTTCATTACCTACCACATCGAAGGCAGCTATATCGGAGTCAGGTATTCGTGCCGACTTATCGGCCGGCGCCCTGAGCCACATGCCCCCATAATTATGAAAGGCATAGCCAATAATAATGTTTGGCCGGGCTGCAATGTATTCAGCAATGGATTTTAATCCTACCCCTGAAAGAGGGAAGTTTCCGGCCCCATTCTGTACATACGGAGGTTTCCAGTTACTCCCCCAGTTGCGGTTTGGATCAAGGTAACCTTCCGCATCTTCATTTAATTTTCCATCACCATCATTGTCGATTCCCTCATAGCCCAATAACGTGTAGTCCCCTTTTTCACCGGGTTTCACCCTCACAAGAAGCCTTGGATCTTCAGGATCTTCCTTGTACTGGCCAAATGGATCTTTGATTCTCATCTGGACAATGTTCCCGTCCCCATCCAGATCGTCAGAGCCGTCTTCATCAAACAATCCATCGCCATCATCATCCCGGGGTACACGTATGCTACGGTTTGTGCTGGGTGTATTACCCCCTTCAAAAAAATGATACCGTCCGTCGACATTAACCACTGGTATAATGTAATGGGCATTATTGTCGACAGCTGAGGTTATTTTTTCATTTTCACCATATTTTGTCAGCAGCATGTTGGCATAGTAGAGGCATACCTCGCCGGCCTGAATTTCATTTCCATGAATGTTGCCATCAACATAAACACCTGGTTTCTCCAGTTCACCTCCCGTTTTGGGGTTGTTTATGGTGAGAGCATATATTTCCCGTCCTTCCTCACTTTTGCCTGCTACTTCCAAATTTGTGAATTCAGGGAAAGCCGAATGCAAAGCACGTAAAGCCTCCTCAACCTCTGCCAGGTTGTAATATCTGTCGAACCGCAGAGGAACTTCAATTTTACCATTAGTTGCCGATATGCCTGAAATAACATATAAAATCAGCAGAAGAGATATAAATATACGTTTCATAACCGGCCTCCTGTTTTTATTTGTTTTACCTGATCAGGGAACACAGCTGATTCAATCTTTGCAGTGATCACATCTTTACTGCCGGCCTTAATTAACCACGAAACCTTTTCCACCTGGTTGGCACCTATGTGCCG
Source organism: Mariniphaga sp. (assembly GCA_024636975.1). Classification (GTDB taxonomy): domain Bacteria; phylum Bacteroidota; class Bacteroidia; order Bacteroidales; family Prolixibacteraceae; genus Mariniphaga. Next base: position 45,212 of record JAGXGA010000030.1, read on the forward strand.
TATGGGTGTTCGCTTCAGTCCTTCCAGCAGTTCGAAATCTCCATCCAGGACAATTACCAATGGAGCGGGCTGACTGTTACGCTGGCCCATGGCAATGGGATAGGGCAGTTGCCCTTTGTTTTCGATGTACAGATCCAACTTATAAATTCCTGCTCCCATTTCCTCCAGTTCCTCACCGGCAAACGAAATCTGAGGCAATTTCTTTGTAAGCTGCAACAACCATGGAAGCTGAACATTAAGCAATGAATCGACTGACTCAGCTTTGGGTGTTGACTCCAGGTAAGGAACAAAGCCTCCTATTTCAACTTCTCCCAACTGGGGGTGCTGAAACGATTGCCATTCTGCAAACCCTTCCCCATTTAGTTCCTCATCCGACCATGCCAGCAATGCCTTTTCCTTTTCATTTAGTTTGTTTTTCTGCTCAGGCTGAGGTATATTTTTTAACCTTTCTAAAAGTTGCTCCGGTGTTAATTTCCCCGATTTGACCATTTCCATAAACTTGGAAGCAGAAAAATTGTCCGAGGCATTATATGCATTAAGCAAAGCAGTAACTTTTTCTTCACCCAGTGCAAGGAATTCATCGTCAGTCATTTTTACCACCTCCTCAGCAGATGGTGTATTTTCATCTTCCGGCTTTTCTTCCTTTACTTTGGGCACCGAAAACAGGTTCATACTGAAAGAAGGTACACCCAGATGATAATAAGCCCACAATTCGAATGAACCGTCTTTGGCAGGTTCGGGGTTAAGATTATCTGTACTAAATTCTTTAGATTGGAGGTATTTCCTGTATTCATTTGAAAAATCAGAATAGAACTTCAGGTCCTCATCCAGGGGATTAACTGCCGGCCCCAACCCAAGCATTCCTGCCACTATTTGTGGAGTTACTTCCGTTCCGGCAGGCGAATAATCCTTAACCAATTCAACCACTTCATCCAAAGTGTACGTTTGGTTTTCGTCTGCATTAAGCATACGGGCATACCGTCCGGGAAGTTTGATCCTGTTTAAATCCGGATCGCCTTTTCTCCCTCCCTTTGGAGGCGAAATGCAAAAGTCGGAGCTACCCAGTGTGTATACCATTGCTATTTCCGGATGATCATAAATAAACCGCATTACACCATATACTTCAGGCGTTTGACCGGGCCATAAGCCTGCTTCCGATTTCTCTTCAGGGAAAAGATGGGGAAATGAAATGCCCGGATTTATTCCCCCCTCACCATCTTCGTTATACTTGCCATCATTGTCATTGTCTGCTCCTTCAGAGTATATTTTATATTCTCCGCGTTCACCCCGGGCAGCATCAGCCCGTACCATGATCCGGGGATCAGCTTTTGAAATAATGTGGGTACCATTGAAACTCTTTACCCGCAATTGGGTAATAAAACCATCCCCGTTTAAATCATCGAATCCGTCTTCATTTATTGCATCATCGGCATCATTATTAATTTCATAATCATTAACCGAACGGCCGTATTTTACCTTTGCAAAAAAGTTTTTGGCTGCATCAGGATTCGGTTGCGGAAGGATGTACCATTTAAGCTGTGTGGTATACTTTGATGAGTCCATGAGCATTTCAATCAGGCGCAATGCCCCTTCAGTTGCCAATGGTACATTTCCCTCAAAGTTTGCCCCCACAAACAGTGCAGGCACATCCTTCAGGTCGCTTCCTATCTCCAGCACCGACACAGGAGTTCCTCCCGGGCTGCCGGCAATTTTATGGAGACGGGTCTTCCCCTGATGGTCCTGATGTATTTCTTCAAGAAGCTGCTGAACTTCCTTTTCATTGTGGTAGTGTGAAGCGGAATAAACACCTTGGGCAAATAAATTCCCACAAGTTAAAAACAGCATACCCAAAACCACACATATAATCTTTCTGTCAATCATTATATTTTGTTACGAACCCAAAAATTATATCTGGCTAAAATCCAAAGGAGTCAAAAATATTTTTCTCACTTTACTAACGGTATCTGCATATTCTTCTTTAACACGCATCGTATTCCATTCATCGCTTCCTCCAAACTTTTTCCAGTTTGCTTCTCTTTCTTCCATATCTTTAAACCACAGCATGTAAACAAGAGCCGGCATATAGCTTCCGGCAATCAGTTCTCCGAAAAACACTGGATGTAGGCCTACTTTTTCAAATAATGGCAACTCTTCATCGTTAAACATTTTCACTTTCCGGCGGAATGCATCCTCATTGTAACTTTCATAAATCCGCAACTCAAACAAGCCCCTGTCTTTAGGAGGCATTTTTAATTTGGGGATGCCGGCAAATGCTTCCATTAATAAAGTTTCATATCTTTCGAATACTGGCTGGCTGGCTGGAATATCGGAATAGTTTTTTGCTGCTTTCAGAAAAGTGGGATCTGTTTTCATTTCCTGAATGGCATTATAGTAATCATCAGGACTTTTATGCGCATGAAGAATATAAACCTTTGGTGGGTCCTCTTTACTGTATTCGCTGAAAGCTCCTACTTTGGCTCCTCTTTTTTCAAGGAAAGGTATCACCGCCTCATTGTAGTAACTTCTTAACTGGTTTACTCCACCGCCTCCAGAAAGCTGATAAATTTTTAATTCATACATATCTCTAAAGGAAGGTTGTACCTGACCGGCTGTTAATGTGCCGGCTGTAAATGCTGTTCCTGCTACTGCTGCAGACTTTTTTAAAAATGATCTTCTTTCCATCACATTGGTTTTTTTATTATTGCAGCCAATATACAAAATATTGTTGGCAAATATGCTGTCTGGTAGTGCTGCTCTTATACTTATATAGTTTTAAAATTTTATGCCAAAAAAAAAATGAAAGTGGTTGGCATAAAAATTGGGCGAAGAAGAATTTTTAATAACCAATGCAAACTAACTTTTCTAATACTAAATTGTGAAAAATACTATTTTGTAGGTTTTATCGTTTTTACTATTTAAAATTATATTACTATGAAAAAAACATTGATTTTAATTCTCGCAGTCCTTTTTTCAGGTGCTCTGATGGCACAACCAATATTCGACCTGGGGTTAAAAGCAGGGGTTAATAATTCAAAAGTTACGTTTAACACCAATGATTACACATCGGAATCAGTAGTAAAAGCCCATATCGGGGCATTTGGCCGGGTTGGTTGGTCGAGATTTTATCTTCAGCCGGAAGTGTATTACAGTGCAAAAGGTGGTAAGGTACTCGAAAGAGATGTTAATCCAATTACGCGTACTGCCCAATTTGATTTCAGCACAGTGGATGTTCCTTTGCTGTTAGGTATAAAAGTTTTAAAAGGCGGAGCTGCCAACCTGAGGGTAATGGGTGGGCCGGTATTATGTATGATGACTTCAAAGGGTATTGATGCCAACGATGTTTTGGAAAAACAATACTATAACGATCAATACTTTGGGTATCAATATGGTATTGGTGTAGACTTTTTAAGCTTCTTTCTTGACGCCCGCATGGAGCACGCCGGCAACAGGTTTTATTATGATGTATCGGAAGGATTTGGAGGAAAAAACAAGACGTTCATGATTTCGGTTGGTTTTAAAATTTTATAGTAACTATGAATTTTAGATAAGCTTTTCGGCTTAATCAGCAGAAATAGCACACCGGAAACCCAGGTGCGACATACCTGTGTCCGGTGTGCTTTTCATTCGCGCGGCTGCCCGATATCCTGAACAATACGAGTCGTTGCATAAAAAAGAACCTCCCCGGATAACCCGTTTGGCTGCGCCGGGTTCCATAGGATCGAAACTTGTGTCAGGTCCGGTGGGATTATCTGTAACTGTTTCAGGATTGAATGTTTTATAATAATCGTGGTGGTAGAGATCAGAACACCACTCCCATACATTTCCTGCCATATCATATAGTTGAAACTCATTGGCAGGGAACTGCGCAACAGGGGCAAGTAAATCGTATCCGTCGCGCAACGAATTGTGGTTCGGAAAGTTTCCATCCCAGCTGTTCGCCTTTGCCTGTCCTTCATTAATTCGTTCATTGCCCCACGGATAAATATAATCATCATTTCCACCACGTGCTGCATATTCCCACTCAGCCTCGGTTGGAAGGCGTTTTCCTGCCCAACGGGAATATGCAGTTGCATCTTCCCAGCTTACATGAACTACCGGATAATCATCCATTCCTTCAATTGAACTGCCGGGTCCAAGTGGCTGTTTCCAGTTTGCTCCCTGTACCCAGCTCCACCATTGGGAAACATCATTTAGTCCAACCGGGTGGGAGGGAGGAGTAAATACAAGCGACGAAGGGGCAAGCAGGCTTTCATCGGGTTTAGGTGTGCCCGGGGGCAGCTGCTTTTTAAGTTCTTCCCAGTCAACTTTCTTCTCCGCTGTAGTTATGTACCCCGTTTCTTCTGTAAACATACTGAATTGCGCATTGGTAACCGGGTGAGGATCCATGAAAAAACTGTTTACTCTCACTTTATGAACCGGATATTCATCGGCCCTTGCAAAATTGGCATCACGCGCTCCCATATTAAATACACCTCCCTGGATAAAAACCATGTTCTTAACTGAAGATGAAGTGTTGTTTGATGTGTCAGCATTCAACCCCTTCGTCATTAAACCGCCAGTTATATCCGAATTTCTGTACCTGTCAGGAACGGTTGAAGCACAGCAACCGGCTAATGTACTATCGGATTTATCTGCCTTCGGTTGATTATTTTGGCCGGGGGAATTGCAGGATACAACGGTAATTACAACAATCCCTGCAATAATAAATTCTTTTATCATTTTAACCTTAAATTATTCTGTGTTTATACTTTGATATAAAGATGTTTTATTCTTATTAATTTACCAAAGATTTAGAAGAATTTGCACACATTTTAATTATTAACGTTTTCTTCTGTGGAAGTCGTGGATTTTCTAAACCAGCTAACAGGATTTAGCTTTTTTTTATAGCGGGTAAAAAGTTCTTTGCCAACCAATAATCCTCCTGACCAGAATACAATTTCCATGAGTATGAAGCTGGTAGTTGAGGCAATTACTTTCGTTTTAACCGGAAGCTGGGTTAGCGGAAAAATTAGCGTTGCAGCAAAGAATACACCCGAAAAGATCATCAGAAAAATTCCCAGTTTTATTCTCCGGTTCTTTTGTTTTCTTTTTTCGTTCTCCATTCCAATAAAACTCGAAATCAGGAAATAAGTTTTATTTATCCGAATAAAAATAACCGGATTCCGTTTTCCCTGCCTGCACTTTTCAGTTCAACCGTTTCGCTGCCCAGTTGATAGCATTTTTAATATGATCGATGATCTTTTGATCCTGAAACGCTTCATGGGTATGCCCGAAGCCTGTGTAAAACGAACGCATGCCGTTGGTTTCCTGCCACCATATTAAAGGATGGTCGCCCATGCGCCAGTCATCGTTGTCGTACTTTTTTATGCTGCTTTCGTCGAGTGTAGCCAGAACATTGACATTAGGTCGAGGGTTTGATTTAAATGTATACCACTCGTCAAAGGTCGTATAAGATTCCATCCCTTTAAATGGTTCCATAGCCGGATGGTCCAAATTTTCAAAAACTACAGTTGCCTGCTGCGACGGGGGATGGTTCTTAAACCATGCTCCAAGGAGCTGCCCGTAAAAAGGCCATTCGTATTCAAAATCGGCAGCTGAATGAATGCCAACCATTCCCTTGCCTCTTTTCATGAACGTTTCAAAAGCGGCTTGCTGGTCTTCAGTCAATGCATCTCCTGTAGGATTTAAAAATACTATCACATCAATACCACTAAGAAATTCATTATTGAAAACGGAAGCATCTTCAGAAGTTGTTAATACCCAGTTTTGAGATGTACTTAACTGGTAAAGCATTTTTATTCCTGATGAAACTGATTCATGCCTGAACCCGTCAGTTTTTGAGAAAACCAGTAAACGTGAAGGTGTATCAAATTCCGGTTTGTTTTCCTGTCCGCACATAACAAGCGATAACAACAGGGCTATGCTAAGCAATATTGATTTGTATTTCATAATTATATTCAAAATTCAGGTTACTATTTATTGTAAAGCAAATATAAGTCTAAAAAATGCGGAATTGAAAAATATTTTTAACTTTTCTGAAAATCAGATAAAATGCATGCAATTACAATGATGTGCTTGTTGCAGCCCTAACTCCACAAACCGGAGTGAGGGCAACCATAGAAGAGCATATGGATAAAAACCTCCTGGAAGCAGGAGTCAATGCTTCCCAAAGCATTAATGTTCTTCCACCAAAATTCTCTGATGATAATAATCAGAAACAACGTATTTTAGATGCCATTCAAACAAACAGAGTGGATGCCATATTAACAATTTCGGTTATAGATGAAGAAAATGAAACCCGATATGCTCCGGGAACAGTATCTTACGCACCTTATCCACGGTATGATTATTATGGAAGTTTTTGGGGATATTACAGCCACTGGTATCCGCAGTTTCATTCACCGGGATACTATTTGGAAGAAAAGGTTTATTATATTGAAACGAATCTATATGATGCAGAAACTGAAGATTTAGTATGGTCGGCACAAAGTGAAACTTATTCTCCCGCTGATCTGGAATCATTTTCTGAAGACTTTGCCGAAGAAATAGTTGAACAATTGGTTGATGATGGTATCCTTTAATAAGCAATAAAATATCATGCCTGTTATTATGCTTCCGGCATTTTGTTAACTTTGCATTTCAAACCATAATAAAGATGCACGAGATTATATTTTGGATAATAATTGCCATTATTACCAGTGATTTTATTTTCGAAAATTACCTGGATTATTTGAACATTAAGTATATGGGGAAAAAACTTCCTCCTGTGCTAAAAGGTATATACGACAAGGAAAAGTATGCCAAACAACAGGCATATCAACGAGAAAATCATCGTTTCGGCATGCTTTCCGGCTCCTTAAGTTTTGTTTTAATTCTTGGCATGTTTCTGCTGTATGGGTTTGCATATGTCGATTCTCTTGTGTGGGGCATAACCTCAAGCTCAATTGTAGCCGCCCTTCTATTCTTTGGTATTATACTTTTTGCTTCACACCTGATACAACTTCCTTTTTCAATATACGATACGTTTGTTATTGAGGAGAAGTATGGGTTTAATAAAACCACACCCAAAACTTTTGCTCTCGACCAGGTAAAAGGATTGCTGCTGGGAGCGATAATTGGCGGGGGATTGCTGTCGCTTATCATTTTTATTTATCAGAAAACTCAAAACATGTTCTGGATTTATGCATGGGCAGTAGTTGCTTTTTTCAGCATATTCATGACAATGTTTTATTCCAATCTGATTGTACCCCTGTTTAATAAACAAACTCCACTTGAAGAAGGTGAGTTGCGCACTGCCATACAGAGATTTGCAGATAAGGCCAATTTTAAGCTTGATAACATATATGTCATTAATGGTTCGAAACGTTCTTCAAAAGCCAATGCCTACTTCACAGGGTTTGGCGGCAAAAAACGTATAGTACTTTATGATACTCTTATTGAAGATATGGAAACCGATGAGATCGTAGCAGTGCTGGCCCATGAAATAGGTCATTATAAAAAGAAACACGTAGTGCAGGGACTGATCATTTCGCTATTGCAAACCGGTGTAGTGCTTTTTATTTTTTCAATGCTCATCGATGATCAAAACCTCAGCAGGGCACTCGGTGTTGAAAAACCAAATTTTCATATTGGTCTTATAGCGTTTGGCATTTTGTATTCACCTGTTTCCTTTGTTCTGGGTATATTTATGAACAAGCTTTCAAGGAAAAATGAATACCAGGCTGATGGATTTGCTGCCCGTAATTTTAAACCTCAACCTCTTGCCGCAGCTCTTAAAAAGCTTTCCCAAAAGAACCTGAGCAATCTTACTCCTCATCCATTGTATGTTTATTTCAACTATTCACATCCGCCGTTGTTACAGCGGTTGAACCATTTGAAAAAATTCAAAAATGAGAAAAGGTGAAAGCTGAAATAATAACAATTGGCGATGAAATACTTATTGGTCAGATCATCGATACCAATTCGGCATGGATTGCCGAGCAGTTTAATCTGAACGGAATTGAGATCTTCCAGATTACTTCGGTTCACGATGATGTGGATCACATAGCTGAAGCAATGCAAAAAGCAGAGGAGAACGTCGATCTGGTTCTGCTCACAGGAGGATTGGGCCCTACAAAAGACGATATTACAAAAATAGCCCTTTGCAGGTATTTCAATACACGGCTGGTATTTCATGAGCCTACATTTAACTTGATACGGGAACGGTTCAGGAACCGGAATATTGATTTAAACAAATTGAACCGCGACCAGGCCCTGATGCCGGAAGCCTGCCAGGTGTTGCATAATAAAGTTGGAACCGCACCCGGGATGTGGTTCGAAAAGAACGACACCATCTTCATCTCGTTACCTGGCGTGCCGTTTGAAATGATGTACCTCGTAGAGCATGAAATACTGCCCAGGCTGCAAAAAAACGAAAAGACCAAGGCTATATTTCATAAGACCATTCAAACACAGGGGCTCCCCGAGTCGATGCTGGCCGAGCGGATTGAGAACTGGGAATCGTCACTTCCTGATAATATAAAGCTTGCTTATCTTCCAAACCCAATGTCGGTGAGGTTGCGGTTATCGGCCATCGGAGTAAGTTTAGATGAGCTGAGGCAGCAGATTGCACTAGAAATTGAACGGCTGAAGCAATTGATCCCGGAACATATATTTGGCTACGATAACGAAACACTTGCTGAAGTAACAGGTCGTCTGCTTTTGGAAAAAGAACAAAAACTTTCGGTAGCTGAAAGCTGTACAGGAGGATATATTTCGCACTTGCTTACCCTAATTGCCGGAAGTTCAGCTTTCTATAAGGGCGGAATCACAGCTTATTCCAATGAGTTGAAGGAAAACCTGCTCAATGTATCGCCCGCAATATTAAAAGAGCATGGCGCAGTTAGTGAACCGGTGGTTCGGCAGATGGCCGAAGGAGTCCGAAAAGCACTCGGAACCGGCTATTCGGTGGCAACCTCCGGGATTGCCGGCCCGGGTGGCGGCACAGATGAAAAACCGATTGGTACAGTCTGGATTGCTGTATCCGGTCCCCAAAAGACAATAGCTGAAAAATACATCTTTGGCGATAACCGTGAAAGAAATATTATCCGCTCAAGCCAGACTGCCCTGCAAATGTTGAGAAGAATGCTTCTGGAAGATAATAAATAAGGAACATTGTCAGCAATTGATACCATAAATCCTTTAACAATAGCCTTTATTTTCACTCTTTAACATATAATGTCGCACAGTTAATTCTGTTTTACCTAAATTTGCCAAGTTATTCTGTTTAATGAACTTAAACAGGAAACCTGCAACCGTTTGCATAATTGGTTTACTTTTTGAACTTCACCTGATGTATGCGTGACAGGCAGACAAAAATATTTATAGACAATAATTTAATAGATATGAAAAAGACACTTATCATTACCGGCATCGTTATCGCTGTTCTCATTCTTGCTTTAGCATTGCTACCTTTACTTTTTAAACAGACCTTAATTGATAAAACAAAATCGGTCATTAACAACAATGTAAATGCTGATGTTGAATTTGCTGACCTTAAGCTTTCATTCATCCGCAATTTTCCAAAGATTACTCTTGAACTGACCGAGGTTTCAGTAACCGGCCGCGATGAATTCAAGTCCGACACACTCCTGCAGGTTGCATCATTCAGAACCAAAACTACCCTTGGTCAACTCATTGGGGGAGGGCAGATGGGAGTTGATGAAATTATTCTCGGGCAGCCCCGGCTGAATCTTGTGGTTGCTCAATCGGGTAACGTTAACTGGGACATAGTTCCTGAAGGAGAGCCGGAAACAGCGCCCGAAGAGGAAACGGCAGAAGACGATCTGGAACTGAACCTCGAAAAAATAGAACTTATTGATGGTCAATTTATATATGACGACCGTGAAGCAAACATGCTTATTCAGTTGGACGGTCTTAATTTCGATATTTCGGGCGAAATGTATGGAACTGCTACCCAGCTGTTAACCGAAGGAGATGCAGAACGTTTTTTGCTGGCATACGAAGGAACCAATTATATCTCGAATGTGTCGGTGGCCACACGTACTGTGTTGAATGTTGATTACGAAACAATGGATATTTCCATCCAGGAGAATGAATTGCTCATAAACCGTCTTCCCCTTGAAGTAACGGGAATGATCCAAATGCCCAACGATACCATGTACTTCGATCTACAGTTAAAAACCAAAGAATCGGGATTCGATAATTTCCTGGCACTCGTACCTCCCGCTTATGAGGAGTATCTTGAAGGTTTTGAAACCAGTGGAACAGCTTCAATTGCAGGATCAGTAAATGGTTTTTATTTTGAAGAAGAATATCCTGCATTTAACCTGAAGTTGGATGTTGCCAATGGAAATCTGCATTACAGCGACCTGCCCGAAGAAATAAAAAATATTTCAGCCGATGTTTCGGTAATCAAGCCACAGGGCATTCTCGATTCTACAAAGGTGGATATTCACAGGGCCCATGCCGAAGTGAAAAACAGTCCGGTGGACTTAACTCTGAGTCTTAGAAACCTGATGACTGATCCATATTTCAACGGAAGATTTACAGGCAATGTAAACCTGGCAGATTTAAAAGATGCCCTGCCGATGGACAGTGTGAACATGGCAGGTCTGATTGATGCCAACCTTACTTTCAGGGGAAATTATTCAGCCATCGAAAAGGAAGATTATGCCAACATCCAATCGGACGGTTTAGTTACACTTGCAGATTTCAGTTACGAGTCGGCTTCCTTAACCCAGCAGGTTGTCATTCCCGAGGGCAGGCTTGATTTTTCCCCGAAGGCGATAACACTTAATGGTTTGGTAATGAATATTGGTCAGAGCAACTTTCGTTTATCGGGTAACGTTACCAATTACCTGAACTACATGTTTCAGGATGGTGTTATAGCAGGCAACCTTCAGCTCAATTCAACCCTTGTTAACCTGAATGAATTAATGCGCCTACAACGGGATGAAGCACCTGAAGCAGAACAAACCGATGAAGCCATGGCTTTTGATGTTCCTGAAAATGTAAACCTGGCCTTCCGGTCCGATATACAGCAGGTTATATTCGACCGCTTGCCGCTGAACAATGTAAAAGGATTGATAACCGTCAGGGACGAAAAGCTGGTGCTCGATGACCTGAGCATGCAGACACTTGATGGTAATGTGAAAATGACCGGCTCGTATGAGAATACACCCGAAAACCAGCCACTTTTCGATTTCACCTTCAATGTAGCTGAGGTTGCCATTCCTATGGCATTCCAAACCTTCAGCGGCCTGCAGCGAATTTTGCCCATTGCCGGACGCAGCCAGGGTGATCTGAGTACCAATCTGAAATTGAGGGGACAGTTAACCCCGCAGTTTGATCTGATCGCGGAAACTGTAAACGGTGGCGGACAAATATCTACCGAAAATGTACGGATAGTTGATTCACCGCTTTTTAGCCAGTTAAAGGGACTTCTGGATGCCGAAAGGCTCAGGAATGTTACTGTGGATGATTTTTCAGCTTCAATTGAAATAACTAACGGGGCTGTAGTGCTTAAGCCGTTTAAAACCCGCATTGCCGGACAGGAAGCTACAATTGCTGGCAACCTGAATACGCAAAACCTCCTGGAGATGAAACTCGATTTTATAGTCCAAAGAGATGCCTTTGGCCCCGATGTGCAGCAAATACTGAATGTGCTGCCCGGGCAGGCAAACATCCAGACGATACCGGCATCTGTTGTGCTTAATGGCCCGGTAGGCAAACCCGACCTGAGTGTTAACCTGGATGAAGCCCGTAAGCAAATTGTTGAGGAAGTAAAAAAATCATCCAAAGAGGATATTCAGAAAACCATCAACAAAGTGGGTGAAGGATTAAAAAATATCTTCAAATAATCAGCTGAGGGATATCCCGTGCAGGTTCGTCGTAATCATCGTTCATGCTTTAATTGGGTGATTAAAGGTGATTGATGGTTGTATGGTGATTCTACCCATATCTAATACCTGCGGCATTATTGGAGATTACAGGTTGGCTTGTATTTCTGCCCATATTTAATGCCTAAGGCATCAGAGGCGCGTGATGGTTGCCGGAAGTATCTACCCCTATTTAATGCCTACGGCATTAGGGGAGAGTGATGGTTGTCGGATGTATCTACCTATATTCAATACCTGCGGCAATAGAGGAAATTGAAGTCTCAAATGTTCGGGAATTATTATATCACAGGATTACTACCTTATAACAGCATCAAGTTAAGATTACAATCGATGTTTTTAATAAAAATCCCTTTAGGGATTAAATACGGGTAGAATAAAATGACAAGAATATGCCTTCTTCCCATATTGGTCTTTAGAATGTCAATATTATCCCCTCAATTGATTCAGGCATAAATCTGACTCCAAACCATCCTATATAAGGTAAAACGGAAACTTCTGGAAAAGGAAGGGAGATGTAAATAATGGAGGGAAATTTTATTTTTGATATCGGTACGGGAATGAAGGGCTAAAATGAAAAATAAAAAGACCAGCCTTAAAATTATTTTCAGAACTAATTTTTAGCAGATTAAATTTCCAATGGATTGGAATGAGTGAGAATTTCTGAGGGGACTTGTTGGAAATTCATCTATTATATTCTGTTCTTTCAATAATATCCGGCTGATCTTTTTAGTATATTAATAAAAACGAATTAGTGAATAAATCAGGCCATTGCTTCAGCATTTACTTCTTCAGCAATTTTTGTGAGTTTTTTGTCTGCTTCTTTTTCTTCATCCAATGTTTCAGATAACAGCTTTGCAGCATCTTTTTCGTTAAGCATCTGCAAATAACGGATTACGGTTCCGTAGCCAGCCATTTCGTAATGTTCAATACGCTGTGCAGAAGCAATTAATCCTGCATCATGAACGGCATCGGATGCGTTTTCCTTCATCATCTCTTCGCCTTCTTTTACCAGGCCTTTCATAGCTTCACAATCCTCACCTTTTATATTTACCTTAAGTTGTGAGGCCGCTTTCTCAAGACGTTCAATCTGATGCCTTGTTTCTTCAAGGTGATCCTCAAAGGCAGTGCGGAGTTTATTGTTTCTGGCCGATTTTGCCATTTTGGGCAGTGCTTTTGATATTTGTTGTTCAGCACTGTATAAATCTTTCATCTCATGCTCTAATAAATCTTTTAAGTCTTTTAATTTTCCTGCCATAATCTTCAATTTTAGTATTAATAATGTGTTGGTAGTTGTTTTTGTTATACAATTTTGTGCCGAATATTTGAAATTGATACATAATTGGGAAACCTGCATGAAAGTACCCGTTAATACTGATATTTAAAAATTATTGAGGTGATTGGTGTAAATTTTTCGTGGGGCATTTTACCTGATGCTTGTGAATTTTTTCCCCAAATTGTGCAAGTTGATTCACACAGAAAAGACTAATGTGTCCTCAATTATAGAAATTAATTCGATGGTGCATAAAAAGGCTATTTTGTTTGTTTTTTGTTCAGTTATAGGGTGTTTTATATAAAAAGCTTAACTTTCATTTTATGGAAAAATTATACAGTGAATTATTTGAAGCCTGGTCGGATGAAAACCTCAACCGTATAACAGGTAAATTGATTGATTTGTACAAGAACAGGAATTATTCGGAAATAAGAAATATTGCCAATAAGATATCAAAATATATTATAATTGATGAAGAGAAAGATGCCAAATGCTTTTCGAAACTGATTATGCTTTATCATCCCGATAAGGGGGAATATTACAGAAATTCGATTCGTGAATCGTTTTATAAAAGAGACCAGGAAAATCTGGAACAACATTCACATATACTTATAACCGCTGAAATAGAAAATACGAGGGTTGAGCCGCTGGGAGTGGATGATGACATTGATTATAACCCGGAATACGTATGGGATGAAGTTTATGACGATGAATCCGGTTATCATGATTCTGAACAATCTGGCTTGGACGAGGAAGAAGAACCGGAAGAAATAGAAAAATCGTTTTACAATGCCGTAAAACTTAAGGAATATGGTCATCTGGAGGCCTATTTTCCCGATTGGTATCTGAGAGACCTTGAAGAATTTGAAATGGAATACAGTGGTATTACAACCCTGTTTGGAGTGGAATATCTTAAGCACGTTATCATACTTGATTTATCGAACAACGAAATTTCTGATATCAACGATTTATGGACATTAACGCGGATAGAAGAGCTGTACCTGGCTAATAATGAAATCGGATATATTGATGTTCTCAGCAACTTACAAAAATTGCGGGTAATTGATTTATCGGGAAACCAGATCGATGATATTTCACCTCTTTTCGAGTTAAAGCATCTGGAATACCTCAACCTGCTCGATAATAAAATTCCGAAGCACCAGATAGAGATCTTAAAAAAACGGGATATCCTTTTAATGTATTAAAAACAGATTTAAATTTGCGGGACAGTGCCTTATTTGAAATAATTATCGGCACTTCATTGCAAAAACTATTATATGAAAGCAGCAGTTCTCGAATCGTACAATAATTTTTCATGGAAAGAAGTACCTGACCCGGTGTTAAAACCGGATGAAGTTTTGGTACGGATACAGTTTGCCAGCATCTGCGGCACCGATATGCACATTTTTCCGGGCGATTTTCATCCACGGACACCTGTGCCTTTTATACCGGGTCACGAAATGGGTGGTGTGGTGGCAGAGGTAGGAAGAGAAGTTATTGGTTTTGACAGGGGCGATAAGGTGGCTGTTGACCCCATTATCTGGTGTGGAAAATGCCCTGCCTGCCTGAGAAAGCATTATCCGGCCTGCACAGGTTTAAAGCTGCTGGGTGTAGATATGGATGGTGGTTTTGCCGAATATGTTGCCGTAAAGCCTCATATGCTGTTTAAAGCCGCCCCTGATTTGCCCGATGAACATGTTGCACTTGCCGAAATATACGGTATTGGATTTCATGCCAACAACAGGGCGAAAACCCAACAAGATGATACTATTGCAATTTGGGGAGCCGGCAGGGTAGGGCAGGTTATTCTACAGGCAGCCCGCATACGAACCCGGGGAACCATTTTTATGGTTGATCCCATTGAAAGCTGGTTGCAGATTGCTGCTGAAAATTATGAGGATGTGATTACTGTGAATCCCAAAAAGGAAAACCCCGTAGATGCGATAAAAAGACATACCGGCGGGAAAGGAGTTGACATTGCCTTTGAAGCTGTTGGGCATGCAGAGGAAATCACGGGAGTTCATACACCTGTGCGAAGCTGTATACAGAGTATTCGGGGCGGTGGCAAGGTATGCGTGCTGGGACTTGGGGATGAACCTTCACCGGTTGTTTTTAAGGAGCTGATATGGAAGGAAGGTCAGCTGATCACATCAAGGGTCAGTGATGGTGAATTTACCGAGGTTATTGAGCACCTGAATGCAGGCCGGCTAAAACCTCATGCACTTATTTCAAAGGTGATGCATGGTTCAGAAATTCAAAAAGCATTCGAGACAATTCAGCAAGAAAAGGAGAAATATTTAAAAGTACTTCTTGATTTCAGGGATTGATACGCCCGGTATTGGAGGTTAAATTCGGTATTTTTAACATGCATAACATTTGAATTTGTTTTGATAGTTTAAAATATATCTATATTTTCGTGTTCGTACACGGAAAACTTTTTTCTGCTGTCGTAATAACTAAATAATACATTTTTATGGAGTTGGGAAAATACAGTTTTGGAGTGGGCGATCGTTTTAGCCATGAAGGAGAAGCGCAGTTGAAGGCCATAATGAAAGCCGCTGAAAAAGGTGTCGACATTTCACCCGTATGGAATAAATCGAACCGTGAACATAACATCGTTCATTCGGAACCCGAAGGTACTCGGATTGAAGCCGATACTGCAGTCAGTGTTCTTGGTTGGAACAAGCCTTATTTTGTTGATGCCGATCATATTAACCTGTCAAATGTTGACCGTTTTATAGATCACGCCGATTTTTTTACTCTCGATGTGGCCATGTATATAGGAAATAAGTCTTCGTCTGAGGAAGTTGCAGCATTTAAACGTTCATGTGCCGGTTTTGGGAATGAAGTTACCATTCCCGGCATTTCAGATCCCATAAAGATTACAAGTGAACTGCTCGAAGAAGCAGCTGAGAAATACCTGGCTGCCGTGAAGGAAGCCGGAAAAATTTACCGGCATATTGAAAAAGCTAAAGGCACAGGTAATTTTATAACCGAAATATCAATGGACGAGGTTGAAGCTCCTCAGACTCCTGTTGATATGTTTTTCATTCTGAAAATGATATCAGAGGAAGGAATTCCTGCACAAACAATTGCCCCTAAATTTACAGGAAGGTTTAATAAAGGAGTGGATTATAAGGGTGATGTAAAGCAGTTTGGTAAAGAGTTTGAACAGGATGTGCTTGTAATTGATTACAGTGTTAAATATTTCGGATTACCCTCCGATCTTAAACTTAGCGTTCATTCAGGCTCTGATAAATTCAGGATATATCCGGTAATGGCTGATATTATAAAACGTTACGACAAAGGTTTGCATGTGAAAACTGCCGGGACTACCTGGCTGGAAGAAGTTATCGGGTTGGCAATTTCAGGAGTTGAAGGATTGGTTGTTGCCAAGGATATTTATGTTAAAGCCCTTGAGCGAAAACAGGAATTGTGTGAACCCTATGCCGACGTAATTGAAATAGACGAAACCAAATTGCCGCCAGCCGGAGAGATTGAAGACTGGACAGGAGAAAAATTTGCCAATACGCTTCGCCACATAACCGATCATCCCGATTACAACCCAAACTTCAGACAATTGATACATGTCGGGTACAAAGTTGCTGCTGAAATGGGTTCCAATTTTACCACGTTACTCGAAAAATATTCAGATGTGATTGGGGCTTGCGTAGAGGAAAATATCTATGAGCGCCATCTAAAACGACTATTCGATTTGTAAAAGACTATATATGAAAACATTTATGGACAATAATTTCCTGCTGCAAACGGAAACAGCGCAGGAGTTGTACCACAACCACGCGGCTAAATTACCTATTTTCGATTACCATTGTCACATCCCTCCCAAAGATATTGCAGATGACAGAAAATTTGAAAATATTACCCAGGTGTGGCTTTATGGCGATCATTATAAGTGGAGGGCCATGCGTACAAATGGTGTGAACGAACGTTACTGCACAGGTGATGCTTCCGATTGGGAAAAGTTTGAAAAATGGGCTGAAACAGTGCCCCATACGCTACGTAACCCGCTTTTTCACTGGACCCATCTGGAATTAAAACGTTTTTTCGGCATCGGGAAAATTCTTTCTCCTGAAACAGCAAAGGAAGTGTGGGATGAATGCAATGCCAAACTGCAAACTCCGGAATATTCAGCACGAAACTTAATCCGTATGGCCAACGTACATACAATTTGTACAACAGATGACCCAATTGATTCACTTGAATACCACCGGCAAATAAAGGACAGCGGCTTCGAAGTAAAGGTATTGCCTGCCTGGCGCCCGGATAAGGCTATGGCCGTAGAAAATACAAAAGCATTTAATGAATACATAAATAAGCTGGCCGAAGCTGCAGAAATTAAAATTTTATCGTATCCCGATTTTGTAGATGCACTGGAGAAAAGACACCGCTTCTTCCATAAAAACGGATGCCGGTTATCGGATCATGGCCTTGAGACAGTTATTGCAGAAGAATACACCGATAAGGAGATAAGAGATATTTTCGAAAAAATCAGGGGGGGATATGATTTAAAAGAAATTGAAATCCTGAAGTTTAAAGCAGGAATGTTGTATGAGTTTGGTATTATGGATCATTCACGGGGGTGGACACAGCAGTTTCACCTGGGGGCGCTTCGTAACAATAATACCCGGCTGTTTAACTTGTTAGGACCAGATACAGGATTTGATTCCATAGGAGATTTTGAAGTTGCCCGGCCACTTTCAACACTTCTCGACAGGTTAGATCAAACAAACCAGCTTGCCAAAACCATTCTGTATAACCTGAATCCACGTGACAATGATTTAATTGCCACTATGAGTGGGAATTTTCAGGATGGTTCTGTTCCCGGAAAAATGCAATATGGCTCAGGGTGGTGGTTTCTCGATCAAAAGGACGGAATGGAAAAGCAAATAAATACACTTTCGAATCTTGGGCTTCTGAGCCGGTTCATTGGCATGCTTACCGATTCGAGGAGTTTCCTTTCCTATATCCGCCATGAATATTTCAGGCGAATCTTATGTAACCTTATTGGCAATGATGTAGAAAACGGGGAACTTCCGAACGACAGGGAGTTGATTGGGAATATGGTTGAAGACATTTGCTTTAATAACGCCAAAGCTTACTTTAATTTTGAATAATTTCACTCTACCTGTTTTTTATGTGGCAGGGGAAAATTACATTTGCAATCGATTGCAAATTTAAATACAAAACTATGCAAAAAAAAGTTGTTACATTTGGAGAAATCATGCTTCGTCTGGCAACACCGGGCTATCTGAGATTCTCACAGAGCAATGAATTTACTGCCACTTTTGGCGGAGGAGAGGCCAATGTAGCCGTGTCGCTTGCCAATTACGGCGTTCCGGTTGATTATATTACACGGCTGCCTGAAAACGATATTGGGCGCGCTTGCATGATGGATTTACGCAAACATGGAGTAGGTACGCAGAATATTATATGGGGCGGGGAACGATTGGGAATTTATTTCCTGGAAACAGGCGCTGTTAGCCGGGGGAGTAAAGTGATATATGACCGGGCTCATTCATCTGTTTCGGAGATTGAACCGGGAATGGTTAACTGGGAAAAGGTATTCGAGAATGCAGGCTGGTTTCACTGGACCGGAATAACACCTGCCATATCGCAAAAAGCTGCTGATGTATGCCTTCAAGCAGTCAGGAAAGCAAATGAATTAGGTATTACCGTTTCATGCGATCTGAACTTTCGTAAGAACTTGTGGAAATATGGAAAAAAGGCAGGGGAAGTTATGCCTGATCTTGTGGCAGGTACCGACATCGTTTTGGGTAATGAAGAAGATGCTGAAAAGGTTTTGGGAATTCATCCCGAAGGTGTGGATGTGACAGCGGGGCATGTTGAAGGTGCAGCCTATGAGTCGGTTTCCAGGCAAATCATGGAACGATTTCCGCGTTGTAAAAAGGTAATCACCACTCTTCGCGGATCGGTAAATGCCAATCATAATTCATGGTCGGGAGTATTGTGGAATGGTCAGCAGTTATATGAATCTCCTGCCTATCAGATTACCCATATCGTGGATCGTGTGGGTGGTGGCGACTCATTTATGGGCGGACTTATTTATGGTTTGCTTACCTATGAAGGAGACGATCAGAAAGCCTTGAATTTTGCGGTTGCTGCATCGTGCCTGAAACATACGGTATACGGCGATTTTAATGAAGTAACCGTTGAAGAAGTGGAAAAACTTATGGGCGGAGATGCTTCCGGCCGGGTTGCCCGCTAATGAATTGATGGATCAACCAAATAATCATTTAGGTTGAATGCCGTCAACTTTAAACTTTTTTCTTTAAACTTTAAACTCAAATAATATGGCCCGGTTTTCAAGAATTGAAGTAGCATTGAAAATGAAGGAAACAGGAATGATTCCGGTATTTTACAATCCTGATGCTGAAGTTTGTAAAAAGGTAGTGCAATCGTGTTATGAAGGGGGAGTACGGGTATTTGAATTTACCAACAGGGGCGATTTTGCAACACTGGTATTTGCTGAGATCAACAAATGGGCAATACAGAACTGTCCGGAAATGATCATGGGAGTTGGTTCCGTTGTTGATGAAGGAACGGCCGCCATGTACATTGCTTTGGGAGCTAATTTTATTGTCTCTCCGCTTATTGATGAAGCAACTGCAAAAGTTTGCAATAAAAGAAAAATTGCATGGAGCCCGGGCTGCGGCACAGTAACAGAAATTGGAAGGGCCCATGAGCTGGGGGCAGAAATCATTAAAATTTTTCCCGGGGCACAGGTTGGTGGACCGGGGTTTGTAAAAGCAGTGAAGGGCCCTATGCCCTGGGTCAGTATAATGCCAACAGGAGGTGTTTCGCCAACAGAAGATAACCTTAAAGAATGGTTTGAAGCAGGTGTTACCTGTGTTGGAATGGGATCAAAATTATTTCCTGCTGAAGTTTTGGCAAACGGAAATTATTCCTACATTTCGCAAAAATGCAGTGAAGCATTGGCAATTATTAATAATTATAAAAGAAAATAAATCATATTCTGATGATGTTCAGCAAATCAATTAATTCTCTCATCCTCCTGTTTTTCATTCTGATATTTTCGTGTAAAGGTCCGCTTGAGCAGAAGGAATTGAAGCTTGCTCATGGCTTGCCAACCGATCACCCGGTTCACCAGGCCATGGAGTATATGGGGCAACGGGTTCGGGAGTTATCTGATAATAAACTCACTGTTGAGGTTTACCCTTCAGAGCAATTGGGTTCAGAGCAGCAATGTGTGGAATTGGTTCAGATTGGCAGTCTTGCCATCACCAAAGTGTCGGCTGCAGTTATGGAAAGCTTTACCGATGAATACAAGGTATTGGGACTGCCTTATATATTCAAATCGAAGGAACATGCATTTGAGGTATTGGATGGTGAAATTGGCGATGACCTGCTGATGAGTTCAACCGATAAATGGATTAGGGGCCTTACATTCTACGATGCAGGTTCACGCAGTTTCTATACCATATCGAAACCCATTGAACATCCTGATGATTTGGTTGGGATGAAGATAAGGGTAATGAACAGTATTACCGCAGTAGGTATGGTCCGTGCACTGGGTGGCTCGCCAACACCAATTTCTTACGGCGAATTGTATACTGCGTTGCAAAGCGGGGTTGTTGACGGTGCTGAAAACAATCCACCCAGCCTTTATACTTCGCGACATTATGAGGTTTGTAAATATTATTCGCTCGATGAACATACAACAATTCCCGATGTGCTGGTTATCAGCCAGATTATCTGGGATAAACTTTCTGAACAGGAAAAGGAGTGGATTCAGCAGGCTGCCGACGAATCGGCCGTGTTGCAGCGAAAACTTTGGGCCGAATCGGAAGAGGAATCATTACGGGAAGTTCAGAAAGCAGGAGTACAGATAAACAAGCCCGACAAAGATCCTTTTATACTTAAAGTGCAACCTTTTTTAGAAACATATAAGGATAATGAAGCTATCTATTCTTATATAAAACGAATTCAGGCTGTGCAATAAATAATAATCTGAAATAATTATGCGAAAAAAGATTGAAAAATCGCTGGAATGGTTTCTTGTTTTTTTAATGAGCATTCTCGTTCTTGATGTTCTTTGGCAGGTATTCAGCCGTTATGTCCTGAATGCTCCCAGCAGTTATACCGATGAATTGGCAGGTTTTCTTCTGATTTGGGTAGGTGTATTGGGTGCTGCCTATGTTGCAGCCAACCGTGAACACCTTGCAATTGACCTTCTGCTCCAGCGTAGTTCTCCCGAGAGAAAATATAAACTGGAAATTTTGATTGCTGCGTGTATAATTATTTTTTCAGTGACAGTATTAATAATTGGAGGGTCATGGCTTGCATATACCAGGTTTTATCTTTCTGTTCAGTCGGCAGCCATAGGGCTTCCGCTGGGTTTTGTATACCTGGTGTTGCCAATCAGCGGAATTTTAATTACCTATTTCGATATTGATAACATAATCAAATTAGTTAAAGATAACCGGAAAAACTAAAATTATGGAGTTACTTGAAATATTTGTACTTGTTTTCAGCTTTCTTATTCTGCTGATTATTGGAGTTCCAATTGCATTCAGTATTGGTATTTCCGGTATTTTGACTATGCTTATCAGCATTGATATACTGCCGGCATTAACCACATTTTCACACCGCATGGCAACCGGACTCAACAGTTTTGCCCTGTTGGCCATACCCTTTTTTATTCTGGCCGGTAACCTAATGAATAGTGGAGGAATAGCCATCAGGTTAATTGATTTTGCACGTGTACTCGTAGGAGGCATTCCCGGTGGTGTAGCCATGGTAAATGTAATAGCGAACATGCTCTTTGGTGCAATATCCGGTTCAGCAGCAGCTTCGGCTTCGGCAATCGGCAGCATCATGCAACCTGAAATGAAAAAAGAGGGTTATCCCGAGAATTTCAGTGCTGCAGTAAATATTACCTCTGCTACCACCGGACTTTCGATTCCTCCCAGCAACATATTAATCGTTTATTCTCTTGCCAGCGGCGGCGTTTCCATTACGGCATTGTTTCTTGCCGGATATTTGCCTGGTATATTTACCGGCCTTGGTATTATGTTAACAGCAGTAACTATGCTTATATACCAGCGTAAGGGAAGTAAAGCTGCTTTAAAGGCTTTGGGAGTTGTTGCAGTTATTGCTGTTGTAGCGATATTGTTATACCAGGCAGTTCTTTTATCAAATCAAACATTCTCGCCAGTTGTAAACAGGGTTTTACTATACCTTGTTTTAGCTGCTGTAGCTGTTTGGGGAGTATTAAAAACTATAAGAAATAAGCAAAAGGCGTTAGTTGGCGCTAAAAAATTCCTTGATGCCATTCCAAGCCTTCTGATGCTGGTAATTGTTATTGGCGGTATTGTAGCCGGTTTTTTTACTGCTACCGAAGCCTCGGCAATTGCAGTACTGTATTCACTAATCCTTGCCTTTATTTACCGTGAGGTTTCCATAAGCGATTTACCTGTTATTATTTTGCGCTCGGTAAAAACAACAGGTATTGTTATGCTTTTGGTTGCTACATCAATAGGCCTGTCGTGGATTATGGCCTATGAAAACATACCACAGAATGTTAGTGAAGGGTTGTTGTCATTAAGTAATAATCCAATTGTAATATTGCTCATGATAAACCTTATCCTTTTGGTTGTGGGTGTATTTATGGATATGACTCCTGCCGTTTTAATATTTACACCCATATTTTTGCCAATCGTAACTGCCATGGGGGTTGACCCGATACATTTTGGTATCATAATGGTTCTCAACCTGAGCGTTGGTCTGTGTACCCCACCGGTAGGTTCAGTTTTGTTTATCGGCTGCAGTGTTGCAGGTTTAAGCATCGATAAAGTGGTAAAACCATTGATTCCGATGTTTCTTGCCATGGTCATTGTCCTGCTGCTGGTTACCTATTTCCCTCAGATCAGTTTATGGCTGCCAGCCCAGTTTGGCTTCTAAAAGTAACTTTAAATATAAGAAAACCGGAAATGTAATTATATGTTTCCGGTTTTTTGCATTTCGGGAAAAATTGAAAATGTACGAAATATTAGTAATTTGCGTTTTATTGATAGTAAAGTGAGCGTTAGAAAATATATTAATGTGAAGAGTTTACAATGAGGCGGATTTCGTTCATATTTTTTGCATTCATCCTGGTACATAGTTTACCTGTGCGTGCTGCTTTATCTGAACTGAGTTTTGATATTTTTACCCAGGAGAATGGACTTCCTCATAATCAGATCCAGTGCATATATCAGGATAATAAAGGCTGGATATGGATTGGTACCAGTCAGGGACTTAGCCGATTCGATGGTTATACGTTTGTGAATTTTTTACCCGACCCGTCTGACAGCACAAGCTTGAAGGGAAACCTGGTGAGGGTTATTAAGCAGGATAGTAAGGGAAATTTGCTGATAGGTACAGAAAACGGTGGACTTAATGTTTTTAATTATGAAAAGGAACGGTTTTCCCATCCGTTTAAAAATCTAAGCGATTATAATTTTGGGGAGATATCAGTGAATGCTATTGCCGAAGACCAAGTGAAAAACATATATCTGGGTACTGATCTGAATATTTTGATTATGGATACTTTAGGGACAATGGTTCCTATTGATCCTGAAGTCAATACCGAAGATGATCATTTAAATGGAAATTACATCCGGAATTTACAATTCGACAATCGCGGAATATTATGGATAGGTACAAACAATGGTCTGTATACATATAATCCTCAGACCAATGTTGCAGGGTATTTTCCATTGCAATTCAAGACTAATCAAAACAGGGAAATCTGGGAGATTTTCCCGGATGATGACGGAAGCCTTTGGATTGGCACTTATTCATCCGGATTGTTTAAGATTTCACCACATGACAATTCAGTTCTGTCGATAAAACTGGAGCCGGAACTGGACCGCACAGAAACGGTCCGCTCGGTTTCTAAAGGTGTTTTTGGCGAATATTGGATTGGCACTCGCGGAGGTTTATACATTTACTCACTGGAAAAAGGAGTAACCGGCTTTTTTAAGCAGGACGAGCGTGATTCAAGAAGCATTTCAAATAATTCCATACTCTCAATTTACCATGATTCACACGGAGAAACATGGATTGGTACACGTCATGGATTAAATCTCCTTGCTAAAAGCAAACAGGTTTTTCATCATTTTGGAGCGTTGCCCGGCGAGGATAAGTATTTGAACAGCAGTATTATTTATGCGTTTTGGATTGATGACGAAGGTAAAATATGGATAGGCACTGAAGATGGTGGCATTAATATATTTAATCCGGAAACAGGAACCTTTCAATATCTTACAGCCAGGGAAAACGATCCCAACTCCATTTCACAAAACTGTATCAAGGCATTCCTCGACGATAAACATGGAAATTTGTGGGTTGGAACTTATCTGGGAGGTATTGATGTTATTGATCTGAGTTCAGGAAGCATCTCTCATTTTAAGCATGAACCGATTAGACAAGGCACTCTTTCTGATAACAGGGTATGGGATTTTTGCCTGGACAGAAACAATGATATCTGGATAGCCACCTCGGGTGGTGTTGATAAATACAATAGAAAGACAAATACTTTTGAACATCTCCGGCATTTTAATGGAGACGGACAGGTTTCATGGATTGAGGCTGATTCCAATGGCAACTTGTGGATGGGTAGCCTGGATGAAGTTATAGTTTACAATATGGAAACAAATCAGATAAATCGATTTAATGAACATTCACGGTCGATGTATGAGGATACCCAAAACCGGATATGGATTGCTACTATAGATAAAGGAGTAGCTATTTATTCAGCAGGTAAGGGAGCTGTTAAATATTACGATGAAAAAGACGGACTTGCTAATAATCAGGCGCTTTGTATTCTGGAGGATGCCGACAAAAATTTATGGATCAGTACAACCAATGGGTTATCCGAATTTGATGTAAGCAATGAATTTTTCAGGAATTTTACCAGTAAGGATGGTTTAAGTAATAACCAGTTTTGTTATGGTGCTGCTTATAAAACGAATGACGGGCAAATGCTTTTTGGCTCTGTTTCAGGATTTAACATGTTCGATCCTTCTGGAATAATTACTGAGAACCAAAATATTCCCATAGTGCTGACCGATTTAAAAATCTTCAATAAGTCGGTTCCTGTGGGTGACGACAAACAGTCGGTGTTGCAGAAAAGTATTTCCGAAACCGATCACCTGCTGCTGGATTACAATCAGAATATGTTTACAGTTGAATTCGCAGCTTTAAATTTTGTAAACAGCGACAAGAATTATTATTCGTATACACTTGAGGGATTTAATACCCGGTGGAGCGAGCCTGGGACCAGCCGTTCGGCAACCTATACCAATCTCAATCCGGGAGAGTATCTTCTTCGGATAAAAAACGTGGTTCCGGGAAATCAGAATGCAGGTAGTGAACGGCAGTTAAAAATAACCATATTGCCTCCTTTCTGGAAAACAGTGTGGTTTTTAACCATTCTGGTTATTCTGATCATGTTTCTGATTTTTATACTGGTCAGGTTTTTTATAAACAGGGAAAAAATAAAAAGCCAACTGGTAATGGAAAGGGTTAACGCACGTAAGTTGCATGAGCTTGATATGATGAAGTTAAAATTTTTCACTAATATCTCCCACGAAATAAGAACTCCACTTACCTTGATCATGGGGCCTATTGATAAAATTTTAAAACATGATATGCCGGCCGGGGAAATTAAAGAGAACCTGAAGCTGGTTGATCGTAATGCCAAAAACCTAAATAAGTTGATTAGCCAGTTGCTCGATTTCAGGAAACTCGAAAGTGGAAATTTAAAACTAAACCTGGCTGAGGGCGATCTTGTGCTGTTTATCCGGAATATTGTTGGTAGTTTTAATGAACTGGCCATTGAGAAGCAGGTGAAGTTGAAATTCAATACAATTAAAAAACAACTATTTGCAGAATTTGATCCCGATAAGATTGAAAAGGTACTTAATAACCTGCTGTCGAATGCTTTTAAATTTACTGATGCCGGAGGTGCAGTCACTGTAAATCTCTCACTGGTATTTGATCTCGACGATGAGGATTTTTCGACAGAGGAAAAGGAAAAAGAGTTTGTTGAAATTGTTGTCAGAGATACAGGCAGAGGCATTCCTGAAAAAAGTCAAAACAGGATTTTTCAGCGTTTTTTTCAGGCCGATAATGATGCGAAGGATTCAGGGACAGGAATTGGCCTTGCATTGGTAAAAGAGTTGGTGGGTTTACATAAAGGGAAAATTTTTGTTACCAGTAAACCTGGGAAAGGCACCAAATTTACTGTTCGTATTCCTTATATTTTGGCAACATCAGGTCAGTCAAAAGAAGAACTATGTGAAGAAGTTTCAAACGATGTAATTTTTCCTGCACAACGGATAAAAGGGAAAGGTGAAGATAACCTGCAGTCGAAAATCATGCTTATTGTAGAAGATAATTCCGATGTAAGGCAGTTCATTTCAGGACATTTCAATACAACCTTTAAGATAATTGAAGCCGCAAATGGTTTGATTGGGCTGGAAAAGGCAGTTGAAACGATACCTGATATCATTATCAGTGATGTTTTAATGCCTCAGCTCGACGGCTATGAATTCTGCAGGCGAATTAAAAACGATGAACGGACTTCACATATTCCTGTATTGCTGCTAACAGCACTCCATTCACGGGAGAATGAAATTAAGGGTATAACTACAGGAGCTGATGACTATATTACCAAACCATTCGATATTGGTCTTCTTCAGGCCAAAGTGGAAAGTGTGCTGTCTATTCGTGATTCCCTGAAGGTTAAATACAGCCGGAATGTTGTTCTGGAACCTAAAAATGTGGTTATTGCTTCACCCGATGAACGGTTTTTGCAGAAAGTCATTGAGGTAATAGAACAAAATATTTCCAACAGTGAAATGGATATTGAAAGCTTTTCAGAGTTGGTCGGGGTGAGCAGGATGCAGTTGTATCGTAAACTTCATGCCCTTACAGATATGACAGTAAAAGAATTTATCCGGCACATCAGGCTAAAACGGGCAGTTCAGCTATTGATCCAGAAAAAAATGAATGTTTCAGAAGTAGCTTATGCAGTTGGGTTCAATGACCTGTCGCATTTCCGAAAATGTTTTAAAAGTGAATATGGAATGAGTGCTTCAGAGTATATTACAAATCATAACGAAGAACAGATGCCGGCGGTATCCTGAAACGTATTCTTAAAAAAAGTCCCGCATTTTGGGAATTTTAACCCCCTTATGGGAAGCAATGTAACAGCTTCCGGTATTTGATCATACATTTCTTACAAGCTAATTTTCTAACTTGCATGACGAGATATATGATTGTTTCCACAATGAAAAAGATCCAAAACAAATTGAAAAGAACCAACTTACTGATTGTAACATCTGCAATTGTATTGTTTGCAGCTATTCTGATATTTCTTAACCTTATTTTATGAGCAGGATTAAGTTAATTACTTATTTGTTATCGATAATTTCAAACCTAATTTTAAGATTATGCTAATATTGAAAAGGAATAATCGAAAATGTCTTTGGGAAAAATTTTCGTTGTTTGTATTCCTGCTAGTTACACTGTTGTTATTTTCCGTTCCAGTATCTGCACAGTCACAAGTAGTGAGAGGAAAAGTGACTGAAGCAAACTCTGATGAAGCCCTGCCAGGTGTAAACATTGTAATTAAAGGTACAACAACAGGAACAATTTCAGATGTAGATGGTAATTACGAGTTAAATGTGAATAATGCGCAAACGGATGTACTTGTTTTTCGATTTATTGGTTACACTGAAATGGAGGTGCCGGTAAACGGGCAGTCGACAATTAATGTTGAAATGGAAACAACTTCTTTCGGCATTGAGGAAGTGGTTGCAATTGGCTACGGAACCGTTTCGAGACGTGACTTAACAGGTTCAGTTTCTTCTGTGTCGGGAGATCAGTTAAGAGATATTCCTGTTACTTCAACCGCCCAGGCTTTAACAGGTCGATTGGCAGGAGTGCAGATTACAACTACTGAAGGGTCGCCGGATGCTGATATAAAAATACGGGTACGAGGAGGAGGTTCCATTACTCAGGATAATTCTCCATTGTATATTGTCGATGGCTTTCCGGTTAGCGGCATCAGCGATATAGCACCGACTGATATTGCTTCCATCGATGTATTAAAGGATGCCTCTTCAACGGCTATATATGGTGCCAGGGGAGCCAACGGAGTCATCATTATTACAACGCGTGAAGGTGTGGAGGGAGAAATCCGCGTTGATTACAACATGTATTATGGTGTAAAACAACTGGCTAAGAAGCTTGATGTTTTAAACCCGTATGAATACGTGCTCTGGCAGTATGAACTGGCAGGGGAAAGCGGAAATACTGCCCGTAATTTCCAACGGTATTATGGTGTATTTGGCGATCTGGAACTTTACCAGGCACAAAATGGCTCCGACTGGCAGGAGGAGATCTTTGGCCGTGAAGCCTTCACCCAATATCATAATGCCAGCATTACAGGGGGTTCAAATAACAGCAGATTCAGCCTTAGTCTCACACATACCGATGATGCAGGCATTATGCTCAATTCAGGTTACGTTAGAAACAATGTAAACTTTAAATTAAACAGTAAAATATCGGAAAAGATTACCCTTGATTTCAATACCCGGTTTGCCGATACGAATGTCAGAGGTGCAGGAACATCTACAGAAGGATCATCAACCAACAGCCGTCTGAAACATGCCATAAAATATTCCCCTGTACGTGGGTTGCAGGACTTTCTTGATGCCGTTGATTTTGATTCCGACATGGAGGCTGCCAGCCAGCTTTACAATCCGGTTGATGTAGTAAACGACGATTACAGCAATTCCGACCGGAAAAATATAACTTTTAATGGTGGGGTCAGCTTTGAGCTGGTTGAAGGACTTGTAGTAAAAAGCGACTGGGGCGTGGAATTTGAAAGCCGGAGAGATGACCGATTCTATGGACCTTCTACTTCTCAGTCGAAAAATAATAGCGGCGGAACCCCAATGGTTAATATTGAAACCCGGGAAGGGTTAACTCAAAGGGTAGCCAATACACTTTCCTACTCAAAGGATGGTTTATTTGGTGGCCATAATCTGGATGTACTGTTGGGGCAGGAGATTTATTCCTTTAAAACGAACCGTGTTGAGATGGAATCACGGTTTTTCCCAAATGATGTGGATCAGGATGCTGCATTGGCTATGCTGAACCTGGGTACTCCACAGCCTACTATTTCATTTGTTTCTCCTGAAAACAGGTTGACTTCCTTTTTTGGACGGTTGAACTATACTATACATGAGCGTTATCTGGCCACATTTACAATGCGTGCTGACGGTTCGAGTAAATTTGCAGCAGGAAACAGATGGGGGTATTTCCCTTCGGCAGCATTTGCCTGGAGGGTATCGGAAGAGTCATTTTTGCAGGGTGCTGATAATCTCTCCAATTTGAAGCTCAGGGCTAGTTATGGAACTGCAGGTAACAACCGTATAGGCGACGATATGTGGAAGATGCTTTACACCACCAATGACGGGAATAAACCTTACTTTATTGATGAGGAACTTCAAAACCAGCTGATACCTGGAAATACAATAGCCAATCCCGACTTGCGCTGGGAAACAACTTACACCCGTAACCTGGGGTTGGATTTTGGATTTTTTAATTCACGGCTCAGTGGTACCATCGATGCTTATATGAACACAACCAATGACCTTCTGATAAGGGCAAATATACCAAGCAGTACCGGTTATGATTTTCAGATGCAGAATATAGGGAAAACATCCAACAAAGGCATTGAACTCAGTATGGATGGTTACCTGGTTCAAACCAGGGATTTTTCTCTCAGTGCCTCGTTCAACATTGCATTTAATGTAAATAAGGTGGAAGAACTTGGCGATGTTAAAATGTCGTTACAAAGTTCGGGATGGTATGGCAGTTCATCGGGACCAACAGGCGATTATCTGCTGGAGGAAGGGCAGCCGGTTGGGCAAATGTGGGGCTATGTAACAGATGGTATGTACCGCTATGATGACTTCAATTATGACCCGGATACAGAAACTTATACACTGAAACCTGGGATAGCAGATAACAGCACACTTATTGGTGCCCGGTTTTTTGGCCCCGGTACTTTGAAATTCAAAAAATTAACGGGTGAAGGAACAGTTATTAACCCTGAGGAAGACCGAACCATTATCGGGAATGCCAATCCTAAACATACCGGTGGTTTCAATTTGGCTGCCACCTATAAGGGGTTAGATTTTTCTGCCTTCTTTAATTGGGTATATGGAAATGATATCTACAATGCAAATAAGCTTGAATTTACATCTTTTCCCGATACAAGGCCTTACGGTAACCTGCTGGAAATGATGAATTGGGAAGATCGTTTCTCGATTATTAATAGGGAGACCGGCGAATTTGTTTACAGCCCGGAGGAGCTTGCTGCTCTTAACCAGAATGTAGAGATCTGGCATCCTATGATGAGTCGTGTTGTTGCTCACTCATGGGCCATTGAGGATGGATCATTCCTGAGACTCAATAATCTTACATTAGGCTATACGCTTCCTAATTTATTAACATCAAGAGTTTTCATTGAACAACTAAGGTTTTATTTAACCGGGTACAATCTGTTTATCCTAACAAACTATACAGGTTACGATCCGGAAGTGGATACCCGTCGTTCTACACCGCTTACACCTGGTGTTGATTATTCAGCTTATCCCAGAAGCCGTTCTGTAATTGCCGGAGTAAATATAACTTTCTAAACAAAATGATTATGAGAACAAAAATAATATATATTATACCCTTACTATTCGGAATGATGTTGTTAACCAATTGCAACGATGAATTCCTGGCTACCGAAACCCAATCGAGTTATACCACTGATGTTGTATTCTCCAATCCGGCATTTACTCAAAATGCCTTATATGGGATCTACTCACTTATGACTCTCGATGAAATGTATTCTCAGAAACTTCCGTATTATGCCGCTCTGAATTCCGATATTGAAGTTGTAGCTTTTGGTAGCGGCGATTATGCAGACAACGGACGTCGTGGAATTGGTAACTATCTGGCCACACCGGGAAACACAGAACTGGCCCGTCCGTGGAATGCTTTGTACCGCGCTATTGAACGGGCAAACATTCTTATTGCAGAAGTTCCCAACAGTCCTGTAATGAGCGGTGATGATGAAGAAGCCAAAGCTAAAATGTGGGGGTACTATGGCGAAGCTTTAACTCTTCGGGCTCAGTTCTATTTTGATCTGGTGCGCAATTGGGGAGATGTCCCGTTTAAAACAGACCCAACACAGCCTGATGGCTCCAATTTCTTTTTAGGCAAAACCGACAGGGATGCTATTCTTGAGGCGATAATCGAAGATCTACAGGAAGCCGAACCTCTTGTGCCCTGGATTAACCAACATGAAGCAGGTACGCCTGAACGTATATCGAAAGGTTTTGTGAAAGGCTTAATGGCCCGTATAGCTCTTCAGAGAGGAGGATATTCACTGCGTGCTGAATCAAACAGCATGGAACGTGGGTCTGATTGGGAAACCTGGTATCAGCTGGCAAGAAATCAAACAAAAGAGTTAATCGACAGAGGTGTGCACGGATTAAATCCATCGTATAAGAATGTTTTTATGCGTCAGAATCAGTTGCAGCCCGATCGTCAGTTTTATGAAAGCCTGTTTGAAGTAGGTCATGGAATGGCTCGCAGCGGTGAGGCTGGTTATTATATTGGTATTCGTTACGATACAAGTCCAAAATATGGAAGAGGCACCCAGGGTGGAGCCCTTACCTTGCCACATTACCTGTATTCCTTTGACCCGGAAGACAGTCGCCGGTTCTTAGCGGTTGCTTTTTACAAGTACAACAATTCGCCTCAAATGGAAATTTACACCGATCCCTCGCAATACCGTATAGCAAAATGGTCGGTTAAATGGATGACTGATGCCTATATTGCTGCCAACCGGAACGCTGGCAATAAATTACTTACAGGCATAAACTGGACGCTGATGCGTTATTCCGATGTTCTACTGATGTTTGCCGAGGCTGAAAATGAGTTGAACGGGCCAACTGATCTGGCTAAAGAAGCTTTAAAAGAGGTGAGAAGGAGAGCTTTTCCCGCTGATTCACATGCCCGTACAGTGGAGACTTTTGTTAATGGTCTGGGAAGTAAAGAAGACTTCTTTCAGGCTATAGTAGATGAACGGGCTTTAGAACTTGGTGGCGAAAGCATCCGCAAGTACGATCTGATCCGATGGAACCTGCTGTATGATAAAATTTCTGAAGCACGTGAATTGAATCGCCGGATCCTTTATGGCGAAGCACCCTATGGTGAACTTCCTAATTACCTTTATTACAAGTTCCAGGAAAATGATCAGGAGAATCTTGATTTTGAATCGCTTAACCTCAATGAAGACCTGGGAGATACAAATATACCCGGTTTCAGCAGGGTGGAATGGTTACCGGGCTTAAGCGATGGCAACAAAGAAAATTTTATTGACTGGCTGAATCTGATGTCATCGGGGCTTGACCAAAATCCTCAGCGGCATTTGTTGCCTATTGCTCAGCCAGTGATAGATGATGCCAACGGTGCGTTAACCAATGATTATGGATATTAATTGTTAATATTGAAAACCATGAATGTAAAAATATTCAACTTCATATTTCTAATAACAGCAGGACTGGTATTATTTACTGCCTGTGAGAAAGAAGACGAGGTAGTAAATCAGCAAGTGCGTCTTTTCAGACCGGTTGAACTTTCAACAAATTTTGATGGAACAACGGTTACAATAGCGTGGCTTCCCATAAGGGGAGCACAGGGATACGATCTTGAACTTAGCCGCGACAGTCTGCAATTTGAAAATGTAGTAGAATCAGTTGCCGGAATAATGGAATCGAGAATTACCGTACCTGATTTGGCCGGGGGCAGCCGCTATTCTGTAAGGGTTAAAGCATTGGCTCAGGAGGAACAATACAACTCAGAATTTGCTGAATTGACGTTTGTGACATCAACCGAGAATATCATTTACCAGGTCAGCAGTGAAGATATCGGGGCCACAGATGTCGTGTTGAAATGGGATCCGTCAAAGGTGGTGACACATATTCAATTGACACCGGAATCGGGATCTCCACTTCAGTTTGAACTTAATGACCAAGAAAAAGCAGCCGGGGAGAAACTGATTGAAGGACTTGAAGGAGAAACGGTTTACGCTGCTGAAATATTTAACAATGATATCCAGCGGGGAAGCGTAACCTTCAGAACATTAATTGATATTGAAGATGCTTATATTGTTTATCCTGAGGATAATTTAAGGGAAATATTAACGACCGAAGGTCAAGGGGTTTTCGTTCTGATGCCTGGAGACTACACTGTAAGTTCAGGTGCTGTAACCTTAACCGGATCAACATCCCTTAAAGCATTCAATGCTGCCAATAAGCCTAAGGTTCATTTGCTGATTGATATTGACGGACCGGGTACCTACCAGTTCGAAGACATAGAATTCTCTGGTTATATAGTCGATGAGTTGGGAAATTTGAGTGAAACAGAACGGGAAAGCTACGTGCTCAGGATCAATCAAAATACACTGGCTGATGCTGTTACGATGAAAAACTGTGTGGTAAAAAATTACGACAGGTCGCTGATAAGGGGTACCAGCAATGGTTCTGTTGATGTAATTACTATTGATGGCTGTTATGTTGAAGATGTTACCTCAGGGAACAATGAATTTCTTGATTTCAGATCGTGTGCAGTAAATGAAATCAATATTACCAATTCTACATTTACGAAATCATCTAACACGCGTCACTTCCTGCGTTGTGATGCAATTGAAGGATTGGAAAATCAAATAATAAATATTGATAACTGCACATTTTACAAAGTAGCAACACCTGCAAACCGGATACTATATATCCGGACACTGAATAACCAGGTTACCCTTACAAATTGTGTGTTTTCTGAAATGGGTGAAGCTGAATATGTAATTGAAAACCCGGCTATAGGTTTTCCTGATATTGATTACAACTATTATCATAATGCAATAAATCTGGCAGCATCAGAATTTAACGGACCAAACAACATTGTTGATGATAGTGTAAGCCCGTTTGCCGGAGATCCTGAAGCAGGTGATTTTAGTGTCGATTTCAATTCGCCCATTCGAAATTCAGGTGAGGGCGCGGGTCCTATGGGAGATCCTGGATGGGTAAATTGATTATTTTGCGAAGGCATGGATATAAAAACATGCATGTCTTCGTTTTGTTATTTTATGCACCTCATATTTGCTTAATGCAAGGAAAACTTAATCTTGAATAATGATAAAGAGAATTAAAATACTACTTTTTGTTTTGTTGACTGCGGTTATTTTTGTTGGATGCGAAAAGGAGGATCCTATCCCGGGACCGGGAGACCCAACTACTGACGAGCCGGGAAATGGAGATGACGATGATGATGACGATATAGTTCCTGACGAAATACCCGCCTTTCCTGGTGCCCAGGGAGGTGGTATGTTTGTTACAGGCGGCCGTGGAGGTGATGTGTATGTTGTAAATACACTCGAAGACGGGCCTGCAGAAGGAACTTTACGATGGGCTGTCGATAAAGAAGGCCCACGCACCATCGTTTTTGCTGTTACAGGAACCATCTATCTGAATACAGAACTGCGAATTTCCAATGGTGACCTTACCATAGCCGGTCAATCGGCGCCCGGCGGAGGAATAACACTGGCGAATTACCCGGTACGTATTTCTGCTGATAATATAATAATTCGCTTCCTGCGATTCAGAATGGGAGATGAACGGAATGTGGAAGGCGATGCCATCTGGGGACGCCAGCAAAAGGATATTATACTTGACCATTGCAGCATGAGCTGGAGTACCGACGAAACCGCATCATTCTACGACAATGAAAACTTCACCATGCAATGGTGCCTTATTGCAGAAAGCCTCAATGAATCGGTCCACGGGAAGGGTGCACACGGTTATGGCGGGCTTTGGGGCGGCTATAATGCATCGTTTCACCACAACCTTCTGGCTCACCATAAAAGCCGGAACCCAAGATTTTATGGTGTGCGCGATGGTATTGAAAGGGAGAAGGCTGAATTGATTAATAATGTCATTTACAACTGGGGCAGCAATTCATCTTATGGAGGTGAAGGTGGAGAATACAATATCATTAATAATTATTATAAATCAGGGCCGGCAACAAAAAGCAACAAAGACAGAATATTTGAAGCCTATTATTTAGGTTCCTATGGTAAATTTTTTGTTGAAGGAAATTTAGTAGGTGGGTTCCCGGATGTTACGGCAGATAACTGGCTGGGAATTGATTTGAAAAGCGGTGGCAACAAGGAAGATCTTAAAGCTTTATCGGTTTTTGAAATTACCGAAGTGGAATTCACATCAGCAGATGAAGCCTATGAAAAAGTACTGGAACATGCAGGTGCCAGTTTATGGCGCGATACTGTTGATGCCCGTATAGTTGAAGAGGTTGCAAATGGCACAGCTACATTTGGTGGAACGTATGGTGATGGTTTGGGAATTATCGATACTCAAGGCACCATTGGTGGATGGCCCGAATTAAAAGAAGGGATCGCTCCGGCTGATACCGATCAGGATGGCATGCCTGATGCATGGGAAACAGAAAAAGAACTTAACCCTAACGATTCCAATGATGCAAGTGGTAAAGATTTAAGTAACTACTACACCAACCTTGAAATTTATCTGAATAATCTTGTAAGTAATACTATTAACTTCGGAAATTAAAACCTGATTTGAAAATTCATAATAGCAATGAGAATTATTCATTTCCTTTTTTTTATAATAACACCTGCTTTTTTAAATGCTCAGGTTCCTGCTTTTCCTGGTGCTGAGGGAGGTGGTATGTATACAACAGGTGGGCGGGGAGGTCGTGTTATTTTTGTGGATAATCTAAACGATAAAGGAGATGGAAGTTTAAGAAAAGCAATAGAAGCAGAAGGTCCACGAACTGTTATATTCAGGGTTTCAGGTAATATTGAATTAAAAAAAAGGCTGCATATAAAAAACAGTGATCTGACTATCGCAGGACAAACAGCTCCCGGAGAAGGCATTTGTTTGGTGAATTATGGAATCCGGCTTGATGCCGACAATGTTATCATAAGATACATCCGGATAAGGCCGGGAGATAAATCAAAAGAGGAAATTGATGCCATTTCAGGGATTGGAAACGAAAACATCATTATCGACCATTGCAGCTTTAGCTGGGCTATCGATGAAGTGGCATCGTTTTACGACAATAAGAACTTTACCCTGCAATGGAGTATTTTAAGCGAAAGCCTGTATGATTCTGATCATAGCAAAGGAGAACATGGCTATGGAGGAATATGGGGTGGATACAATGCATCATTTCACCATAACCTGTTATCAGATCATACAAGCCGGAATCCCAGGCTAAATGGTTCCCGCTATTTAGGGAAACCTGAGCTTGAAATAGTTGATTTACGTAATAATGTGATTTATAACTGGGGTTTTAACAGCATTTACGGTGGTGAAGAGGGAAGTTATAACATAGTAAACAATTACTTTAAACCGGGACCTGCAACACGTGAAAGTAAGAAAAACAGGATACTGGATTTAACCCAACAGTTTTATAATAAAAACATTAATCCCGATACTTTAGGGGCAGGATGGTTTTTTATCGAAGGAAACGTAATGGAAGGGAATAAAAAAGTGACAAGGCGAAATTGGGAATATGGAGTTGAAGGCTCAGATGTAGACGAAGAAGCCAAATCGGGATCCCGGTTGAATGAGCCGGTGCCTTATGTCCATGTAAACACCACAAGTGCTGCCATAGCGTACCGCCAGGTAATGCAGCAGGCGGGTGCCAGTCATATTCGGGATGCAGTTGATAAGCGGATTATAGATGAAGCAAAAACCTGTACTGAACGATATGGGAATTCATTTGAAGAAGGACGCAATGGAATTATTGATTCACAAAATGATGTTGGTGGCTGGCCAATACTGGTGAACAAGAAACCGCCAACTGATTCAGACAATGATGGTATGCCCGATGATTGGGAAAAAAAGAATAAACTGAACCCTTTTGATGCATCAGATAATATTGCCTATACACTGGATAAAGGATATACCAATGTGGAAGTTTATATTAATTCCATTGTAGAGAAAAGATGACATGCTAATTTTGGAAGGAAATTGAAAATGAAAAAAATAGTTGTTCTGACTGTTGAATCAGTCTCTTTAATTCTTTTGTTGCTGGCCTTGTCGCTGGCACCACCGGTGCAGGCACAGGATGGGAAAGATGGAAAGGATACTTCAATTTACAAAAGACTGGAATTTGAGATGCAGGAAATACCTGAGCCTGTAATACCAGATTACACAGTTAACATCAAAGAATTTGGAGCTGTCAGCGGTGGTCAGATTTTAAACAGCCAGGCTTTTGCTGATGCCATAGAAGCTGTATCAGAGAGGGGAGGAGGGAGAGTTGTTATTCCTGCCGGAATCTGGCTTACCGGGCCTGTAATTCTAAAAAGCAATCTTGAACTTTACACCGAACCGGGAGCTCTGATTATATTTTCCTCAAACAAGGATCTCTATCCAATTATAGAAACCAGTTTTGAAGGATTGGATACCTGGAGGTGCATTTCTCCTATATATGGTAAAAACATCGAGAATGTCGCCATCACAGGAAGTGGTGTTTGGGATGGCGCAGGCGATGCATGGCGGTTTGTTAAAAAAAGTAAGCTCACTGTTAATCATTGGAAAGAGCTGGTAGCTTCAGGTGGTGTAGTAAATAAAAAAGGCGATGAATGGTATCCATCGGAACAATTCAAAAAAGCACATGAAACTGCCAATATGAACGTTCCCTCAGGACTAAAAACCAAAGCGGAGTTTGAGGCTATACGCGATTTTCTTCGCCCGGTTATGGTGAGCATTCAAAACAGCAAACGTATCCTCCTGGATGGTTCAACCTTCCAAAATTCGCCCGCATGGTGCATTCACCCATTAATGGTGGAAGATTTAATCGTACGAAACATTACTGTCCGCAATCCCTGGTATTCTCAAAACGGTGATGGAATCGATATTGAATCATGTAAAAACGTATTGGTGGAAAATTCAAAATTCGATGTCGGTGACGATGCAATCTGCATAAAATCGGGTAAAGACGAAGACGGACGCCGGCGGGGAGTGCCGGCAGAAAATATTGTAATTACAAATAACGTTGTTTATCACGGGCATGGAGGAGTTACTGTGGGAAGCGAAATGTCGGGTGGTGTGCGTAATATACATGTTTCCAACTGTACCTTTATGGGAACTGATGTCGGGCTGCGTTTTAAAAGTACGCGTGGTCGCGGTGGCATCGTTGAGAATATTTATATTTCTGATATACGAATGACTGATATTCCTACCAATGCCATTTCATTCAACCTGTATTATGGAGGGATGTCAGTTTCGGAAATGATGGAAAAAGGCGGATTGGAAACTTATGCTGAAAAAGAGCCGGTAACAGAAGAAACACCACAATTCAGGAATATTACCATTCGCGATATCGTAGTTAAGGGAGCACAACAGGCAATATTTTTGCAGGGCTTACCGGAAATGAAACTTGAAAATGTAGTTATGGAGGATATGCTGCTTCAGGCTGAAAAGGGCATTTCAATAATTGATGCAGAAAATGTAAAACTGAATCGTATTGATTTAATTACTGATCATAAAACAGCGATTGAAATTTTAAATTCAAGAAATCTGGAAGTTAATAGCCTGAATTATAAGTTTGAAGGGCCGCAGGTGTTTACTGTTAATGGCAAGGAAAGTGAAAATATCCGTTTAATGCCTTCTGCTGGTTTTAATATTAAAAGCCATACGCAATTAGGTGAAGAAGTTCCTGAAAGTGCAGTTGAATATTAAAGTTGTCATGTTATTTTTTTGAACCCCAAGCTTAGCTGCATCGATTTGATCAAAGCCACTAATAACCGCTTCGGTTTATAAATAACCGACATAGCCCCCAGGGTATCTCGGAAGATTTAGTTGCCTTTAGCAGAAATAGCAATCAATTTGAATTCCCACTGATTTACGCATATATACAATTAGCTGTCTTCCAAATGGTGGCCAATATTCAATTACAATTTTTATCAAAAAAAAGAACCGCCAGGGTCGCTGACGGTTCTTTAAAAATAGCGTTTGATGTAAACTTATTTTACAATCAGTTTTTGAGTAAAGTCATTACTCATTTGTGATTTTATAATGTACATTCCCGACTGTAAATCACTAACGTCGATAAAATCGCTTGATGATTCAATCAGTCTTGATTTAACCATACTGCCTGAAAGGTTGTAAATAGCAACCTGGGTAGCCTTTTTAACATTTACAAACACCTTATCTGTAGCAGGATTAGGATATACTCTCACTTCCTGCATAATATCGATTGGCTTAACGCTTGTAGTTAACGGTTCAACCTTGAGGAAATAGATATTCACACCACTGTCGGATGAATAGAGATAAATAGTAGTTGAATCGCCTTCATATTCATAAATGCCTTCTGAAATTTCAGCACCAAGTGCAGGGAAAACTGCAAATATTGAATCCGGATGTCCGGCAGCTATTTGGAGCTCTCTGTCTTCGCTGCTGCTGGAAGACATACCCATTACAGTAATTTTGGAATTACCTGGTACTTCAAATGATAAAACTCTGCCCAGAGGCATTCCGTCATCATCAAAATCACCGCTTCCGCCTAATTTCAGACGATGGGTGAATACCATACCATTAAGTTCCTTGCCGTTTTCATCTATCACAACAGCTTTCTCGCTGTGGGCCCAAATAGTCAGACCGTTTACTATGGTTGTAGTATCCACAGTTCCCAATGAGTTGTATGGAGAGTTGCTTATGTTCCATTCACCTTCCACCACAACAGCTGTATCTTCTTCCATTGTTAATGCAAAGGCTGCAATTCCGTTATTGGGCGACATGATGAACATCATAGCTGTGTCCCCCTGAATGCTAACTGCCATTGGAGCGGCATATGAAGCATTGGAATTAGCCCCTAACCCTCTTTCAGGGAATACGGCAATTGAATCTGCTTCTTCTGCTCCTGCTTCAGGGATTTGGAACAATTGGAACATTGCTGCAGGAACGCCACTAGCAGGAACATGATTGGTAGTAGGAGCGAGGATAAAATCCTGATCCATGAAAGTAAAGAAATTTACTCCCGAAATACCTGCTTGCTGTGGTGCAAACTCTCCTGTAAAAGTGGAAAGCAGTTCACCCTGCATGTTATATAAAGCTGGAAAAGTGGAATGTCCGTCTGCCCAGAAATGCATGCTATCGAGTGGTTGTAAACGGGGCGTAATACCAAGTTTTGCAATGGCACCTTCTACAGGAGCAGGATATACTTCCTGAAGGACAATCATTTCAGGAACAGTATCGGCGACACCTGCCTCAATATCCCATTTAAATACGGTTGGCTCAACAGCTGCACCGTTGGCATCACCAACAATTACATATCCATTTTCTTCAGCTGAAACATCTCCATAGAAAGCAAAACCATCTCCCAATCTGTAAAAAGGAGCGCCAACTCCGTCTATAGTATCAGGCTCTGACATCCACTCCACCAACGTTGAAGTAGTGTAAACACCTTCTTCTTCTTCCATCATGTACACCTTAAAAGGATGTGAATGGGTATTGGTAGCCAGGTTTGCAATCAATATCTTTCCTGAAGGTGTAATAGCTATATCATTGACAGGAAAGGTGCCACCTCTTACAATGTTGGTATCAATTTCAATGTTTTCAACGAAATCTCCTGTAGCAGCATCAAGAACAACCAATACCGGAGGATTTTCATTGCGTGATACAACAAAAAGTTGCCCGTCGTGATAAGCCATTCCGCGCTCTGTTAGGCTACCCATCCATGAAGGTATTTCGCCTCCTATCGGAATGCCGGAACTCCAATCAGCAGTGCCTGCCACTGAATGATCCCAAACTGGTGTTACAACTGGTTGCTGGGCAAATGACATTGCTCCAAACAACATAAAAACAAACAAAAAAGTAAAATTTCTCATAATAAAATATTTAAGTTAAAAACTAATAAAATGAACGTTTACAAGGTACAAAAATCTCTCTTTATTTATTATGATTTTTGAGGGTTTTTTCAACAAATGTGCTTAATTATGCCTGGAAAATTGAACTATTCACGAATGAATTATTCTTTTCCATTTTTCCTTTATTAATAAATCACATTGCTGATACATCGTGCTAAAAGTTGTTACTCGTGCCTGGGTTCACAAAAAAAATATTCTCCACCACCAATGTTTTGTCTAAGGTACATCGATGCATACAGTAACATACAGGCCGAAAAGAATGTTCAGGCAATATTTATATCATCAGGGGTTAACCATTTTAACAGTTTTTCTTCCGTAACCTGTTTCGAGGGAAAGTAAATATACTCCTGAAGGAATTTCTGAACATGAATAATTCAGAGAAT
Organism: Mariniphaga sp.; assembly: GCA_024636975.1. Taxonomy (GTDB): domain Bacteria; phylum Bacteroidota; class Bacteroidia; order Bacteroidales; family Prolixibacteraceae; genus Mariniphaga. Next base: position 86,849 of record JAGXGA010000030.1, read on the forward strand.
GCATACCTTCGCTTTTAACCGTAGATTCCGGAATCAAAATTCTTCTGCCGGTTATGCTGGTTATATAAAGTTTAACTTTAGAAGCTTTAGATAATGAATACCTGATCTGCATTGTTTCAGGTGCTGTAAAAACAGGTTGAAGCAAAGAAAACTTGTTTTCAGACAGGTCATTTGAACCGGTTGTTAAGGCAGAAAAGGAAATTACTTCCGACCAATCGGTATAGGAAGCAGTACCGTAATTGGCACGTGCTTTCACAAACCAGGTTCCATCAATAACATCATCAAGAACCAGGCTGTATTCAGGAGCGCTTACTGAATACTGAAACCTGTTGTTCCATGGAAAAGTCTCAGAATTGGAAAGCTGATAGGTGATGCTTCTTGCAAGTGGCTGCTCTTCAACCGAAATAGTAACAACAGGTCCATTTACTGTTTCGCCATCTGCCGGTGCAATAATAACTGGAACCGAAGGTGGAGTAGTAACGGTTGAAAATCTTACCACATCCGACCAGAGTGTTACTGAATCATCTGCTGTGGCCTGTAATCTGAGATAATAGGTGGAATAAGGAAAGATGACCCCGGAAGGCAATTTTAGTGAATCACCTTCAATTCCATTTTCATCAAAAACAACATCCGAAAAAAAGCTGTTGCCCGAAATTTGCATCCTGATGCTAAAATCTTCATTGAAAGGTTCCCATTTAATAACCGGGGTAATTTCCACGCCAGCCATTTCATTCAGTGGATAAATAACTTCCGGACGTGGCAAAGAATGCATAGTGAAGCTGCGAACAGCGGATGTTGTGTCCGCTGCATTTGCCATTCGCGTTATAACTCTCCAGTGATAAGAAGAATCTTCATCTAAGCTAAGGTTTTCGGAATTGTAAAAAGTGGCAAAGACATTTCGCCTGTTGATAACCGAAGTAAAAGATGAATCGGAGGAAACTTCCAGAAGGTAGTATTCGGCGCCGGGAACTTCATTCCACCAGAAAGTAAAATCCGGATATACATCTCCTTCATTGTCAGGATAAATTAGCACAACAGGTTGGTTCTCGTTTTTTTGACTGCTCATTACTACTGGTGGAAATTCATTGCCGTTACGATCGAGTACTGATACTGCAAAGCTATGACCACTTAAGAGGTGCGCCTGATCTGATAAATTAAATTCAGTTGAATAAGAAATCCCAAGCAGGTATAAAGCATCATCAAATAATCCGGGTTGATCTGCAAGCAGTTCAGGAAAGGCATAAACAGCATACCGTACATTTTCTTCATGTGATTCCCATACAAGTTGTTCGTTTTCGATATGGAGGTTAAAAGGAAGATCCCGTTCCTGTTTTTCTTCCCATGAGATTACCGGAGTCAATGCTTTAGAGGCAAATTCATTGCTTCTGAGGTAATTCATAAAACCTTTTACGAATAAATTAGAAGCTCTGAAAAACACACTCCCCGGAGCCTGATTTTTATCGGAAAGGCGGTTCCACTGAATCTGGAGGCCTACTTCCGATGCATCAAAGGCCACATCTGCTTTCTCTGCTGTGAGTTGAGAGAAATACTCCAGCATTGACAACCCGTTTAGTTCGGTATTTAAAAAGCTACTGTAGGCCGATTTCAGCGCTACGGGAGGAGGATAATCTGATTCGTCGAGACTGGAAAGAGAATGGCTCACATACAGGTGCCGGTTATACCGGTTGGCAACATCCGACCACCAGGGGGCAAGTTTCTTATAATCCTGACCAGCGCTGGTGGTAGGCCAGTATACCTGGGGCGATATATAATCGACAGTTCCTGCATTTAGCCAGGCTATCGGATCAGCATAAATGGTTTTATAGGCATCCATTCCCGTTATTCCCTGTGGCAATGTTAATCCGTATGAAGCAGCAACCTGAGGATCCATTGTCCAGATGCCAAACGGAGACACTCCAAACTTTACCCACTGTTTATTATCCTGAATGGTTTGGTAAACGCCTGCAATCATCTTATTGATATTATCCCTCCGCCAGTCGTGGATATCCATTCCATCAGGCTTCCAGTTGTTTTGTGAATACTGATCAAGGGAAGAGGGTGTTCCGCCATAGGCATAGAAATAATCGTCGAAAACAATTCCATCAACGTCATAATTCTGAACGAGTTCTTCTACAATATCATTAATCCGTTCCCGAACTTCCGGGTTCCCCGGATCAAGAATTGCGCCTCCACCACTGTAGGAGAGTACCCACTCAGGGTGCGTTTGACTGTAGTCGCCATCCTGACCCGAATATTTCCCGGCAACCGATTCAAACCGGTAAGGATTTAACCAGGCATGCAGTTCAAGACCTCTTTTATGGCACTCCTCTATAGCAAATTGAAGCGGATCGTATCCCGGGTCCTGACCCCTTGTCTCTACCAGATGTGCTGACCAGGGTTCATAACTTGAAGGATAAAAAGCATCAGCTTCCGGGCGAATCTGAAAGAACACTGAGTTCATATTGGCTACCTTCATCGAATCGAGGATGCGAACAAGTTGTTGTTTCTGTTGATTTATGTATTGTTCGCCGCCCCCGGCAGGTATTTTGGTCTTGGGCCAGTCAAGGCCCCAAACAGTCGTTAACCATGCCGATCTCATTTCCTGTTTGGGTAGTTGGGCAGTCGTTATGTTGCAGAAACCGGAAAATACGATGAATAGAAAAATAAATAAGGTAGATCTTTGAATCATAGTGTTGCTTTTATGCTGAAAATTTTAATTAAAATAAAAACTTTCCGGTGGATTGTTTAAAATAATCCTTCCGGAAAGTTTTTAAGGGGATTGTTTTATCTGAGCGTTTGGTCAACAGCAATGCCGTAGGCCTCCACTCCTTGTATAAAATATTCAATTACAGGTTCTTCTTCATTTAATTTTATGCGTTTAATTCCCGAACGGTGCAGCGGGTTAGCCTGGTAATACTCTTCAGGGTCGCTACCTGCCGGAGGTTGCGGACCTCTGTAAGCCCAGTACACGTATTCACCATCAATGGCCATACCTGTAACAAACAGGGCTTCTGTATCGCCACCTTCACCATCAAACGGAGAATTATCGATAACCTTTAGCCCCGAGCCGTCGAGATCGCTTTGGATGACCATTTTATAACGGCTATCAGCAAAATAAACCTTCTGATTGACCTCGTCAATTACAAAGGAACGGATACCGAAGTTGCGCAGGACGCTTCCTGCTCCCGGTACAGGATCTCCATCAACCTTATCGCGGCCAAGGATATCACTTTCGGTAAACTTAAATATACCTGAGCCGGTGGTATGTTTAGCCCACCACCAAACCCCATTGTACTTGGTAATGGTTCCGTTAATATTACCCCAGCTAATACCTTCACCATAATAACCCAGCCAGGTGTTTCTTACAAAATAATCGTATTCAGTAAGCGAAAATTTTTCATTGCGGGTATTTGTAGGTGTACGGAATATTCCCTCGCGTCGATCGGCCCAGTAAATCATTCCTTCCTGTTCATCAATGTATCCGTAATAAAAATCAAGGAAAGTATTTCCGCCAAAATTTTCTATCACTGATTCCCTTCGCGAACCGTCGTGTGCGACTACAAATATTTCTCCATCACCGGCAGTTAAATATTCAGGTTCATTGACAAACGCAAAACGTGTTCCGGCATCAAAAACATACAACCAGTTCCCGCTATAGCGCAAAGTAAGGGGGTGTTTCCCTGAACGGTATCCTAAATCGAAAGGATTATTTAATGAAGGTTCTATGTCATAAATTAATTTTTTGGCCATTATATTGCCACCTTTTACAGCATAATAGAGTGTTTTTGCCGGTTGGTTGTAGTTCACCTGCACATTTACATTCACAGGAGTCAGATTTTTACCGTCGATAGTAATTACAAGCGATACCATCTGGCTGCCAATACTGCCAAATACCACTGAAGGTGATTCCAACTCACTATTACCATTCTCATCAATCCCTTCGCCAACTGTACCGCCCGGAAATTTCCATTTGTATGCTACTGGTTTATCTTCCGGGTTTTCAAGGAGCACATTAAATGATACCTGTGTTTGATTATAAACAATGGCAGGATCTGTTGCCGTGTATTGCACAACCGGTACAATATCACTTATCATTATCTTTTTTCGTACTTCATGTACACCGTCAACGGTTAGTGATACAGTATATGTACCGGGTTCATCATAACTGTGTACCGGATTTTCTTCGTTTGAAGTAGTTCCGTCGCCAAAATTCCATTGCCACGAACTACCTGTAACTGAAAGGTTATTAAACTGTATTGGTTCCCCTATAACATAATGCAGGGTAGGAGCAGAATAATCAAAATCAACTTCTGATGAAGTGAAATATTCAGGTTCAATCTCACTTTCACACGACCAGAATCCAAGGCCATAGAAAAGTATTGAAAGTATTACTAATATTTTTACCTTTTTCATAATGGTTTCTTTTATAATACTGAAACGACTTTTGTTTCAGACAAATTTTCAACCTGGTTGCCGTTAACAATTCTGAAACGGGCATTTAACTGGTAATTCTGTGAAAAATCCACAGAATAATATTGCCTGTTTCGGTTATAAATTAAATCTCCAAAAGGCAATTCCCTAAGATGTAATTTTAAAGCTTCTTCAGCTTCAGCTTTCATTACCCTGATTTCTGTTTCACCTTCCATAATAGTATCAAAATAGCCTTCAAAAACTTCATCTTCAACAACCTGTCGATAAACTCTCAGAAGATTTCTAAAATCCTGGTAACCAAGCTGGGGGAACAGGTTGTTGAGAAACTGTTCCTGTATATCAGCCGGAATTAACTGATTAAACTGCTCCTGGTTAAATACAGATGGGTTTTCATAACTGAGCGCGGCCAGTGTGTAACTAACTGGAAATTGATCTTCAATAACATAGGCTTTCTTTTCTGGATCATAGTTTTCTTCAGAATGTGCAAAGGTTTTAATTTCCAGAAATTCACGGGCCAGTTCTGTGGAATCCAGTATTAATGTATAACCATTGGCTGGATAAGTAAGGGTATAATTCAATATCTTATCAATATTGTACCAAATCCCAAGGTATTCAATAGTCTCATCTGTTGACCAATATTCGGCGTAAAAATCCACATTATTGCCGGCTGTTATATTCGTGACGGGGATATCCCAATAAATATTTGCAGCAATATAACCAGGGTCAGATATTTCACCAACCGGATCATTAATTTCACACGAACTGATTACAACTGATAAACATACAAGCGCCAGAATATATTTTGCCGGTATGCCTAAGTATTTCGTTTTTATATTTAAACTGTAACTATTCATATTTTTTATTTTTACAGGTTAATTTTGTGGTGCCCAAATCATTGGCCTTTTCAACCATTCCGGATTACGGAATGCATCCAGACGCATAAGTTCTTCACGGTTGTACTTTTCTTCTGTTTCAGGGTCATAGTTTAGCCGCTGAATCCACTGGTTATCGGCCGACCAATAGGCTTCATATAAGTTATGTGGCCGTCTCAACCCGGGATAAATAACAGTATTATCAAATCTCCGGTCATTTAAATCATTGCTGTATCCATACCGGCGTAAATCGTTCCACTGCTCAACCTGCAGGTACATGGCTTTGTATTTTTCTGTCATTATATCACTGATGGTAATATTCGCAGGTCCCGGCACCAGATCAGAGTTGCCCAGATAGCTGTCGATTTCCTCCTGTGGAACCTGCAACCGTTGCATGTGCGATTCAATGCCCATCCGGAGATGTTGTGCGGCCTTATTTTTATCGCCCGCCCAATAGGCTGCCTCAGCGGCAATAAAATGCAATTCCTCTTCAGTAATAAAAGTAATAGTTGATGTATCGGTAGTCAAAACCGACTCATATAAGTCGGGGTACCATTCAAGCTGATCGGTAGGTGGCATTCCCGAGTTGTTTTCCAGATAGCGGTAGGCTACCACTCCCTCATCATCAGCACGGGGTTCCATTATGTAAGGAAGCCGTGGATCGGAATACTCCATAGTTGCAGGATCATATCCCATCATATCTTCAACCAGGTACTTTGCAGGAATGGCAGAAAGAAGGTCGTTTGACCGGCTTTCCCAGGAGTTTACCGGTTTATTGGTCCGGCCCCACGGATTATTCTTTTCAACACTCGACCCTCCATCGAACTTATACTTTGGATCGCTCCAACCACTCAGCGCCTGTTCGGCAGTTGCAAGCACTGCAGAAGCATTACCCGGATTCTGATTAGGCAAATCGCGTAACATAATTCTGGCCTTCACTGCCAGAAGTACCTGTTTCCATTTATCCATATCGCCTGCAAATACCCTGTCGACATTCAACCCCATCGGACGGTTGGTTTCCTGCTTCACTTCAGGGCTGTTAAACAATGCAATGAGTGCATCGGCTTCCTGGTTCATCCACTCATAAATACTCTCCTGGGAATCGTATTTGGGCGATGATGACTCGTAAGCTTCCGTCAGAGGCATATCACCAAAAACATCGGTAGTTTGCTGCGTGGAAAGAAGCCGGAGCAGTCTCGTCAATGCAATATAATTCATTGAATTTTCTTCCTCCGCAAACCGCAGCAACTCTTTGGCATTTGACCCTACATCATAAAAATGACGCCGCCACTGAGGATGCCGGTTCATTCCCAGAAATTCCCATCCGCTTCGATAGGCATGGGTTCCGGTCTGGCTGCGGCCTCCGGTAGTAAGAGCCTGCGACAGGTAGGTTCCGTATTCGCTGTGATCATAATTCTGCAATGCAGTATAGAATAAAATTACGGGCATGATTTCATTTACAGGTACCTGGTCCACCCCATCAGGGTCGCGGTTATCGCCTAAGAAATCTTCACAGGATAAACCTGTAAAAAACAGTAAAATAATGAGGAAATATTTTATGTGCTTCATAATATACATGATTTAAAAAGTTGCACTTAAAGTGAATGTATAGCTCCTGGGATTTGGTATTCCCAGGTAATCGATACCGAATGTGCCTGTACCGCCGGATGATCCTGTGTAATTAACCACCGGATCGGAGCCTGAATAATTTGTTAAAAGAAGAAGATTTCTTCCTGTGGCCGAAAAACTCAGTCCTTTAATTCCTATTTTCTGAGCTAAATTATCGGCATTGTAGCTTAATGTGGCATATCCGATACGCATCAGTGAACCATCTTCTACAAAATTGGAACCAACCGGTGCAAAATAATTTAGGTAGAAAGCCTGATCGAAAACCACCGGTACGGTATTTTCCGTGTAGGTTCCATCGGGTTGTTCCACCACACCGTCGATAAGTATTTGCCTGTTGCGATAAGTCTCCATGTTTTTTGACTGGCCTCCCGACATCAGGCTGCGGAGGGTACCGTTCACCACATCGCCTCCTTTACGGAAGTTAGTCATTACCGACAGCGACCAGGCTTTGTAATTCCAGCGGTTTAGCCAACCGACGGTAAATTCGGGCTCCCGGTTTCCAATAAGCAGTGAACTGGAAGCATTTATTTTAGGACGACCAAATTCATCAACGATTATTCTGCCGTCATCCGTCCGCTCGTAATCTTTGCCGGAAAGGGCCATTGTGGAACCGTTAAGATAGGCAGTCGGCCTGATATCGCTAACCTGCCCCGCATAATGATATACTTCCACCAGGTCGTCGGGAAGATTTTCAACTGTTCCGTGGCTCCGCCCAAAGTTTGTTATCATATTCCAACTGAAATCAGGAGTATTTACCATAACCTGATCCCACGAAAATTCAATACCTTCATTACGTATGTCTCCTTCATTTCGTGTTTGAAGAATATTTCCCGATGCGGGGGATACCCTTACATCCACAATCTGATTCGACACCTCAGTAACAAACCAGGCTAAATCGAGGCGTGTACGGTCATTAAAAAGCCGAAAATCGGCCCCTATTTCCCATGAAGTTGTCATTTCAGGCTCAAGGTTCGGATTACTGCTGCGGGTGGGATCTACCCCATATCCCTCGTCGGGATGTGGCATTGCTTTATACCAGTTGCTTAAACGATATAACGGGGCATCTTTCCCTACACGCGCCCAGTTGGCACGAAGCTTTCCAAAACTGATTATATTATCAGGAACTGTCATTAATTCTGTAAAAATGATCCCCGTACTGAAAGAGGGATAGAAATAAGAACGGTTTTCAACCGGAAGGGTAGAGGAGTGGTCATTACGGCCTGTTGCGCTGAACTGTGCAATACCCCGGTAATCAAGTTTCACCTCACCATAAAAACCGTACATATTTTTTTCTCTACGGTTCATTGTAATGTTTTCCCTGCGGATATCGGCCAGGTTGTTAATACTGTAAAATTCAGGCACAATAAACTGACGGCCTCCCATGCCAACCGAACGCCCTGATTCAGTTTTGATATCAACCCCGGCAAGCATTTCCACGCCAACATCTTCGCTCAATTCTTTGTTCCAGGTCGCCAGTATACCACCATTAGCAACCGAGCTGCGGCCATCGGAATAAAAGAATGACCCCAGGTAATCTAAATCCTCTGATGTAGGTTCCTGTCCGGGCTCCAGGCTCCAGCGCGGAGTTACAATACTATTACTTTCCGATTCAGTAAGGTCGTAACTCATTCTGCCGATCAGGTTAAGGTTCCCGATCACATTCCAGGTTACTGAACCCTGCATAAGTGAACGGTTTGAATCGTAGCGTGAATAATCTTCATACCTCGACCACAACGGGCTAAGGGGTGAATTATAACGGTTGTTGGTATTGATGTAAAGCCAACGGATTGATCCGTCAGGATTTTTGTAATTTGTAATGTCATCATCTATAGGCCACTGATAGGCTGAACTCAGGCCGGCTCCGCCACGTGAATTCCGGGATACCAGGTTGGCCATTAAATCAATGGTCACCCGTTCTGAAGCTTTATAACTTGATTTAAAAAGTACTCCATACCGCTCGAGGTAATCGGCCGGAACGATCCCCTCGTGACGGACATAATTTCCCGAGGTGTATGAGGTGAAGCGTTCACTTCCTCCGGAAACCGACAGATCGTATTTCTGATAAAATCCTTTCTTTAGAAATTCCTGGGGATTGTTGTAAACAAACGTTCCTTCGGGAACGGGAGGTCCCCATCCACCCATCGATTGCTCGCGGTAAACACCATATGCACCCCTGAGGTACATTTGCTGAATTTCGGGAACCCGGTAGGGTTCGTCAATCTGTACTGAGCCGCTGGCTTCAACACGTATTTCACCAATCTGCCCCGATTTGGTAGTGATTATGATAGCTCCGTTCGATGCTTCCTGTCCATAAAGTGCGGCTGCAGCAGCGCCTTTAAGCACTGTGATGTTTTCAATATCATTTGGGTTTATTTCTGCTGCCTTGGAAGCACCTCCGGAAATGTGCATCCCGTTAAGTATGAAAATTGGCTCATTGTTCTGCGCCGGATTAATTGATGAAATTCCGCGTATGAGAATTTGGGCCGATCCTGAAGGTGAACCTCCGGTTCCTGATACTTCAACGCCCGAAATTTTTCCTTGCAGTGCATCCACAAAATTGACCTGACGTCCTTCGTTGAGATTCTCGGAATTAACCGACTGAACGGCAAAATTCAGGTTCCGCTTTTCCGAAACAATCCCCATTGCCGTAACCACAACTTCATCGAGGCCCATCACTTCTTCTATGAGCACAACATCGATTGATGTCCGGCCTTCAACAGCTTCCTCCAGAGTACGAAATCCTACAAACGAAAATACGAGTGTGGAGCCGGGATCAACCGCCAGACTATAATTCCCGTCAACATTGGTTACAGTACCGTTCCCCGTTCCCTTTTCAAATATGTTTACACCGGGTACTGGTTGACCTGTCTCATCGTTTACTGTGCCTGTTACTGTTATCTGATCATCCTGATAATTTATATCTCTTGCCCCTAATTTTCCGGAGAAGAGAAACATCAATGGAATCAGCAGGTAAAAAAGAAATTTGGATGATTTAATAAACAAGAAATCCCTGTTAAGTTTACTATTATCTTTCATCTACAATTGGTTTTGGTGATGTCATAGAATTAAACTTTAATTGTCTGGTTGCAATTTAGGAAAATTCATCCTATATGAAAATAATATTTATCAGGGTTTGAGTTATAAACAAAGCATTATTGAACAAAATCTTAATTTATTTATCTAGCATAGGTGAAAATATTATTTATTCAGTTCAATAGCTGCTAAAATTACCGGTCCCATTCCCTTGGGATCATTATCAATTTGTTTTTCTGAAATGTAATATTCATAATCTCCCATACGATAGGGATTTCCTCCAAGTCCGCAGGCACCGCATGTTTGAGTGAGCACCGGATATCCGTCATCGCCTTCCACCACAAGATTTTTAAACAGGCTTTCAAAAGCACTGTTTGCAACTTTGAAATACTTTTTGGGCAGGTAACCTTCTTTCGCTCCTTTGGCATAAGCATATATAATCATTGCAGAACCCGAGGCTTCTTCATAATTTCCTTCCCGTCTGCCCATATCCAGTACCTGGAACCATAAGCCGGTTTCTTCATCCTGAACCTTTAAAAGTGCCTGGCTGAGGCTATTCAGGATCCGGATGATAGCCACTCTTTCAGGATGATCTTCCGGTAGATAATCCAGTACATCAACCAGTGCCATCATGTACCACCCGGTAGCGCGGCTCCAGAAATGCTTCGACTGCCCGGTTTCCGGATTGCTCCAGCGCTGCTCCCTGCTTTCATCCCATGCATGATATATCAGCCCTGTTTCAGGGTCGAGGGTTTTTTCGTAAATCAGTTGTATCTGAAAGGCAACTTCATCAAACCATTTCGGTTCATTGAACATATAAGCATACCGCACCAGGAAAGGGGAAGCCATATATATTCCGTCGAGCCACATCTGCCACGGATAACTTTTTTTATGCCAGTATCCATTTGATTTTGTTCGTGGATGGTTCTCCATCTGCGAAACCAACGTCTCAACAGCTTTCTTGTATTTTGGATTACCTGTCCGTTCATAAAGCGTTAGCATATTAAGTCCGGGCCGCACCCGGTCGATGTTGTAGTCGGTAAGTTTATACCCATGAATGGTTCCGTCTTTCTGCACAAAGTAATCGATATACGCCTGCATGTAATCAGAATACTTTTGATCGTATTTTCCAAGCCTGTCAATGGCAGAGCCTAATAATGCATAATCATATTCATATTTGGGTTTTTCGCGATCGTAATAAATAAGACTGTCACTACGATGCAGCACTGCATCGGCAAGTTTTAGAGCCCTTTCAGGTTTTTTTTCGCTTTCAGTCTTTTGCCTGACAGAATTAAACCCAAATGCCAGGGTAGCTGTCAGAAGAATCAATATTTTATGGTGTTGCATAATCTTTATTTGTTAGTTTGCCGGAAAAGTTCATTTTTTTCTGCACATCGGCAGGCTCCTGACCTATTTATCCATCTGTACTTTAAAAAACAATGAAACTTAAAGTTAATTGAAATCTAACGTTTTAACAAAAATAGAACTTTAAAATAAAAATCTTCGTTACAGGTAGTCTATCCGCAGAAAAATACCAGGTAAAAATAAGTTTGTTACAATCGTAACAATAATCCGGCTATGTAAACAACCGGATTAAATGAGTCATTCTACCTACCTTCTCCGGTGCAAACTCAATGTAAATTCAATATAAACTCAATATTAACTCAATGTAAACTCAATTAGAGTTGAATTTACATTGAGTTATTACTGAATTAATACTGAGTTAAGATTGAGTTTAGTATGGAGAAAGTATAGATTTTTAATGATGAAGAACCTATTTGTTTAGCTGCTTGCATTAATTGCTGCTAATTTAAGATAAATCAGACTATCCGGGACTTTTTATTTCGTCAATAAATACCTGATTTTTTTACTTAGGGGGAATTGACATTTTCCCTATATCATTCTGAGATTATGGTTTTTTTCTATTTTTAGCCTTTCCAGGGAAGAGGAGCTCCTGGAAAACGAGTTGAGTTTATTGTAATCTATTAACTATTACCTTTTAATGTTTTTACTACATGAGAAATTATTTGTTACTATTCATTTTTATTTCGATTTCGGCAGGGTGCATCAGGCAAAATAACTGGAATCAATACCTTGGACCAAACAGGAATGTCATTGCAGATGAAGTGAAAATTTCAGGAACATGGCCTGAAAAGGGTCCTTCAAAATTATGGGAGGTTTCATTGGGTCCTGGTTACGGAGGTGCAAGTATATACGGTAATGAGGTATTTGTTTTGGATCGGATTGAGGAAGAATCGGATGTTTTAAGATGTTTCGATCTGGCTACAGGCGAAGAAAAATGGAGTTTTAAATATGAGGCCGAGGGGAAAATCCCATTCCCGGGATCACGCACTGTGCCTTATGTCGATAAAGATTATATCTGGACCGTTGGTCCTTTGGGTGATTTTTATTGTTTCAGTAAAAAGCAGAAAGCGCCGGTATGGAACCTGAACCTAAAAGATGAATTTGATGCGGAACTTCCAAACTGGGGATTTTCACAGTCTCCTTTAGTATATGATGATTTAGTGATTGTTGCACCCCAGGGTAGCAAAGCCGGTGTGGCAGCATTCAATAAAAAAACAGGGGAGATTGTATGGCAAACCCGTCCTTTAACCGGTCACAACTTTCATGTATCTCCTGTTAGTGGCCGTTTTGGGGGTATCGACCAGGTGGTAATGATTAGCCCATACAATCAGAGAGATTCACTTCAAATGCATGAAGTTGTTGGTTTTGATATTAAAACTGGAAAAGAGCTTTGGAAATATGAAGGATTAAAATCGTTTGCAACCATTTCTCCTGCTACGGTAATCGATGACAGTCGACTATTCCTGACCGACTGTTCCTATAATGGAAACTATAATCCGGTTTCCATTCTTTTGGAAATTGCTAAAGATGAGAACGGGTTTAATGTAAAGGAAGTTTTCAAGACCGAGGAAGCAGGTTGCAAAATGCATCCCGCAGTATATTTCCAGGACCATCTGTACCTTAACACCAACGGCAGGCCCAATCAGATGGTCTGCATGACAATGGACGGCGAAGTAGTTTGGGAATCGGGTTCGGCTGCCAATTTTGAAATGGGAAGTTTAATAATGGTTGGCGGGTTAATAATCAATCAGAATGGTAAGAGCGGCGAAATTCATCTTATTGAGCCTTCACCGGAAGGCTACAAAGAACTCGGGAAAGCCTCATTTTTTAGTTCCGATAAATCGCAGGCATGGGCTCCTATGGCATCAGCCAGGGGAAAGCTGCTTGTGCGGGACATGGAAAAACTGGTATGCGTGAATTTGGTTGATTGAATTTACACCCTGAAATGCATTCCGTAAAACCTTATAAATTGCCCTTTAACTAATGTTTTAAGATTTTATTTGAACTTATTCAATACAAAAAAAGCTCTGCGGGTGCAGAGCTTTTTTTGTATGATTAATTGGCATTTATTACATTGTTTTTATTTCGGTGACCAATTTTTGAATGGAGCTTTTTGCATCACCAAACAGCATTCTTGTTTTTTCATTAAAGAACAGTTCGTTTTCGATACCTGCATAGCCTTTTCCCATACCACGTTTCATTATGATAATGTTTTTGGCAAGATGTGCATCGATAATCGGCATGCCGTATATCGGACTTCCCGGATCGTTGTATGCAGCAGGGTTGACCACATCGTTGGCGCCAACCACAATTGCAACATCCACATTAGGCATGTCGGGATTGATGTCGTCCATTTCCACCAGTTTTTCATAGGGAACATCAGCTTCGGCAAGTAAAACGTTCATATGTCCCGGCATACGTCCGGCAACTGGATGGATGGCATACTTAACATCCACTCCCTTTTTCTCAAGTAGTTCATCCAGTTCCTGTGTGATGTGCTGGGCCTGGGCGACAGCAAGTCCGTACCCTGGTATGATAACAATTTTTTGTGAATAGCTCATTAAAACGGCTGCGTCGCTTAAAGCAATCTCCCTGATGTTACCTTGTTCGCCTCCGGCAGCGGATACACCTCCGCCAAATGCGCCGATAATTACATTTATGAGCGAACGGTTCATTGCCTTACACATAAGCAGGGTAAGTATCATACCTGCAGCGCCTACTAATATACCACCAAGGATCATGGCCATATTATTGTAAATAAAGCCGGCCATGGCGGCTGCAATTCCGGTAAATGAATTAAGCAGTGATATTACTACCGGCATGTCGGCGCCACCAATAGGCAAAACAAACATTACCCCGTAGACCAGTGAAATGGCAAAGAGGGCATAAATGGCCCAGATCATCTCGTCCGGCGGGTTGGGGGAGACTGTGATGTAAACTCCCAACCCAAGCGTTAGAACAAGCAATAAAAGGTTAATGTATGTCATGAATGGTTTCATGACGTCGCCCACTTTTCCATCCAGTTTTCCGTAGGCTATCATACTTCCACTGAAAGCAACAGCGCCGATAATTAACCCTAATACGGTAACCAGGATAGAACCTACATCACCTGTAAGGGCTTTCGGGTATTCGAGTAACGCAACCAAAGCAGAGGCTGCACCTCCGGTAGCGTTGTAAAGTGATACCAGCTGAGGCATGGCAGTCATCTTTACTTTACGGGCAATAATCCAGCCTATTGCAGAACCCACACCGATTGCGGCCAGAATAATCCAGATGTTTGTAAGCGAAATGTTGCTACCATTATCATCGCGGTGCAGCAATAAGGTAGTTAACATGGCAAGTGCCATGCCCCCAAACGCATAGAGGTTTCCCCGGCGGGCAGATTCAGGATGTGAAAGCATTTTCAATCCTACAACAAATAACAGGGCGGCCACCAGGTAGCTTAGTTCCAACAAGGAGTCGCCAACGGTATATTGAGTTCCGTTTAATGTTCCTAAAACTTTATCCATGATTTCCTACTTTTTTTTCTTTTTAAACATTTCAAGCATTCTGTCGGTAACGGCAAAACCGCCCACTACGTTTAGAGTTCCAAACATTAGCGCCAGAATACCCAGCACCAGTTCAGCCGAAAACGAAGAAAGGTTGGCATGACCAACCAAAATGATGCCCCCGATTATGATAACCCCGCTTATGGCGTTTGCTCCCGACATTAGCGGAGTATGCAATACGGCAGGTACATTGGAAATCACTTCAATACCCAGGAAAACCGATAATGCGATTATAAAAATGGCTTCCTTATATTCGAAAAAATACTGTAAAACTTGTTCCATATCCGGTTTATTTTATATTTTCAATTACTGATTTAACCCGTTCATTGTAAACTTCACCCTGATGTGTAATGCAGGTACCTTTTACTATTTCATCTTCGAAATTAAGGTTCAGGCTTCCATCTTCCCCAATAATCAGCTTTACAAAATTCAGAACGTTTTTTCCAAACATCCGGCTGGCATCAATCGACATTTGAGCCGGGTAATTTGATTCGCCGATTATGGTTACGCCTTTATGAGAAATGGTTTCGTTGTTTTTTGTCAGTTCGCAGTTTCCACCAGACGAGGCTGCAAGATCAACGATTACAGAACCAGGTTTCATCTTTTCAACAGTTTCAGTTGAAACCAACAGGGGTGCTTTTCTTCCCGGTATCTGCGCAGTACAAATTACGACATGCGACTTTATTGCCTGTTCGTCGATTGCCTGCTGCTGTTTTTGTTTGTATTCTTCGGTTTGTTCTACTGCATAGCCTCCGGCAGCCTTGTCTTCGGTAGCACCTTCCACCTCAACAAACCGGCCCCCTAAACTTTGAACCTCTTCCTTAACAGCAGCGCGTACATCGAATACATACACCTGTGCCCCCAGTTTCCGGGCTGTGGCTACTGCCTGCAATCCGGCTACACCAGCTCCCAGTATCAGTACGTTGGCAGGGCGTATGGTACCCGCGGCAGTCATAAACATGGGAAAGAATGTAGGCAGCCGCAGGGCAGCTTCAAGGACTGCTTTATATCCGGCAACAGTAGCCATCGAAGAAAGAATATCCATGGCCTGTGCACGGGATGTACGGGGAATTGAATCGAGGCTGAAGGTGGTTACCTCACTTTCAAGGAAGGTTTTCACCAGACCTGTTTCCCATAATGGGTTGAAAGCACTGATCCATACCTGCGACTTTTTCAGAGTTTTTAAATCATCAGCTGAAGGTGGCTGGATCTGAAGCAGTACATCTGCTTTTTGAAATATTTCACTGCGGGAGTGCACTTTGGCGCCAACCTCTGCATAATCAGCATCAGTAGCAAATGCAGATTCCCCGGCTTTTTGCTCAACCAGAACCTCAGCTTTTAACGCTACCAGGCTTTGCACTGCTTCCGGTAATAAGGCCACCCGGTTTTCGGTGCCGTATTCCTTTAATAAACCAAGAATCATAAAAATTTGATTTAGATGAATTTGAAGGCAAAATTAATAAAAAAATATCACCGTTAACGTTAACGGAAATATTTTTTTCAATTGTTTTTTCAAGAAGTTTTTAACAATAATAATTTTTTACTGCTTCAAGTAACTGAGCTTTGCTGAACGGTTTGGCCAGGTAATAATCACATCCGCTGGCAATTGCTTTTTCCCGATCGCCTGAAAGTGCATAGGCGGTTTGGGCAATTATAAATACCTGATTATTGATTTCCTTTATTTTCTGTGTAGTTTGATACCCGTTCATGCCAGGCATCTTAATATCCATTAATATGAGATCTATTTTTTCAGTGCTTTCTTTAAACATTTGCAGAGCTTCCAAACCATCGGAAGCATATATTACTTTTTTACAGCTTCCGTTAAGGAGTTCTGAAAGATAGAGTTGGCCTATTGCATCATCTTCAGCCACAAGGACGGTGAGGTTTTGTAATATTTCACTTTCAACGGAATCAATATCCAGCGGAATTTCTTCCAGAAACTCAAAAGGCTTTCCATTATAAGGTAATGTGAAATAAAATTTTGTTCCTACTTTCGGTTCCGATTCAAGCCATATTTTCCCGCCAAGCATATCAACGTATGCCTTTGCAATTGAAAGTCCCAATCCGGTTCCTTCATAAGGTTTGGTAAGGCTCATATCGGCCTGCACAAACCTGTCAAACACATGCATCTGTCGGTCCGATTCAATACCAATACCGGTATCATTGACAAAAAGTTCGATCATGTTGTTTTTTAACTTGTACCCAAACCCGATGTTGCCGGCAGAAGTGTATTTTATTGCATTTTTAATAAGATTTGAAAAGATGGCGCTGAGCTTTTTCCCATCAGATTCGATCAGGGCGTCAGAATCACGAAAATCTTTATGGCAGGTAAGGGTTAAGTCTTTGCTCATTGCCTCTGGCATGTACTGGTAATAGAATGAATCCATCAGATCATTTAAGTTGATGTCGGTCATTTCGATTTCCATGGTACCCGACTCAATTTGTGAAATTTCAATCAAATCGTTGATGGTATTCAACATCCGCTCACTGCTCTTTTTTATGATGTTGATGTATTTTATTTTTTCCTTACCTGTTAATTTCTGCTCTTTAAGTAGATCAGTGAAGCCAATAATTCCATTCATCGGTGTGCGGATTTCATGACTCATATTTGCAAGGAATGCCGATTTCAGCCGATCGCTTTCTTCAGCTTTTTCCTTTGCCAGCACCAGATCTTCAATCATTTTCCTTTTGTCTGTAACATCCTCCATAACAGCTACAAAATGACTTATTGATCCATCATTATCAAAAATAGGGGAAATGCTGGACTCCTGCCAGTACTCTTCGCCATTCTTCTTTCTGTTTTTAAATTCACCTTCCCAGGAAGTTCCAGCGGCAATGGTATTCCACAACTTCTCATAAAATGTTTCTGTTTGGTAGCCTGATTTCAATATCCGGGGATATTTTCCTAAAACTTCTTCCAGCTTATATCCTGTCATAGATGTAAACTCAGGGTTTACATATTCAATTATTCCTTCAGGATTGGTTATGACTATCGCTACAGGGTTTTGTTCAACTGCATGATTGAGAAGTTGCAATTTTTGTTCGGCCTTTTTCCTGGCACTTACATCATGTATAATTAAATGAAGTACTTCTTTTTCTTCATAACTTACCATGCTGCTAAATATTTCAACATCCACAACTTCACCGTTGGCATTAATATGTCGTAATTCCGATAAAGTATTTTTCTGTAAGTCCCGTATATTCATACTCTGGTATACCTCAGAGGAGGGAAGAAAATTGATTTCGGAAACATTCATTTGCTGAAGTTTTTCTACAGGCCAGCCATAGAATACGGAAGCCGATTTATTAGCTTCAAGAATGTTCCCGGTATCAGGATCTATAATTAGTTTTACAGCCGAATGGTTTTGAAAAAACGTCTGGAATTTCTTTTCACTCTCGCGTAAATTTGCTTCAACTTGCTTCCCGTGTGTAACATCACGCAAGATCCCCTGAATTTCAGTATTTCCGTTTAAGGAAGTACAGGTAACCGATGCATCAATTTCCTTTTTTAAGCCATCTTTTGTTAAAGCCGTAAATTCAAACCGTTGCTTTCCATTCCTGGCTTCAGTCATTTTTCTGAACCCATCCTCTATTTCCTGCCTGCACTCGGGGGCAGCCAAACTAGGAAAGCAGAATTCCGGCAGGCAAACTTCATTAAAACCATAACCAAACAAGTGTTCAAATTCAAGGTTAATCAATTCAAACTTCTGATTTTTAATCAGAAACACTGCATTATCTGAATTTTCAAATACATTTTGGTAATTATTTTTCTTTTCTTTCAGCTTTTCTTCAGCTTCATAATACATTGTTTGCCACTTCTGCTTTTCCAGTGCATTCAGAATAGAAAAGGGCAACCGTTTTATTTGCTCATTAAGAATATAATCATCAGCACCCGCCTTCAGGCATTCTAAAGCAATGTCCTCATTTTCGATACTGGAAAGCATCAGAAGAGGTATATATTCAGGTGCTGACCGCATATGTTTGAGTAATTTCAGATTGGCGTCCAAAGAAGGATAGCAATCTGCAATAACCACGTGCGGATTGAAAGCTGAGAATTCCTTTTGAAATTCAGCATGGTAATTTGCTGCCCGGTAAGTAAAACCATCTATTTCCATGGTAACCGCCTGCAAAGCATTTTCTACTTGTTCCTGTAACCCGGTTACAAGCAAAATTCGTATGGCTTGATTTTTCACGTTCATCACACTCCTGCAATTTTCAATAGGCCAAAAATATACATTTATCCTGTTTTCCATTCACCGGGATTTATGCAGATATTGAGTGGTAACTGTTTAATTTACAAAAAGAACATAAAGTAAAATATCTATCAAGTAAGTTCTATTTGTTTAAAATACAAGATGTTTAAAACGATTTGGGTTTAGTAAAAAATTGCATTACAACAACCTTATGATTACATATGAAACATTGGAATACCATTTAGAACACGTAATTTTTTTAACTTTTTAACAAATATTAAAGAACTTCTTAAATTTATTAAAAAAAGAATAAATCAGGTTTACATAAAAAGCTAAGTAGTGTAAAAACCATTATAAAGCAATCGGTTACTGTAAAAATTAATCCTGAGGTACCTCCTTTAAAGATAATTGTATGCGATTACGGGAAGCATCTACCTCCTTTACCCTTACTTTTATATGTTGATGAAGTTTAACTATTTCATTTGGATCAGATATAAAACGGTCGGCAAGCTCTGATATATGTATTAATCCCGACTGCTTGATACCGATATCGACAAAAGCACCAAATTTGGTGATATTATTTACTATACCAGGTAAAATCATTCCTTCTTTCAGGTCACCCATTGAAAAAACGCCATCAGCAAATTCAAAAACCTTTATGGGCTTGCGCGGATCACGCCCCGACTTTAGCAGTTCAGCCTTGATATCGACAAGTGTAGGTAAGCCGGTTTCATCTGTCACATACTTGTTCAGATCAATTTGTGAAACCAGTTTTTCGTTTTGTACAAGTTCATTTACCCGGCAGTTTAAGTCGGCAGCCATTTTTTGAATGATAGAATACGATTCAGGGTGCACTGCTGAATTATCAAGTGGATTCTCACTGTCAGGTATTCGCAGGAAACCGGCTGCCTGTTCAAATGCCTTAGGTCCCATTCGCGACACATTTTTCAGTTCTTCCCGGGAAGTGAAAATGCCCTTTTCTTTCCTGAAATCCACGATATTCTGTGCCAGTTGGGGCCCCAGTCCTGATATGTAGGTAAGCAGGTGTTTGCTTGCAGTATTCAGGTTCACACCAACCGAATTTACACTGAGTTCAACTACTGAATCAAGCGTGTTTTTTAACTTTTTCTGATCCACATCGTGTTGGTATTGTCCGACACCTATGCTTTTGGGATCAATTTTTACCAGTTCTGCCAGTGGATCCATTAATCGTCTGCCAATAGAAACAGCTCCGCGTACTGTAACATCGTACTGGGGAAACTCTTGTCGGGCAACCGGGGAGGCGGAATAAACAGACGCACCGTCTTCACTTACTACATAAACTCTTATTTCACGGTTGTAGCGCAGGTTCTTTACAAATGATTCTGTTTCCCGGCTTGCTGTTCCGTTTCCTATGGCTACTGCATCAATTTGATACATTTCAACCATGGATGACAGTTTTTTTGCTGCCATTTTTTTCTCTTCCTGGGGTTTATGGGGATAAATGGTTTCATTGTGCAAGAGATTTCCCTGTTCATCGAGACATACTATCTTACAGCCGGTGCGGTAACCGGGGTCAATGGCGAGAATACGTTTCTGGCCCAGAGGGGGCGCCAACAAAAGCTGGCGCAGGTTTTCAGCAAATACCCCTATCGCGTCAACATCAGCTTTTTCTTTGGACAGTGATGCAAACTCTGTTTCTATTGAAGGTTCAAGTAATCGTTTATAACTATCGGCTAAAGCTCTTTCAACCAGCTTTGAACTGGCATTGTTACCCCTTACAAAAAAGCGCGATAAATTTTCCTGTGCCCGGTCATCATCAGGCTTCACGGATATACGCAGAAAGCCTTCATTTTCTCCCCGACGCATTGCAAGCAACCTGTGAGAGGGACATTTCCTGAGTGGTTCGTTCCAGTCAAAGTAATCGCGGTATTTTGCAGCCTCTTCTTCCTTTCCTTTTACAACTTTTGATGAAATGTGTGCCTGCTTTTCAAACTCCCGTCTTACAATATTCCTGGCTTTTTCATTTTCACTTATCCATTCAGCAATAATGTCACATGCACCTGCCAGGGCATCTTCCACATTCTCCACCTCACCATTCAGAAACTTTTCTGCTCTTTGATCGGGAAACCGTTCTTCCTGTTTCATAACTATTTTTGCAAGAGGTTCCAAACCCCGTTCCCGGGCAATGGTTGCTTTGGTTCGCCGTTTGGGCTTATAAGGCAGGTAAATATCTTCGAGTTCAACCGGGTCGAAACAACTCTCAATACGATGTTTTAATTCTGGTGTCAATTGCTCCTGCTCATTAATGGTTTTCAATACCGTTTCCTTCCGTTTTTCCAGTTCGGTGAGCTTTTCAACCTGCTCCTTCACCTGCAATACCTGCACTTCATCTAAACTTCCTGTGCGTTCTTTCCTGTACCGGGAAATAAAGGGTACTGTAGCTCCTTCATTCAGTAAGTCGCTGGTATTTTTAACCTGAGTTTCTTTAATTCCCAGATGGAGGGCAATAATTTCAATGATCTTTGGATTCATGTAAGTCAAATTTTTCCAGAACAAAGGTAGAAAGATATTTTTAAGAGAACATGGTGCAGGCAGGGCTTTTGATGACTCAAATATGTATGCCGTAAACAGATCTGAACAGTTTTGCCCTTTCACTTTTTACTTGTATTTTTGGAGCTTGTTATCAAATTTAATGATATGATGTTTGAAAATTTATCAGATAGGCTGGATCGATCGTTTAAGCTGCTGAAAGGGCAGGGGAAAATAACGGAAATAAACGTTGCGGAGACCCTTAAGGAGATTCGACGTGCATTGCTGGATGCCGATGTTAACTTTAAGATAGCTAAAAGTTTTACCGATGATGTAAAGATAAAAGCAATGGGCCAGAACGTGCTTACTGCTGTTAAACCCGGTGAACTGATGGTGAAAATTGTGAAGGATGAGCTTGTTGAATTAATGGGCGGTGAATCAGCCGGCATTGATTTAAGCGGCTCTCCATCGATAATTTTAATGGCTGGTTTGCAGGGGTCAGGTAAAACCACCTTCTCAGGTAAGTTGGCTAACATGCTTAAACGCAAAAAAGGGCGGCACCCGTTGCTTGTGGCCTGCGACGTTTACCGGCCTGCAGCTATAGAACAGTTAAAAGTACTGGGCGGGCAGATAAATGTTCCGGTTTATACAGAAGAAGGAAGTATGGAACCGGTTAAGATAGCTCAGGCAGCCATTAAGGAAGCCAAAAAGAACGGCAATGATGTGGTTATTATTGATACCGCAGGCCGACTGGCAATTGATGAGCTGATGATGAAGGAAATCTCAGCCATCAAAAATTCGGTCAATCCAAACGAGATTCTTTTTGTGGTTGATTCCATGACCGGGCAGGATGCCGTTAATACAGCCAAGGAATTCAATGATATACTCGATTTCGATGGAGTGGTGCTTACAAAACTTGACGGTGATA
This sequence comes from Mariniphaga sp., assembly GCA_024636975.1. Lineage (GTDB taxonomy): Bacteria > Bacteroidota > Bacteroidia > Bacteroidales > Prolixibacteraceae > Mariniphaga. The sequence goes on from JAGXGA010000030.1 coordinate 109,359, forward strand.
CAAGGGGAGGGGCAGCCCTTTCTATCCGCTCGGTTGTTGAAAAGCCTATTAAGTTTGTAGGGACCGGCGAAAAACTTGATGCCATTGATGTTTTCTATCCCAGCAGGATGGCCGATCGTATACTGGGTATGGGTGATATTGTTTCTTTGGTAGAAAAGGCACAGGAACAATACGACGAAGAGGAAGCCCGTCGCCTGCAGAAAAAACTTGCAAAAAACACCTTCAATTTTAATGACTTCCTGAAACAGATCAACCAGATTAAAAAGATGGGTGATTTGAAGGATGTTGTTTCCATGATTCCGGGAATGGGGAAAGCCATGAAAAATCTGGACCTTGATGATGATGCTTTCAAGCACATTGAAGCCATTATTTATTCCATGACTCCCGCTGAACGGGAAGATCCAGCCCTTATAAACGGAAGCCGGCGTAAAAGAATAGCCAGCGGATCGGGGACTAACATTCAGGAGGTAAACCGGTTGCTCAAGCAATTTTCTGAAACCCGTAAGATGATGAGAATGGTTTCGCAGGGGAAAAACCTTCAGAGGATGATGGGTGGCATGAAGCAACCAGGTGGGAAATTCTAAGATTGCGGCGCTTCAAAAACAGAATTAACAGTTAATAATAAAAAGGGAAATAAAGGATTAAGGGCATGGTATTAATTGATGGTAAAAAAGTAGCAGCAGAAATGAAACAGGAAATTGCTGCCAAGGTAGCTGAACTGAAAGAGAATGGAGGTAAGGCACCCCACCTGGCAGCAGTACTTGTTGGGCATGACGGAGGCAGTGAGACCTATGTGGCCTATAAAATAAAGGATTGCGAAGAGGTAGGTTTCAAATCATCGCTTATCCGTTACGAAGATGATGTTACAGAAGAAGAACTGCTGGCCAAAGTGCAGGAACTAAATGAAGATGATGACCTGGATGGCTTCATCGTTCAGCTGCCCCTGCCAGGCCATATATCCGAACAAAAAGTTATCAAAACCATTTCTCCAACTAAGGATGTTGATGGTTTTCACCCTCAGAATGTAGGGAGGATGGTAATTGGCCTTCCGTCATTTGTATCGGCCACCCCTTTTGGTATCGTTGAACTGCTTAACCGTTACAAAATCGATATGAACGGGAAGAATTGTGTTATTATTGGCCGGAGCAATATAGTTGGACGTCCGCTTAGTGTGCTGTTGTCACAAAAGGCAGTGAATGCTACGGTAACTGTTGCCCACAGCCGCACAAAAAACCTGGAAGAGCTTTGCAGCAGTGCCGATATATTGATTGCTGCTATCGGAGTGCCTGAATTTGTTAAGGGAAACATGGTAAAGGAAGGTGCTGTAGTTGTTGATGTAGGCACCACACGAGTCAGATCGGAAGTAACCAAATCGGGCTGGAAGCTTAAAGGCGACGTGCTGTTTGAGGAAGTAGCGCCAAAATGTTCTTATATTACTCCTGTGCCCGGTGGAGTGGGGCCTATGACCAGGGTTTCCCTGCTGCATAATACCTTTATGGCCGCCACAAACCAAATCTACAAAGATTAATGTGTTATTAAATAGGACAACTTTATTTAAAAAGCATATCTGTTTTATAATTTATTTTCTACTTTTGACAACTAACCATTCATAATAAAAACCAAAAGATTCATGGAAACCACGGGTTACAAGGATGATAACAGAGTACCTGAAATTTTCTCCAAAACCATCAGGGCAGGAAAAAGAACCTACTTTTTCGATGTTAAAAGCACCAGAAACAACGAGTACTACCTAACCATCACTGAAAGCAAGAAGAAGTTTGCCGATGATGGTAACTTTCGATATGAAAAGCATAAGCTGTTCCTTTATCCTGAAGATTTCGATAAATTTTCTGACACATTCAGCGAAGTAATTGATTATATCAATGAAAATCAGCCCGCTGAGATGTTATCTGAAAATAAGGAATCTGAGGAAGACTCAAAAAAAGTGAACATTGAACAGGAAGCCTCAGGAGAGAATTATAGCGGAATTGAATTTGAGGACATTTAACTGTCAGCTCATTTCGCTTAATTCCAGCCAGCGCATTTCCTTTTCATCTATCTTCTCCCTGACCAGCATCAATTCTTCCGACTTCTGATGCAGTTGTTCATGGTCTAAAACTCCTGAATTCAACTCGTTCTCAAGTTGATCAATTTGCTGTCCCATCCTTTCAAGCTCTTTCTCAAGGATTTCCATTTCCTTTTTTTCCTTGAAGGTTAATTTCTTTCTAGCTTCTGGCACAGGTTTATCTGGGCGGGGTTCTTTTTCCCGTCTGGCGGCTAAAGGGGCAACCTGTTCAACCTGATTGTCCATCTGCTGACGGTATATGGAATAATTTCCGGGAAAATCTGTTATAACCCCATCTCCTTCAAAAACCAACATATGATCAACAATCTTATCCATGAAAAAACGATCGTGTGATACAACAAGTACGCATCCCTCAAAGGCTCTAAGGTAATCTTCCAGTACGTTTAAGGTAAGAATATCCAAATCGTTGGTAGGCTCATCCAGAATAAGGAAGTTGGGGTTTTGCATTAATACTGTGCATAGGTAAAGTCTGCGCTGTTCACCTCCGCTTAACTTCTCAATGAAATTATATTGTGTTTCGGGAGGAAACAAAAACCTGGTCAGCAGCTGTGTACTTGTCATACGGGAGCCATCCTCAAATATAATGAATTCGGCAATCTTATTCACAGCATCAATAACCCGCTCCCGGGGATCGAAATTAATGCCATCCTGCCGGTAAAATCCGAACTTAATAGTCTGACCTATTTCTATATTACCATTGTCGGGCTCCAGGTTGCCTGTAAGAAGTTTCAGGAAAGTAGTTTTACCTGTACCATTTTTACCAATGATACCGGCCTTTTCGAAACGGGAAAACTTGTAAGAGAAATTTTCAACCAGCTTTATGCCAGGGTATGATTTCGAAACACTTTCCAGCTCTACAATTTTCTTTCCCAGCCTGGCTGATTTAACGCTCAACTCTACGCTTTCCTGACCGATTTTTTGTTTGGCTTTTTCTTCCGTTTCATAAAATGAATCTACCCTGTATTTGGCTTTATGGCTGCGTGCTTTAGGCATTCTCCGCATCCAGTCAAGCTCTTTTCTAAGAAGGTTTTTCGCTTTATCTACCGATGCCTGCTGCATTTCAATCCGCTCGGCCCGCTTTTGCAAAAAATAGGAATAATTACCCTGGTAGCGGTACAGTTGGTTGTCTTCCATTTCTATTATTTCGTTGCAAACCCTATCTAGAAAATAGCGGTCGTGGGTAACCATTAACAGGGTAGACCTGGTTTTGCCCAAATAGTTCTCAAGCCATTCAATCATTTCCATATCCAAATGATTGGTAGGCTCATCCAGTATAAGAAAGTCGGGGTTCTGAACGAGCACCTTAGCAAGTGCCAGTCTTTTCTGCTGCCCACCCGAAAGGTGTTTAACCTGTTGTTCAAGGTCAACTATTTTCAATTGCGAAAGCACCTGTTTAATCTCAACCTCAGCATCCCAGGCCCCCAGTTCATCCATTTTCGCTGAAATCTCAGTAATTTTTTGCTGGTCGTTATGTGCCATTGCCAGTTCAAATTCCTTAACTGTTTTCAGCTTCTCGCTATCGGTTTCAAATATCTCTTCTATAACTGTATACTCGGGATTGAGCCGTGGAATCTGTTCAAAATAACCCATTCTAATGTCATTTGAAACAGTTACTGTTCCTTCGTCCTGGGATTCTTTACCGGCCAGTATATCAAGCAGGGAAGACTTGCCGGTACCATTGCGTGCTATTAATGCAACTTTTTGACCTTCAACTACAGTGAATGATATACTTTCGAAAAGCATCAAATCTCCCCAACGCTTTGAAAGATTTTCAGCCTGAATAAATTGTTTCATGCAATAAATTTTGGCAAAACTACTAATTTAACAACAAATGCCCCTACTAATTTTACCGTCAATATCAAGCTTCAAACATTTCCTGCCTGCCTTTCACCTTCTGTGAGCGTCACCTTCAAAACAGGCAGAAATTATAAAAAAACATTTATTTTTGAAGAAACTTGAATTTGATGCGTAAGAAAGAGCTGTTTGCAAGTGTGATCGAATACTTTAAAGAAGCCATGCCGGTTGCTGAAACTGAACTGGAATATGAGAATCCTTTTCACCTTATTGTAGCTGTGATATTATCGGCACAATGCACCGACAAACGTGTAAATCAGATTACGCCGGAATTGCTTAAACGATTTCCCACGCCTTTCAAAATGGCAGAAGCCGAACTTGCAGAGGTGTTTGATTACATAAAAAGCTGCTCCTATCCGAATAACAAATCGAAACATTTGGTAGGAATGGCCCGCAAACTGGTAGAACTTTTTGAGGGACAGGTGCCCGACAATGTTGACGATTTACAAAAGTTACCGGGTGTTGGTCGTAAAACAGCCAATGTTATTGCTTCGGTTGTGTTTAATAAGCCAGCCCTTGCCGTTGATACTCATGTTTTCAGGGTAGCAGCACGCATAGGTCTTACAATCAATGCCAAAACGCCACTTGCCGCTGAGATCCAGCTCATGAAATACATTCCTGAGGAACTTGTTTCCATAGCCCACCACTGGCTTATATTGCATGGCCGGTATGTTTGCCAGGCCCGGAAACCTCTTTGTGAGAAATGCGGATTGACATCAGTTTGCAGGTATTATCTCAAAAAAGAAGGTAAACCGGGACAGTCTTAGTTCAGCAGCAATAAGCTTACTGCCATTATTACCATACCGCCAATCAACCCATAAATGCCCCAGTGGTGTTCACCATATTCTTCAGCTGAAGGCAATAGTTCATCAAGCGATATGAAAACCATAATGCCCGCAACGGCAGCCATTGTTGAAGCCATTACTGCCACCGAATTGCCTTCAGTTAAATAAGGCATTAGTACAAAATAAGCTAATAAGGCACCTATAGGTTCGGCAAGCCCCGACAAAAACGAATAGAAAAAAGCTTTTCTACGGCTACCTGTAGCATAAAATATGGGGACCGAAACAGCTATTCCTTCAGGGATGTTGTGAATGGCAACTGCTACTGCAATGGCAACACCCACTGCCGGATCATGCAGTACACTCATAAATGTGGCAATACCTTCCGGGAAGTTGTGCACAGCCACTGCAACTGCTGTGAGGACGCCCATTCGGTAAAGTTTCTTGCTCTGAACTGCTTTTTTTGATTTATTCATCTCTTCCACAGCATGCATCTCGTGCGGGTTTTCATACGAAGGGATGAATTTGTCGATGAGCGCTATAAGCAGCATTCCTCCAAAAAATGAGGTGATTGTATAAAGTGTTCCGTCGAACTCGCCAAATTTTTCAATGAAAGCAATTTTAGCCTCCGCAAATATCTCGACAAAAGATATATATATCATAACCCCCGCTGAAAACCCCAGAGAAACTGTCAGAAGTTTTGTATTGGTGGAGCGTGCAAAAAAAGCTATAGCACTGCCGATACCTGTTGAAAGACCGGCAAAAACTGTTAAAAGCAAAGCAAGGGTAGCATTGGAAATATCCATAGAGTCACTATTTGAAATTCAAAATTATGAAAAAAGTGGCTTAATTAAGCCCACTCAACAATTAATTAATAAACTTCCTGTTGAATGTTAAGTTCTTAATAACAGTAGGTGTAATCATGTGAAATATATTCATCCCGAACTTTGATATTTTGTTAAACTTACTATTTTTGTCATCTTCATGTTAAATTTAAAAGCTCGTTATTATGGCATATAAAATTTCTGAAGAGTGTATTGCATGTGGAACATGCATTGACGAATGCCCGGTAGATGCAATTGCCGAAGGTGATATTTATGTAATTGATCCTGACCTTTGCACCGATTGTGGCTCTTGCGCTGAAGTGTGCCCGGTTGAAGCTATTTCGATAGAGGAGTAAACCGGATTCCATAATTTTCTGAAAGCCTGGCTATCTATTAGTCGGGCTTTTTTAATTAGAACCCGCTCAGCTGCATTAGTACAGTCGGTAGCAGCAACAGGAATCCCAGGAAGAACAATATCACAATGAAAGGCGCCACCCATTTGAACCACTTGTCATAGGGAATGCGTGCAATCCCCAGTACTCCAATCAACACCCCTGATGTGGGGGTAATCATATTGGTAAATCCGTCACCCAACTGAAATGCGACCACTGTTGCCTGCCGGGAAATGCCGATCAGATCGGAGAACTGCGACATCATAGGCATGGTCAGGGCCGCCTTGCCTGAGCCCGATGGTATGAATATATTCAAAAAGGTCTGAATGACATACATAACACTCACCGAGCCAACCTTGCCCATATCTTCCATCGATTGGGAAACATAATAGAGCAAGGTGTCAATAATGCGGCCATCTTCCAAAATTACCACAATCCCTCCGGCCAGACCTACCACCAAAGCAGCTGAAAGAATATCTTTTGCACCTTCAATGAACAAATAGGTTATCTGATTTGCAGTTTTGCCGGAAGCGATTCCCGAAAAAATTCCAAGCGCCAGAAATAAGGTGGCAATTTCCATAACATACCACCCGTACCCCATAACACCTATAATCAGAAAAACAATTGTGAATAATAGCAGATTCAGTATAAAATAATGAAACGTTTTTCGCAGGGAAAGAAAACCGGTAATAATGAACAAAAGAGTAGCAACCGGAACAGCCGGGATGCTCAATTCACTGTTGCCTAGTTTTAAATGATTTATTGGATAAAACAGTGAAAATAAAATGAGAAATGCGGAAAGCGAACCAAACGAAATCCAGGCTCCCCGTGGAACAGAATGAACAAAATCCTCACTGGTGTTTTCATTGCGTTGCCGCCAATAGGCATCTTCTTTATAAACCGGCGATTTCCCGGGGTTCTTATGAATTTTTGATGCATACCTTAGAATAAAAGTAAAACCAACCAGGTTAATTACCATCCACATAAACAACCGGTATTCAATCCCTGTAAATAGAGGTATATCTGAAAGTCCCTGGGCAATACCCACAGTAAAAGGGTTCAGAAACGCGCCGGCAAATCCCAACGCAGCAGCAACAAAACACAGTGACACACCGACAATGGAATCATAACCCATCGATACCGCCAGCGGAACAAAGATAATGGTGAAGGCAATAGTTTCCTCACTCATGCCAAATACGGCTCCAAACAAACTGAACACAAGCATAATACCGGTAAGTATTATATTGTTTACACCCAACTTTCGCACCAGTTTCGAACGCTCCAGCTTTTTCGAAAACTTCAGAAAGGAAAATATTCCGATGTCAATTGACTTGCTTTCATTCAGTATCCAAAAAGCTCCTCCTATCATCAAAATAAAGGCAATTATGTTAGCTGTATTTACAAAACCGTCAAAAAATGCTGAAAACACCTGCCATGTCTGAGGATTGCTTTCGGTAAACTCAAAGGACCCGGTTTTAATTACCTCCCTTTCAACATTGTTCACAACAACCCGCTCCCTTTCAAACTCCCCTCCCGGGATAAACCATGAGAAAATGGCACATACAATTATTAATAGAAATATGATTACATACGTATGTGGAATCTTTTTAAGCATAGTTCTGATTTTAATTGCAGCGAAAATAATAAATCCGTTTGGTTGGCAATCCTTTATTTAGAATTACATGCTCCTATATGGCTTTTACAGGGGCTTTAGGAATTCATTATAAATAAATGCTTTAAGACATTTTTTAAACATTTATTCACCACCAAATTTATGAAGAAAAAAAATTCCAATAAACAATTATTATTCATTTCAAAGTTGTAACTTAAAACGATTTAAAACACTAAAAGGATGCTTCAGGAAGGAGATAAATCTATTAAATTAATCGGTTTAAAGACTTTTATTTATGAAACTATTACTCGAAAATATAAAAGAGCTGGTACAGGTTGATGAAAGTTTTGATGCTTTCAAAGCGGGGAAAATGATGGCCGGAGTTAAAACCATTAAAAATGCCTTTTTGATCATCAGAGACGAACTGATCCAGGATTTTGGGCCTATGAGCCAATTAAAAGATGTTTATAAGGATGACGATTTTCTGGTAGAGATCGATTGCTCAAACCGGTTGGTTTATCCCGCCTATTGCGACTCACACACACATATTGTATTTCCCTCATGGCACGAAAAAGAATTTGCCACCTACCTCCGGGAATCCATGGATGGCGTTCCTTCATTACGTAAAAACGGTATACTTAGCTCATCAAAATTGTTACATAATGTCTCAGATGAGCAACTTTATGAAAGCACAATTGAACGAATAAAAGATATTATAAAAACAGGAACCGGTGCTGTGGAAATTAAAAGTGGGTTAGGATTGAATGAAGAGGATGAATTAAGAATGCTCCGGATCATTAAAAAGATTAGAAAGAGTACCCCGGTGTGTGTGCGGTCGACATTTCTGGGTGCGAATGCTGTACCTGAGCAATACCAGGATAATGTTGCATACTATGTTGATCTGGTTGTAAAGGAAATGATTCCACGTGTTGTTTCAGAAGAACTTTCCGATTTTATTGATGTATCGTGCGACAGAAGTTTCTTTTCAATTGAAGAGACAGAAAGAATCCTGGAAGAAGGGATCAGGCAAGGCCTTCGCCCAAAATTGCATGCCAATGCTTTTGGTATGACCGGTGGTGTACAGGTGGGTGTTAAGTACGGTGCTCTATCCGTTGATCACCTGGAGTACATCGGTACTGAAGAAATTGAAAGCTTAAAAGATACAGCTACCATGCCAACAGTCCTTCCGGGAGCCTCATTCTTCCTGGGAACTAAAAATGCACCTGTCCGAGAAATGATCCAGGCAGGGTTACCAGTTGCCCTTGCTTCAGGTTTTAACCCCGATACATCTCCCAGCGGGAACATGAACTTCATTTCTTCACTTGGCTGCATCAACTACAAAATGTCACCCGAAGAGGTAATTAATGCCTCCACACTGAATGCAGCATACGCAATGGGGATAAGTGACCGGCTGGGAAGTATTGCCCGTGGGAAAACAGCCAACCTGTTTATCACTTCTGATATTCCTGGTATTGAATACCTGCCTTATGCATACGGTTCCAATCTTGTTGAAACTGTCATTCTTAACGGGGAAATTCAGTTGCTTTAAATAACTTTGTTCTTGTTTAAGAACAATTCGCTATATGGACCAGATCATAGAATGCATACCCAACTTTTCGGAAGGAAGAAATCCTGCCCGGATAAAAGAAATTACAGATGCCATAGAATTGGTAACGGGAGTAAAATTGCTTGATGTATCCTCAGGGAAAGCAACCAACCGCACAGTGGTAACTTTTGCAGGTGATCCCGCTTCGGTAGTAGAAGCTGCTTTCAGGGGCATTCAAAAGGCTGCCCAGGTTATTGATATGTCTAAACATTCAGGTGTTCACCCGAGGTTTGGAGCCACCGATGTGTGTCCGCTGGTTCCTGTTGCAAATACTTCAATGGAAGAAACAGTGGAGTATGCCCGTAAGCTTGCCGAAAGGGTAGGGAATGAGCTGGGTATTCCGGTGTATTGTTATGAAAATGCTGCCTATTCGGAAGACCGGCGCAGCCTGGCCAGTTGCAGGTGGGGCGGTTATGAAGGATTGAAAAAAAGAATGGAATCGGAAAAATGGAAACCTGATTATTGTAGTAATATAAGATCGCCTCAAATTGAAAAAACAGGCGCTGTTGCCATCGGTGCCCGTAATTTTTTAGTAGCCTACAACATCAATCTGAATACCGTTTCCTCCCGTATAGCCAATTCCATTGCACTCGATGTCAGAGAGTCGGGCCGGAATAAGCGCGATGCGGAAACAGGAGAGGTGGTAACAGATGAAAACGGAGAACCTGTGCGCGTACCCGGATCATTAAAGAAAACACGGGCCATTGGCTGGTACATTGATGATTTTGGTATTGCCCAGGTATCCATGAACCTTACCGATCTCTCGGTTACACCTGTTCATATTGCCTTTGATGAAGTAACCAGAAAAAGCGCAGAGCGGGGAGTAAGGGTAACCGGTTCGGAGCTGGTAGGGCTGATTCCCCTGCAATCGCTGCTCGATGCCGGCAGGTATTTCCTGAATAAGCAAAAACGTTCATCCGGTGTATCTGACGATGAACTTATAAAAATTGCTGTAAAATCGCTCGGTCTCGATGATTTCCAGGCATTCGATCCACGTAAAAAAGTAATAGAATACCTACTCGATGATGATGCCTGTAAGCGGTTAACCGATAAACCGGTATCAAAATTCGTGTACGATACTGCTTCCGAATCACTGGGACCAGGCGGAGGTGCTGTATCTGCAGTAGTTGGTGCATTGGGTTCAGCATTGGCAGGAATGGTTGCCAACCTTTCTGCACAAAAAAGCGGTTGGGAGCATCGCTGGGAAGAATTCAGCAACTGGGCTGAAAAGGGAAAGCAGTACCATCAGGCTTTGCTGGAGTGTGTCGATGAAGATGCACAATCATTTACCCGGCTTTTCAATGCGCTTAAATTACCGGCAACAAATAAAGAGGAAGCAGCACACCGGGAGGAGGCAGTTCTAACTGCCTCGAAAAATGCAATGAGTGTTCCGTTAAAAGTTATGAAAAATGCGCTTCAATCAATGGATGTTTTAAAAGAAATGGCTGCAAACGGTAATCCCAATACCATCTCCGACGCTGGTGTAGGTGCATTCTGTGCCCGGGCCGCCATAGAAAGCTCGCTGCTGAACGTAAGAATCAATTCAAAGCATTGCACCGACAGACAGTTCGTAAAGGAGACCTTGCATCAGGCTGAAAAGATTACAGAATCTGCATTGCAAAAACAGGCCGAAATCCAAAAGATTACGGATGAAACTTTGGGTGACCTGAAATAAATGATTTTGAAAAATTAAAAGAGCCGGTTGCTTTAATACCTTTCCATTTTTGAGAAAAAGAATCCCGATTCAATTTCAGCATTTTCATCGCTGTCGGACCCATGCACAGCATTTTGCTGAAGACTTGTTCCGTAAAGCTTCCGTATGGTTCCATCGGCAGCTTGTTCAGGATTTGTTGCTCCTATAAAATTCCGGAATGCTTCCACTGCATTTTCCTTTTCAAGGATAATGGCCACTATAGGACCTGAACTCATAAACTCCACAAGCGATTCATAAAATGGTTTGCCCTTATGAACCGCATAAAAGGCACCTGCCTGCTCATTTGTCAGACGTGTAAGCTTCATTGCCCTGATTTGAAACCCTTCTTCTATAATCATTTTGAGAATTGCACCGGTATAATTCTTTTTAAAAGCTGTGGGCTTTATCATTGTGAAAGTTCGGTTACTTGCCATTGTATTTGAATTTATTAAGAATTTACAACTTGCAAAATTAACAAAAATTGCGCAATGAAGGCTTTGCGTGCATAGCAGATTTCTTATCTTTGTGCTTTCAAATTTTTATGGCATTAAAAAATACTGGAAATGAGATTATTAGCTCCCTGAAGAGCTTGCTTGCAGAACAACCGAAGAGTGTTGTACTGGTGACACACGAAAATCCCGACGGCGATGCCATCGGTTCTGCTATTGGGCTCGGGGAAGTGCTGAAAGAGTTTGGACACAAGGTGAATATTATTGTACCCAATGCTTACCCCGATTTCTTGAAATGGTTTTCCACTGAAATCGAGATCGTGGTATATGAGCGGAAACGGCCGCGGGCAACAACTCTTTTGGGAAAAGCAGATGTATTGATATGTGTCGACTTTAACGAGCCAAAACGGGCAGCACGGATGAAGAAAAAACTCCTGGAATTTTCAAAACCCATGGTACTTATCGATCATCATCCAAATCCTTCCGATTTCTGTGATTATATGATTTCAGAACCGCAGTACAGTTCGACTGCTGAACTGGTGTTTGACGTTGTGACACTAATGGGAGTGAATCATTGCCTGAATCACGATGCAGCTGAGGCACTGTTTGCAGGCATTATGACCGATACCGGTTCCTTCAGTCATAACATATCCAGCCCAAATGTATTCCTGGTTGTAGCAAAACTCATAGAATGCGGAATTGATACAGAAAAAATACACGATGCTGTTTACCATACGTTTTCGGAACACCGGATGAAATTACTGGGGCATTCGCTCGATAAAATGAAAGTTTTTCCGGAATACCGATCAGCTGTTATCTGGCTTTCACTGGAAGAACTGAAAGATTATAATTTTCAGCCCGGAGATATTGAAGGATTTGTTAATTATCCGCTATCAATAAATAATATTGTTTTTTGTGCGTTATTTATGGAAAGGAAGGACCATGTGAAAGTATCGTTCCGCTCAAAAGGAAGCTTTCCTGCCAATGAGTTCGCACGCGATCATTTTTCGGGAGGAGGACACCGAAATGCAGCCGGAGGAGAAATAAAGATTCCGCTTGATGATGCTGTAAATAAATTCACGCAACTTTTAAAGGAGTATAAACATCTGTTAAAGGAAACAACAATTAAAAAAAATGAAAAGTATGATAATAAATAAAAAAACATTTTTCAATATAGCGCTGGCTGCTATAATTGCGACGCTGGTTTCCTCGTGCCTTAAAACCGATGACCATGACATCACCTATTCTGCCGACGAGGAACGTGCGCTTCGTGGTGCATACATCGACAGCCTTATATCCAACGATCACGACATTGATACTACAGCCAATGGTGTTTATTATGTCGTTATCGAAGAAGGGGAAGGCGAATTCGCCAAAGAAGGGGATACTTTAACTGTAGGCTATGCTGGATATTTTATTGATGGAGTAATGTTTGATTCCTCTGAATTGCATTTCCCGGAAGGAAAAATGGAGTTTATTCTTGGTGTAGACCGCATGATTCCCGGTTGGGAAGAAGGCATACAGAAAATGAATGAAGGAGCCAGGATGCAGTTTATTATTCCATCGGAACTTGCATACGGGAGCGCCGGTTCAGGAAGAGTAGCTCCATACCAGACCCTGGTGTTCGTTACCAGAATGTTCGAAATTCAACCTTCAGAATAATTAAATTATCTACTTTAAAATGAAACGTATCCTAAAAGTATTTACAATAGTTCTTATTGCTGCAGCTTTCTTTTCATGCAAGGAAAACAGTCTTGAAAAGCAGCGTGAAAATGAAATTAAAAAACTTAATGAATTCATAAAAAACCATTATCCCGGTGAAGAACCCAATCCTACCGGGTTGTATTATTTCGGGCTGGAGGAAGGAACCGGTGATTCAATAAAAACAAATGACCGCGTGCAGGTTTTTTATGAACTCTGGACCCTCGACAGCGTAAATGTGCGCTCAAGCGGCAGGTATGAACCGCTGGAACTGGTGGTGCTTCCACCTACCCAATTGAGCTCATCTGCTCAAAGCGTAGGCCAGATACGTGCATTACATGAAGCGCTCACTTATATGAAAAAAGGGTCGAAATCATTATTAATATTTGATTCAGCCCTGGGATTTGGTCAATACGGGACTACCGGAATCGGTGCCTTCACTCCCCTGATGATGGAAGTTGAAGTGTATAAGGTTTATCCGGCGCCGGTGCAGGAAGTTCCGGACAATGAATAGAAATTAATGCTTTGCACCAGATGGACAGGATTCAGCTCCTGAAAAAGCTACTGCCCGGTTTTATTCCACTTTTCGTTTTCATTGCAGCCGACGAAATTTGGGGGACTAAAACCGGGCTGTTTGTTGCTGTTGGTGCAGGTACCATTGAAATGGGATGGGTAGCCGTTAAGGAAAAACGGTTCGACAAGTTTATCCTTTTCGATACCCTGCTGTTGGTAGTGTTGGGCGCCGTTTCAATTGTACTCGACAACGATTTGTTCTTCAAATTAAAACCCGGTCTCATTGAGCTTATCCTGGTTGCTGTTCTTGCTGTTTCAGCCTTCTCCGGAGTAAATGTCATCGGCCTTATGGGAAAGCGTTTCATGAAGGATGTCACCTTCAATAAGGAGCAATTGGCTCAAATGCGCAGGAGCCTGAAAACATTGTTTTTTATTTTCCTGGCACATACGATCCTTGTTTTTTATGCCACCTTTTACATGAGCAAGGAAGCCTGGGCTTTCATCAGCGGAGGCTTATTCTATATTATATTTGGAGTTTATTTTCTTTTTGAATTCCTCAGGCAGAGGAAGAAAAAGAAAGCATTGACAACGGAAGAATGGGTTCCGCTTGTTGATGAGAATGGCAAAGTTACGGGACAAGCGCCACGCAGCCGGGTACACGACGGCAGTAAATTGCTTCATCCGGTAGTGCATATGCATGTACTGAACCGGAATAAATCGGTTCTTCTCCAGAAACGACCGTTATCGAAACTCATACAACCCGGAAAGTGGGATACAGCTGTCGGCGGTCATATTTCAGCCGGAGAAACCCTCGAAAAAGCACTTTACAAGGAGGCTTTCGAAGAAATTGGCCTGAAAAATTTTGAAGCCCGTTTACTCCAGGTCTACAAATGGGAATCGGAAGTAGAAGCCGAACTGGTATACCTGTTTATTACCCACGATTATAAAACCTTCAAAGTGCATTCCGACGAAGTGGAGGAGGCGCGGTTCTGGACAAAAAACCAGATTGAAAAACAGCTCGGCAAGGCTGTATTTACCCCTAATTTTGAATACGAATACCAATTCCTGAAAGAGAAAGGATTGCTGAGCTGAAAATCATAAGTTGATTTCTTTCCTCCGCACAACAGCATAACTTTTAATTGCTTTTAAAAATCGTCTATTTACCCAACAGAAAAATGGCAGGTTGTTTATGCAGGTCAGGAACCTGTTTCTTCCATTGTGCAACCGTTTTAGTTGCAATAAATTCATTTTCACCGGTAAGGTTGGCAGCAATGCAGAGCAGGGTAGAAGGGGAGCAAACTTTTAACAGGTCTGCTATCAAAGAATTGTTCCGGTAAGGAGTTTCAATAAACAGTTGTGTTTGATTACCGGAAACCGCTTTATTTTCAAGCGCCGAAATTGCACGCGAACGCTCCGGAGATCTCACAGGCAGGTAGCCGTTAAAGGCAAAGTTCTGTCCGTTCATTCCCGATGCCATCAGTGCCAGCAATATGGAGGAAGGCCCCACAACAGGCACTACTTTCAATCCTTTCCGGTGAGCAATTTCTACTACACTGGCGCCTGGATCGGCCACTCCCGGACAGCCGGCCTCCGAAACAACAGCCATATTTTCCCCCTGTTCCAGGGGCTTTAAATAGCCTGAAATCGCATCAACATCAGTATGTTTGTTAAGTTCATAGAATGTAAGCCTGTCAATGTCGATGTTGCGGTCAACCTGCTTTAAAAACCGCCGGGTTGTCCGGATGTTTTCTACAATATAATAACGCGTTTTGCCAATTATTTCAATAACTCTTGCAGGCAACACATTTTGCCAGTCGCCCTCATGTAAAACATTTGGTAATAAATACAGCTCTGCCATTCGTTTTTTACTGTAAAAGTACTGTTTCCCACCATTTCCCGTAAGCTTTTATTAATTTTGTAGCATGTCGAATGTTAAAAAGCCGGAAATTGAAGCTGTATTTTTAGGTACAGGCACATCACAGGGTGTACCTGTAATTGGCTGTGAATGTTCAGTGTGCCGCTCTTCCGATGCAAAAGATAAGCGTTTGCGCGCCTCGTTATTATTAAAAGTTCAGGGACAAAACATTCTTATTGATGCAGGTCCCGATTTCCGACAGCAAATGCTCAGGGAACAGCTAAAGAGGCTGCGGGCTATTTTGATTACCCACGAACATGTTGATCATATATTTGGCCTCGACGATATACGGTCGTTCAACTGGTTGCAAAAACACCCGACCGACATATATGCTGAAGAAAGAGTGCAGGAAGCTATCAGACGCATCTTCTATTATGTCTTTGCCAAACAGAATTATCCCGGAATACCACAAATGGAGCTGCATCTTGTCAACGATCAGCCTTTTGATATCGATGGAATCCGGATCAATCCCATCCGTTGCTACCATCACAAGCTGCCGGTATACGGCTTTCGCGTGGGTGACCTGAGCTACATTACCGACACCAATTATATACCTGACGGGGAAATGGTCAAGCTGCAGGGAACAAAAATCCTAATTATCAACGCACTGCGAAAGGAAAAACACATATCGCATTACAACCTGGAAGAAGCCCTCGAAGTTATAAATGAGGTTCAACCTGAACAAGCTTATTTAACGCACATCAGCCATGGCTTTGGAAAACACGACGACATCCGGGCGATACTCCCTCCAAATGTCTTTCCGGCATATGATGGGCTTAAGGTAAGGGTATAAAAGCCACATTTACTATACCTTCGCCTGACTAAACTCAATGTAAACTCAATATAAACTCAGTATTAACTCAATGTAAATTCAATTTTGATTGAATTTACATTGAGTTATGATTGAGTTATAACTGAGTTAATACTGAATTACCATCGGAGTTAATCCAGCAAATTACCTGGGAATCTTAAGAATTTTTCGGTTTAAACAGCCACGGCAGAACGATGATCAGAGCAGACAGCAGATAAATTATACCTGCTGCCATAAAAGCAGTACTTAGGTTTATATTATCAATCATCCAACCCAGCAGAGGACCAACTGCCGCAAAGATTATCCGGATAACCATGTTTCGCACCGATAGGATGGTTGCCCGCATCTGATCAGGAGAATAGATGTTGATGTAATTTTTAAAAATAGGGGTTGCCAGTCCGCGAACAAGATAAAACAGCAGCAAGAAGACGAGGCCTTCGCGTATTACAGTCAGGCCCGAGAAAAAGTATCCGGCCGCAAGCAATGTAATTATCATGAGCAGTTCCTGTCGCTTTTTTAGTTTCCCTTCAACAATAAATGCAAACGCCGACGAGATGCCTACACTCAGATTCAACACGGTCCACGCAATACCAAAAAATTCCACAGGAAGCCCGATTTCCTTAAAAAACGGCTGCACCAGCCATGCAAAGGCAAGAGTGGCTGCGCCGGTTACTGCCGACAGCAATATGGAAATACGCAGATCGGTATTTTTTAACAGCGCATTTTTGATATCACGCGCCATTTGTTTTATGGAATGCACATGGGTGGCAAAATGTAGTGAAGGCTCTTTCAATGATAAGGCTGCTGGAATAGCCATAGAGGCCACAAAAAACTGCGCATAAAACGGATACCTTAAACTTATGGCAGCCAAAAATCCTGCAGCAATGCCTGCAATGGCTTCAGCAAAATTTCCGGACGAGGTGATCCTGCCTTCATGCTTCACATATTCCGATGGCTTTTTATCGGCCTTCAGGCTTTCATAAAGCATGGCTGAATCGGCTCCCGACACAAAAGAGTGGCCTATGCCCAATACGATTTCAGCCGCAACAAAAGCCCAGAAACCATAGGAAAAGCTGTACATTAAAAATCCGACGCTCCCCATTACCGTTCCCATGATGAGGGTTTTCTTTCTTCCCCATACATCAGCCATCCAGCCCGAGGGAACCTCCAGTGCAACAATGGCGAGCGAATAAATCGATTTAAGCAGAAAAATATCCTGCATTCCCATGCCGTTGTCCTGGTAAAACAATACCACAACAGGCATTACCAGGTTAAACCACTTGGAGATTTTAATTACATAGAGCCGGCTGATATTTTTGCTGAACTGAGCCATACTTATTTTGCTGCGGCAAAAATATAAATCAAAAAGCAATTCAGATATGAAGCATTAAAACAATAAATCATTATTTTGAGGTAAATATTAATATTTTGAGCGATTTTTTATTATTTTTCTTTCATATTGCAAGTACAATCGTATTTTTGTAGACGAAAGAATAAAAAATTCAAATTAATCAATTTTGATTTTAGATTGCATACGTCAAAATACAAATGCAGATTTGAAGTAGGAATATTTGTGACAATTCCGGATGGTATTTGTTGCTATTAAAAATTAAACAATATTAAATTCATGAAATTATTTATTCCAAAAGATTACAGTTCGATTCTGGATGTGAACCAAACCGAACAGGCCATTAAGCTGATTAAGGATTTTTTCCAGATGAACCTGGCTGCCGAACTCAGGCTGCGACGAGTTACTGCACCTTTGTTTGTGAAGCAGGGAACAGGAATTAACGACGATTTGAACGGCATTGAACGTCCGGTCTCGTTTCCAATGAAGGAGATGAACGACCAGGTAGCTGAGATCGTGCAGTCGCTTGCCAAATGGAAGCGTTTGGCCCTGGCTGATCTCGGCATAAAGGAAGGCAACGGCATCTATACTGATATGAATGCTATCAGGCCTGACGAGGAACTTACCAATATTCATTCGCTGTACGTCGACCAGTGGGACTGGGAACGTGTGATTTCACAAAAGGAACGCAACCTGGATTTCCTGAAAAAAGTGGTCCGGAAAATCTATTCGGTGCTGGTGAATACTGAATTCTGTGTTTCGGAAAATTATCCAGAAATCAAGCCCCAGTTGCCCGAAGAAATTACCTTTTTCCATTCGGAAGAGTTGGCTGAAATGTACCCTGACATGACCCCGTTTGAACGGGAAACTGAAGTTGCCCGGAAGCACGGAGCTATTTTTGTCATTGGTATCGGTGGAGAGCTTCCAACAGGCGGGATCCACGATGGCCGTGCACCCGACTACGACGACTGGACATCACCAACTAAAAACGGTTTTAAAGGTATAAACGGAGACATCATTCTCTGGAATGAAACACTTGATCGTGCTTTTGAAATTTCATCGATGGGCATCCGTGTTGACCAGGAAGCATTGGTGCGCCAGCTGAAAATCAGGGGTCTTGAAGAACGAAAAAACCTGATGTGGCATAAAATGCTGCTTGATGGAGAATTGCCATTGACCATTGGTGGCGGAATTGGCCAGTCGAGGCTATGCATGTTTTACCTGCGCAAAGCCCACATAGGTGAGATTCAGTCGAGTATATGGCCCGGCGAAATGATTGACAAATGTAAATCGAACGGCATCCACCTTTTGTAACAGAAAAGAAAGGGCATTTTTCGGGGAAATTTTTAAAACAACCGGCCAAAACAGCAGCAAAATTTATATATTTGCACCGCTAAAACAAAGGGCTGCCCCGATAGCTCAGTTGGATAGAGCATCAGATTTCTAATCTGAGGGTCGTGGGTTCGAATCCCGCTCGGGGTACTTGGCAGAAAGAGAGTTATGATTTATCATAGTTCTCTTTTTTATTTGGTTGAAATATAGTTGAAACATCCTGCTGTTAAAATATTTCATCCATCAATCCAGATTTCCTAGGTAAAATGGATTGGATGGAAATCAATAAGTTAAAAAATTTGGTTTTAGATAACAAAAGTATCATCTAGATTCTTTATGGGTAGATCAAACACCTTTGCTTGACAGATAAAATTTGAACAATGCCGCTGATTTTAATTTCACAGTGCTGAAGATTAAGGATAATAACTTGTCGAAGACAGCATCAGGGGAATGGCAATCGGTAATGACCGATGTTCTAAAAAGAATACTAGCTAACAACAAAAATGAAAATAATAATCGCCAATGTGTATTTGGTA
This sequence comes from Mariniphaga sp., assembly GCA_024636975.1. Classification (GTDB taxonomy): domain Bacteria; phylum Bacteroidota; class Bacteroidia; order Bacteroidales; family Prolixibacteraceae; genus Mariniphaga. The sequence continues at coordinate 128,813 of JAGXGA010000030.1, forward strand.
ATTTTTTTTTTATTCAGTCAACTATTTCAGTAATCACCTCAACGTCAATATATTTTTTTACAAAAGAAATGATTTCATTTTCTATTTGATTTTCTTCGACATTCTCTATTAAAGTGGAAGGAATAACAAAATTTGGAGCAGCTACAGATGATGCGTTTCTTCTTTTGGATTTATCAAACTGTAAATATCTATTTAGTGTAATTTCGATGGAATACAAATTATCTGTTTTTTTGTAACATTGGGCAGTTCCAATCTCAGATTTTTCAGTTTTTATATCAAAATTCAATATTGCTTTCATTTATGATTTATTTTTAACTCGATTTCCAATTTATCTAATTCATGTAACAATTTTTCCTTCGTAATTCTGAAATACTCATCCCAATCCTTAATGAATTCAATTGTTCGATATGTTTCACTTGATTTTATGGATATTATTTCTGATTCCAGGTTTTTAATTTGTCTCCGAAATCTAGCAATAGCAACCCTTAAAACATCTTTTTCAGAAATCGTTTCCGATCTGGATTTAAAATAGTTTTCATTTTCCAGATCGTTTAAAACTTCGGATACTTTTTTATAATCATTGACATCGTAAGCAGCCTTTAGTTCAATAAATATCTGTTGGGCAGCTTCTTTAAATTCATCGCTAACTTTATCAGGATGGCATAAAACAGTGGCCTTGCGAAATTTCTTTTTGAGTTCAATTTTTTCTTCAGCATTTAACTCATAAACCGTTTTTACTTTTTCCTTTTCAAATTGCTGGCGGTAAGTCTTTTCATCCTCTTCGGCTTCTTTGTATTTTTTATGGTCCGTTTTGAATTTTAGTTTTCGAAGTTTTAGTATTTCAAGAATAATTTCACCTAATTCCCTGGAATGTCGATGCTGAAATTCTGACAGCAGTTTTTCCAGTTCAATTTTTTCATTGTCAAAAGCATTTAGCTGGTTTTCCAGGTTTTTGATTTCCAGTTTCAGGGCAATAATTTCAGGGTCAGTCCAAATCAGTAATTGTCGGTTTCCAGAAATAAAAAACTGAATTTTTCTTACAGCAGTTGCAAATTCTTCTTTTTCAACTTCATCAACAATTTCCATTAAACCAGCATTAAAGCAGTATTCTTTTAATTTAATAACCTCCTTTTTTAACTCTGGAATATCTTCAAGTAAAATATAGTTTTTCAGGATTTCCAGCCGATGAATTATCTTATCCAGTGGAAAGAAATTTTCCTTCGGTTCGTCCTTGTAAAATTGTTTTCGGATTCTGTGAAATTCAGCTATAAATTGCTCAGCCAAAATGGTGTCGTTATTGGTAATAACCACATTTTCAAAATTAGATTCTGCTTTGTAACTCCAGTTGTACGAGCCAGTTATTACTGTGCTGTGGTCGATAACACAAAATTTGTTGTGCATTAAAATTGTCTCGCCATCTCCGATTTTATAGACTGCCGACCCACCCTTATTTAAGAGATCAAAATTATTAAGAGAGTTTTCGTTTATCTGGTCATTTGAAACAATTAAAGAAATCCGGCAACCGTCTTTCGCTTTTGAGAGTAAGGCATTAAACAGCGCATTGTTGGTAAACCATGCAATCGCAATAAAAACGGACTGTTGAGCCTTTTCAATTTCCTGCTGTATTCGGCCTGCTATGTTTTCAAATATGGCTTCGGTTTGCATCGTTGTTTTGAATTAATTCATTGTATTTTTTCAGGTCTTCCTCTGCACCTTGAATATCCTTTAATTTCCTTTTTACAATACTTCGATTTTTATAAGCGTTTGCATAGGTTGGACTAATTTCTATTGCATTTGTAAAATCTATTATTGCATTTTCGAATTGGCTCAAATTAAACTCTGCATTTCCGCGATTGTAATAAGCTTTAGAAAATTCTGGATTAATTTCAATGGCTTTTGAATAATAAAAAATAGAATCATCATATTTATTCAACATCGCCATCACTTGCCCTAACCTGATTAATTCATAAACACAAATATTGCTTTATTTTCACAAAAATCATTTCAGATAATTTGAAATTCGAGTCAGGGTAACGAGACTTTTTATTATTGCCCCGGTAGCTTTGTTATTTTTGTGTAGTCAATATTGCCTTT